>JBBQZS010000005.1:0-138826 GCA_038207495.1 Chloroflexia bacterium
TTAACATAACTAGAATACTGGTCCTGGTACATTTTGGCCGCGATTTTGCTTGATTGGCTACTCCGAGTGGTACCTTATCCCCGCTATTTTTTGGTCACTTTGGCCGCGATTACCCTTTCACTATACCCCGCTAAATGACAGTATTTATCACCTTGCTCTTTTTTTCCGAGAAACTCCGGCATTACTGGCGTACCCTTTTGCAAATTTATGCAGGATTGCATCTGGCCTTACTGGCCTTACTTTTTTACGGTTTTTATATTGAGCCATTTTGGATTGACATAACTACGACAACTATCCCGGAAAGTAAACTTGCTCCGGGTACTCCCCCTCTGAAAATAGTGCTATTTAGCGATATTCATATGGAACGCTGGACTCGGCGCGAGGATGATGCCCTTGCCAAAATAAAAAGTCTTGACCCTGATTTGGTGATTATTAGTGGCGACCATATTAATGTTGATTTTTATATGCCTGAAACCTACTCCTACCTGCACCGATTTTTCCAGGGACTTAATGCACGCTATGGGGTTTATGCGGTAGCCGGGAGTGTAGACTCGCTACCTGAAACACGCCAGGCAATGGCAGGTACGGCTGTGCAGCTTCTCGACAACGAGGTAAAAACTCTAACTATAAATGGACAATCTATCAGTCTGATAGGAGTCAGAAGTGACGGGGATGCCAATGCCGAGGTGCTAAACAACCTGAGTCCGCAAGTACCACCATCTGCCCTCAAGCTCTTGATTTATCATCCCCCCGACTTTGCCACCGAAGCCGCAGATGCGGGAATAGATCTGGTATTAGCGGGGCATACGCATGGGGGACAGATTGCCTTGCCTTTCTATGGTGCCCTGTTTACCGCCAGCAGGTATGGTAATAAATACGCCGCCGGACTGTATAATATAGGTGGCCCAAATCAAACCCAGATGTATGTAACTCGTGGTTTGGGTTTTGAAGGTTTTAATACACCTCGCTCCCGCCTTTTTGCCCGCCCCGAATTATCAGTGATAAATCTGATTCCAAAATAAAAATTAGTTGTTGCTTTCATAGGCGGCGTCAGAGTTGTCAGAATTATCCTCTTTAATTTCGGAGTCAGCGGTTTTCTCCATAATTTGACTCAACATTTGTTGATTGCTATGTAAAACCAGGATTGCTCGACCTAATTCTTCCTTTATCATATTAAAATCTTCATGGGATAATTCTGTAACCGAGCCGCAAAGATCTAAAGTAAGTACCACCGCACTTAAAATGTTGGACAGATTATGCTGATTTTCACTAATATTTTGGATTGTGTTAATATCAATATCGCCGAACTTCATAGCTACTACCTTCCCTACCAACTATTAAAATATCTTAAAAATGCAGTCGTTAGTTTAGACGGAAATAGGTATCCGAAGTCACATACGAAATACCGATTTTGTTCGGACTTTAGGCCGAGAAGTTGGGGAGTCTTTTGGAGAAGAAAGCCCTAAGACCTTCAGGGTATTCCTGACCCTGAGCCGCTTCTTCCTGTAGAAGTGCTTCGTTTTGTAAGGCTGCTGTCAGAGTAGCGGTTTGCGAATAATTCAAGGCACTTTTGATTCGACCAATCGCTTGGGCCGGGCCACTCGCAATTTGTCGAGCTACTTTTAAAGTTTCAATTTCCAGTTGTTCAGCGTCTATTACTCGGTTAATCAACCCAAACCTCTCCGCTTCAGTGGCAGAGATGCGCTCCCCTAGTATTGCTAACTCAAAGGCGCGGCCCATTCCTATCAGCCTTGGTAAAACATAACTTGCGCCACTATCCAGCCCTAAACCCATCTTGACAAAACTTAATATCAAACTGGCATCCCGGCTTGCCAGGCGCATATCACAGGCCAAAGCCAGGGAGCAACCAGCCCCCGCCGCTACCCCGTTTAGCATGCCGATAACTGGTTTAGGTAGCTCATTGATTAGTTTTATCAGAGGGTTGTAGCGTAACTCAAGCGATTGCTGCAAGGATGGCCTTTCCCCGCCCTCAGCGAAGGCTTTTCTTTCAGCCAGGTCCTGTCCGGCGCAAAAAGCTTTGCCCGTACCACCCAGAATTACACATCGAATATTGCTCTGGCTGGCTTCGGTTTGAAAAGCTAGTATTAGCTCTTCCAGAATGGCTTTATTCAGGGCGTTCATAACCTGGGGGCGATTTAGCTTTATCCTTAAAATATTATTCTCGAGGGTTTCGACTAGAAGGTTTTGATAACTTGACATTAGACCTTCGCCCCTTCCAGCATTTCCAGACTGGCTTCCAGCACCATTCGGCGATCAAGATGGTCAATGCAACTGCCCAAATCCAGAGCCAGACACTTATCATCCTCATATTTGAAGCTTTTCCAGCAACTTCGGCAACTTTCTCCCCGTGGGAAAGGCGAAACCAGGCCCCGCCCAAGTGCCTGATCATAGGGGCCTGTAACTTCGGGATTGGTCGGGCCAAACAAGCCTAACCATTGGGTATCAACCGCGGCGGCGATATGCAACAGCCCGGTATCTACCCCAATACACAAATTGCATTCTTTCATCAGGGCAGCCACGTTATCCAGGGTGGTCGAGGCAACCAGAGGGGGGTGATGGGTTAGCCCCAGGATTCTTTGATTTAATTCGCTATTCTCGGGGGCGAAGAAAATTGTTCGATAACCTTTTTCTTGCAAACAATCGCTCAGGTAGGCCCAATGACCAACAGGCCATTTTTTAATAAGCATATTGCTTTCAGCCACAAGTGCTACTAAAGGACGTTGGTCAGGATTGTTCTGCTTGATAAAATCGGCGGCCCACTCGGTGGCGGTAGGCCTGATATACAGTTTGGGAAAACGCGCGGCTTTAGGAATAATAATATCAAGCTCTTCTTCCAGTACATCGGCCAGACAATCCAGAGTGTGTTTAGCTCCTGGCCTCAAGGGAATTTGGGGTGTCCAGTAGCGCGGGAAATCCATGTGCCGTTCCCAGAGATAGATCGTATTAATAATTAAATCAATATTACCCCCTAACTCGCGCTTTAAAACTGGCCCGGCAAAAAAGGCCAGGACTTTCTGGGGAATCAAATGGCGCAAGCGTTGGGCAATTGGGCCGGGGTCTTTTTCAAACCAACTAGGTGTTACGATTTTAACCGGGAAATCGGGCGAAACTAAATAATTGGCATAAGCAGAAGCTGCAACACTAATAGAGGCATTTGGGAAGCGTTGAGCGATGGCGTTCAGTAGCGGTTGCATGTTTACAAAATCGCCAATACCGTCCGCAAAGGGCAGTACCAATACGGTTTCTGGAGAGTCTACTTTTTGGTCAGGCACATGATCTCCTATAATTTTAACTTTTAAGAAGCGAAACCTATAAAGGTAAGGTAGTTTAACGCCAGCTTAAGATTTGCTGACATGGATTATAACAAATGGTTTAACCCCTATCAACCAACCAGGTTACTGCGTTTTAACGATTTAAGGCTTTTTTGATTTTTTCGTGGAGTTCTTTGGAGTTATAGGGTTTCTGTAGGAAGTCAATTGCCCCATTGTTTCCGAAGCGACTAATGGCTTCCTTTTCATCGTAGCCGCTCATTAATACCACTCTGACCGTTGATTTAAGAGCTCGAATTCTGCGAAGTGCTTCCTCGCCATTCATGTTGGGCATAGTTAAATCGAGCAAAATACAATCTATCTCGTTCAAATTTTCGGAGTACAATTCCACCCCTGCTCGACCATCCGATGCTACCAGGACACTAAAGCCCATTTTCTGAAGCATTCTGGAAGTAACTTTACATAATAATTCATCATCATCTACAATTAATATCCTGGAATCGTCTTTTGGCCTATCTCCATTACTTAGGTTATTAGGGGAAGTAGCGTCGGATATGTTGGCGCAAGGTAATAAAACCTTGAACACTGTGCCTTTATTAACTTCACTTTCAATGTGCAAGGTGCCTTTATGTCCGCGCACGATGCCTTGTACCGCCGATAAACCCAGCCCACGCCCGGTGAATTTGGTCGTGAAAAACGGGTCGAAAATTTTGGCTAGAGTTTCTTCATCCATACCGCTGCCGGAGTCTGTGACCTCAAATAGTACATAATTCCCCACTTGTAGGTCGGGTCTTTTCAGGGTTTTGGCAAGATAATTATAATCGGCCTTAACCAGTTGGGTAGTGAGTTTGATAAAACCTTCGTTTTCGCCAACTGCTTCCGCCGCGTTAACAATTAGGTTTAAAATCAACTGACGTAGCTGATTCTCATCGGCCTCAATTTTGGGTAAATTTTGGGCAAGGTTGAATTCCAGGTTAGTTTTTCGGTTTAGGGGGGCTTTAATCAACTCCGACATGCTGTCAATAACCTGATTAAAATCCAGTTGTTGCATTACAAATTGGCCTTTACCAGAGTAGGCCAACATCTGGCGGGTCAGGTCGGCGGCGCGTTGGGCGGCCAACTCGATTTGTTTAATTGTTTCGGCGGCGGGGCTATCAGGTGGCAAATCCATCTGGGCTAATTCAGCGTTACCCATAATCGAAACCAGCAAATTATTAAAATCATGGGCAATCCCCCCGGCCATAACCCCCAGACTTTCAAGCTTTTGGGACTCCAGCATTTTACGTTCGAGGCTTAAACGCTCCTCCTCCACCCTTTTGCGCTCGGTTATATCCATCAACGTACCGAAAATACCGAGAGGTTCACCTTCGCTGGTAGTTTGCAACCGCGCATAAGCCAGGCTCCAATGGACACCTCCGTTTTTTGATACCAGACGTAACTCTATCTGGATAGAGTCTTTGACTTTATTTAACAGGGCAGAAAACTCCGTCATGGCATTTGGAAGGTCTTCGGCATAGATGTAATTTTGAAAGTGGGTATTTAATGACTCGTCCAAACTATAGCCAAATAAATCTGCCCAGGCTGGGTTCTGGAAAGTTAATAGGCCTTCCAGGTTGGTCTGAAAAATGACTTCCTTAACATTATTTACTACGTCCCGATATTTTTCTTCGCTGCGACCCAATTCGGTGAAAAGGCGGGCGTTTTCTAAGGCAGTGCTGATCTGATTGCTCAATAGTAATAACAAAGTGAAATCGTCTTCAGTTAGCGGGGTTTTTCCAGTAGACGCTACCGACAGCCCGCCCAATATTTCATTCTCTTTTGATTTTAGCGGCACTGCGATAATCTGTCGGGTATTCGAGTTTATCCTGACAAAATCTTTATCCTGGTCAACATTGTTTACAAAAGCGGCCTCGCCAGTACGTACCACCCGCCCAATAATACCTTGTTCGGTGGAAACTATAAAAGGAGTTTGCTCCTTAAACCCTGAATGAGACTGCAAAATTAATTTATCGTTTATACGCAGATAGACGCTTATCATTTCGTAACCGAAAGCTTGCTGGATTTGATTTACGGCGGTTTCAAAGACTTCCCGAAGTTGCAAGTTGGAATTGATTGCCTGCCCAATATTTTGAATGGTATTAAGTTCGGAAAGGCGACGTTGGGAATAGCCAAACAAGCGGGCATTATCCAGAGCTAACGCGGCAAGTTGGGCAAAACGCTCCAACAACTCTACTTCATCCCGTTCAAAGTAGCGATTTTCCTCCAGGCGCATTAAACCAATTACACCTACTACTCTACCGCCTGATTTTAAGGGAATCCCGACCATCGCGTGGGGATTCTCCCAGCCAGTTCCATAGAAACGTCCATCCCATTTACTGTAATCTTTGATTGCCAACATCTCGCCGCTTTCCCAGACCTTACCGGAAAGCCCTTCTCTGGGTAGAAGCATCAAGTTCATTTGATCAACATAAAACCCGGTACCTACCCGTAACGTCATCATTTTTTCATCGTCATTTATCAAGTAAATGAAGCCATGTTCGGTGCCTACTAATTTCCCTGCGCGTGAAATAATAGCGTCCAATAATTCGGTGAGGTCAAGGCGATTCATTAAAGTCAGGGCAGTTTCGTGAAGAGCCTCAAGGTAGGCACTGTGCTGCTGCTCGGCTTCCTCGGCTTTACGTCGTTCGGTTAGGTCGGTAATTACTGCAATTGTTCCGATACTCTCACCATTGCGTATCAGGGGCACACCTGTAATAGTAACATAAACCGAAGAACCATCCCGTTTTTGTAGCCGACTTTCATAGGTGATGATTTCGCCGGCCCGCCGCTTATTGCGGGCTTGCTCTAGAATCGTATAATCGTCAGGGTGGGTAATAAAAAATGGAGTTTTACCAATTAATTCTTCTGGGGTATAACCTAACATATTGGCGTAGGGGGTATTTATAAAAGTAAACTTGCTATCGGTGTCAGTGACCGTTAAACCCTGGCCCATTGTTTGAATAACCTTGGTAGCAAAGTCACGTTCGGCTTTTAATTCCTGCTCTATTTTGTGCCGCTCATTGAGGTCAGTTAAAACCGAAATTGCCCCGGTAACCTTACCATCTCTTATTATTGGTACTCCAGTAACAGAAACATAAATAAGAGAACCATCCTTTTTTTTGGCCCGACCTTCGTAGGTATTACTCTTTCCCTGAAGGCGGATTTCCCGCGCTTCCTCCAATATATGAAGGTCTTCAGGAAGGGTAAAATAGGTGGAGGGTTTGCCAATCAATTCTTCTGGTTCATACCCAAAAATATGGGCAAGCCGCTCATTTACATAGGTAAGTTTGCGCTCGGAATCAATAATAGCTAGTCCCTGGCCCATTGTTTGAATTACTTTGGTGGCAAAGTCACGCTCGGCTATTAATTCCTGTTCTATAATTTTACGTTCGGTAATATCATGCCCGTTAACTACGACCCCCTTTACGAAGGGGTTATCCAACAAATTTACAAAAACCGCCTCGATATTACGCCATTTCCCGTAGCCGTCCTGCACTCGGAACTCGACTAAATCTATTTCTTTACCAGGTTCTTTGGCTACTTCCAGAAAAACTTCTCTTAATTTTACCAGGTCATCAGGATGAATGAAATCTCGGCCCCGTTTTTCGATAAAATCAGGTACATTCCAACCCAAAACTCGATTTATCGAAGGGCTGATATAGCGGAAACGCCTTTCGGTATCGAAAATCATAAAAATATCAGAGGCACTTTCGACCAGCGAACGAAAGCGTTCTTCGCTCATTTTCAGGGCTTCAATAGTTTTATTATGTTCCTCTACTAGCTTTTGGAAGGTAGAATTGGTTTCTTCAAGTTTGAGGTTGGCTTGTTGTAATTCAATCCCTGCCTTACTGGCAAATAGCAACTCATTCCAGATTTGACGATAGCGGCGAAGAAGAAACAACCCGGTAAGTGCTAGCATTAAGGCAACAAACTTAAAAATAATGGCAATATTAAAAATAAAAGAGTCGGCGGTTTGACTACTCTCTGAATTATTCAAGCTCAAAAGGAAGTCGTGAATCTGATCAAGGCCAAAAATGAAAAAAATTGCCGCTAATAAATATCCAAATGAGCGAGCCATTGGGCTTAGCTTTAGTGGTATGAACTTCCAGAAGAAAAAGCCTGCCATTATCAAATAGCAAAGGGCTATTATTATATTAGCGGAGACGTAAATGCCTCGAAGCATCTATATTTACCCTGATTTTCCCATTCTAAACCTTGCCTGGGTTTATGACATGTGTTGAACAACTACCCAATTTGCGGACGTTATAATTATATTACTACCATTTTAACATTACAATTCAGGTTACGCTTAGTAATCTAGGAAATACTTAACCAAATCGTTAAAAAGATAGTTCAAAACCTTCGTCTGGGAAAATATTTCGCTTGTTTTAAACTGTTTTTGGGATAAAAAACTTGTGGTAATCTTAAATTACCACAAGTCAAGTTAAAATACTATTAAAAAATTAGCTCTTGAACCAGGGAGCGGCTTCTTTGGCGTGATAAGTGATAATCATATCCGCCCCGGCCCGCTTGATTGACACCAGAGTTTCGCGGATAACCCGTTCCTCGTCCAGCCAGCCCGCTCTCGCCGCCGCCTTTAGCATCGCATATTCGCCACTGACGTTGTAGGCCGCTAACGGCAGGTCGAAGCGGTCACGCACTCGGGCAATGATGTCCAGATAGGGCAGGGCGGGCTTAACCATAACCATATCCGCCCCCTCGGCAATATCCAATTCCACTTCGCGCAGAGCTTCGCGGGAGTTAGGCGGATCCATCTGGTAACTGCGGCGGTCGCCAAATTGGGGAGTGCTTCCGGCAGCCTCCCTGAAAGGGCCATAGAAGCCACTGGCGAACTTGGCACTATAGGCCATAATCGGGATATTTTCAAACCCCTGCCCATCCAGTCCGTCACGAATAGCGGCAACCCGCCCGTCCATCATATCGGAAGGAGCAATAATGTCAGCCCCAGCCTCAGCATGACTCAGTGCCATGCGGGTTAAGAGTTCCAGGGTCGGGTCATTCTGAACGTAGCCGCTCTGGTCAACTACTCCGCAATGACCGTGACTGGTGAATTCGCACAGGCACACGTCGGTTATTACTACCAGCTCTGGTACGGCCTTTTTAATTTCCCGAACAGCCTGTTGCACTACCCCGTTATGGTTGTAGGCTTCGTGGCCTAGCTCGTCCTTGAAATCGGGAATACCGAACAACAACACCGCCGGAATGCCTAGTTTGGCGATATTCTCAGCCTCTTTCGCCAGCATCCCCACCGGCCAGCGATATTGCCCCGGCATTGAGCCGATTTCTACGGTGCTGGTAATATTTTCGGCAATAAATAGCGGGTAAATAAAGTTGTCTACTGATACCCGGTTTTCGCGTACCATCCGGCGCAAGTTTTCGGTGCGGCGGGTGCGACGCGGCCTGACAATCAGGTCGGCCCGCCCCTGTTTTGTCCCTAAATCTTTCTCACTAATCATGACTAACTCCTGACCTAGCCCCCTAACCCTCTTCCCTGATTCAAGGAAGGGGGAATCATACTTTCAACTCGTTACTCGTTATGCATTACTCGATAATCGTTACTTTTAGACCGCCACTGCCAAGGATGCAAAACTTTCGCGGGCGGCAGCGCAGGTTTCGGCAATCAGTTCCTGGGTATGGGCACTACTCAGGAAGCCCGCCTCGAACTGGCTGGGGGCAAAATAAACCCCTCGCTCTACCAGACCCCAGAAGAAGCTGGCATAGGCTTTAGTATCGGCGGTCTTGGCACTGGCGTAATCGGTCACTTCTTTGGGCGTAAAGAACAGGCCAAACTTGGTATCAATCCGTTTGAAATAGACCGGTACAGGGCTGGACTTTAGAGCCTCATTCATTCCCGCGTCCATCAGTTTACCTAGCTCTTCTACCCTCTCATAATAGCCCGGTTTCAGCAACTCTTTCAGGGTAGCGATACCCGCCGCCATTGCCAGAGGGTTGCCACTCAGCGTTCCGGCCTGATAGACCGCGCCGAGGGGGGCAACATTTTTCATAATCTCGTACTTGCCACCGTAGGCTCCCACTGGCAGACCGCCACCGATGACTTTGCCCAAAGTGGTCATATCAGGGTCAATACCGTAGCGGGATTGCGCTCCACCCACACCACCAATTCGGAAGCCTGACATTACC
Organism: Chloroflexia bacterium; assembly: GCA_038207495.1. Classification (GTDB taxonomy): domain Bacteria; phylum Chloroflexota; class Chloroflexia; order Chloroheliales; family Chloroheliaceae; genus Chlorohelix. The sequence goes on from JBBQZS010000005.1 coordinate 9,492, forward strand.
TCGTCAAAAATCAGCACCGCGCCTTCTTCTTTGGTTATGCGGCGCAAGCCTTCAAGGAAACCGGGCTGTGGCAACACCAGGCCCATATTGGCGGCTACGGGTTCGACGATGATTGCCGCAATGTTCCCCTTATTCTCGGCGAAAAGCTGCTCAACGGCCTGTAGGTCGTTGTAGGGGGCGGTCAGAGTGTCGGCGGTAGCGGCAGCTGTTACGCCGGGACTATCTGGTAAACCTAACGTGGCAACCCCACTTCCGGCCTGTACCAATAAGAAATCGGCGTGCCCATGATAGCACCCGGCAAACTTTATAATTTTATTGCGCCCAGTGTAGGCCCGCGCCACCCGCAAGGCACTCATGGTCGCTTCGGTGCCGCTATTGACGAAACGAATCATTTCAATACTTGGGACGGCCTTTATGGTCAGTTCGGCCAATTCGGTTTCAAGCGGGGTTGGTGCGCCAAAGCTGGAACCTCTAACCGCCTGTTTGATAATCGCTTCGACCACCGCCGGAAAAGCATGTCCCAGGATTAGCGGCCCCCAGCTAAGTACATAGTCAATATAGCGGTTGCCATCCACATCGTAGAGATATGGCCCTTCGCCCTTGTCAATAAAAATTGGGTTGCCGCCAACCCCTTTAAATGCGCGCACCGGGCTATTCACCCCACCCGGAAATACCTTTTTGGCAGCCTCGAATTGCTGTGCCGACCCTGCTCTTTTATCACTCATTTCAAACCTAACCCCCTAATCCCCTTCCCTGAAAAGGAAGGGAGAATCAGGCAGGGGCGGTTCGCGAACCGCCCCTACAACTGAATTACTATAATCCCATGTTTTTAATAATTTGCTCGACTGTGGTTGAAACGCAGAAGAACAGGGGCACATCCCGCACGGTATAGAGGCTGCTCTTGGTTTCGCGCAACTCCTGCACCAAATCCAGGAAGTCGGACGGGAAATCGGTCTCGAAGGCTACCACAAAATCATGGTCGTCCAGCCCGAAGCAATAGGTGGTGTTGAGCTTAACCGTAGGATATTTGTGGCCTACAAAGATATGCTCGTCCATAATCTCCTGGCGTTCTTCCTTCGGCAGCAAGTACCAGGGGCGATTCTTCACAAATGGATAGACGTACAGGTATTTCGCACCCCAGGGTTCCACCCGTAACCGCTCGTTTTCCGAGCCTTCGTGGTGATGGCTATCGGTGTAGGTAGAGCGTTTGGTCAGGGCGGTGTAGCAATAACTCAATGTCAGGTACGCCCCTAGCCCCGTAGCAAGCACTGTTGAGACTACTTCCTGGCAGCGTTCGATACCGCTGGGTGACTCGCCATCCTTATTAACCGGGACAACATGCCACAACAGAAAGTCGGTATCAGCCCGTACCCCCGTCAGACTATAGGGCCGGAGCAGTTCGCCACGTGGGTATAAATCTTCCATAATCGCCAGAAATTCGTCAATACCCTTTTGCTGCTCGGCTTTGGGCAGGCGACGGAAGGCCGGGTCTAGCTTGAAGAAGTTAAACCGGACATATTGTTGTTTGGTGACGTTGTGCTTGAACTCTACCTTCACATCGGGCGATTCGGGCATCACACGACCACCCCTGATCCCCATTTTCTCCTTCATCTCAACTTCTTCGGGGGTTATAATTACCGCTGAGTTAGGATAACTTGCTTCCGCAATCGCGCCGTTGCCGCTTTTGGTGGCGTTATTATCGTCCATTAAGGGCTACCTCCTCTTTGACGAAGTGATTTTTGATAGTGGTCACTAAATTGTCAATCGTGAACTCACTGGCTTCCAACCCTACCCGCAAATCCAAATCGCGGGCGGTTTTCGCTGTTACCGGGCCAATACAGGCCACTATAGTTTTATTTAAAAGTTCGCTAACCGCCTTATCGCTGGCGGTGGCTAACCTTGCTGCAAAATTCTTGACGGTTGAAGATGAGGTGAAACTTATCAGGTCTATTTTGCCAGTTTCCAGTAATTCTATCATTTGAGCCGCACTAATACTACCTGGTTCTTCATTATCGCAAGCTACGGTGTGGTAGGCTGTAACTTTTGCTACCAATCCGCCCCTGGTTGTGAATCCCTCGGCCAGGGTGTCGCGGGCAATGTCGGCGGTGGGCAGTAAAAAGCGTTGCCCCGCTAACTGGTCGCCAAACTTTTCCAGTATCCCTTCCGCCACATGCTTTTCCGGCACAAGGTCGGCTTTTAAACCGTGTCCTTCTAAGGCCGCCGCCGTTGCTGGCCCAACCGCGCAGATTTTGACCCCGCTAAACGCCGCAGCATCCTTCCCGGCAACTTCTACCCGTTTCCAGAAAAATTCTACCCCGTTGGCACTGGTGAAAATTACCCAGTTATAGCTACCAAGCTCAAAAACCGCCCTGTCCAGTTCTACTAGACTTTCAGGCGGCACAAATTTTATTACCGGGAACTCAATTATTTCTGCCCCTAACTCGGCTAATTCGCTGGCAAATCTCTCGGCCTGCTCTTTGGCGCGGGTGATTACTACCGTCCGACCTACCAGGGGGAGTTTTACATTTTGCATTGTGGGATTTGAGTTATCCATTTGACTACCCCTAAGAATAGCCATTTTCTTGTTTCCATTCAGCAATAGGAGTTGCAAGTTTCTCAATCAGGGCTAGAATTTGTTCTTCTGTGGCTAAAAGTGTGAAATGTGGCCCGTCTAAATTCCCGCACCATTCTATAGTCAGCTCTTCGAGAAATCCGCTTACTATTTCAATTTCTTCATCGCTTATCGCACATTCACCCCAATTAGGGTTATAGGGAAATCCAAAACAGTTAGTCCAATAGCCCTCATGAAAAGTTGCATAGTCTTGCCAATCAATGTTTAGGGGCATTAACTGTTTTTCAATACGTTCAAGACTATCTAAATCATATTCATATAACAAGTAGGCATTTCCATTAAAATCCCAGCCATTATTTTCGTTGAATTCAACACCTAACTTTTTCCAGGCACGGGCTTGTTCTGGGTCAAGCCTGATTATTTCTTCTGATGCGGGTTCAAAGCCGGAGTTTTCGGATAGTGCCAGTTGTTAAGGTTTGCGCGGGATTAAGACCACCGCGCTAAAAGAGCCTATATGCTCTACAGATTACTTCAAGCCAAAATAATTTCCAATGGTTGGATTGTAGGTTCTATTAGCCCGGTGATTTATTGCCGGGCGATTTTTACCAACAACTGACAACCAACAACCTATTTCCTATCCGTAATATAGCCGTTAGCACGGGCATCGTCCAGGATTTCGCGGGCACCTTGTTTGAGGGCTTCTTCCGCCAGACGGTTAGCCATCTCGCGGGATTGAGCCAGCGTGCCTTCCCAATCTTCGACCGCTTCCACTTTCACCACCCGGCTACCATCCGGTGCGCCAATGTAGGCTCGTAAGGTCAGTTTCCGCATCACAACCTCGGAGAAAGCTCCAACGGGAGTCTGGCAACCGCCACCTAGAGCTTGCATAAACTGGCGTTCGGCTTCAACGGCGGCCTGGGCTTCCCGATTGTTAAGTTGGGCCAGCATACCCATAACCGCTCGGTCATCCGCGCGGCATTCGGGAGCTAACGCGCCTTGTCCAGGGGCGGGCAGCATGTACTTGAAAGAAATACGTTCGGTAATCTCATCGGCGCGACTGATACGGGAAACCCCGGCAGTCGCCAGGATAATCGCATCGTAGTCCTGTTCGTGCAGCTTGCGGATGCGGGTATCAACGTTGCCGCGTAAGTCCCGCAACTGGAAATCGGGGCGGAAAGCCCGTAACTGCGAAGCGCGGCGCACACTGCTAGTCCCGATAACCGCGCCCTGGGGCAAATCCGCCAGTTTCAGGTTATGCTTGCTCAGAAGGGCATCGCGGGCATCCTCGCGTTCGGGGGTGGCTGGCACTACCAGACCTTCCGGTTGGCGGGTCGGCAAATCCTTGAGGCTATGAATTGCCAGGTCAATTTCGCCGTTTAGCAGGGCGGTTTCCAGTTCGCGGACAAAAAAGCCGTCATCACCCACACTTTGTAATGGCACATCCTGAATTTTGTCGCCCTGAGTGGTGAAAATTCGGGTTTCGACAACTACATTAGGGCGATTGGCCCGGATTTTATCAATCAGCCAGCCGGTTTGCCAGAGGGCTAACTTGCTACCGCGTGTCCCTACCACCAGCGTTTTAACATTCGTCATAGTTGTATCAATCGCTTTCAGCTCAATTTGCTTCATTACCAACCCCCTGTAAAGAGAACAGGTGCTGCACCACCTCGGCATAACGCCCGCCATCGCTGTTACTGGCGGCTTCTTTCAAGCGCAGGGTAGGTTCGTGCAGTAATTTGTTAATAATCCGGCTCGTTAATTCTTCCAACAAATGATTCTGTCGGTCAGATAAATCCCCAAACGAGTTTTTAACTCGCTCCAATTCACTTTTGCGAATAGAATCAGCGTGGCGGCGCAAATTGGTAATAGTTGGCACTACCGCCAGCGCGCCCATCCAGGCCATAAAATCGTTCAGTTCTTCGATGACAATCGTGCGCACATGATGCACCTCGGAACGCCGTTTGTCCATGTTTTGGTCGGCTAATCGTTTAATATCATCAATATCCCAGGCAAAGGCACCATCAACTTCGTTCATATCGGGGTCAATATCACGGGGTACGGCAATATCCACCATATACAGAGGGCGGTCAGGGCGACTTACCAGGGCGCGTTCGGCCTGAGCTTTGTGGAGGATAGTATGGGGCGCACCCGTGCAACTAATAACCACATCTGCCAAACTCAGCGCATCTTCCATATCGGGGAAGGTAAAGGCATTGTGAGGGCTAAGATTGAGATAATGAGCCAGTTCACGGGCATTTTCGTGGCTGCGATTGACAATCAGAATATCGCTAACTCCGGCGGACATTAAAATCTGGGCGGAAAGGCGGGCGGTAATGCCACTCCCAATCACTAGCCCGGTTTTGCCCTGCAACGTACCAACTTTTTCTTTGAGCAGTTCAACTGCGGTAAAGCTGACTGATACTCCGTTTTCGCCGATTGCGGTTTCGGTGCGAGCACGTTTGCCAGTGCTAAGAGCGGCTCGGAACAGGGCATCCATTACTCGTCCGGCAGCCCCATGCTTGCGGGCAGCCTCAATGGCCTCGCGTACTTGCCCCTGAATTTGAGCTTCCCCCAGAACCATAGACTGAATGCCACTGGCGACCTCAAAAAGATGGTTTGCCGCCGCCCGTCCGCAATGGAAATACAATAAGTGGGCAAATTCCTCGGCCTCAACTTGATGAAACTCAGACAGAAAATTTATTAAGGAAGCCTGGATTTCATCACGACGGGTATGCTCGCTGCAAACATAAATTTCTACCCGGTTGCAAGTTGATAAAATAACCGCTTCATTTATATTAGACCGTGAGACTAAAGCCGCCAGAGCCTCGGTCAGGTAATGACCAACGAAAGAAATTTTCTCGCGGATTTCGACAGGAGCTTTTTTACAATCCAGCCCCACAGAAATAATTTCCATTGCGTTCAGCCCTCAGACTGCTTGATTATTCATAAGTAAATGGCGGAGCAAATTGCAGTTGCCTAATATCACAAGAATGTCCGCAGTGATTCAGTTATGCCTGGTTATGTTTATATTTTACCAAGCTCATTTTCTTAAAAGAATAGGGGCTACACCCTAGTTTTAGGCCTGGTAGTCCCTATTCTGGAGAATTTTCTCTGGTCTACAACAATAAAAAACAAATGTTATACCAATAATCAGCCTTTACCCAGTTTTTATGGTTTCATCACCACATTGTTATTCTAATTTTCCCAGGGCAATTTCGCATAGCTCTTTGGAGTCATATTGGAAAAGAATGTAGAAGGTAAGGTTGCCCTAAATTAAATAAAGGTTGGACATAAATAATTAACCTAATGCGTAGGGACAGCCCTCGTGGCTGTCCTGAAAGTGGGATATACAAAGGTAGAAACGCTGTTCTACCCCTACATTTGAATACTGCTCGTCAGGACACTTAGTATTTGATAGTTTAATCGGTAGAAGAATGGGGGCGGATATAGGTAAGGGTATGGTGAGTGAGCAGTTTGCCATCCGCCGTGACACATTCGGCCACGCCATAGACGGTGCGACGACCTAGTTTCAGCACTTTGGCTTTGCAGAAAATAGCTTCTTGTTTGGCTCCACTCAGAAAGTTGGTTTTCATCTCGATGGTCAGGGTCATATCCACTTCGGGGCGACCAATTTTAGTGGCGATTGCCAGCCACATTGTTAAATCCGCCGCCGCCATATAGACCGGGCCCGCCACCATTCCACCCGGCCTTTCAAAATCGGGCTGAAAGGGCACCTCAATAGTGCATTCGCCATCCCCTACCGAGTGCATCTTAAAGCCGTAGAGTTTGGTAAAAGCGGCCTTATCCAGAAGCTGCTGCAACTCATCCAGGGTAACTTCGACCGTCATTTAAAATCCTCCTACAAATTAAGACAGGCTTCCGCCGCTAACCAGAACAATTTTTCCCGAACGGAGTGGGTTTGCCAACCGCGTGAGTCCCATTCCTCACTACTAACATCATCCCCAGCGTATAACAACTGCCCGAACTGCACCCCCCGGAATTGAGCCACCGCCATAAAAGCCGCCGTTTCCATTTCTACCGTCAGGCAACCTTCGGCCCGGCGTAGTTTAACCTTTTCGGGAGTTTCGCGATAGATTGCGTCGGTTGTCCAGGTTTTGGCAACCAGATAATTAACACTACGCGACTTTAGAACTTCCTCGATTTTCATTACATCCCGCGGGTCAGCCATAACCTCCCGGCTTGGGGCAAGATAGTGGTAGGATGTACCTTCATCCCGCACCGCCGCCGATGGTACAATCACATGCCCTACCGCGATACTTTGGTCTAGCACTCCTGCCCCGCCACAGGCCATAAACTTGCGGCTCCCCAGGGCAATAACTTCTTCCATCATCCCGGCAGCCAGGGGCGCACCCACCCCCGGATGAAACACCGCCAACCGCCGCCCTTTGTAATCCACCTCAAAAATCGGGTGAGCGCCTATCTCGCTTCGCAAGTGATATATTACCCGCGCCGCATGCTCCTGCGAAAGTTGGGTAATAACGTCCTGAAAAAAGCAGATTACGGCGTGCTGCGGTATATCTATCGGTTTTATCAGGCGGCTTGGCTCAAGGATCCCATAAGGATTATTATCAAACTCAAGGATTGGGTATTCGCGTTGTAAATCCACTGGTTTTCTCTCTTTTAATAACTGCTATAATAGCTAATATGAACACTGCAAATTATACCAGAATAAAGTTAAAACAAGGACGTGATTGGACGGCTCGGCGGGGTCATCCCTGGGTTTTTTCGGGGGCCTTGACCAACCCCCCGCCAAAGTTCGAGCCGGGAGAAGTTGTAGATTTGGAGGATGCCCAGGGAGATTTTGTGGCACGGGGCTACTATAACCCCCAGACCGATATTGCGGTGCGTATTCTGACCACAAACCCTGATGAATTGATTGACACCGGATTTTTTGTGCGGCGAATTAATGAGGCCTGGAACTTGCGGCTGAAGGGCTTGAAGCTGGCTGATACCAATGTTTTTCGGCTGATTAATGCTGAAGGGGATTTTCTGCCTGGTCTGATTGCCGATTATTTCGATGGGTCGGTGGTGCTGCAATCGCATACAGCCGGGATAGACCGTCGCCTTGACCAGATAACCGAAGCCCTTATTGAGGTAGTAAAACCAAAAGGTTTGCTGATAAGGAATGATGTGGCGGTACGTAGCCGGGAGGGACTCAAGAAGGAAGAACCGCGCCTGGCTATGGGGGAGATTGCCTCCCAAATTGTGGTGCGAGAGAACGGCCTTCAGTTCGAGGTTGACCTATGGAAGGGACAAAAGACCGGGTTTTACGCCGACCAGCGCGACAAACGGCAAGCCCTGACCCGCTACGCCAGGGGCGAGAGTTTGCTAAACTGTTTTAGTTATAGCGGGGGCTTTTCGGTGTATGCCGCCAAACATAATTCAGCCCTTAAAGTCACCAGCCTTGACCAGTCGGCTGCCGCTATCGAAATTGCCCGCCGAAATTTTACCCTGAATGGTTTAGACCCGGCCCAGCACGAATTCCTGGCGGCGGATGCTTTTGAATACTTACAAAATCAGACCACGAAGTTTGATACGGTTATCCTTGACCCGCCCGCCTTCGCCAAAAGTCACCGCGAGAAGGACAAAGCCTTGCAGGGTTATCAACGTTTGAATACCCTCGGTATACCGTTGGTAAAGTCCGGCGGTATCCTGATGACCTGTTCTTGTTCGGGCAGTATCAGTATGGAAGAGTTTGGCAACAGTCTGGCGCAGGCCGCCGCTAACAGCCACCGCCGTCTGCAAATTCTGGAAACTTTCGAGAATGGCCTCGACCATCCGGTAAATATTTTTACGCCCGAAAGTCGCTATCTGAAAGTGTTGATTTGTCGGGTAACGGGGTAAAGAAGCCGGAATTTGTAGGAGTAGACCTCCGTGTCTACCCGAAGCCTAATACCTAAAATCAAATTCGAAAGGAGAAAATAAAATGATTGTGGTACAAAATCGTTTAATTGCGCCCGTCGAAATGCGCGAACGTCTGGAAATGGGTTTCAAGCACGCCTCAAATATGCAGGGTTTGGCGGGGTTTGTCAGTTTCAAATTTTTAAGGGCTGATGGCGAGATAGAGTCGGGGAAAGCCCTTTACATTGCTCAAACCACCTGGGAAGACCGGGCCAGTTTTGAAGCGTGGCGCAGTAGTGACTCATTCAGTCGAGCCCATAGTGGCCCAGAATCGGGTGGAAATAGCCCCCTAAAAGCCCAGGTCGAAATTTTTGAAGTAGCTATCGGCTAAAAATAACCCTGATGTTATTAAAACCCAGTAGTCTCCGTGAAACTACTGGGTTTATTGTTGCGCTCTTACAGGGAAACCATTCAAAAACGGGGTGGCAAACCGTTCTAGTGGCGTTAGTCGCATGCGCTAAAGTTTGGGGGAAGTGTTTGAAAGTATTACTGACCCGTTAGCGATAGCTGCTCGAAAGTCAAAGCTAACCTGAGCAAGTGATGGTGGGGTTGGGGAGCCACTTTGTTAAAGAGCGGATTTTTGCACCCCAAACCAGCTCAACCTAAATCTAAATCAGAAATTACCTTCCTTGTTAAGTTTTTAAATTTTTTTCGTATTAACAAGTAAGGAGGAATTTTACCCGGACATTTAATCTCCAAAACTGCCTAACCGGGAATTCAAATAATCCATGCCAAAAGCTAAAAAGATAGTTTAAATCTCTCCTGTAGCGAAAAATTTAATACTCTACGACTTTCGTTTTGGAACTCACCACGTGAGTAGCTAATGATAGATTGAGTCTGTAATCTGACCTCAAGCGAAAGTCCAGATAAGGCAATTTTATAAGGTATTGTGATTCTCAAAAAATCCCGTAGCCACGCTGGGTTTACGGTTGATTGGTGCGCCCTTGAAATAGGGCTTGTTTGACAGGTTAAAAATTGATAACTGCTTAAGGCAAACTGACCCAACCAGATTCTTGAAAGGAGAGAGCTTTAGAAATGAAACATCCCAGGAAACTTTACCTTTTTGTAGCGGTTTTGTTATTGCTACCCGGACTTGTGGCTGCCTGTGGCGATAATACTGCCACTACTACGCCCGCTACCACCAGTGCGACAACTACCAGCGTGGCAACCACCAGTGCAACTACCGCCGCGACTACCCAGAATGCTACCACCAGTGCGACAACTACCAGTGTGGCAACCACTACTACCAGTGCCACCACTGCCGCAACCACCCAGGCAGGTGCTGCCCGGAGTGCTGGTACTTTCCGATGGCGGCAAGCCAGTGAGCCAAAAACTCTCGACCCTGGTTTTTTAACTGACCAGACCAGCATCGAGATTGCCCAGAACATTTTTGAGGGCTTGTTAGAACTTGACCCTAAATTACAGGTCAAACCCGCCCTGGCTAGTGCGATGCCCACCGTGTCGGAAGATGGTAAAACCTATACCTTTAAGCTGAAACCCGGCCTGAAGTTCAGCAATGGTGACTCCCTGACCGCTAAAGATTTTGTCTATGGCTGGAATAGGGTAGCCCAACTTGGTGACTTAGCTGAATATGGCTCAATTATGTATGAGATTGAGGGTTTTGAAGCCGTTTCTACTGAAAAAGACGAGGCCAAGCGAAAGGCCGCTACTGTTTCTGGTATCAAGGCGGTGGACGACAATACGATTACGATTAAGTTAAACGCCCCTTCTTTTTACTTCCTGACTGAGGCAACCCTGTGGGTCTTCTTCCCGGTCAACCAAAAGTTGGTTGAAAGCAAAGGCGACAAGTTTGACGAAAAGAATCCCTGGTCAACTGAGGCGGCAAATCTGGCAGGAGTAGGTACGGGTGCTTTTATTTTGAAGGAGTGGAAGCACGATGTTAGCATGCGGTTGGAGGTTAATCCCAACTATAGCGGCCCCAAGCCGGATATTGATGCAGTGACCGTTGATTTTATCAAGGACGATTCCACCGCCCGCCTGAAATATGATAATGGCGAACTGGATGAGGTATTGGTGCCGGTAAGCGATATTCAGAAGTTGAAGAAAGACCCCAAATACCAGAACCAGTATCACGAATATGCCAACCTTCGCACTACCTGGTTGCAGTTCAATTTCTCCAAGAACGATAACCCTTTAAGCACTAACCCCAAGTTGCGCCAGGCTTTTGCTTACGCTATGGATCGCCAGTTGATTACTGATGGTGCTTTGAATGGTTCAGGCGTGCCGACCACCGTACTTTTGCCGGAAGGTCTGGTAGGTTATAAAACGCTGGATAGTTATCCCTATAACAAGGATAAAGCCCAACAGATGCTCAAGGAAGCGGGTTACGATACTCCCGAAAAAGTTAAGCAACTGGAAGATCAGATTAATAATTACGGTGGTGGCAAGAGCGGCGGTTATGCCTTCAACGCTGATACTGACCAGTGGAAGGCGGTAGCCGAGAGTGTCCAACAGCAGCTAAAAAACAACCTGGGTTTAAATATTAAACTTAACCCTATCTCGACCTTCAAGGAATTTCTGGCTCGCCGCGATGATAACAAGGAGTTTATCTTTATGCGTGGTAGTTGGGGAGCGGACTATCCAGACCCCCAGAATTTCTACGAGCAGTGTTTTGCCTCATATTCTGGTAACAACAAGAGCAATTACAAGAGCCCGGTTTTTGATGAACTGGTGAAGAAGGGGAATGTTGCATCAACCCCTGCCCAGCGGGCTGAATATTATCAGCAGGCCGAAAAGGTAATGCAAGATGACGCAGCTTATGTCCCGCTTTTTAACGGTATTCAGGTGCGTTTGCAGAAGCCTTACATCCAGAATTTCGGCTGGACAGCTCAAAGTATTCTACCCTTTAAGTACGTCGTGATTAAAAAATAACAGTTGTTAGTTATTGGTTCTTGGTTGTAAGTTATTTCTTTTACAACAACCAACAACGAATAACTATCAACGATTGGACGACATTCTTTACTCGGGACAGCGCCACTCTGCCGCAGAACAGGGTGGTGCTTTATTTTATATTTACAACTTGACCGAAGGCATAAAATCGCCCCTCATCCCAACCTAAAATAGATTTGGGATAGGGGCTTTGTGGCTTATAACACCTTCAGCGTTACAAAGTGTTGAGGGGGACAGGTTCCCCCCATTAGATTAAGTACGTAGCAAGGTTACGCAGGACATTTTTATCCCTGTGCCACCCATTGAGACAGGTTTGCCGCCTAAAACCGCGTTTCTAAGCTGTAAGCCGTAAACAGTATTATTGCCTTTGAGCACCAGCGTTGCCGCAGTGGTTTGAGCGTCTAATCGAATATTTGCCCCGGAACTTCCACAACTACCTCCGATAGATGCCCCAATAGCCACATCGGGTAAAGCGGTGGCTACCGCGATAGTCTGCGAACCCGTCAGGCTAAAGGTAATAACCCCACCCGATTTGTTGCAGTTTACCGCATCCGTTAAGGCTGCGCGCAAGGAACCTGCACCAGAATTGCTAGTGGTGCTCACCACGCAGGCGGCATTGCCCGAAGTAGTAGCAGCACTTGATTCATTGGAGAAACTCGAAGGTCCGCCATTGGGGTCAGCAACCGTGATTGCGCGCACTTTGTAGAAATAAACTGTTCCCGGTGTTAAAGCGTTTGGATCGGTGAAGGAAACAGGGGAGGGAGCAGCAGTAGCATTTGCTCCTATTGTAAATGTAGCATTTGCTCCATAACTTCCCCCCAACGTCCGGCGGAAGACCTCAAATTGGGTTTCATTATCCGATTTATCAGTAAACTGTAGGGAAATTGAGGTACTGGTAACCCCTGTTACCGCTAGATCAATTGGTTTATCGGTTCCTGTTTTTGCTTGATCTATTAGTGTATAACCTGACGAAACAAAAGTGTTGTAGGCTTTTACTTGGTAGAAATAAGGATTATTGGCGGTTAATCCAGTATCATGGAAGGTAAGAATATTTGCTTGTGTACGTCCCACTTCTACAAAACTATTATTTGGATTCGTAACACCAGTTGGGCTACGTTCAATAATATAACCTGATTCATTGGTGGAAAGGCCCTGCCAACTCAATGCCACCTCCGTACTGGAAGTAGACACTGCGCTCAATGAGCCTGGTGCAATTAGATCAGTAGTGGCATTTAACTCGCTACTATAGGCCGAATAATTATTGGAAGTGCTATTAAAAGCTCTTACCCGATAAGTATATTGATTACCCTCCGAAAGTCCACTGTCAGTATAGGTAGTAGTACCAGGAGCAAGGTTACTGGCAATCTCACTAAAATTCGTAGAGGGGGTTTTGCGCTCAAGCTTATAGGCAGTTTCTACGCCCGAATTATCCGTCCAGCTTAAACTGACGGAAGTAGTAGTAGAACCAGTTTTAGCCAGATTGGTGGGGGTTTTTAAGGGTATTAATACCTGGGGAGTCACGTTGCTATAGCCAGTGAAGGCACCCCCCGGAAGGGCCGCTTTAATCCGATAATAATAGATACCATTCTCGGTTACGGAAGTATCCGGGAAAGTGATTGCATTTGCAAGAGGATTGAACGTTGTTATGATACTAAATGCTGGGCTGGTACTACGCTCAAGCACAAAGCCGGTTTCGTTTGCCGAATTATCCGACCAGTTCAAGGTCACCTGGGTAGGCGAATTAATAGTGGTGGTCAGGTTCGTAGGTGTACTAATATACCCACCCCCGGGTGTACTAAACAGTCGAACGGTATAGCCGCTTTTCCAGGCTGCATACATCTGGTTATTGGCCCAGGCAATACTGGTACTAGCGGAAATACCATCTAAAGTAATGTCCCCGCCAGACCAGCTAGTGCCACCATCCGAAGATGTAGCATAGGATTGGCCTAAATTCAGATTTTGTACACTTAACCAGATTGACCCATCGCCAGTTCCCACTGAGTCCAAGCCAACTGGACGGCCCGGAGCGGTATAGGTTGATGGCGTAGAAGACCAGGTGGAAGTTGCGTTATTCCATTTTTTGCTATAGAGGGTAGATGAGGCAGCATACACGAAAAAGATATAGCCATTGCTATTAAGGTCTGCTGCCGCAGTAATTACTGGTACATTGCTCCCATTATTTGCGGGGCTGAGTTCTTGCCTGGGTTTCCAGACCCCCCCTGTGCGAGCCTTCCCGTAAACATGTTCTATGTTGTTTTCTTCAGTTTTGACAACTACGAAAACATCGTCATTTGGGGCTACGGCAATACTACTGGATTGTGAAGCATTTGACGGAGTAAAATTGCCGATAAGGTCGGTAGCTCCACCCCAGCTAATTCCTCCATCACTAGAGGAAATAACTTCCTGAGAATAATTGTTGGAACTGAAGTTAAAAATATTTCTAGAAATATATATTTTTGAAGCCCCCGAATAAGGGAAAACCGTTGAAGCAATATCAGGTTTAAATGCCTCCCCATTACCGCCAAAAGGGATGGTAACGGATGGAGAAACACTGTTATTAGCCAGAACCCTTACATACCATTGCTCGTAAGAATTATTGGGACCGGAGCGTTCGCCCCATACAACGTGTAGAACGGAATCCTTGTCAAAAGTAGCACGCGCACTTCGGCTACTGTTAGTGGTAGAGTTCGGAAACTTGACCAGGGTTTGTAGGGTATAATTCGGACTGGTCATATAGTAGAGCGAAGGTCCCTCTTTATTTATCCCATAGGCATTTTCACCAATAATAAAAACCTTGCCATCACTAGGCCTTACCCGCACCACCACATTAGCGATTGGTACGTTATAGGGGTCTATTGGGCCGGATGGATTCCAGGTAGCCGCGTTTGCTATCCGGCTGGAATTCGCTGAAATAAAAAAAATAACTCCAAGAAGGAAAACGATAGTCACACCCAGCAAGATATACCACAAACGCAGTTCTCGACTTTTGGGTCTTGAATTCACCATTTCAAGTCTTCTCCTCATGATGTTGTCAAAAGTTAATATGCCTTGATGGGCAACATATCCCCTGACTTTGTGCCTAGTATACAGGGTTAATAAACCCTTTTACCCTCGTATTTGGGTTAGGTTTTGGATTTTAGTATGTGATTGCCCGGTTTGGAATAAATTAGAATGTATCCTTCAAATTCAGAGCAGAGATTGATAATCACATTAAGCCGTAGATTTAGACAAGTTTCTATTTGACCGAGAAAATAACCATAGCCAGGGATTGAATACCTCAAAGGAGCTAATTGTTTGCCAATCAAACGCGCAATATTGACTTAGAGCCTTTTGTGGTTAATATAACATACTACCCCTGTATACTCAAACGTTTGGAATAGTTAAAGGTTGCTCAAAATCAGGATTAATATTAGGCAATTGTGCGGTGTGCCGCATTCTTATAGGTTCGTTATGCTAAATTCATATTTATTTTCTCAACATAAAGAAAGGATTAGAGTATTGTGCTTGAATTAAAAGACATCGAAGCGGCCCGCGCTAGAATCAGGAACTTTGTCCGACGTACTCCATTAATTGAAACCCACCCGGTAAAGAATCGGTTCTGGGGAGAGCCTTCTCTTTATCTTAAACTTGAATGTCTGCAAATAACCGGTTCATTCAAGGCACGAGGGGCAGTCAATAAACTCAAAAGCCTTGCACCCTCCCAACTTGCCAATGGGTTGGTTACGGCCTCTGGTGGGAATCATGGTCTCGGTGTAGCTTACGCTGGTTGGTTAGCGAAAGTCCCGGCTACCATTTACCTCTCCCACAATACTCCGCCAATCAAAGCCCAAAAGCTGGAAAGCTGGAATGCTAAAGTGATTTTTGAAGGTGAGGTATGGGATGAAGCGAACCGGGCGGCTTTGGCGGCGGCTGAACAGCAAGGTCTATGTTATTTTCACCCCTTTGCTGACCCACTGGTAATCGCCGGACAAGGTACATTGGCTCTGGAAATTCTTGAAGAAATAGCCGATATTGATATGCTGCTAGTGGCGATTGGCGGGGGTGGCCTAATTAGCGGTATCAGTTTAGCGGCTAAAGCAATTAATCCGGCAATCAAAATTATCGGAATTGAGCCTACCGGTGCGCCTACTCTTTATCAGAGTCTTCAGCTTGGCTACCCGGCAGAATTGGCAGAGATAAAAACCGTTGCTAACACCTTAGCCCCCCGCCAGAGTGCCCAAATTAACTTTGATATTATCCGTCAAAACGTGGATGAAATTGTGCTGGTAACAGACGAAGAAATGCTGGCGGCTTCGCGCTGGTTATGGCAAGAAATGAACGTGGCGGCAGAATTAAGCGGGGCGGCAGCTCTAGGGGCATTGATGGCTGGCAAAATAAATACCGAAAATGCCAAAAAAATCTGTGTATTGGTCTGTGGTGCTGGTAGCGATGGGATTTTGTAAAAAACTTCTCCCTTCCAAGAATCAGGGAAGGGGTAGTTTCCAGGGCGGACACTAGGTTCGCCCCTACGAATAACCAGCAACTAAGAACCAATATCCAGCAACTATTTCGTACTCAACGAAACCAGCAACTCGTTAAGCTTGTTTACAAAAGCCACCGGGTCTTCAAGTTGGCCGCCATCGCTCAGAATAGCCTGGTCGAACAGGATTTCCGACCAATCTGCCAATTTATCGTCGTCGCTTTCGTCTTTCAAACGAAGCAATAAGGGATGCTGGGGGTTAATCTCGAAAATCGGGTTACTACTGAAAACAGGTCGCCCCGCCGCTTTGAGCAATCTTTGTAATTGCGAGTCAATATCATGCTCATCCACCACCAGACAGGCCGGGGAGGTGGTCAGACGGTTAGTAACCCGCACTTCCTTAACCTTATCGCCCAGAGCCTTCTTGATACGCTCGGTGAGGGGCTTGAACTCGGTAGTGGCCTGCTCTAGCTGCTCCTTTTCTTCCTCGCCCTCAATCTGGCTTAAATCTACCTCTCCCTTACCGACGGACTGAAGCTGTTTGCCTTTATATTCAAACAGATTACTGGCAACCCAGCTATCAATTACATCCGACATCAGGATTACTTCCAGGCCCTTTTTGCGGAAGATTTCCAACAAAGGGCTATTTTTGGCGGCGGCGAAGGTATCCGCCGTAATATAGTAAATCTTGTCCTGCCCCTCTTTCATCCGGCTGATATAATCATCCAGCGACACATCCTGGGTTTCGCTCCCAGTGTGGGTGCTGGAAAAGCGCAATAATTTGGCGATGGTATCTTTGTTGGTCAGGTCTTCGGCAACCCCTTCCTTAAGGGCTCGCCCAAACTCTTTCCAGAAAGAGGCATACTTCTCCGGCTCGTTATTTGCCATAGTTTCCAGCGTGCCGAGTACCTTTTTGACCGCCCCGGCCCGCATGCTCTCAATAATTTTGTTATGCTGCAGAATTTCACGGGAAACGTTGAGCGGCAGGTCGTTCGAGTCAATTACCCCCCGCACAAATCGCAAATAAGAGGGCATTAACTGCTCGGCGTCGTCCATAATAAAGACCCGCCGCACGTACAATTTAACCCCGTGCCGACTATCGCGTGTCCAGAGGTCAAAAGGGGCGCGGGCCGGGATGTAGAGCAACATGGTATATTCGTATTTGCCTTCCATTCGGCTATGGACGCGAGTTAAGGGGTCGGTGAAGTCGTGGGCCACGTGCTTATAAAACTCGTTATATTCCTCGTCGGTAATCTCGTTCTTAGAGCGCGACCACAAAGCCGAAGCCTTATTTACGGTTTCGTCTTCGTCCTTTTTATCCTCTTCCTCAGATTTCATCACAATCGGCAGGCTGATATGGTCGGAATATTTACGGATAATCGTCCGCAGCTGATAGCCGCTTAAAAGCTCGTCCTCGTCCTCGCGCAAATGCAAGGTAACCTCGGTGCCGCGTCCCGCAACTTCAACGCTTTCAATGGTATATTCGCCCTGGCCGTTTGATTCCCAACGCACCCCGTCCTCCGGTTTCTGTCCGGCGCGTCGTGTAGTCAGGGTTACTTTGTCGGCTACAATGAAAGAGGAATAAAAGCCCACCCCAAACTGCCCGATAAGGTTAGCATCCTTGCGCTGGTCGCCAGTTAAAGCCTGGAAGAACTCGCGAGTACCGGACTTGGCAATCGTGCCGATGTTTTCAATCACTTCCTGGCGGGTCATTCCCACCCCGTTATCGGCAATAGTTACGGTGCGGGCTTCTTTATCGTAACTGATGCGGATTTTAAGTTCATGGTCGTCCTCATATAATGCCCCATCCGAAAGAGCCTCAAAGCGGAACTTATCTATTGCGTCCGAAGCATTAGAAATCAATTCTCTTAAGAAAATCTCTTTATTGCTGTATAGCGAGTGAATCATCAGGTCCAGAAGTTGTTTAACCTCGGCCTGAAATCCTAATGTTTCTTTAGCTTCAACACTCATAAAACCTCCACCGAAATCTTTAATATCGAAAATCTAATATCGAAAATCTAAAAGGTGTTATCCGGGCGGTTCACCCCCTGAGTACAGAAGGGGCAGGCAAACCTCCCCTACGAAATTTCCTGGCATATACCCTACTTTATACCAAAAACTGCTACAAAGTTCTATAATCTTAATGTTAGACTTATGTTAGACAAACAAAACCCCCTCCCAGTATTGGAAAGGGGTTAAGTAGAGCTAAAGATAAGCTCTTTTTCCATCATCCAAAGCGACCAGTAATATACTGCTCGGTTTTTTCGTTCTTGGGGCTGGTAAAGACCTGGCGGGTTTTGCCAAACTCCACAATTTCTCCAGCCCGGTCAGGAGCCATCATAAACACTACGGTATAATCGCTGGCACGGGCGGCTTGCTGCATATTGTGGGTTACGGTGATAATGGTGTATTTCTTGCGTAACTCAATCATCAGCTCTTCGATTTTGATAGTTGAAATGGGGTCAAGGGCAGAGCAAGGCTCATCCATCAAAAGCACTTCCGGTTCAACCGAGATAGCACGGGCGATACAAACCCGCTGTTGCTGACCACCACTTAAAGCCAGAGCTGATTTGTGGAGCACATCCTTAACTTCGTTCCAGATAGCAGCCTGGCGCAAGCAGCGTTCGACAAGTTCATCCAGTTCAGCCTTTTTGGTTGTACCATGCTGACGTGGTCCATAAGCTACATTATCATATATAGTTTTGGGGAAAGGATTAGGCTTCTGAAAGATCATCCCTACCCGCTTCCGCAAATTCACAATATTCAGGCTCTGGTCAAAAATATCCTGTCCATCCAGAGTAATTTTACCGCTATGGCTAGAGCCAGGAGTAAGGTCACTCATTCGGTTCAAGAGGCGCAAAAAGGTAGATTTACCGCTACCGCTAGGGCCAATAATGGCGGTAATCCGGCGAGGGGGCATGATGAGATTAAGATTTCGTAAGGCCTGGAAATTACCATAATAGAAATTCAGGTCTTGAACTTCCATTTTAGCAGCCCCAACCGCTATGTTTTCTTCTACTGCTTCAGCCGCAATTCCACTAACCGCAGTATTGATTCTTAAAGGTTGAGCGTAACTTTCTTGCATAAAATTTTCCTATTTTAGCTAAATATCAACCAAATCGCCCGCTGATATATCGCTCTGTTCGTTCCTCGCGGGGATTGGTAAATAGTTGTTTTGTTTCGGTATATTCGACTAATTCACCGATACGTTCTTCGCCAGCCAACATAAAGGCCGTTTTGTCGCTTACCCGGGCGGCCTGTTGCATATTATGGGTTACAATAACTATCGTATACTGTTGCTTCAGTTCCAGCATCAATTCCTCAACCCGCAAGGTAGAAATGGGGTCAAGAGCGGAACACGGTTCATCCATTAGAATAACTTCCGGTTCTACCGCAATGGTGCGGGCGATACACAAGCGTTGCTGCTGACCGCCACTGAGCGAGGTTCCGGGTTGATCCAGCTTATCCTTGACTTCATCCCATAGGTAAGCACGTCGCAAACACGACTCAGCGATTTCATTCAGTTTAGTGCGATTGGCCTCGCCGACCAGCAGAAGCCCCGAAACCACATTTTCCCAAATAGTTAAAGCCGGAAAAGGGTTAGGTCGTTGAAAAACCATCCCGACCCTTTGACGCACCAAAGCCGCATCTACTTTTGAAGCGTAAATATCTGAATCACCTAATAAAACCTTGCCTTTAACATATGCGCCGGGAATGACTTCAATCATACGATTGAGGCTGCGAAGAAGGGTGGATTTACCGCAGCCGCTGGGACCAATCAGGGCAGTAATGAAATTTGGTTCCATTACCATACTAACACCACGTACAGCCTGTTTTTTGCTGTAGAAAATATCCAGATTTTCTAATTTTACCCCGGTAGCAGTTTTAGTGATTGCAGATACCTGGTTTGTACTCATAAACTCCCGTTTTCTATTTAAAGCAGGTGCCTTTTGTAGCACATATAAGATTATAACTTTAAATCTAGCTTACGGCAAATCCTACAGTTGTCGGTGATTTCGTAGGAGGCTGCACTGTCTTGCGATAATCGGCTGACGGAGCAGCCTCCTACTTTCAACGAACCCTCGCCTAGTTCGATAACCGAGTGCCGAGTTTGTTACGGGTAAAGTAACGAACCCCTAAAGTTAGTATCATAATAATAAATACCAGCACAAAAGCTGCACCCCATAACAGGTCAATATCTTTCTGAGCCAGCGCACGCTTACCCTGGTCGAAGATATAAAGCGTAATTGAAGGGGTTGGCTGGTTTATAGCCGTAAACTCATTATTACCCCGTGAAGTATAAAGTAAAGGAGCGGTTTCTCCGGCAATACGGGCTACCCCCAGAATAATCCCGGTCATAATTGCGCTGAAGGCCGCCGGAATAATAACTGATACAGTCGCTTTCCAACGGGCAATACCTAACGCCAGGGCCGCTTCGCGCATATTTTGTGGGACGAGCCGCAATATTTCTTCGGTGTTTCGGGTAATAATCGGTACAATCATCACACCTAACGCAATACCACCGGCAATCGCGTTATAGGGGCTGGTAACTTGCTCTTTGGGTGCGCTGAAGATACGGGGTTGTACCAGCACAGTATAGGCAACAATACCCATGATAATACTTGGCACACCTTGCAACACGTCGGCGGTGAAACGCACTACCCCACCAAAGCGGTTATTCCCAAATTCGGAGAGATAAATTCCCGCCAACACCCCAATCGGGATACCAACCAATGCCCCAATCCCGGTCATTACAAATGTACCCTGAATGGCGTGGAAGATACCACCAGGAGTTTGAACCTGATTGTTGGTGAGGAAGCCCTCTTTGAAAACCTGGGGCAACCCGTTAATCGTTACCAATATCAAAATACTGGCAAGCGGAATAATTGCGATAACCGAAGCGGAGGCTATCAGCCAGGTCATTAAATTGTTGGAGCCTTTACGGAAGGCGTAGGACTTGTTAGGGTTGCCAATTAACTCCAGTAAGCGGGGAAGATGTTTCCCCTGGCTAGCGAGCCTGACCTCCATATAGCGGATTAGCTTAATCCCTCCCCAAACAACAATAATTATTAGCGAAACCGGGAGGGAAATAAACGGTGATAGAGCCAATATAAAGATTGGGAAAATCAATATCCCTAACCATTTGGTCACATTAGCCCAGATTGCCGCAAAGCCCGTGGGGGTAGTAGTTTTCTTTTTAGCCGAAGATCTATTAACCAAATAGCGGGCCAGCATATTAATCACTACCGTGATTACGAACAAGGTTAAGCCCAACTGAATAATAGCTGATTGGGTATCTCTGGTAATTTCACCGTAAGCGTTAGAAACTTTAGCGGGTAAGGTTTCGTTACCGATAAAAAGCGAAGGGGAGGGGGCAATTACGGTGCTGGCCCCGCCAATCAAGTAAGCTACCGCTACCGTTTCACCCACCGCTCGACCTAACCCCAGGATTAAGGCCCCTACAATTCCGCTTCGTCCATAAGGGAGTACCGCTTTGGTTATAGATTGCCATTTGGTTGCGCCCATCGCCAACATACCTTCGCGCTGGCTGTCCGGCACAGTCCGGAGCACATCGCGGGTAATCGAACTGACAATCGGGATAATCATAATTGAGAGGATTAAACCCGCGCAGAGCAAATCACGCCCGGTAAACTGGACTGTTAAGGTTTTACCGTTGACGGTAGTGGCTGTATCATCAAACATTGGCAGAAGGCTGAAAACCTTGTGTAGAAAGGACTCTACCCCAGCCGGACCACCCAGGATAGGGGATAATATTTGAACCCCCCAGAAACCGTAAATAATACTGGGAATGGCAGCCAGGAGTTCGATGGTAAAAGCCAGTGGGGTTCTTAACCAGGGTGGCGCATATTCCGCCAGAAATATTGCGGCTCCGAGACTAATTGAACCCCCAATTATCAAGGCAATGGCCGAGGTGACCAGCGAAGCGTAAATAAAGTTCAAAGCCCCGAAGGTCGGAATATCCCCAGAGGTGCTCCACTCAATCGAGGTGTAGAAACCTATTCCATTTTGAGTCAAAGATTCCCACGAACCAGTTAACAGGTTGACGGCAAATAAAAGCACCAAAAAGATAATTGAGGCTGCGAAAATTACCGTTACCACAATAAAAATGTTATCGCCAGGGTTAGCCGAAAAAGAGCTTTTTTGCCTGGGAGTAGGCTGTACCGGGGCCTCAGTTGCCATAAAGTTGGTTGCTCCTAATGTCCAAAATTTATTTTCAGGGATTAAGGTATCTTCTACTACTTATTCTATTTTTATTACTAAATGAAGTTTATAGATGGATTGACTGAGCATACAAACTGGTTCTAAGATTTAGAGTCAGGGGACAAAGTTGCCCTTGTCCCCTTTACTTGACCCTGACTATGGACTATCTATCTATAGTCAAAAGTCTTCTGAAACTACTTCAATACTGGTGTTCCGCCTGAAGTTACGCTCAACAGAGTTGTTTGTACCTTGGCAACCACTGCGGCTGGCAAAGGTGCGTAACCAATTTTCTTGCCGATTTCAATCGGAGCGGCGTCACTGGTTACCCACCAGAGGAAGCGCAGGATAGCATCGGCCTTATCCTTGCTGGCAACTTCTTTTGGCAACAAAATCCAGGTTGTAGCGGCAATCGGGTAAGCTTTTGGGTCGGCACTGTTGATTACCTTGAGTTGCAGGTTATCCGGTACAGAACCGCCAGCCGCTGCCGCGCTTATTGATTCCTGAGTAGCTTTTACATAAGAACCACTAGCGTTCTTTAAGCTGGCATAACTGATTTTGTTAGCATCTGCATAAGAAGATTCAATGTAACCAAGCCCACCAACGGTTTGCTTGATCAAACCAGCTACGCCATCGTTTGCCGGACCTTTAACCACAGAAATACCGCCCTTTTCCCAGGCGGGTTGACTACCAGCAATACCCAGAGCATTGAAGTCCTGGCTAACGCTAGCTAACCACTTGGAGAAAACGTCTGAAGTGCCACTGCTGTCCTGGCGAACGGCCAAGGTAATAGCGGTATCCGGCAGGGTTACGCCCGCGTTCTCGGCAGCAATTTTAGCATCGTTCCACTTTGTAATTTTACCGGTGTAAATACCACTAATAATGTCGTTGCTGAATTTTAGTTCAGTCACGCCGGGCAGGTTGTAAGCCAATACTACCGCTCCGAGGGTGGTAGGAATGGTTACTATAGCCTTGCCGTATTTATCCAACTCCGCCTGGGAAGGATATGCATCTGAACCTGCGAAGTCTACTTCGCCATTAAAGAAGCTGGTACGACCCGCGCCGCTACCAACGCTAGCATAGGACATCTTTACATTGGTATTTACTCCAACGAAAGCTTTTACCCATTCCTGATAAACCGGGTTCGGGAAGCTCGCGCCCGATCCACTAATGGTTACGGCATTCTTGACCACATATCCACCTGGAGGGGTTGCAGCTCCGGTAGCGGCAGTCGCAGCAGTAGTAGTAGTTGCTGAGGCAGTGGTGGTTGCAGCACTGGCAGTAGTAGTAGCTGCTGAGGCAGTGGTAGTTGCAGCACTAGCAGTGGTGGTAGAGGCGGCACTAGTTGGGGCAGTGGTAGCGGTTGGGTCGCCGCAAGCAGCCAACACCAACGAGGCCAGCAGGGCCATAGCCACCAATAATAAAATCTTAGCATTGAGCTTTTTGCTCTTGTTTAACACCTAGTCTTCCTCCTTTAAGAATTTCGGCCTATCTCTCAAATATCCGTCTATAAATAGTAGGCTTGCAAATTGGGGAATCTGTGTGGGAGTTAGGGTAAGGAATATATTAACAAATTTATATTTTCCACCCCAACCCGAAAGTCAGCAATATCAGTTTCCACCTAAGCCATTTGTATATTACATCACAGTTATAAAGGAGTTTTTAACGAGATGTTATTGTTGATAAGGTTGGTTGTTAAAATCATGTTAATTTTGTTTATTTAAATTATTAATGAATTGTTAAAGGGATATTATTATTTGGTTAATTGTTAATTACTCCCAAATTAACGTAATCATTCAGGGGGTCATTCATAGAGTCAAACTTGAAGTAAAGTTGGAACAGGCAGCCCAAACCATTTAGCCCTGAGAGCTTGAGTGCAAACTCAATCAAATCCCGCCCCGGCTGCTTGAGGGTGGTCGCCACCGTCCGTGCAAACTGGCTACTGCTGCCACGAACTGCGGCCCAAACATTCCCTTCGGCACTTCCCCACTTGCTTGCCCCCGACTTACTTGTCCACAGCCTGAACATTCACAAGCAAAAAATTGGTGCTCCGTTACTACCACTGGGTTCAACACTATTTCCCAGACCTGCTGGCGATTAGCTTTCCCCACCTGGTCTCGTGGACGTAATTGGCTGCCACACTCAAGATTGGCACATTTGGTGGGTCACCACTCTTTCAGTTCATTTACTTCTCCCACTGGCACTCGCTTACGCATATGCTGAGTGTGACCCAATTGCCCGCCCCGCTTTTTGCCGCTCTTTTTCTTGGCGGGGTGGGCTGGAGCCGATGGCGGGTCATTGGAGGGCGGTTTGCGGCTGTTTTGCGAGTTCAGTTTAAGTTGGTCTTCCAATACTGCAATCCGGGCTGATAAATCTACCATACTATATTCCAGATAGGCCAAATAACCCCGCACTTCGGCTGGTAATTTCTCGATTATTTCGGCTGGCAGGCTTGGTTTTCAATACTCCAAAGTTTACAACCTTACTCCCTTTTGGCAACCCCGTGAACGGTTACAAATTAAAAGTCAGTTGCTATTTTGAAGGTAGACTTAAATAAATATGGTAATGAATTAAGAGATAAAAATCAACAAGAGTTGAGGCTTAAATTTGAAAAACGCTTTAATTGGGATTTCAAAATACGATAGTTGAGCAAATTACAAAGGAAAAATCAGTAAGCCCTAAAGTCTATCAGACTAGTTCATTGTCACCAGGTTTGAGTGTGCCTCCGGTTGATAATTGGTCCAGCTTTCTTCCGGGAACTGCAACCATAACCCCACCTGTTGATAAAAATAAAAAGCCCTGAAAAACCATACGAAGCAAAATTATCGGTTCAGCAATTCCAGGCGTTGGGCCAGTTGGTCGCAGAGGTATTGGGTAGCGTCGCCGCGAGTGTCGCTCAACGTGCCGAGTAGGACAATCCAACTGCTGGTTTTGTTATCTTTCGCCAGCATGATATTGGTTTCGGTGCCATCCCTGCTACTCGCCAGCAACATTTCGCTATAGGTAAAAGGGAAAACCTTGCGATATTGACTCCAGTAGCGTCTGCCATAGCAGAAAATAAAGCGAGGGGCATCCTGACGAGCCTTGCGTTGTTCGTAGAGGCCGTTGAAAATATTGATACGCTCCGGCAAAAATTTCGAGCTGTAAATTTTACGGTCTCGTAACTCATACTGAACCATCGAATTGTCGCTGATGATAATTTTGCTATAGGGCCAATCACTACTACTAGGGGTGGGTAGTGGCAACAAGTCGGAGATAAGCACATTGCCGTCTTTTGCGCCAAAACTGCTGGCATAATATTCATCCAACTCGCTGGGGGTAGGCGTCTGACCATCTCCATTTAAGCGCAACCCGAGGTAGGCCATAATTTTCCAGGCAGGGGTAGCGTAGCGATATTCGAGCGGTACATTCTCCAGTTTCAGGCGTTCGGGCAGACTTACATAGGGTTCTTCATAGATTTCCAGAGCCAGCCGATGTTTTAACTCCACCGTGCCCAAATTGCTATAGTCCTCAAAGCCCATAAACCAGATAGGGGCATTTTGGTTGCCGTAACCCTTGAACTGGCTCAAAATCCGCATATCACTGGCCCGGAAAGTCTGGTCGTTTGGGCTATTAGCTACTCGTAAGGTACGGCGAGGCAAACTCGGTTCTGGGGGTGCTGCGGAAGTTCTGGGAGCGGCGGGGCGGGGGGTTGCCACTGGACGGGGGTTGGCAGCGGTTGCGACAGGCTTGGAGGTAGCACGACTGGAAGCTTTGGGCTGGTGGCGGGCGGCGGCTTCCTCCTGCGCTAGACGGGCTTTTTCCTCAACCAGAATGTTAAAATAAATCTGAGCCTGTTGCTCAATCGTTAACTCCCCAGTTTGCCCATCTGTGTACTGGACAAACATCTTTGGGCCACGTAATTCCAGTACAGTATAGCTACCCCGGCGGTTTCGATACTGTTTCCCAACTTCAAACTCTACGATATCCATTCACCAATGCCTGTGGAAACTATAATTATAATAAATTCGACCATACAATATCTGTGTGATTGATAAGGTTTCGGCTTTGAAAGTAATAGCCCTATCTCGCATACGAACTTCATTAGCTGAGCAAATTTTCATCTTGATAATAGCACAGCCCCGCCCACCTGTCTATTTCCCATTTGGGCTGGCTTGTGGTAATATTCACAACGTAAGAAAACCTCCGCATATACTCACATGAAAGAAGGCAATGTTGCTATGGCTGATTTAGAGGCAGGAGCTACGAGTAGCCTGGAAACGGGTGCGGCTGACAAAGTTATTTCTTCTCCAAACGGTTCTCCCCACCCTAAAACTAACCAGGAAAAAATTGAAGAGTTAAGGCAAATACGCCAACAGGCTCAATTGGGCGGCGGACAAAAACGCATTGATGCCCAACATGCCAAAGGCAAACTGACCGCCCGCGAACGGATTGACCTGTTGATGGACGAAGGTTCCTTCGAGGAACTGGACACCTTTGTTACCCACCGCAGCACCGATTTCGGCCTGGAGTCCCAAAAGTATTTGGGCGATGGCGTAGTTACAGGCTATGGTAAGGTAGACGGTCGGTTAGTTTTCATTTTCTCGCAGGATTTTACTGTTTTTGGTGGCTCTCTTTCCGAAACCCACGCCGAAAAGATTTGCAAGATAATGGATCTGGCAATGAAAAATGGGGCTCCCGTTATCGGCCTGAATGATAGCGGTGGGGCGCGGATTCAGGAAGGGGTTGTATCATTAGGAGCATACGCCGACATTTTCTTGCGAAATGTGCTGGCAAGCGGGGTAGTGCCCCAGCTTTCGGCTATTTTAGGTCCTTGCGCAGGTGGCGCGGTTTACAGCCCGGCAATGACTGATTTTATTTTGATGGTCGAAGATACCAGCCATATGTTTGTGACCGGACCGAACGTGGTTAAGGCCGTCACCCACGAGGAAGTCAGTTTTGAGGATTTGGGCGGGGCGATGGTCCATAACTCGGTTAGTGGCGTGGCTCATTTTGCCGCCAAGGACGAGGTACAATGTATCAAAACCTTGCGCGATTTACTGAGTTATATGCCCAGCAACAACGTGGAAGATCCGCCTTTTATCCCAACCTCCGACCCTACCAACCGCCGCGACCAGGACTTAAACAATATTGTCCCGCCCTCTCCCAACAAACCCTACGATATGCGCGAAATAATTCATCATATAGTGGATGACGGGAAGTTTCTGGAAGTTCACGAATATTACGCCCAGAACATTGTGGTGGGTTTTGCCAGGATGGGTGGGCGGAGCGTCGGTATTGTGGGGCAGAATCCGGCTGTATTGGCTGGAGTTCTTGACATTAATTCCTCAGATAAAGCCGCCCGTTTTGTGCGCTTCTGCGACTGCTTTAATATTCCCCTGGTGACTCTGGTAGATGTCCCCGGTTTCTTGCCGGGAGTGTCCCAGGAGCATGGCGGAATTATCCGGCACGGGGCCAAACTGCTGTATGCTTATTGTGAAGCGACTGTTCCTAAAGTTACGGTGATTGTTCGCAAGGCTTACGGTGGGGCTTATGACGTTATGAGCTCAAAACACGTCCGGGGCGACATTAACTACGCCTGGCCTATTGCCGAGATTGCGGTGATGGGGGTGGACGGCGCGGTTAATATTATTTTCAAAGACCAGATTGAGAAAAGCGACGACCCTCAAGCTACCCGCAAACGCCTGGAGGCTGAGTACATCGAGAAGTTCGCTAGCCCCTATGTAGCGGCAGGTCGCGGCTACATTGACGATATAATTGAGCCCCAGGATACCCGACCCAGGATTATTGCCGCGCTCGAAATGCTGAAGAACAAGCGTGACACTAATCCGCCCAAGAAACACGGCAACTTGCCACTTTAAGGCAGGGGAAAAATTAATGTCTGGTGAACATGCCCAAACCCCAAATAGCTCGAAATCAATTAGCAGCGAACCATTACTGAAAATTGATAAGATTAACGTGGCCTACGGCGATGTTCAGGTTCTTTGGGAAGCCGCATTGGAAGTTTACCAGGGTGAGATAGTGGCTCTGGTAGGCTCCAACGGGGCGGGCAAAAGCACGATGCTCTCTACCATCAGTGGTTTGCTAACCCCCCGAAGTGGCACAATTCATTTTAACGGGCAAAATATTACCGGGGCCACTACCCAATCTATTGTGGAGGCGGGAATTGCCCACGTCCCCGAGGGTCGGCGGCTATTTGGGGCCTTGCCGGTGCGGGATAATCTGCTGATGGGAGCTTTCCGTCGCAAGGACAAAGCCCAGGTTAACGCCGACTTCACTCACATAGTTGACTTATTCCCGCGCCTCAAGGAACGCCTCAACAGTTTGGCGGGAACCCTCAGTGGCGGCGAACAACAAATGGTCGCAATTGGGCGAGGTTTAATGGCCCGTCCAACTCTGTTAATGATTGACGAGCTTTCGCTTGGCCTCGCCCCGGTAATTATCGAAAGTTTGCTTGGTATTATCGAGCAGGTTAACAAAGAGGGTACTACTATCCTGATTGTGGAACAGGATGTCCAGACCGCGCTGGAACAGGCAAACCGGGGCTATGTGCTGGAAACAGGGCATGTAACCCTGGAAGGCTCTTCCCAAAGTTTGCTCCAGGATGAAAGAGTGAAGAAAGCCTATCTTGGCGTTTGAGGTGGGTAAGTCTAAAGTCACAAGTTAAAGGTCGAAAGTCAGCACATTCCAGATTATCTTGCTTCTAACCTTCCCAGGTTTTTGCTTATTCACTAATTCTTAATTCTTGCTCCTTGCTTCTTACTCCTTTGTACTTTATTCTGACTCCTTACCCCTATTCTTGTCCAAGTATTTAGCCAAACTCGTCCGTTGTCTAATCTCTGTCTAACCTATGTTCATCTTGACGCTTTATATTTACGGGGTTATAATTAACTTATCCTTAACGGACTCTTCACTCTTCATTTACTAACCTAGCTAAGGTTTTCCACTTTATGTTGCTCTCGCTTTCCTCTTACTGCCGAGACATTAAATAATAAACTAGAATTGAATATAGTCTAATGAACCTGGAAAAACAAATTGTTGATACTTTGGCGGCTATACAACCGCTTGATCAGGTTGCTATTACTGCCGCTCGACAACGCCATAATAGTTTGACCAAACCCCCTGGTAGCCTGGGTCGTTTGGAAGAATTATCATTAAAGCTGGCTGGTATCAGTCACCAGGAACGCCCCAAAATAAAACACAAAGCAATTGTGGTGATGGCGGGCGACCATGGGGTTGTGGCGGAAGGAGTGAGTGCCTATCCGTCAGAGGTAACTCCCCAGATGGTTCTGAACTTTCTGGCAGGGGGCGCGGCGGTAAATGTTTTAGCTCGACACGTGGGCGCACGGGTAATAGTGGTTGACCTGGGCGTAGCCACAGACCTACCCCAACACCCCGACCTGATTATCCGAAAAGTGGGCTACGGCACCCGTAATCTGGCTCAAGGCCCGGCGATGACTCGCCATGAAATGCAACAGGCGGTAGTGGCTGGCATCGAAATTGCTCAGGCTGAGGTTAAAAAGGGTCTTGATTTAGTAGCTACCGGGGATATGGGCATCGGCAACACCACCCCTAGTAGCGCGATTGTAGCTGTATTCACCGGGAAAGCTGTGGCGGATGTCACCGGGCGGGGCACAGGCCTGGATGATATTGGATTAGCCCAAAAAGTTGCGGTTATCGAGAGAGCTTTAAGGGTAAATCAGCCAGACCCGCACGACCCGCAGGATGTATTGACTAAGCTTGGCGGTTTTGAAATTGCCGGACTGGTGGGCTTGATTTTTGGGGCAGCCGCTTCAGGAATTCCGGTGGTTATAGATGGTTTTATCAGCACTGCCGCCGCCCTGGTCGCAACCGAATGGTGTCCCGCGGTTCTGCCCTATCTGATAGCGGCTCATAGCTCGGTTGAAATTGGCCATCAGGTAATGCTTGAACATATGGAACTTAGCCCCTTGCTAAATCTGAATCTCAGGTTGGGCGAGGGTACCGGGGCGGCTCTGGCGATGAATGTCATCGAAGCCGCCGCTCATATATTAGATGAAATGGCGACTTTTGCCGAGGCCGGGGTGCACGAAACTGCTAACCCTGAACCGGGAAAAGTTTCCTGAATAACAATTAAATAAGGCTTGTCAAATAAAATCTTAGTGTATTAATTTAATTGGCAATTGGCCCAGAAAGGCCTAATCATGGGACGCGAGTTTCAAGATGATGCGTCCGAAACGACGTATAGTAATAACCCATTATCCGCTAAATCCAGCAACGCGGCTAGTGGTAGCTTATCTTTAAAATCCGGGAATTCCAGCCATAGAAACGATAGCCCAATCGTTCATCTGACCGCCGTTGCTGCTGCCAAGGCCGCTGCCACCGCTCTTTTGACCAATCAGGTTATCAAAAGGGTGCGGGTAGCTCTGCCGGATGGACGAAACGCCAACTTTAAAGTCCAGAAGTGCGTAATTGATAGCAACAGCGTATTGTGCTCTGTTGCTGGTACCCCGGAAGCTTTGTCAGGCAGGAATCAGGAAATTTGTGTCCGGGTGGCCTGGGAACGTAATCTGACACCTGTAACTGAAAAACCTTCCGCTACTCCGCCACCACCTCAAATAATGAATCAGCACGTGGAGTTGCATTGGTTGTCACTGAAGATGGCGGTAGGTCAGGAAAGCCCCATCCCGGTAAATGTTCCTTTGTTAATCCATCTGGCTTTTTCTAATAAAGAAGAAGAAGTTGCCCTTCGCGCCATTCCTAGAGAACTTGTAACCAGTGCCATTGCCGAGGTGTTAGACACTGTTAACCTTGAACGTCTCGAACGAGGTGTTCAAGTGGTTTTGGGCCTTACTTCCGATAATTCCGAGCGGTTGCCAAGTTTACAAACAGTGGCTGAAGTCCCACTGGTTTCGACTGAGGGTTGGAATTACCTTTTTGGCTCAAATCCTAATCCGGTGATGGATCGGTTGGCACTGGCTCTGGATAATTCAGGGGCGGGGGTGTTTCCGATTTTGGAAAGCTCGCACGAAGCCTATATAAATCTTTCCAGCAGTCACTTATCCTTGAAAGCGGCTCTGGAAAGCGTCAGGAATCTCCAGCAACTAAATACTTTAACGGTTTGTGGCAGCCCTTCGGCTTTGATTGCCCTGGCTTTTGGTAAACTTAACGAGCTGGAAGATTCTCCATTGAACCTGTCTTTCCTGTCACAGATTGCTGGTCGCTATGATATGGATCCAGCGATAGTGCAAAGTCTACGTAATGTAACCTCTGAACAGGACTTGCTGCGGGTTTTCAGGATGCGACATCTGGGTTGGTTGTTTGACCGGGTATGTCATTTAGCCTGTCTGGAAATCCGCAAGTTAAACCAGCAGAACGTCAGAATTGAAACTATGATTTTTGGTGGTAGCGGGGCGATTTTAGGACAAGCCGCCCTTGAACCAGGGATTATGCGCCTGTGATTTTGGCTCGTTGACGGAAAGCGGGACGTAAGCTATAGTAGTCTGTGTTATTTGAGTGTGGACTATTAGGTAGGGGGCGGACTTGTAATCCGCCCATTGAGGTAGAAACCCTAGTGGATAGGTTGTAAACTCATCCCTACCAATGTAATACCCGGTCTGAGCAACCGGGTCTAGAATTGGACTAAACCCTCGTTGTACAATCCTTTAAATAATGAAGTCGTTACCCGGGCCTACGATACGGTCTTTTTTGATGTAGGCTCTACTTTGGTTGGACTTGCTCCTTCCTGGGTGGGAATTTACCATCAGGTCTTCCAACAGGCGGGTCTTGATTTGCCATTGGGCGAAGTAGAACAAGCCGTAACCGCAAGCTGGGAAATCGTAGGCCAACAAGACTCCACCGCCGAATATGAACCAAGCCTGGAAGCTAATCGTCGTTGGCAGCGCGAAGTTGAACAACGGGTTATGGAGAAATTAAATATCCATCCCCATGTGCAGGAAGAAATATTCTGGCAAATCATCGAGGCTTTTGAAAATCCCCAATCCTATGCCCTTTATCCTGAAGTACCAGGAGTGTTAAAGCGGCTCAAGGCGGAGGGTTACAAGCTTGGCATTATCAGCAATTGGAGTTGGCACCTGCCGGAACTGTGCCACCAAATGGGTATCACTGAATATTTTGAGTTTATTTGCACTTCTGCCAGGGTAGGGTTCCCCAAGCCCCGTCGCCAGATTTTCGAGGTAGCTATTCAAGAGCTAAAGGCTGACCCTGCCCGCTCTTTGCATATCGGCGATACCTATGTGGCAGATATCAGTGGAGCCTGGTCGGTAGGAATGTCGGCTCTCTGGCTGGTACGCCCCGGTGAGGTATTACGCATGTCCTCTCAACAACCCCTGACCGAGTTACAGCAATCCATTCAAATTCAAAATCTCGATGACATTTGGCCGTTTTTGGAAAAAGGCGTGCCACATGGGGCTGCTCACCACCTAGATAAACCGGGAGTGTAGCAGAATGAGCTTCAATAGCGGAAAAAACTCAAACTCACAAAACTTTACTTTCAAACCTCCTGCCCCATCCCGCGAAAATAAGCCAGCCGGACGCGTGTTTGTTGCTTTGGACACCGAAACGACTGGAACTGAACCCGACCAGGGTGAAATTATCGAAATTGCGGCTATCAGGTTTCGCTTATCCGAAGGTGGGCAGACCCATGTTCTGGAACGCTGGCAAACCTTTGTGCGCCCCCGCAATCCTATTCCCTATAAAATTAGCCACCTGACTGGTATTCAACAAACGGATGTTGAACGCGCCCCTACCTTTAACGAGGTGCGCGAACGTTTGCGGACTTTTCTGGGAAATTCCCCGATTGTCGGACATTCAATTGAAAGTGACTTTGCTTTTCTGGCTCGTCAGGATTTTTTGGTAAATAATGTCCCGCTTGATACTTACGAGCTTGCCACTTTGATTATGCCTCAAATGGGTAATTATAGTCTGGTGGCGGTGGCGACAACTCTGAAAGTCGTGCCGGATGGGGCGGCGCACCGGGCGATGGCTGATACTCTTATGGCGATGGAAGTTTTTGCCACTCTGGTCGGCAAAATCGAGGAGTTGCCCCTGGATATTTTGCGAGAGGTGAACCGGGTCGCCGCAGAGATTAACGACTGGCCTATCTGCTCATTGTTTACGGATGCGGCGGCGGTAATCGAGCGACAAAACCAGAGCGGCGGGGCGTTTGGCAGTTTAGGGGCGTTGCTCAAACAACAACTGGCTGAAAAACAGGGTAACGACCTGGATTTTATGTTCCTGTTGCCCCAGGAAAAAACCGAACCGTTACAACCCCGCCCTGATTTTACTATTCCACTAACTCTGTTAAATGATCGAGCGGCTCATGTATCGGGCCTGGTAGCTGAAGCCTTTCAAAATCATCAGCATCTTTTACTGGAAATGCCGGGCAACGAGGGCGAGCGTATTACGGCTCTGGTTGCTCCGGCGGCGGAAATCGGGGTCAGGGAAGGGCGCACGGTGGTTATCGCTACCACCAGCGAATCCCAACGCGAGCGCTTGCTCAACAAAGTTATTCCTGAATTGCAAAAGAGCCTGACCGCCCTGCTAGAACCCGAAGCCAGCCAACCCCAACGTAAGGAGAAACGGCGACGCGGTGATGAGAAACCGCCTTTTATCGCTACCTCGGTTAAACATCAAAACTCTTATCTATGTCTGCGGCGTTGGGAAATCTTCCGTAAAATGGACGGTTTGACCTCAGACGAACTCAAGTTATTAATAAAAGTTTTGTTGTGGTTGCCCAATACGGTGGCTGGCGATGGGGCGGAGTTGCGGATTACCAATCAGGAACGGTTGTGGTCACGCATTAACACTCAGAAAAACCTCTGCCTTGCCAGCCATTGTCAGTTTAATCAGCGCGGTCAATGTTTCTACTTTGCCGCCCGTGACAGGGCCGAAAATGCCCATCTGGTGGTGGTTGACCAATCCCTGATATTAGCCGACGCGGTGGGACAGGCCGGAACTTTGCCCCAATTTGAGCATCTGGTGATTGATGATGCCCATCACTTCGAGGATGAGGCCAGCCGTCAGTTCGGCACCGCTATTAACCCTAATACCCTGTTCGATTTTCTCGATTGGCTAAATCGGCCTGTCACCTGGAAGCCGGACGGTGGTCAGAGTGGCTTCTTGCACTATTTTGACCGTCACTATGGCCCGGATACTACCTCTGCCGTCAAAGAAATTCTGGCTAAGTTGCGCGAAACCGTAGCTTCTCAGGTTGAGATTTGTCGCCAATCCACCGGGAATTTATTGCGTGACCTGGCAGATTTGCTAACCCGAATTAATCAGGTAACTGGACAAGGCGATGGTCGGGTGCGGCTCGATATGAAATTCCGCAACGGCGAAGAGTGGCGCGAGATTGTAGGTGCTTGGGAAGTTTTCAAGCAGGATTGGGAAGAACTTTATTATGAGCTACGCGACCTGCGGGACGAGTCTCACGCCCTGAAGTTGCAAATGGTCAAAACTGACGAGATGATGCTTGACCTCAACTATTTCGTTAATCAGTCCAATTATCTGATTAACAAACTGGCGGCGGCTTTTGAGGAGGTTGATAGCAACCACGTTTATTGGCTTGCCAGTCACCCCCGCACTCAATTGGTCGGGGTTTACAGTGCGCCCCTCTCGGTAGACCAGGGTTTGGAACATACTTTGTTTTCAAGCAAAAAGAGTGTGGTGCTGGCTTCTTCCACCCTGACCACCGATGGCGATTTTACTTTTATTCGCAATCGGCTGGGCTTGCACGATGCCCGAACCGCCAAGATTTTGCCGGAGCGCGACTTTGCTGCCACCACTATGCTTTACCTGCCTACCGATATGCCCGAACCCAGTCAGACTGGTTACCAAAAGGCGGTTGATCAGCAGATTATCGAGCTGGCGAAAATCAGTCAGGGGCGTATGCTGGCTCTCTTTAGCTCGAACAGTGCCTTGCGGATGAGTTACAAGGCGGTGCAGCGCACATTGGAGCAGAATAATATTCTGGTGTTGGGCTTAGGGCTGGATGGCACGCGCCGGAGTGTATTGAGCCGCTTTCGCAGCACCGAAAAGGCTCTTTTGCTCAGTACATTGGGCCACTGGGAAAATGCCGAGTTGTTCGCCGAGGACGAAAATAACGTTCCTCTCAGCTTTAATGTGCTGGCAATTACCAAACTGCCCTTTGACCCGCCCAGCGACCCGGTTTTTGCCGCCCGCACCGAAAGCCGACAGTTTGCCGACCCTTTCCTGCAATATAGCTTGCCACGCACCATTTTGCGCTTCAAACAGGCTTATGAACGGCTGCTTGAGGTAATGCGCGAACGAGGGGCAGTGCTAATTCTGGATAGTCGCCTTACTCACCGCGCTTATGGCCCAACCTTTATTAATTCGCTCCCCGCCCTCTACACCCGTCACGACAGCCTCTCTCGCCTTGTACCGGAGGTTCGTAACTGGTTGGAGAAGAAGTAGAATTATGTAGGGCGGTTCACGAACCGCCCCTGCATCATTGACTCTTAACTAATAACCCACAACGTTATTACCCGCAACCGACCTATTGACAACC
This sequence comes from Chloroflexia bacterium, assembly GCA_038207495.1. GTDB lineage: Bacteria > Chloroflexota > Chloroflexia > Chloroheliales > Chloroheliaceae > Chlorohelix. Next base: position 45,102 of record JBBQZS010000005.1, read on the forward strand.
GATTAGATAATATCGGCAATCTGGGCGGGACTGTCAGCAACTTCAATACCATACTTCTTGAAAGCGGCAATCTTCTCGGCGGCAGTTCCTTCACCCCCACTGATAATTGCTCCGGCGTGTCCCATCCGTTTTCCGGCGGGGGCGGTCTGTCCGGCGATAAAACCAACCACTGGCTTGGTAATATGATGGGCTACGTACTCCGCCGCCAGAATCTCAGCGTTACCCCCGATTTCACCTAGCATTACTATTTTCTCGGTATCCGGGTCGTTCTGGAACAGTTCCAGTATATCAATAAAGCTGGTGCCGATAATCGGGTCGCCCCCGATACCCACCGCCGTGCTTTGTCCGTAACCCTTGAGGGTCAGGGCGTTAACTACTTCGTAGGTCAGGGTGCCACTTTTGCTTACCAGGCCAATCTTACCGGGCTTATGAATAAAACCGGGCATAATCCCGACTTTGGCCTCACCGGGGGTAATCAGACCGGGGCAGTTCGGCCCAATCAATCGCGCTCCACGACGTTTAACATGATGGAAGACTCGCACCATATCCAGCACCGGAATACCCTCAGTGATACAGACAATTAGCGGAATACCAGCGTCGGCTGCTTCGATTATCGCATCAGGGGCGTAGGCGGCGGGTACATAGATAATCGAGACATTCGCCTGGGTTTTGTCTACCGCGTCCCGCACGCTGCTAAAAACGGGTACACCCTCGGCAGTCTCGCCACCTTTGCCCGGCACCACTCCACCCACTATCGGGGTGCCATACTCAATCATCTGGCGGGTGTGATAGCCACCTTCGCGCCCGGTAATGCCCTGAACAATCAGGCGGGTATTCTTATTAACTAAAATACTCATTAGCGGGCTGCCTCTCTTTCCTGGGCAATTACGACCACTTTTTTGGCTGCTTCCATCAGGGTTTCGGCACTTCGCAGGTTGGCTTCGCCCAGAATCTTGCGGCCTTCCTCGCTATTGGTACCGACCAGGCGGATTACAATTGGCACTTCGGTTTGGATTTGCTTTAATCCGGCAATAATCCCCCGTGCCACATCATCTCCGCGCGTAATTCCACCAAAGATGTTAAAAAGAATGGCTTTAACGTTGGGGTCAGTCAGAATAATTCGCATAGCGGCAGTAACTTTTTCGGCCTTTGCCCCACCGCCGATGTCGAGGAAGTTAGCAGGTTCGCCACCATAGAGCTTTAGCGAGTCCATTGTAGCCATCGCCAGACCAGCTCCGTTAACCACGCAGCCAATGTTACCATCTAGCTTGACATAACTCAGGCCAGCTACCCGCGCATCTATTTCGGCCCGTTCTTCTTCGTCCAGGTCGCGCAGGGCTTCAAAATCCGGTTTGTGGCGATATTCGGCGTTATCATCAAAGACCAGTTTGGCATCCAGGGCCAACCAATCGCCTTGCTCGGTAATAACCAGGGGGTTGATTTCCAGAATATCACAGTCGTTTTCAACAAAGGCTTTGTAAAGTTCTTTGGCGATTATGCTGAAGCCGCGCACTTTGTCGGCAGGGAGGTTCAGGGCAAGGCCAATATCGCGGGCTTGATAGTCCAACAAACCCATAAAAGGGTCGGCTACAACCTTTATGATTTTCTCAGGGGAGTCTTTGGCAACTTCTTCAATCTCGACGCCGCCCTCGGCACTTGCCATAATGGTAATGCCCTTGGCGGCACGGTCTACAATCACACCCAGATAGAATTCCTTGGCAATATCGGCAGCATCGGTTACTAAAACTTTTCGGACTTTGCTGCCTTTAATGTCCATACCCAGGATTTTGGTGGCATTTTCTTCGGCCTTGTCGGGGGTTGGGCTAAATTTAACCCCACCCGCCTTGCCGCGTCCGCCAGCGTGAACCTGAGCTTTTACAACAACTGATTTTCCAAACTTAACGGCGATAGCGCGTGCTTCTTCGGGAGTAGTGGCAACTTCGCCTTTCTGAACCGGAATCTGGTAGCGGCTCAAAATTTGTTTGGCCTGATACTCATGTATCTTCATGGCCTCTCCTTTGGTCTACTCAATTAAATTGTGAATTAAGAAACATTTAAGGTAATTCTAGTTAAGAAACGATAAAGCGTCAAGGCGAAACGCAGTTTTGGTCTACCGCTTAGCATAGGATGTTGTGATAGGCAATATAGATTAGAACTATAGGGTGGGAATTAGTTAGCTCGGAAGGGGTTCGCTTTCCAAATCAGGGTTGAGCGGAAGGCGTAAGAGGCTGGCGGCCTTTTTCTGAGCCTCGTCGCCCCGGCGGTCATAGCGGGCGGTGGTGGTTACATTAGCATGCCCCGCCATTTTCTGGACAGTGGAAATATCCGCTCCGGCCTCCAGCAAATCTGAAATAAAAGTACGGCGCAGGTCGTGAGGGCTGAAATGGTTCACCCCGGCCTCTTTGGCCCGTTTCTCCAAAATCCATAAAATAGCCTGGTCAGTCAAGCGTCGTTGGCTAATATTCCCGCCCTTGTTAATCGGCAAAAAGAGGGCTCCCGGCTCGTCCTTTCTAATCACAAGCCAGCTATTCAAAGCCTCTGCCGCGCCATCTTCCAGAAACACCAACCGTTCCTTGCCACCCTTGCCGCTTTTAACGTTTAGCGATTTTTCCGAAAAGTCATAATGAGCTAAATCCAGAGCTACTAACTCTGACCGCCGTAGTCCAGTGGAGTACATCACTGCAATCAGGGCAAAGTCGCGCGTACCACCCGGCCCTTTATCTTTCTGACAAATTTTTAAGAGGGCTAATAATTCGGCTTCTTTTAGGGCGCGTCCGCTGGGTAAAGATTGCCCTTTAATCAGTTTGATATTGGCGGCACGCCGATATTCCTCAGCCTCCATCAGCCCCAAATTCCAGGCTTCGTGCAAAACTCGCCGTAAAGCTTTAATCATCTGATTGGCGGTAACTGTGCGGTATTTGTCCCGTAGTTGGGCCTGAATAGCGGCGGTGTGCTGGTAGCGCAGGGTTTGCCAGGGAAACGAGAAACAATCGGCTTTCTCCCCGGCGACCATTTTAGCGATAGCCGTGAGGTGATGTTGCACACTGCGCCGCCCGGTGACCCGCAAGGAGGCCAAATAAACCGCCGCGGGATTACGGTCAAGGGGTAGGTTTTGGGTTAGGGTGAGTTGGAGGTTTTCGGTAGAGTTATTTTCTGGCATTTTTAATCTAAAATCGAACATCTAAAATCAAAAAATTTTTAACGAACTTATTATAACAAATCTGGCGTGTTATAATAGTTTAGTAGGATATAAACCAATTATAGTTCAAACGCAGGAATTCAAACACAATGAAATTTGTACAAATTACGGTTCGTTGGTTACTTGGGGCAGTCTTTATTTTTTCGGGGATATTGCACTTTACCTCTACCGAATCTTATAGCAAAATCGTCCCGCCCGCTCTCCCCGCCCCAACCTGGTTGGTTTACCTAAGTGGGGCATTTGAAATTCTGGGTGGAATTGCGTTGGTTGGCCCAATAGCACGTTTGAGGCAGTTCGCCGCTTATGGTTTGATGGCCTTGTTGGTGGCGGTCTTTCCGGCTAATGTTTACCATGCCCTTAGTAACGTGAAGGTCGAGCCTTTGCCCAGCAGCCCGCTCTATCATATCATTCGCCTTCCGATGCAGGGGGTGTTAATCTGGCTGGTTAATTGGACTGTTAAAAAGGAGTCGGGAAAAAGTATAAAGGAGTAAGAATACAGGAGCAAGAAGTAAGGATTTGTAGAGTTAGACCTCCGTGTCTACCCTTGAACGTGAGAGTTCCCCATTTTAGATTTTTCTAATGACTTTTCCCATCAACCAACAACGAATAACCAACAACCTCTAGATTTCCGGTAATTCCCAATTATAAAGTTTCTTGAAAACCAGAGCGGCGATTCGGGCCCGCACAAACGACCAACTTTCATCGTATTCGGCCTTCATATCGGAATAGCGGGTCAGGCCGGTGCTTAACTGGGTCTTTACGTCCGACCACTCGCTATGCAGCGAATCCAGCAAGTGGCGCGGTTTTACCAGACGAATGGGGCTATCCTCGCTTACCGCCAGTTCTTCCTGCCATTCGTCGGAGTTGGGCACGCGGGCGGTAAATACATGCAGGGTGCGGCTGGACATTTGCGGCCCTTCTTCCTCGGTGCGCTGGTCGTCCATAAAAGTACAATGAATCATCATCAAATAGCGGCTGATTTCAATCTCAACCTCATACTCCGCCAGAAAACTCTCTTTGAGGCTAGTTTCAAAAACCTCAAGGTCAAAAATATCGCCTGATAGCCGCACTTCGGGTAATTTGTAGCGTTGGCTATAAGGTTCGCCGTGCGCTACTAACTTGGCTCCGGCAAAGGCTACCATTAATATATTTATCCCATCAGCCGAGGATTGCTCGGCGGCTCGTAACATTTCCAATTGGGAAGTTGTCACCGTTACAGGCAACAATATTCCTTCGGCAATACCAAACCGCTCTTCAATCTCATTCGGTAGTGGTTTCATCTATTACGTCCTTGTAAATTATCGGTTGTTGGAAAGCTGTCAGCTATCAGCCGTCAGCTTTTAGGTATTAGGAAAATCTAAAATTGGAGAACTCACGCGCTCAAGGGTAGACACGAAGATCTACCCCTACGAATTTCCCCGACCCCCAACCCCCATCCCCTAAATCACGTTTCGTTCTTTGTTGAACTTGCCGCTGCGGAAGCGTTCGATGCTGAGTTCGGCTACATCCAGGCTGGTGCTTGTGCCATCCAGGATCATTTCGGCAATGGCCCACCCGATAGCCGGACTTTGCATATAGCCGTGACCGCTAAACCCGGTAGCCAGATAAAAATTATCCAGCTCCGGCACTTTGCCGACGATGCCGTTATGGTCGGGGGAGGTGTCGTATAATCCAGCCCAGCCGCTCAGAATCCCGGCTCGCTCGAAATCAGGCACACGGTGTAGGGCGTGTTCCACTACTGTATCCAGCCAACCCCAATCCAGAGTAGTATCAAAGCCGGGTAACTGACTCTCGTCACTCTCGCCCAGCAAGAAGCCGGGTCCTTCGCGGCGGAAGTGGAAGCCGTTTAGCATATCAATTACAAAAGGCACATGCCCGGTGATTTCGGGGAAAGGCTCGGTGAAGAAAGCTTGCCGTTTGACCGGTTCTACCGGGATATTAACATCCATCATTTTGCCCAGAATTCCGCTCCAGGCTCCGGCACAGCCAATAACAATATTAGCTGCCACCATTCCCCGGTCAGTTTCTACCCCCAATAATCTGCGCCCGTCCCGATAGACTGCTTTAACTGCCGTTTCTTCCCAGATTTTCACGCCCCGTCGCTTGGCTTGTTTGGCGAAGGATTGCACCACCTCCGCCGTGTTACCATAGCCATCGGTGGGGCAGTAGGTCGCGCCAATCACATCATCCACATAGAGCCAGGGCCACTTTTCGCCGACCTGATTAGGGCTGAGGAGTTCTACCGGCGCGCCCAGGCTTTGTTGCAGGGCTGCATTTCGTTGGAAAACGGCTAAATCTTCTTCATTGGTTATCAGAAACAGATAGCCGCATTGTTTGAAATCCACCCCGCCCTCGTCTGGCTCCAATTCCAGGCGTTGGTGGAAGTGGCTGAAGAAATCTACTGAATACATCCCAATCCGAATGTTCGCAGGGCTTGAAAACTGTTGACGAATTCCGCCCGCCGCTCTGGAGGTTGAGCCGCTCCCCAGCAAATTTTGCTCAATTATTAAAATATCAGTACAGCCGCGTTTTGCCAGATTCCAGGCAATGCTGGTGCCCATAACCCCACCGCCAATTATCACTACCTCGGCGGTTTGGACGGGTGAAAAACTAAATGAAGCCTGTGACATCTTTACTCCTGCCAGTTTTAGTTGAGGTTTAGATTAATAAAGATTAGCATTTTCGCGTTTACAGGTCAAGCGCATCGCCAAAGATTTATAACTATTATGCTACATCAAACCGAATTCGGTCTGGTTAGTTAAGCTGAGGTTGTCCGGCTTGAAGCTGACTACCTTTGGTGGTATTATCTCAACCTGAATTGGTTATCCGTTATCGTTAGTCAGTGGTCGGTTGTTGGTAAGAATTAGTGAGTAGAAAGTGCCGAGTTAAAAAATTTGCTGATAGGTCAAATAACTAGAAAGAATTGAAGTTGAGTAAGACACCCGCAATAGTTTTATTGAGTGGCGGACTGGACTCGGTGACCGCCCTGGCCTGGGCCACCCGACAGAATTTTGAAATAAAAACTACCCTATCCTTTACCTATGGGCAGAGTCATGTGCGCGAGATTGAAGCCGCCGCCGCGGTTGCCCGCTATTTTGGTTTGTCGCACAAATTGGTTAGTTTGACCCCGATTAGCGGGTCGCGCCTGACCGACCTGGGGGATATTCCACAGGGCCGGGATTTAACGGCATTAAATGAAAATATTGCCCCGACCTACGTGCCCAACCGCAATATGATATTGTTAGCTTATGCTGCCGCTCACTCTTTGTTAGGTTCAGTTACGCACCTGATCGGGGGTTGGAATGCCACCGATGCAGCTAACTATCCCGACTGTCGGGACGAGTTTCTGGAGGCGACCCAACAAACCTTGCGGCTGGCGACTTTACGTGATTTTACGATTGTGCGCCCTTTGATTAAGGACGACAAACCCGCGATTGTGCGCCGTGCCCTGGAATTAGGAGCACCGATTCAGTTGACCACCACCTGCTACCTGGGCGGCGAAAAAGCCTGTGGAAGCTGTGATGCCTGTCAATTGCGGGTAGCGGCTTTCCAGCAAGTCGGGGTGATTGACCCCATAGCCTATGCTATCGAGATTGATTGGGCGGGCTGTAAACCTTACCTTGAGGCGACCAAATGAATTACGCGATATTGACCAAAAGTTTTAGATTCGAGGCGGCCCACCAGTTGCCGGGACACGCTGGCAAATGTGCCCGCATGCACGGCCATTCCTACAAGTTGGAAGTGAGCTTGCGCGGCCCGGTCAAAAATGCCCCCGGTCAGTCCGACCATGGGATGGTGCTGGATTTTGCCGACCTCTCGACTATTGTGCGGGAGTCTATTATTAACCGTCTTGACCATTATAATTTAAACGAGGTTACGGGCATCCATACCACGGCTGAAAACCTGGTTCACTGGATTTGGACGGAGTTGGTGATGGGGGGCTTGCCGGAAGATTTGCTGTTCCGCTTACGGTTATGGGAAACCGAAAACTCCTATGCTGAAATCACTCCGGCGGAGCGAGGCTAATCAATGAACGTGATGGAAATATATCGCTCGGTACAGGGCGAAGGTACTCGGATGGGCGTACCGACCACCTTTGTACGTTTTTTCGCCTGCAATTTGCGCTGTAGCTGGTGCGATACCAAATATTCCTGGAGTGTTAAAGAGGGTGGCACCTGGGAGAGCCTTAGCCCCGAAGCGGTAGCGGCTAAAGTGTTTGAACTTGGAGCCAGGAGCGTGGTGCTGACGGGCGGCGAACCGACCCTACAGCGCGATTTACCCGCTCTGGCAGGGCTCTTAAAGGGCCACAACTTGCATTTGACGATGGAAACCAATGCCACCATCTTCCCGGCGACAGTGACCCCCTTGATTGACCTATGGAGTTTGTCCCCCAAGCTGGTTAGTGCGGGCGAGAATTATCTTCGCTACCCGGTTATCGAACAATTTCTGGCAAATTTGCGCCCCGATCAGCAACAATGGAAATTTGTGGTACGGGACGATGCCGACGAGGAAAACCTTCGCCAGTTTCTATCCCGCTATCCGATTTTTGCCGAGAAGCAATTGCCCCTGGTATTGCAGCCGGAAGGTGATACCGCTGCCCTTGACTATCCAAAAGCCCTCGAAACTCTGGCGGAACGGCTACGTGACCCTTTCTGGGATAACTATTTTGTTCGTAGCCTGCCCCAAATGCATGTCATTGTCTGGGGTCGGCGGCGATGGGTCTAATTAGAAAATATTAACAAGGGTGGACAGGATAAACAGGATATTTCAGGTTTAATGTTCCCCCTTCCCTGATTCAGGTATGGGGGTCAGGGGGTAAGGTTAAAACTTATGCGAATTTTGTTTTTTGCCGACAATCAGATAACTTACGACGGGCGACAACTGGCCCCTCACTGGATTTATCGCCAGTTTGATATAACCGGGGACGCGGCGGTAAGTTTTATTGGGCCATGTCGGGTGGAGTTGGGCGAGATGGTGGATATTGAGGATGTGAAGGCCGAAGCCCCGATTTACAGCCCGCTGATGGTGCATGTGATTGCCGAGTTTTTCAGCGGGGATTTGCAGTTAACTGTCTACCGTCAACGGATGCTGATTGTAGCGGCTAAAGAATTGCTGGAAAAGTTGACTGAAAGAGCTGTTACCCGCCGAGGTGATGATTTGTATCTGCCCCGCACCGATGGTTCGCCCGGTAAGCTCTCGGTTTCGATTGCCACCGCCAGCCCTACTTCTACCTTGATTCACACGGGTTTTAATATCCAGACCGAAGGTACTCCCGTGCCAACAGTAGGCCTGGAAGAACTAGGGGTTGATCCGGCAACCTTCGCTCGTAGTTTGTTGGAGCATTATCGGGCTGAAGCTGAAAGCATCTGGCGGGCGCGTTGCAAAGTTCGGGCGGTGTTTTAGGCTTTGAAACGGTAGCCAATGCCCGGTTCGGTTATGATATAGATGGGGTTAGCGGGGTCAGGCTCAATTTTGCGGCGCAATTGTTTGATAAAAGTTCGCAGGTATTCGCTTTCGCTTCCGTAGTTCTGCCCCCATACCTTTTGTAACAACTGGCGATGGGTTAGCACCTTACCGACATTTTGGATTAAATATTCCAATAAACTAAATTCGGTGGGGGTCATTCGCATTTCTTTACTATCTATTTTTATCACGCGACCCGTAATATCAACTTCCAAACGGCCTGTCCGAAAGTAACGCCCCGGTTCGTTGGGAAGTATGATATCTGATTTGCTGTTTTTCAGTTCAGCAACTCGTCGGAGAGCGGTTCGGACTCTTGCCAGCAGTTCTTTAATCGAAAAAGGCTTGGTCAGGTAGTCGTCCGCGCCCAGGTCAAGAGCCTGAACTTTGGACTCTTCCTCATCCTGAGCCGAGAGAAAAATAACTGGAAGGGTGGTGGAACTCATTTTCAGGTGTTCCCGAATACTATGTATGACTTCCAGGCCGCTCATTTCGGGTAAGTTCAAGTCAAGTAATACCAATTGAGGTTTGGCTTGAACAATCAAGTCAAGGGCCAGAAATCCATTAAATGCGGCAATAACTTCGTACCCCTGATTTTGTAAGCTTATCGAAACAAGATGGTGAATTTCTGGATCATCATCAACAATCAGAATACGCACTCCACTAGAATTAGAATCGGTTGTAGTCTTCAATTTTTGAAGCCCTTTCCGGCAAATCTCGACTGTTACTGGATCCAGGTTTGGTAGACTAATATCTCTTAGCCTACAATGCTATAATAATACAATCAAGGTTAGAAATAAAGAAGTTTATTTTAATAGGCAACCTAATGATTAATATAACTTGTTACAGTCCGCAACGCCAGTTTTTCGAGTTGGAAAATGTGGATGAAGTTAGTGATATGCTCCCGGACAAGAATAATTTAGTCTGGATGGATTTACAAGACCCTACCCCGGAGGAATTAGATTTAGTCCGCGACGAATTCCATTTTCACCCTCTGGCGATGGAAGACGCAGCAGCCTCCCATATGCGTCCTAAAATAAATGAGTATGATGGTTTTTATTTTGTAGTATTTTATTCGGTATCGGTTCATGGGCATAAAAAACATCATATTCACCTGCGCGAACTTTCGATGTTTATGGGCGGAAATTATCTGGTGACTATTCATAAGCTGCCAGTGCCGGAACTAGAAGGAGCGCGGCATCGTTGGGCGCAAAATCTTGAGGAAATAGACCGGGGCATCGGTATCTTACTTTACTCTTTGATGGATGCCATGGTTGATAACTATTTCCCGGTACTGGATACTCTGGCTGAGAAATTAGAAAAATTGGAAGATACAATTTATGAGGAAAATAGCGACGGCAATATTGGAGACTTATTAGCTGTTAAACGCGATTTGTTGCGGTTGCGGCGAGTGCTGGCCCCTGAAAGAGATGTGTTAAACGTGCTTACCCGGCGCGACAGTCCAATTTTCAACCGCCGAACCCTTGAATATTTTCAGGATATTTACGACCATATTTTACGGATTACTGAGGCGATAGATAACTTCCGGGACTTAGCCAGCAGTGCCCTGGAGGCCCGCCTGAGTGTATCTTCTAATAATCTGAATAAAGTGATGCGAACGATGACCGCTGCAACAATTATTTTGATGACAGATGCTTTGATTGCTGGCATCTACGGAATGAATTTTGTAAATATACCAGAGTTGCATTGGGAGTATGGTTATTTTGGATCATTAGCTCTTATGTTAGTTATTTCAATTGGGTTATTGATTTTTTTCAAGAAGCGTGGCTGGTTCTAAACTCCCCTGAATCCTGTAGCGTCTACTACTCCCCAAATTAAACTCCTGGTAGATAATTACATCAGAGGGTGTAAAGCATTGTGTTTAAGTTAAGGCTTTACCTCTCATTTCTACTTAACCCTACAACCTGAAAACTTTAGCAAAATCTCAGAGGAATATTATGGAAGCATTCATTGGTATGTTATTCTTCACCCGCAAGCCTTTTGGTATGGTCTGGATGCTGGTCAAAATGCTTCGCCCGCGTATTCGGGCTCATACTGCTTAAATTTTGCTAACTGTATAAAACTTCGCCCCGGTTAGGCTGGGGCTTTTTATTTTGGAAGTTTCAGCAATTCTTTTAAGGTTTCCTCAAGCTTATCCAACTGTATTATGGGCATATTTTCCAAATCACTATTAAGTTTTAAGGATTCATCATCACTTTCTTCTAACACAATGACCAATATTGCCGTGTTTTCCAGGCCCAAAGGTTTAATTCGATTTCTAAAGGTTTTTAATTTTTCGGAATCAGGCCGCGTTTTTGCTTCTACACAAAATATCAAGTTTCCCAAAGAAAAAAACAAATCGAGTTCAGCTTTGGTATCATCCTTGAAGATTATTTGAAGATTTGGTAAAGCTTCATAAGATTGTTTAATCTGTACGGCATAAGGCAGTACTATTCGATCCACTTCCAGCTTTACATAATATTCTAACCAGGCACCGCTTAAAAACTTTTGCTCTTTGCCAGAGGCTTTAAGTTTGATATTAAAGTCAGGGCTGCCCTGATAGCTAAATTCTTCCAATAAGTCGGCATCTTTAAGGAATTGACAATATTGGCGTATAAGCTTGTTTTGTTCCGCAGTGGCCCCTATCAGGCTGTAGCTAAAGGGTGTACGAGGGGCTACCATATTTTTTTTCAGTTGTTCATATAATGTTTTACAGACTGTAAAGTTTTTACCTAGAAACTGCGCCACTTTTTCTAATTTAACCTGATAGACCAGCTTTTCAGGGAGGTTTATCTTTTTTGGCTCTTGTACAGTTATACCCTGTCTTTTCAAATGTCCGAGAAGCACGCTATTTCCATTTTGGGTTTTTGGCGGGTGAGCTGTTTTTGAGGCATTGGGATTGCTGGCTGGCAGTTCGGTTTTACTGGTTGTAGCGGTTACAGTATTATTTATTGGCTGAATGGGTGGTTTCGGGTTGGGAACAGCAATTGGTGGGGTTGAGAAGTCATGATTTTGATTGGTATTAGGAAGGGTTATCCAATTATCCTGACCATTCTGGTTTGTTTCAGCAGAAGCGAGTGTATCTTGAGCGGTAAGTTTTTCTAAAGCCGAAGCAATTCGTTCTAATGCGTCGGCTATCCGACCTAGCTCTGGGGTGGTAGATTCGGCGGTATTATGGGCGGGTATTTTATTTACTGCCTTGAGCAGTGGTGTGATTATTGGGAAGATTGGATTTTTCGGCACGCTTCACACTTTCTTTTTATATTTTGATTATTATACTCCTGATGTTAATTCAGCTAAATAGCCTATTTTTGCTATTTGGATTTTAGACTTGATTTATTCTTTGCCTGAGAGGCTATGGGCTTGGGATTGCTGGTTAGTTTCGGTTACGGCTGGGCCCGCGCAAAAGGTTTCGTTAAAATTACAATTGTCACACTCAATCTGGACAGTGGCATGATGAATATTAAAATCTTCTTCCAGCATCAGGTTGATGGACTGAACAGTTTGGTTGGCCTGATGCAAGCTGTAGCCCTTATCTTCATCTACTTTGATATGGCAGGAAAGAGCCCGAAACCCGCTCCCGATTGTCCAGACGTGGAGGTCATGCACATCGGTCACGCTCGGTTGGCTCATCAAGCTCCGCAGCAGGCTGACCATATCCAGGCCGGCGGGTACTCCTTCCAGCAGCACATTTGTGGCTTCCTTGATAATTCCCCAGCTTGACCAGAGGATTAACCCACCTATCAGAATTGAAATCAGGGGGTCGGCTAATTTCCAGCCCGTTACAACCTCAATAATACCCGCGATAATAACGCCCACCGAGGCCGCCGCATCCCCAATCACATGAATATAGGCACTTCGGGTATTTAAATCCTCTTTTGACCAGCCGTGCAGTAATCCCGCCACCGACAGGTTGATAATGAGCGCAACCGCCGCCACAATGATTACCGTCCAACCCTGGACTTCGGGTGGGTTGGCAAGGCGTTGGGCTGCTTCATAAAAAATGTAAATCGCAATTAATACCAGCGTAACGGCGTTGAGGGTAGCCGCCAGAATTCCCGCCCGATGATAACCATAGGTTTTGTTAAAGTTTGGGGCTCGGCGGGCTAAAATTATCGCTCCCAGGCTGAAAGCCAAAGCCAGGGCATCCGAAAGATTGTGCCCGGCGTCTGAAATCAAGGCCAGACTATTAGCCCAAAATCCAGCAATAAATTCTAGCAGCACAAAACCAATAGTCAGGCCAAAGGCAATTTTAAAGGCTAATCCCTGGCGACCACTGGCATTTAAGTCCAGATGGTGATGCCCGCCCTCAGGGTGGTCATGCTCGTGATTGTGGTCAGAATGGGTGGAAGCCACCGTTTTAACTCCCGTTTAACTAATAATCTGGATGTTCGCTGGCATGCTGCAAGGCACTCATTACCAGGTCGGCGATATGTTGGTCAGCCATCTTGTAATAAATATGTTTGCCCTCCCGCCGACTGGTTATCAAATTCTCGGTTTTGAGAATTCGCAGACGTTGGGATACGGTTGAAAGCCCCTCATTGGTAAAAGCGGCGATTTCCCCCACCGATTTTTCGCCCTGCAACAGCAACAACAACAGGCGCAAACGGGCTACATCTCCTACCGTTTCAAACAGCCGGGCGGCCCTTTCAAAAGTGCTGCTACTAAATTCGGTTGGCGGGGCTGGCAACCCTAGCCCAAAGGATTCGTTAATCATCGTCATAAAATTTTGCTTTGCTATCCTGATAACATTTCAATAGTTAATGAAGTGTTGAAATGATTTTACATCTTACAGCCTCTCGCGTCAAGACTGGTTAAGGCTTGTTATTGGCTTTTTTCCAGCAGATTTGTTAGAGTACAACCAACCCAGGAAATATACTAAAAGCAAACTGAAAGGCAAGAAATGAAGATTGCGATAGTTACCTTTGAAGGTTTCAACGAGATAGATTCATTTGTAGCTCTAAATATTCTTAACAGGATAAAAAAAGATGGCTGGAAGGCTGAAATTACTGCTCCCACCGAAACAATTACTTCTATGAACGGGGTGACTATTCAGGCCCAAAAATTGCTATCATTTGCTAACGAAGCTGATGCCGTTTTATTTGGAAGCGGGCGACTTACCCGGAAAATGGTTCAGGATGAAGCTCTCATGAATACTTTTCAACTTGACCCAACCCGACAGCTAATTGGTTCGCAATGTTCGGGGGCGTTGGTGCTGAAAAGGCTGGGTTTGGTGGAAAACACCCCAATTTGTACCGATTCTGGCACCCGTCCCTGGCTAGAAGAAAGCGGGGCATGTGTTTTAGAGCAGCCTTTTTATGCCAGCGGGAATGTGGCGACGGCGGGTGGCTGTCTTTCGGCCCAATATCTAGGCAACCTGGCTTATTCTTACTAAACTTGGCAGGGAGGCGGTGGTGGACGCGCTGGGTTATGTGGCTCCGGTAGGTGAGGAAACAAGTTTTGTGGCCCATGCTCTAGAGGTTGTGACCAAAAACCAGCACCAACTGGCTCAAATGACGAATTCACCAGTCTACAGATAGTTAGAAAGCAAAGTCAATAATCATGGATGATAATAACCCGGTTTATGCCCTGAATTTGTTTGATATTGCTAATTGTGAGGAATACCTGGCTTATTCACGCCGTTCGGCTTCGGAAGTCGGGAAACATGGCGGGAAAGTGGTAGCCCTGGGCAAATTTCGGGAAGCCCAGCTTGGTGATATTCAGCCCCGCAAAGTATTAATCCTGGTGGAATGGCAATCACGGGCGGCCTTTCAGAACTATCTGGATGACCCCGCTATCGCCGACTTGCACCCTCATCGGGAAAAAGGAACCGCCAATTATATCTGGCACCTGTTTGACCGTCTGGAAGATTTGCGGCCTGTTTTGAAAGATTTGCCTGAATAAAAAACAAGTTATATTCAAGCTCAATTAGTTTTAACGATAACTCGTTACTCATTACGCGTTACTCGTTACCATAAAAAGAAGGAGTTACTTTGGGATTTATAGCTGCCACCGCCATCACTTTCCCCCCTAATTATTATCCCCAGGAACAGCTAATGGAGGAATATTGTACCGCCCCCACCACCGGGCAAGCCGAATCGGGCCTGATTAAGCTCTTGTTTCCCAATACCGGGGTTAAGGGCCGCTACATGACCCTGACTACCCAGGAAATTGGTGAGATTAGCGGCTTTGGCGGGGCTAACGACCGCTGGATTCAAGGGGCAGTGGGTTTGGGAGTTGAGTCGCTAAAATTATTATTGGAGCGGGGTGAGATGCGCCCCCGCGATATCTCGCAAATCACCTTTGTCTCTTCCACCGGGTTAGCAATCCCTTCAATCGAAGCTCGCCTGATAAATCATATGCCCTTCTCGACAAACCTGAAACGTATGCCGCTCTATGGTTTGGGTTGTATGGCTGGGGCGGGTGGTCTGGCGCGGGTTTTTGATTACCTGGAAGGCCACCCTACCGAGGCGGTCATTTTTCTGGCGGTGGAGCTGTGTTCGGTGACTTTTCAGATTACCGATTATTCGGTGGCGAATATTATCGCCTGTGGCTTATTTGGCGATGGGGTTGGCTCGGTTCTGGTTCTAGGGCGAAATCACCCCCTGGTTCAACCCGGACAACCCCAGATTTTAGGTACTCACTCGATTTTTATTCATCAAACTGAACGGGCTTTGGGCTTTGATGTGGTGGATAGTGGGCTGAAAATCGTGTTAGACCCGGTTATTCCTGAACTGGCACTTAAAGGTCTGCCCCCCGAAGTTAACAAGTTTTTACAGCGATTCAAGGTGACGATTGCTGATATTTCAGTTTGGCTGATTCATCCGGGCGGGCCAAAGGTAATTCAGAAAGTTGCTCAGGGGCTTGGGATTGATGAGGCTAAAGTCAGAATCAGTTACGAAACTCTGGAAGAGGTGGGCAATCTTTCCTCAGTTTCGGTGCTGTACATGCTGGACAAAGTATTGGCCCAAAACACCGTTAAGCCCGGTAGTTACGGCTTGATGATGGGGTTAGGGCCTGGGTTTAGTGCCGAATTGGTTTTGCTGAAGTGGTAAAATACCTGTAGCATTAACCTTACCAGATAAACAAGGAGCGGAATTTATGCTTAAAAGTATTGAAGGGATTTATCGTGACGGCAAAATTGAATTAACTGAAATACCTACGGATATAGTTGGGGAGGCGCGGGTAATCGTAACCTTCCTAAATTCTGGCTACATAAATTTGCAAGATCGAAATATTGGTGAAGAACAAGCTGCCGATTTACGTGTCAGACTTTCAACATTTGCCGAAGATTGGGACAACCCCGAAATGGATAACTACAATGACTATGATGCCGCTTACTCTGTCATAGCCTCGGAGTTTGTGTCTAAACGAACAAGCAGAAATTTATAAAATTCCTCAGGTGATTTGATGAGTCAGGAACGAACCACGCTAGACGATATTCTAGCTGAAGGACTGGACGTAATTATCTCAGGGTTCAATCCCTCGTTGGTATCGTGGGACAAGGGCCACCACTACGCCAACCCAGTCAACAATTTTTACCGTTTGTTGTTTCAGGCTGGTTTTACCCCGCGCCTGTTAAAACCCGAAGAAGATATAACCCTGCCCCAATACGGCATTGGCCTGACCAATTTTGTAGTTAACATCCCCTCCGCCAACGAATCGGCAGTGCCCGCCTCGGTCTATCGGGCCGGACGAATCGCCCTGGAAGAAAAAGTGACGCGCTACCGCCCCAAAATCGTCAGTTTCAATGGCCTAAAACTTTACTCCTACTATTTTGGCAAAAAGCTGCCCGACTTTGGCCTTCAAACCGAAACGATTGCGGGCAGCCCGCTCTTTGTTACACCCAGCAGCAGCGGGGCGGCTAACATGTATTTCGAGCGTCGCCGCCAGCTTTACACCAAACTCAAAGAGTTGATTGATAAATTATAAGAAGCGGCTAAAGTCACTACTACCGGAGAAAACCCTATAAAAAGTCCCCCTTCCATTTTCAGGAAAGGGGACAGATGATTAGATTTTATTTATTCCGTTTGTCGAACTCGATAAGGGCGTAGGCGTTGTGGTTGTGGATGCTCTCGTCGTTATCGCTCTCCACCGAGAACCAATCAATTCGGGGGTCGTCCAGCAATAGTTGCGTGACATCCCGCACCACATCTTCGACAAATTTGGGGTTCTCGTAGCCCTTTTCGGTCACATACTTCTCATCAACCCGCTTGATTAACGAATAAACCTCGCAGCTACCACACTGCTCTACCAGGCCAATCAGGTCTTCCAGCCAAACCAAATCGTTAGTTCGTACTTTAACCGTTACCCAACTGCGCTGGTTATGGGCACCATAATCGCTAATTTCTTTGGAGCAGGGGCAAACCGTTGTCACTGGCACTTGTACCATCAGCACCATATCGGTTTCGCCATTAGCAGTTTGTCTACCAGAAAATCCGGCCTTATATTCCACCAAACTTTTGATACGGCTAACGGGGGCTTCCTTCGAGAGAAAATAAGGGAAAGAAACCTCGAAAAAGGCCTCGTCAGTCCCAATTTTATCACGCATTTTCCCCAAAATGCTATCTATATTAGCCGGGTCAATCGCTTCGCCATCCTCGTTCAAAATCGCCACAAAACGGCTAAGGTGGGTACCCTTGAACTCTTTAGCCAGAGCTACATACATACTCACGTCGCCGACGGTGTGTTGTATACCATTATCGCGGGTTGTAACGATGATGGGGAAACGAATGTCCTTAATACCTACTTTGTTGATGGCGATGTTTCGCTTGTCAGGCATACTTTGTATGTCAGGCAACGTTCGGGTGTCTAAATCCAGCATTATTTATTTCCTTCCTAATAGGTTAATTTTTGGCAACGGCCTCGTATTCGGTGAGAACAAAGCCCTGAAACCACCGACCCGGTTTGCAGTTGTTCGACCAACCATTATCTTCTAAATACGGTCGGTCTATATATATGCGGGCAATTTTTATGCCAATAATCAAGTACGTGTTATTGTCGAAAAAGTTCGACTTCAGCCTTTTACTATATTGGTCTTTCG
This sequence comes from Chloroflexia bacterium, assembly GCA_038207495.1. Classification (GTDB taxonomy): domain Bacteria; phylum Chloroflexota; class Chloroflexia; order Chloroheliales; family Chloroheliaceae; genus Chlorohelix. The sequence continues at coordinate 62,804 of JBBQZS010000005.1, forward strand.
CTTGTGTCAATTTATCAGGTTCAATTTATAGCCATTAACCCAAATAGCTAAGTTCCAAAGCGAAAGTCGTACTATATAAGATTAGCACAATTGACAAACGCAGCTTTAATTCTAGTCTAATCTGAAAACTATCGCAATGGTAGGTTCTGGAATTCATTCAATCTACTCGGATTTATAATTGGGGAGGATGAAAAATCAGGGGTAATATTAAAGAAGAAACCTTCACCCTACCCTCTCCCTTAAAAAGTAAGAGGAAATCTTATTCCCCCTTCCCTAAAGTTGAAGGGGGTTAGGGAGTTAGGTTAACCGACGACTGACAACCGACAACCCTCTAGGCCGCTTTTTGAGCCTCATTACTCCAGGTGTTGAAATTACCTTTTAATAACTTACCGGCGGGGGCAGTCTGTTGAAAGGCCACTACTAAGGAAGTAGGGACAGCCCAAATTGCTCCAACCAGTAAACCAATCAAAGCGTAATCCAGACCGTAAGTTACCGCCCCACCGACCAGTTCCATCACTGACACATTCGGGGTTGTTTTCACCAGTCCATTCAGAAAGTAAGCTCCTAGTAAACAGCCAGCCCACACCCCGAAGCCAACCAGGGCAAAGTATATCGGGGCAATAATAGCCCACTTGAAGGCATTAAAATTATGGTTTGCTGCGTAGTTAGTGTAATAGCGGGCGGCCTGGGCGGCAATCAAGATCGTAATTGTAGCGGCAACGGTTGTGCCGGTTTGGCTAAAACTGCCATTCAGGAACAAATAGCCGGAGGTTATTGCTACTGCTACTAAAGCGAAGGTCGTCAGATTTTTTTGTCCCGTGTTACCCATAATTTTATCCGTCTCTTAATATCTTTCCAAAACTCTCGACGCTAACATAAACGCGCTTACATGGTTATTTTAGCAAATCAACCTTACAATTAAATATGAACAATGTCATACAACTGAGAAACAGGACTAAAGGCTTTTTCCGATATAGGAGATTCAGCTCAAGTTTAGCTGTTACTAAAGTAATAGGCTTAGAATTACTCTAACGTCTTTTACCTTGCGTTATGGGGGAAATTGAATTATTATCCTTGTGTTATTTAGTATCTGGTTTGGGGTTGGGGTTTACTAATCTCAAAATTTGATTAGCCTAATCAGGCGACCTCTGACAATGGTTTGACGGAAATATGGTGGCTTAATGTTTTGTATCAAATGTGGCAAGGAAAACCCGGAGAAGGCTAAGATTTGTTATTATTGTGGGGCGTTGCTGGTGAACCAGCGACCTAACCCGGAAGCTGTTCCGGCTATAGTTGAGGCTGAGAAACCAGCGATTGAAACTCCCCCGCCAGTCGAGGTGCCATCTACCCCACCGCCATTTGCCGCGCCCACTTATCCCAACTATAGCCAGCCACCTTATAATAACACCAATCCTTGGCAGGGCTATGGACAACAGCCACCGCCGGGACAGCAATCTCCCTATAATAATCCCTGGCAGGGGTTCGGTAAGCCGGGACAACCGCCTTATGGTTTGCCGCCCAACTTTGGCACTCCCTATCCGCCCCGGGTGCCAGTCGCGCCAAATGGCACTCCCTATATGGTGATTGAAAATCCTGCGCGCTTTTATGGGTATAATAATAAAGAGGGCAAACAGGTCTATGCCGCCCTGTCTAACGTCACAGTACGACTTGCGGCGGCGATTATTGATACTTTCCTGATGACGCTGCCCCTGCTGTTAGTAGCACCGCTGATATATAACCTGATGGTTCCCGGTCAAGTCACTATTACTGACCAGTTCCCGGTGGATAACCCGGATGTTTTAGCCGCCTCCAACGTCATGGGCTTGATTTTTGGGCTTTACTATTTTGCCTATACCGTTTTTATGACGTCTCGATTTGGGCAAACCCTGGGCCACCGGATTATGGGCATCAAAGTTATGAAGCTGGACGGCTCCAAACCCGACCTGAAAACTGCCTTTATTCGCAATCTCTTTGGCTTTAGCTGGACGGTCTCAAGCCTGTTAAGCACTACTGGCATCACCGCTTTTGCTTTTCTAGGCCTCCTTCTGGAATTTATGGTGTTAATCGGCTTTACCGCTGCTGTCGGAAGCCCCCGCAAGCAAGGTTGGCATGATAAGTTGGCGGAAACGATAGTGGTTCATAAATTTGAACTGGTCAAAGATACTAACTTTTAAAGATTACCCATGAATTGCCCAAATTGCGGAAAAATAAATCTGGCTGAGGCGCGTTTTTGTTACAGTTGTGGGTATGCTTTTCCCTACGTTGCGCCTGAGCCTGTTCCTGACCCCGTTCGTCTTCCGGAGATTGCCCCTGAATTGGTACAAACGCCACCAACCGTGCCTGCTTATCCGTCTTACAATTACCAACCCCAGCCGAATTATGCCCAACCCGCCTACTACCCCACCCCAAGTTACAACGCAGGTTATACCCCCGCCTTTGTGACCTTTCACCCTTTAGCGCAAGGGGCGCAGGGTTTAGCACCGGAGGTTTGGAACGCTCCCCAGGATTATTACAGCTATATCAATGACGCTGGGCGGCTGGTATTGGCCCGTAAAGCCGATTTCTCCCGTCGCCTGATTGCCGGGCTGGGCGATTATGTTTTGGCTTCAATTCCGGGTTGGGTGGCGGCGATTGCTTATATCAATTCCAACGGTGGGAATGCGCTACCCAATACAACAATTAGTCCGAATGCTACAGGAGTTGGCACTAACTCAGACAATATAATAAACATATTGTTCGGGGCGGGCGCGTGGTGGGTATCGTTGATAGCCCTGGTTTTTTTCTACGGCTATTTCCTGATTATGACCGTCACTACCGGGCAAACCCTGTTTAAAATTATCTTTGGTATCAAGGTTATTCGTTACGATGGGAAACGCCCCGACCTGATGACCGCTTTCCTGCGTCAATGCCTGGGTTATTGTTTGAGCCTGGGGGTAATCTTTCTGGGGTTATTGTGGTCGGCCTGGGATCCTCGGCGGCAGGGGTGGCACGATAAACTGGCGCGGACCTACGTGGTCAACAAAAACGAGTTAGTAGAAGGCCGCGATTTCACCCTGCCCTGATTCTTACATCTGTTTGAGTTGGTCTCTGGCTTCTTTGTGGCCCATCTCCGCCGCTTTGGTCAGGTCGGATTTGGCAGCGCGTTTATCCTTCCTGGCAATATAGGTCAAAGCCCGCCAGTAATAATGGCTGGGGTTTTGGGGCTCAAGCTGAATCGCACTGGTCAGGTCGGCAATCGCCTTATTCAAATCTTTTTTATTGCTATAGCTGATACTGCGGGAGTAAAAATAATTCGCCTTCGTAGGGTCAAGCTGAATGGCCCGACTATAATCGGTGATAGCCTGTTCGTAATCGCTCTTTTGGTTGTAAGCCGCCGCTCGTCGGTAGTAATAATCGGCTTTGTTCGACTCTAGTTGCACCGCCATGTTGTATTCGGCAATCGCCTTGTCAAACTCACCTTTGAGGTAATAGCTCCCGCCCTGGTCAATATGACGGGCTGCCCGAATTTGTACCGCCCGGTTATAGTCGGCGTTAGCGCGGGCTGGGTCGCCCCTTTGCTGGTAAAGTTTGCTCCGTTCCAACAGATAATCGGCATTTTGAGGTTCAAGCTGAATGGCACTCCCAAAATCAACCAGCGTACGTTCAATATTCCCCTGCCACAAATAGCTTTTGCCACGCTCCCAGAAATAGGCCCCTTTGCTGGGATCAAATTGGATGGCCTGATTTAGAAAATGGATGGCCTCCTCATAATTGCCCTGTTTATTTTGCAAATTTGCCAACTCTTTATAGGCGGCGGCTACCCGGTTAATGGTAATTTGATGCTTTAAGTCCAGGTCGAAAATCTGGTTTCCAATTTCAATAGCAGCCTTCCAGTCCAGTCGCAACTCGGCCTGTCCCATCTGCTTACCCAAATCGCTGATTTGCTGGGCTCTCTGTCGCCGTTCTTCCTCAATTTCCTCAGTATCCATCTTCTCGATTTCGGCGCGAGCCATCGGATAGCCCATCTCTACGCTTTGCATAAAATCGGAGCGGGCGGCGGGACGGTCAATCGCTCCTTTGAAACTCAGTGCTCGGTAAAAATAATATTCCGCCCGGTCTGGCTCGTAGTCAATTGCCTCGGTAAAATCTATCACCGCCTGTTTATAGTCGCGTTTGTAATAAAAGCTAAGGCCGCGCCAGTAGTGCGAATAAAGTTTGGTGGGGTCAAGATTGATCGCCAGGTTAAAGTCGAGAATCGCCCGGTCATAATCGCGCTGGTCGTAGTAGCATTTGCCCCGGCGATTGTAATAGGTGGCTTCGTGGTCGTCTAGCTCTATCGCCCGATTATAAGCCTGAATCGCCCGTCCATATTCGCTATTCGACCAAAAATCCGAACCCCGCATATGATAAGCCAACGCGGTTTTGATACGGGTCGGTTTATGTTCTTTATCCAGCTTTATAATTCGCTCCCCAACCTCAATTACCCGTTCCCATTCCCGGCGGCTCTCAAACTCTCTCAAGCGACCAAAAAGGTCGGCTACCTGCTGGGCGGTCTGTTTTTCTTCGGGGGTTTGTGTGGTAACTTTACTCACCGGGATTTGGGGGTCTAGCTCTTTGGTTACTAGGCGGTTAGGCTCGACCCTGACCACTGGACTAAAGCCATTAGCATTATCCAGGACTGAGCGAAAGCGGCGATAAAAATCCCCGGCGCGACGAAAGCGATGTCCTGGTTCTTTAGCCATTGCCTGGGCCATAATCTCATCCAGCACCGGAGGATATTTCAGATTAGGGGCGCGTTTGCTAAGAGTTGGCACCATTTCGTGGGTATGCTGATAAGCCAGAGCGGCGGTGTTACCCTGAAAGGGGGTTTGCCCGGTAATCATCTGGTAGGTTAACACTCCCAGGGCGTAAACATCGCTGACCTTGCCCGCCTGTCCCTGCCACTGTTCGGGAGCCATATATAGAGGTGTACCACTGGCTTCGGTGTCCACCATTGTGGAGGAACTGGTGCTGGAAAGTGCCGAGGCCAACCCAAAATCGGCCAGCATTACCTGACCGCGTTTGTTAATTAAAATATTGGCAGGTTTGATGTCACGATGAATCAAGCCCTGCGAATGGGCCTCGTCCAGCGCATCGGCAATTTGTTGCAGATAGCCGGAAACCTCTTCAAGGGGTAGTGCCTGGGCTGGTTTTTTGGGGTCAGGCTTAATTCTCTTTTCCAGGGAACCGCTATCTGCCAGGTCGGTGACGATATAGGCTAAATCCTGGTTGACTTCAAAATCTATTACCCGAAGAATGTTTGGATGGCTAAAACGGGCTAAGGTACTGGCCTCACGTTTGACTTCCTCCCGCACACCCTGGTCTTCCAACAAGTCGCCCCGTAACAATTTAAGGGCTACCCGGCGGGGTGGGTCAAATTTGGTATCCTCAGCCTCGTATACCTCACCAAAGGTGCCTTTACCCAATGATTGAACTAGGTTATAACGATTGCCTATCACGCGCCTTTGCATTTGGAAAATACCTTTGCAATACAGGGAATATTCTGCGATGTTTTGCCTATTATAACACGCCTTTGAAAAGATTCTACTTTAGATTCTTTCTTATGTCTATCTTTATGGTTTGGAATTGGCTCAGGATGGTCTTTAAGTTGGGGCAAACCCCGAGTCTGCCCAATTTAATAAGGACAATCATGAGGATTGTCCCTACGAATTGGGGATTTTACTCCCATCCCCTACAAGAGGCGAGGAGTTTTTGTTTTGTTCCCTCTTCCATGTAGTGGCAGACCTCACTGTCTACCCTGGGGGCAGGTAACCATTTGCAGGTGGGATTAGCTCTGCCTTGCACCTAGTTCAAGGTACTAAGCACCTCGTATAAATCCTCGTTGTCTGGCACGTCCAGAATCTGGTGGACATCAATAAAGGCCACTTTCCCGGTTTTATCAATAACAAACAAGGCCCGTTCTGCCATGCCTTTTTCACTTAAAACCCCAAATCGCTCGGCTATTTCACCTTTGGGATGCCAGTCACACAAGAGGGGATAGCTCAGTCCGCCCATGCTTTTAGCCCAGGCTCCGTTGCTATGGATCGAGTCAATCGAGATACCCAAAACTTGGGCATCATATCCTTCAAACTTAGCCAATTCGGCTTCGTAGGAAGGCATTTGGACACTTCAAATGGAGCTAAAAGCGAAGGGATAGAAGGCAATAACCACGTTCTTTTTGCCCAGGAATTCGGACAGAGTAACGGTTGGTTGGTCGCTGGTACCTTTCCCGGTGGGTAAGGTAAAATCGGGAGCCATGTCGCCCACCTTGAGAGTTTTACTTTCGGTGGCTAGGCTTTTTCCTCTCGGCATTTGTAAAATTCTCCTTTTATTTAATCTAAAAACTAAAACCGAATATCTAAAATCAAGATTCAAGAGTCTAATAGATATTCAATCTCGTTAGCCAATTATAAGGGCTTTGAGATTGTGAAGCAAATTACAAAGAAATATCGCTACCCCGTTCCACTTTTCCCTAAATAACCCGACTGGTATATAATTATCCAACGGGTTACTTAATTTTAGACGGAGAATTGCGTGCAGGAAATAGAAAACAAAATCAAAGAGTACACCTCAAATTTTGATGATGCCGTTTATGTATCCTCTATTTTTGCGGTAGCTGGTGTTCCGGCGGTAATAGAAACCCTAAAGGCGATATTAACCACTGGAGACAAAACCTCAACATTGACTGCCCTTACTTTTATCCGTGATGTGCGTTTTGGAGTGTGTGTAGTTGGTAGAAATATTAGAGCCGAATTTAGCAAATTGTCACCCGAATTATTTCCAGTTTTCAGGGATTGTGTATTATCAGATAATTATTTCATCCGTACTCAAACTGTCTATACTATCGGGAAATTATGTAACAAAGAGAATATTCCATTACTTATCGAAGCCTTTGAGTCCTACAAAACCACCGATCCTTTATCAATCCTTGGTCTTTTCTTTGAGTTAAATTGGTTGGGTAGCGAGGAATTACAGAGATTAATAAACGAAATGGTTAACCATACTAATTATCTTTTTCGCTGGTCTACGCTCCGATTTTTAGTTAAAGAGCAGTTAGCAATCTTGCAAAACGATGAAAATAAGTTAGTGAGGGCTGAGGCACTCTATCTCTACAATAGGACTTTGTTGGATGAGAAAAAGCCATGCCTATCTAAATCTGAATTTAAAGCAGAAGTAAAAAACGTCAAAAAACTCGAACCTGAAATAACTATTGCCAGTGTTGAAGGGGCTTTCCAAAGATATTTAGCTCTGGCACAGAGAAGTAATTACACTGTTGAGGAATTAGACTTATTTACCCAACAATATTCAGTCTGGCATAACTTAAAAAGCTTTGAGGACTTTATTGCGGATATGATTAAATTACAAACAAGGAAGTTTGAGGGAGGAAACTGAAATGACCCAGGCAGCCCAATTGGAACGACTTTACATAAATGGAGAATGGCGCACCGCCGAGAAAACTTTTGAGGTGCGCAATCCCGCAACGGGCGAACTTATCGCCGAGGTGGCGGACGGGGGCAAGGCTGAGGCCGAAGCAGCAATTGAAGCGGCGGCGGCGGCTTTCCCTGGATGGCGCAAAATGAAGGCCGAAGACAGGGCCGAACTCTTGACTAAAGCGGGCGCATTGATGAAACAACGGGTGGAACATCTCGCCCGAATTTTGACCCTGGAAAACGGCAAACCCCTGGCGGAGTCACGAGGCGAAGTTATGATTGCAGCCCGTTTTCTGCAATGGAATGCCGAGGAAGGCCGCCGAGTATACGGGCGCACCGTTCCCAGTGACCCCCAACGCCGGGTATTGGTGCTAAAACAGCCCATTGGAGTAGTGGCAGCGATTACCCCCTGGAACTTCCCATCCAGTATGATAACCCGTAAACTTGGCCCGGCTCTGGCGGCTGGCTGCACCGCCATGCTCAAACCCGCCGCCCAAACCCCCCTGAGCGCGATTGAAATCTTCAAAATTTTCGATGAGGTAGGTTTCCCCAAAGGGGTGGTCAACCTGATTACCACCCGCCGCTCTTCAGTGGTCGGGGATGTGTGGCTGGATAGCCCGGTGGTTCGCAAATTAACTTTCACGGGCTCAACCGAGATTGGCAAATACTTAATCGGTAAGTCGGCTGCTACGGTCAAGCGGGTTTCGATGGAGTTGGGCGGGCATGCTCCCTTCCTGGTGTTCGAGGATGCCGACCTGGACAAAGCCGCCGAAGGTGTGATTCTGTCGCGCTTCCGCAACGCCGGACAAACCTGTGTCTGTGCTAACCGCCTGTTTGTGCAGCGTAGCATAGCCGATAAGTTTGAGGCAAAGGTGGCGGAACTGGCGGCGAACCTCAAAATCGGCAACGGGCTGGAGCAAGGGGTACAGGTTGGGCCGTTGATTGACCATTCCGCCCTGGAAAAGGTGCAGCAGCATGTCAGTGACGCTTTGGCGCACGGTGGTAAAATCTTAGCCGGGGGCAAGCAAGCTGACCTTAGTGGAGGCTATTTCTACGAGCCAACGATTATTGCCAACGCCAATCAGGAAATGCTTATCAGTCACGAGGAGACTTTTGGCCCGGTGTTGCCTATCTATCGCTTTGATACCGAAGAAGAGGCCGTCGCCGCCGCCAACAGCGTGCCTTACGGTCTGGCGGCCTATTTCTACACTCAGAATGTTGGGCGGATTTTCCGGGTGGCGGAAGGGCTGGATTATGGCATCGTGGGAGCTAACGACCCGGTCCCGGTTGCGCCCGAAATCCCCTTTGGCGGGTTCAAGGAAAGCGGTCTGGGCAGCGAAAATGGCTCGGAGGGGATTGAGGCTTACCTCGAAACCAAAGCCCTTTCGATAGGGATTTAATAATGGTTTGTAGGGGCGGGGTCGCCCCGCCCTGAACCTGAGCTCGGTATTGATGCATTGCATAGGGACAACCCTTGTGGTTGTCCAGTATTGCGCATTTCCCCGGCATAGACCCTGCCCCTATTGAAAATCAGGTTGGCCCCTGGATTTAATTTTCCTCTATCAGCGACTCCACAAAGTTATTATACGTTGACAAATATAAAAAAGTAATTGTACAATATAAGGATATAAAAAAAAGTTATATCAGATTGTTATAAAATTCAGTATATCATTATAGATTCGACCACCTATCCCGCCTGATAATCCGCAGTTTGTAGCCAATCCAAGAGCTCCGAGCCAAAAACTGCAATAAATTTGTAATATAACTTGACAATAACAATGATATAATATTGCTATATCATAGGGTGAAATCCGTCTCTGAATTCGTTCTATTTAGCGTTTTAGTAAATAGGGAAGGTAGTAATTGTGAGGTACATCAAAATGGATAGTGATTTGTTAGCGTTACTCAACAAAGGGGTAGATGAGGCGACCAATGGTAGTAAAAGTCGGGCGCGGTCTTATTTCCGGCAGGCCCTTACCATTGAGCGGGAAAACGAAACAGCCATCTTGTGGCTCGCCTGGCTTACTGACGATGCCTACGAAGCGGTAGACTTACTGGAACAGGTAGTTGCTCGCAATCCTAAAAATGATGTGGCACGGGCTTATCTGGAACAGGCTCGTAGTCGTCGCTCCGAACTTGAACAACTGGTTTCCCATAATAGCACCTATAACATCTGGCACCGGATGACACCCGAACACCGCGCCCAAATGAAAGAGTCGGTTGTGCCATATCTGGGCGAATTCCTGTTGAGGTTGGGCTACATCAGCCGCCAGCAGCTAGAAGCGGCCCTGAAGCGTCACAAAGAACTTACCCAGCGCGGTAGTCCTAAGCTGGTGGGTCAGGTGTTGGTGGAATTGGGTTATCTAACTCAATCGCAGCTTGAGTCGGGCTTGCAGCAGCACCGGGGTGAATACAACTTTCGTTTCACCGATTAAAGTTACTATTTTTGCCAATTGGGAATTGGGGGATACAAAAAAGAGGTCGGTTATGATTACCGACCTTCAGTTTTTTATATTTGGTAATTATTGTTACTCAAAGCTGGTTATTATTGTGGTATCGCTGCTCAATATTCTGGATGGCCTGTGAAGCTGCTTCGCTAACCTTTTCATTATCTGAAGTTTCTTGCCTATCGTTAGAACTTAGCCATTCTAAATCTGCCAAAACCTCTTCAGTGCCAATTCGGCCTAAAGCCTCAGCAGCAGCATATCTGACATCGCTAACTTCATCCTGCAATATTTTAACGAGAGGTTTAATCGCTTTGTCTATTCCTTCAATATCCATAAATGTACCAAGAGCTTCTGCAACAGTTTTTCGCACGCGGGGACTTTCATCCTGTAAGGTATCAATAAGTGGGTCAACTGCTCGGCTATCGCCATGATAGTGTAGCGCATAAGCAGTCCATAATCGCACCATCTCATTTTCATCTTTTAGCAGAGGAAGAAGTGGTTCTACAATTTCATCACTATATCCACAACTTCCGAGGGCATGTGCCGCGTGACCTCTGACCTCCGCTTCTTCATCTTTAAGAACCTCAATTAAAGGTTGTACAGCCTGTTCAGCGTGGAGATTACCCAAAGATATTGCCGCATTATAACGAACATATTTATCTCTATCTTTTAAAGCATTGATCAATGCCTCAACTTGGGTATTACCTGCTAATACACCTAGAATACCAGCCGCCGCAACACGCACATTTGTCTCTTCATCTCTATTTAAGAGGTTAATGAGAGGTTCAATTGCTCGTATATCCCTCACATAACTGAAAAATTCAATAGCACGATAGCGGGTAACAGGATTTTGACTTTGGAATACTTCTATTATGGGTAATACCGCTTCTTCACCGATTTTGACCAGGGAGTGAAAGGCAGATTGGTAAACATCATCATCCTGGTCTGACAAAACACTAATTAAAGGTGCAACAACTTCGTTCTTATCTCTTTTTATGCGGCCCAATGCCTCCGCCACAGCGCGACGAGTTTTGGGGTCTGGGCTTTGAAGTTTTGCAATCTTATTTTCTAAATACTTGTCCATTTATTAATTGGTAAGGTTTAAATTAGGCAATTGATAATTCGTGGGTTCAAGAGATATGGAATGTAGCAGTAGATAGGGAGGTTTTACCACAATAAGGGCGAACACAAGGTTCGCCCCTACTGAAATTCTTTTTACCGACAACTGACAACCGTTAGCTTTTGACCCCTTCCATCGCGTAGTGGGCGTAATTGGCGGTGCTGTCCACTATTTTGATAAAGGTAATGGCCTCGGTTGGGCAAACATCTACGCACAAACCGCAGCGGATACAACGTTTTTCGTCCAGCAGCATACCGCTAAACTCAACTTTTTCTTCCGCCTCAAGTTCGGGCAGCACCCCCGGTTTGCTACCTTCCAAATCCTGAGCCGGAATCATGTAAAGCACATCGTAGGGACAGGCTTCGACACAAAGACCACACAGAATACAAAGGTCGGGGCTAATATCAATGTTAGTCTGGCACAGGAGGCATCGGGCCGCTTCAATCGCCCCCTGTTCTCTAGTCATACCCAACTCAACCTCTTCAAAGGGATTCTTGCGACGTTGAGCGATAGGTAAAAGAGCCATATGCTGGCGTTTCAGACCGTCATAACCATCCTTGAAGAGCGGACGTTTGGCCTGAAAAACATCAATCTTTTGGACTGGCACCGTATTGGTTTTGAGCCACTGATCCATCTTCTGGGCTACGGCGTGACCTTCGCCCATCGCGTGTACCACGTCATTTGCGCCAGTGTAGAAGTCACCCGCGATAAAGAGTTTTGGCACACTGGTCAAATAATTCTTGTCTCGGTCAAACCAGGCTCCACCCTTGGCGTATTTCAGTTCAGGGTATTTCGGATTACGCTTTGGCCCCATCAGGTCGTGCGCCCAGTCTGGGTCAACGTCCTGACCAAAGGCTACCACCACCGTATCGCATTCGTAGATAAACTCGCTACCTTCCACCGGAACAGCCTTGCGCCGCCCATCCGGGCCGGGTTCGCTCAATTTCATGCGCACCATTTCGATGCCCTTGAGTGAGCCGTCAGGATTGATGGCGATTGTTTTGGTCGAAACCAACGTTTTGATTTCGATGCCTTCCGGCTCCATCAGCTTGATTTCTTCCTCGGTCGCACTCATTTCTTCCAGGGTACGGCGATAGAGCATACTGACCTTCTTGGCTCCCAGCCGAACCGCCGACCGCACGCAGTCAACCGCCGTAAAACCGCCACCCAGGACACCAACGCGGTTGCCCACCTCCGGGTTTAAGCCCCGGTTATACTCCATCATAAATTTCAGGCCGGGAATGACGCGCGGATGATCCATACCGGGAACGGGTTTGTTGTCCCAGGTGCCAAGCGGTTTTTCTTTGTAGGTTCCAGCTGCCATCAGCACCGCGTCGTAGTTATCAAGCAAATCACTCAACAAAATATCTTTGCCAACATAGGTATTGAGTTTGTACTCGACCCCCAACGCCAGAATATTGGCCTCGATTTCGGCATCGGTAACTTCGCGGGGCATACGGTAATCGGGAATACCGACCCACATCTGACCGCCCAATTTCTCTAACGCTTCGTAAATCATTACGTTATGACCCGCTTCCGCCAGGTCACGACCTGCCACCAACCCGGTTGGCCCACCGCCCACGATAGCAATTTTGGTGGATAACCTTCCGGCAGTTTTTTCCAACTTGCGGGCCTCGTTGAAACCAAAATCAGCCGCTACGCGTTTAAGGTCGCGGATGGCAATCGGCTCATCAATCAAGCAACGGCGGCAAATATCTTCGCAGGGGTGGGTACAAATCCGGCCCATTACGCCCACCAGCACATTACTATGCCGATTGATTTCGTAGGCTTCGCCGTATTTACCCTGGCTGATTTTATCAATATATTCCGGCACATTGGTATCTACCGGGCAGTTAAATTGGCAATTTACATTCTTTTTGAGCCAGGATGAGTCCCCGGCGGCTACTTCAAACTTATTACTCATGCTACTATCCTTTATTCCTAGGCTCGTCAAAAAGACTAATTTTGGATATATACCAGCAAAACCGAAAATCCAGCTTACTCGGAGTAGCCTTCCTGACGGGTATACCAGATTGGCACGCGGTTGAGCTGTTTCGCGCCTTTCAGCCCAATTTCCGGGCGATTGGCTAACACTTCCGAGTTACCGCTTACCAGTTTCACCGTAGTGGTATATTGCGACAAGTATATGGTATTTGGCTCAGCCGGGCAAACACTTTCGCATCGTCCACAGCCGGTGCATTTATTCTGGTCTATGGCGTACACATAAACTTCTTCAGGATAGCGGGCGGTTGCCAGAATATCACTTTCAAAGATGGATTTGGGCTGAGTCGGGCAAACATCTATGCAGTTGGTACAGCCAATGCATTTGGACTCGTCAATAGTATAACGGGTTTTTTTGGGGACAAAGGCCAATAGCCGGATGTCGGTGCCGTTATAGTGGTTAAAGTATTTTTTTGCAGGCATGTCTCACTAATCCTTCTGAGTTTGGCTTTTGGTTTTATCAGCCAGGTGGCGGTTTAGGCGCAGGAACTTACCATTTTATGTTTAATAAGAATGCTTGACTGAATTCTAACAGGCTTGCTTGCTGGTGTATGTAGTTCTAGCTACGCTCATTTTTGGCCTTGCAAAGCCCTAAATGTTATCAGTTGTTGGCTGTCGGTTGAAAGTAGCGAGTTGAAAGTGCCGCGTGCCGAGTTATATTATTTGCTGACGGCAGATTGCTGACAGCTTCCCTGATTATACCCGCTTTAAACTCCTGATTTAACAAACGCCCTATGTTATAATAACCTTGTCCTATTATAGACCATATTAATCATAACAGGTTGGTGCGGCAAAAATAAAGGGCTTCACCACAGCATAATCGTTTTTTCACGCAAAGCTAATCTTAATTGTTAAGTTAGCTCGGCTAGAGTACAGGTTAAGACCTATGAAACGCTTGATTATTTTAGGGGCTGGTTACGCTGGTTTGTCGGTAGCCCAAAGATTTGACGCTCTCAGCCGAGGCCGCCGCCAATGGGAAGTGGTATTGGTTGACCACCGCGACTATCACCTGATTCAAATTCGGGTGCATGAAGTTGCCGCTAATAGTATCCCCGCCGCCAGGGTCAAAGTGCCGCTATCCGAATTGCTGGATGGTCGCAATATCAAGTTTACCCAGGCTAAAATTGAGAAGATAGAGTCGCTTGCCAAACAGGTGCAAACTTCGGTTGGGCCAATTAGTTATGACCGCCTGGTGGTGGCTCTCGGAAGTGTTACCGCTTTTCGCGATATTCCCGGCTTGCAGGAACATGCCTTCCCGATGAAGGATTTGGAAGATGCCGTAGCCTATCGTAAGGCCGTTATTCAGGCTTTTAAAGATGCCGCCAAAGATGGGGCCGAACCCTTGCGCAAGAATGACCCGCGCCTGACTTTTGTTATTGGCGGTGGTGGTTTGACCGGGACTGAGTTAGCCGCCGAGATGGTGGATTTCTGCAACGATTTATGTAACCGCTTCCCCGCCGCTCGCAAGGCTTATCGGGTCGTGCTGGTCGAAGCGGCTGACCACCTGTTGCCCCAACTTAGCCGGGCTAATGGCGAGTATATTAAGGAAGAACTGCGCTATAAAAATGTGGCGGTACTAACCAGCACTTTTATTGAGCGGGTTGAGCCGGGTAAGGTTTACCTGAAAAATGGTAAAGTTTTGAGCGGTAACGTGATATGCTGGGCTGGTGGTATTCAGGCTCCCGCCATTATTCGGGAAAGTGGTTTTGAAACTACCAAAGATGGACGCATCCCCACCGACAAGTTTTTGCGCTCCACCCAATTCCCCGATGTTTACGCTCTGGGCGATTGTGCCGCCATCCCCGACCCGCGCACCGGTAAAACTGTGCCGCTTACCGGGCAATACGCCGAACTTGAGGGCCATTACATCGGGGAAAGTTTGCACAATGAGGAGCGTGGCCAACAATTATCGGCCTATCAGCCTTTTACGCTCGGCACTTCGATTTCGTTGGGGCGGCGGGAAGCTTTGACTCTGAGTGGCCCGTTGCGCCTGACCGGGTTGCCGGGTCGTCTGGCGAAGGATGTTAGTTACGGCAAATACGAGTTTGCTATCCGTAGCAAGTTGCCAGTGATTGCACCGTAGTTTTTGGTTGTTGGTTAAAAGTACCGAGTTAAAATTTGTCAGGTATTGGTTTTGGTTTTAGATTTCTACCAACAACTAATAACCAATAGCTAACAACTTTTGACCTTATATAAGGCAGTATGAGCATAAGTACCACAACCTTTATAACAGATTTTATTGTAGCTGGGTGCACTGTACTGGCTTTGATTGTGGTGATTCCGGCGGCTTCGGCGGCTAGCAATCGTATCCGTCCCGGCTGGCGGGCCTGGGTTTGGCCTCTGGTTTTTCTTTCGCTGGCTGGAAGTAGTATTTGTGGTGGGATTGCTACCCTGCGTAAAGATAGTGAGGACACGCCACTCGTTCAGGTTACAAACCTATTACTCGGTCTTACTCTCCACTGGATTATCCTCAATTCTTTTTATCGGGTACTACCGGACACCGTAGCGCGGGTAATTGCCCCCTCCGTTTGGTTTGGATATGCCGTTTTTGTGGTAGCTCGTTTGTTTAGTAACTCCTTTTTGGCGGTGACAATCTACGAAATTGTTTGTGGTGGGATTGTGGCGATGGCCTACATTGCGGCTTACGCCAAAGACCGTGACCGGGCTGCCGATGCTATCCCGATTTTGATTGGTTTGTCCCTGACTGTTATCGGGGCGTTAATCAACACCTTCCCCTTTAGTTTTGACCTCATTCTGCTCACTGTTAATAACGCTATTCTTTTCCACCTGTTCCAGGCAGTGGGGGTTATTTTCTTTATGCTAGGGGGAAATGCCAGCTATAGCGTGAAATATGCTGCTGAACGTCGTCGCGAACGGGAACGCGAACTGATTCAAAGCTAACAGCCGTATTTTGTAGGGCGAATCTTGTATTCGCCCTCTTCCGATTAAATTCCTCTAACCCTCTTTCCATTAGCCCATCTCTATAGTATAATCAGGTAAGCATTAACATTGTCATTCTGAGTTTGCGAAGAATCATCTTATATCTACCAAGATCCTTCACCTTGTTCAGGATGACAATCGTGGTGAACTATTACTATTTATTACAGGGAGTAAGATTTGGTCATTTTTGATATTTATTCGCCTGTAGAAACGTAAGAAGATAAGGAAGGAGCTATGGAAAGCAATTTAAGTGTAACTGAAAATCAGGCCGAGCAGCTAGAAAACGTGCTGGAACTGCTGAAAGCTATTGCCTCACCCGCCCGACTGGCTTTGCTGGGTGTATTGGCGGCTCATTTAAAAGAGGTTTTAGCAGTAGCTGAACTTGAAGAGTTGAGTAAAGTCCCGGCCCACCAACTCGAACGCGACTTGCGGCAATTAGCTGATGTCGGCTTTATTCGTATCGAGGAATGGCTGGTGGAAAAGCCCGGTCGTGAGCCAATCCCCGCTAAAGTAACTTTTAACCCCGACTACCTCAAGCAACTCCCGCAAATGATAAGCGAACTGCATAAACTCAACAGCCAGCTAAAGCCCCCCACCCCCAAAGGCCCGCAGGACGAGCGTAGCCAGGTTTTGGCTCGGTTTATGAAGGACGGAAAGCTGGTATCATGGCCTGCTCAGTTTAAGAATCAACTTTACATAATTGAGGAAGTGGCTAAAGTATTTGAAGCAGGAATTGCTTACAGCGAACCTGAAGTTAATACCATCCTTAAAATGATTTACGAATACGACCATGTAACCCTGCGGCGTTATCTGGTAGACCTGAAATTTATGCAAAGGGCTAACGGGATCTACCGGGTAGTCGAAAGCTAAATGGCGGTTAGGTTAAAAACCTTCCCCTAGCCCTCTCCCTTAAAAAGAGAAAGGGAATAATTCTTTTGCATCAACCAGAAGGTGAAACCTTGCATCGCCAGTGCCGCCGGAATTGCCAGCCCAAAAGCCAGGACAATCCCGGCCTGTTCGATTAATCCCGCCACCACCACAAAAAAGACCACAAAAGCAAAAGTGCCTGTTACTACTCCCCGCAGCAATTTTATCGCCGCTCCCCTGCCCTGAAAATGGTGGGTAAAGGTAGACAAAATAGTGGCATAAATCGGGAAAGGGGTAATCAAGCCGCTCAAGTTTGGGCCAAGCAGGGTCGCAATCCCGGTAATTAGCAACACAAAACCAGTGGCAAGTAGCATACGGGCCGGAATTTCCCAATTGGGCGATTTTAGGATTGCTTCGGTGGGTTGGGTAGCCGGGAACGCTTTCAAAGCTAAAACAAGTGTGGCAAAAACTGCCAGTATAGAAACAAATAGAGGCACGGTAAACTGGTCTAAAATCAGGGTGAGAATAAAAAAAGCCACCCACCCACCAAGCAAACTGCCCTGCCAGCCCCAATTCAGAGATAGCCAGCTATAAACTAGACAAAAAGCCGCTACCGAAATAATGCCAAACAGAGTGGCCTGGGCGGTGATGGCGGCAAAGTGGTTGCCCTGATCCAACGCCAGGAACAAAACCACCGGGCCAGAAGTGAGGGGCAAACCTACCAGCCAACCACTTACCGATGGCCCCCAGCGTCGCCCCACAAAACTAATTATTCCGGTCAGGGTGGGAGTCAGAAGTAACTTTAATACAAAAGTAGTAAGCAAGGCAGGTTACATTTCTTCGGGGGCGGTCATACCCATCAGGCTAAGGGTTTTACTAAGGGTAGTTTTTACCGCCCGTACCAGCAGCAATCGGGCTTTACTCAGCGGCACATTCTCAGGGTCAATGATGCGGTTGTCATGATAATAGGGGTGGAAAATCCCGGCCAAATCCTGAGCGTAAAAGGCTAAACGGTGCGGCTCAAGATTATAAGCGGCCCCCTCCACAATTTCGGGTAGTAGGGTTAACTGTCGAATCAATTTCAACTCAGCCTCGTTACCCAGCAAAGTTACATCGCCATCGTCCCAAACCCGCAAACCCTTCTCGGCAGCCTGTCGGAAAAGGCTGGCGCAACGGGCGTGGGCGTACTGAATATAATAAACCGGATTTTCGCTGGACTGTTTGACCGCCAAGTCCAGGTCAAAATCAATTTTTGTATCGGCACTACGCCCAATCAGGTTAAAGCGAATGGCATCCGGCCCGACCTCACTCATTACCTCAGCTAAAGTTACAATATTCCCGGTAGTTTTTTTCATTCGGGCCCCGTTGACCGTCACCATTTGCATCACAATTATAGTGAGGTCATCGGGATTAAGGCCCATTGCCCCCATCGCGGCCTTGAGGCGCGGAATGTGGCCCTGATGGTCAGCTCCCCAGATGTTGATAACCTTCTCGAAGCCCCTGACGATAAACTTGTTGTAATGGTAGGCAATATCCGAGGAAAAATAGGTCGGCTGGGAGTTGGAGCGAATCAGCACATTATCTTTTTCCTGACCCAACGCGCTTGAAGCAAACCAGACTGCCCCCTCTCGCTCGACCACATGGCCGTTTTTCCGCAAAAGCTGGAGAGCCTGGTCTACCTGACCATCTTCAAACAGGCTTTGCTCTCTAAACCAGCTATCAAAATTTACCCCCAGCTTTTCCAGCCCGCTTTTAATATCGGCTAATTGTGCCTCGATACCCAAAGCTCCCACCTTTACCCGGCCTTCTTCGGGTGGCAAATCGAGGAATTCTTCACCATACTCGCCAATCAGCATCCGGGCGGCAAATTCGGCGGTAGGATAGCTATCAAGGGGCGGGCTGGGATTTTTACCCAGCAACTTCTGATAGTAATACCAACAGTTGGAGTAAAAAACATCCATCCGGCTGCCCGCGTCATTTACGTAGAACTCGCGCTGGATGCTATAACCCGCCGCCGCCATTACATTCGCCAGGGCATCCCCCAAAGCCGCCCCTCGTGCCGAAGCAATCGTAATTGGCCCGGTTGGGTTAGCACTGACAAACTCAACCTGTAATTTTTGCCCCTTCCCAAGGTTTATATCGCCATAGGTTAGCCCTGCCTCAATAATATTCGTAACCTGACCCGTCAAGCACATTTTGCTCAGACGGAAGTTAATAAAGCCGGGGGCGGCTACTTCCACAGCTTCGAGATAGTCGGCAGGGACAAGATATTGCTTAATGGTTTCGGCAATCCGCAAGGGAGTGGAGGTTGGAATCGAGCGTTTTAATTTAAGGGACACATTACAGGCGTAATCGCCATGTTCGGGTTTATCAGGGCGTTCCAGGGTAATTTCTGGCAACACCACCTCCGGTAAAGCCCCGTTAGCCACCGCCGTTTCTATTGCTTCCTTAATTAAATTGGCTAACTCATCCTTAATCAAAACTTTGTTCCTTCGCCTTAAATTTTCCTACTAAACGAACTGCTACGCTCATGTATGGCGGCATTATAACAGAAAGCCATCCAAAATTCAGCCCCCTGGCATTCACACGATGTTAATAAACAGTCATTGACAGACTGCTAAAAACGCGTTATTATTATCACAATTATTAGACAAAAGCTTGACAAGTATTAAATATCACTGCTGCAAGCGAGCTTTAGGCTCTTTCTACGGAATACACCTGCCTAGCTCAACAAGTCCACATCCACACTCATAGCACAGAGGCCAACCGAAGTCCCGGTTGGCTTCTCTATTTAACCCAATATTTACATTAGGATTAGATTAAGCGCAGGGTGGCATAGGATGGTGTTATTGACTTTTGACAACCCCTATGCTAACTTTAAACCATTGAAACTGATTAGTGAAAAAATCAACTACGCGAACCGAAGGGCATACCAGGCATCTCACAGGAGCGAATGATGGCAAGCAACCGTATTATGGAGTCTCCTTCTTCCAACAAACTACTCAAAGAATACGAAAAGCACCGCAAATCCCCAAGTAAAACCAATCTCAAATTTTATATTGTCGGCATTGCAATTGCCGCCGCCGCTGTTTTTATTGTTTTTAGCGCGATGCAGGGTGCAACCGTTTATTATTATGACCTTAACGAAATTCAGGCTAAAATTTCTTCGGGCACTTTGCCGACTGAACCCTATCGGGTAGCCGGGCAAGTCATTGCAAAATCAATCGTGAATGGCGAGGGGAACACTGTAACCTTTGAGGTATCGGATTTAAAGCTCAAAGACTCTACCAGATTAATGAAAGTGACCTACTCCGGGGCAATTCCCGACACCTTCAAGGATGATGCCCAGGTGACTGTTACCGGGAAGTATGACCCAAGCAAGCAGATGTTCTTTGCAACCGAAATGCTTGCCAAATGCCCCTCAAAATATTCCACTACTGCCAGTTAATTGGGGTAAGTATGGCTGGCGGACTTGATTGGTTAGTGCGAGAGGCCAGGCCTGACACTAACCATTTTGTATTTTTGAAGAAGCATTAAGAAGTCAGGTGTCAGGAGTCAGAATAATAGTTTTGAGTTTCGAATTATAAGTTTTGGATTTAAGACTTTTAAATTTAACCTTATAACTTTCAACTTGCTACTTTTAACTGACAACTGACAACTGATAACCAACAACTGTTCAGAGGTTTTATGAACCAGATTGGCTATGTATCATTATTAGTGGCTTTTGCCCTCGCGCTTTATGGGGCGGTAACGTTAGGGTTGGGGGCTGTCAAAGGCTACCCCGAACTGATAAAAAGCGGGCGGCGGGCGGCCTGGGCTACTTCCGGTCTGATTACGATTGGCTCAATTTGCCTTATCTGGGCTTTGCTCACCGACGATTTTGGCCTGAAATATGTGGCTGAAAATAGTGCCCGCCCAATGGAATGGTTCTACAAAATCGCCGCAATGTGGGGTGGTCAGGAAGGTTCGTTGCTACTGTGGGCCTGGATGCTGGGCGGCTTTATGGCAATCGTCCTGTTGCAGACCCGGCAAGCGGCCTATCGTCAGTTTGGCCCCTGGATATTGGTAGTAATGCTATCGGGAGCGGCCTTCTTTCTATCAATGTGCGCCCTGGTGACAAACGTTTTCCAGCCTAACGCGGTTATTCCCGCCGACGGACGCGGCTTGAACCCCCTGCTCCAAAACCCCGGCATGGTTATTCACCCGCCGATGCTCTATGCCGGATATGTAAGCACGATTGTGGGGGCAGCTTTCGCTTTCTCGGCTCTGGTGGTTGGTCGGCTGGATAATACCTGGATTCGCTTTAGCCGCCGTTGGATTCTGACGAGCTGGATTTTCCTAACCGTCGGCAACTTCCTGGGCGGGCAATGGGCTTATGTCGTCTTGAGTTTTGGCGGTTTCTGGGCCTGGGACCCGGTTGAAAACGCCGCGATTATGCCCTGGTTTATCAATACCGCCCTGATGCACAGTATGATGATTCAACAACGGCGCGGGATGTTCAAGGTCTGGAATATTTCGCTGGCTTTCCTGGCCTACGGTTTATCCCTCTTTGGAACTTTCCTGACCCGTAGCGGAATATTAAGCTCGGTTCACGCTTTTGGAGAAAGCACCCTTGGCCCTTATTTTATAGTCTGGATTGCGGTGCTGCTGATGATTGGCTTCGGCTTCCTCTTCATGCGGTTGCCCCAACTTAGAAGCGAAAGTAAGCTGGATGGCCTGATATCCCGCGAAACCAGCTTTTTATTTAACAATATCCTGTTCTTCCTGTGCGTCGCCTTTATTATGTGGGGGACGCTTTCGCCCATTGTAAATCAGGTTTTTACCGGGGAGAAAAAAGAGATTACCGCCGACTTCTACCCTAAAACGATGTACCCGGTGTTGTTGGGGATACTGTTATTGATGGGTATCGGGCCGTTGATAGCCTGGCGGCGGGCTAATCTGGAGAGGATTGCCCGGAGCTTCTGGATTCCGGCAATGGCGGGTTTGGCCTTTGGGGTCATTGCCTTTGGCCTGGGGATGCGGGAGTTTGTGGCTTTTATCGGCATCAGTATCTGTGTATTTAGTGCCACTACTATTGCTCTGGATTATTTCCGAGGCATTCGCACCCGCCAGCGACATGGCGATAAAAATGTCGCCGTTGCCGTCAAAAATATGGCAAAACGCAACGGGCCACGCTATGGCGGTTTGATGGTGCATCTTGGTATTCTGGTGATTTCGGTAGTGATTATTGCCAGCAGCGTCTATGAAGCCAAAGTGGATTATATTGAGCTAAAACCGGGCCAAAGCGTGACCATTAAAGGCATCAGCGAGTATAAACTAACTTTTGAAAAGGCTTCTGCTATCAAAGGCCCCTTGAAAATCAGTTACCCGATTACCATGTCGGTATTAAAAGACGGTAAGCCTGACGAAGCGGTCTTGCCCTCGGTGGATTATTTTCCTAGCATTGACCAGAACGTGACGGTAGTTTATATCCGCCCTAGCTTGCTCGAAGATTTGTGGATTACCACTGGCGACCAGAAAGTTGGCCCGGATAACAAAATCGAAAGCTCTGCCTTCCATATTCTGGTGCGCCCCTTGATGATGTGGGCCTGGTTGGGGTTGGCTCTGTGCATTGGTGGTCTGGTAGTGGCGATTTGGCCCAACAGCAACGAACAGGTGATGCAGGTAGAAACCAGACCGCGCAAAGTTTCGGAAAAACCCAGCCAGAAGGAAGCGGTAGAGGTATAGCATGGGCGGAATTTTACTACAATCGGTAGTTGCCCAGACCAAAACTGCTACCAACGATAGCGGTGCTATTTTTGGCTGGTTGTTGGCTCTGGTCTTGGCGGCGGGCGTAGGTGTGCTGGTTTCACAGCCGTTGTTAAATCTCGAAACTGGGAAGAAGCGGGTACGTGTCCGCCAGATGAGCGATGCCCAGGTTGAGCTGGAAACCTTGCAGGATAAAATTGCTGCCGAGAAAATGTCGCTGGAAGAGCTGGAATTTGATAAAGAGTTGGGAATTATTGACCCAAACGACTACGGTTTGCTCAAGGAGCGTACCGCTAATCGGCTTAAAGTTCTGGAAAGTGCTGTTTTTGAGAGGGAAGAAGAAATCTCAGAAGCAGAGCGCGAACGGCGCGAACGGGTCGCCGCCCGCCGCAAAACTCAACAGCCGCCCCAAACTACTCAGGTTTTGGTATCCGAGGAAGCCGAAACCACTTCCCGCCCAACTGAAGTAAAACGCAAAAGTGCCGTTCGCGAAGCCTTGCACTGTAGTGAATGTGGTACGGGTTTCAAACCGGGCGACAAATTTTGCAGTCAGTGTAAAGCCCCTCTTCCGCTCATCTGCCTGAATTGTGGGGCTGAAATACTGGATGATGGAGCTAAATTCTGCTCCCGTTGCGGTACGTCCGTAACCAGTTAATAATAAGTAAAATCGGTTGTCAGTCGTCGGTTCTCGGTTGTCGGTAAAATGCTCAAGCATTCGCGAGAATTGTCACTCTGAATAAAGTGAAGAGTCTACTTTTTCCTGGCAAGACCCTTCGCAAGCTCAGGGGGACAAACAGGGTGAACCCTCAAGGCCTGAAATATCTGTCTCTTTGGTAGAACTGGATTTATGAATTGACTGCTGCTACGACCTTGCAAGATTCGCGCCCGGTGATGGTTCGGGCCAATAAGTTGGTGAAAAGTTTTGGTAATCGGCCCGTGTTGCGCGGCCTGGATTTGGAACTCCGTCAGGGCGATTTTGTAACCCTGCTTGGGCCAAACGGAGCGGGTAAAACAACCTTATTGCGGATTCTGGCGACTCTGGCCCGCCCGACCAGTGGCACGGTGGAGCTGGCGGGTATTCCTCTCAATGAAGCGAAATCCTCAATTCGGGGCTTGCTGGGAGTTATCAGTCACCAGACTTTTTTGTACGAGGATTTGAACGCCTACGAAAACCTCCGCTTTTATGGCAAGCTCTATGAAGTGCCGAATTTAACCGCTAGAGTCGAAGAAGTTTTGAAAAAAGTAGGCTTGGAAAAACGGGCGATTGACCGGGTGCGTACCTATTCGCGGGGGATGCAGCAGCGTCTTAGCATTGCGCGAGCGATTTTGCACAATCCACCGATTTTGTTGCTGGATGAGCCGGACACGGGCTTAGACCGACAGGCCGCCGATATGTTGGGCGACTTGATTCGGGACCTGGCAATAGACGGGCAATCGCGTACAGTGTTAATGACTACCCATAACTTGGAACGTGGGCTGGCAATGAGTGACCGAATCCTGATTCTGGCGGGCGGACGACTGGCGGCGGAGCGTTCTTCCAACTCCCTTGCGCCGGAGCAGTTGCAAGATTTTTATTATGACACCGTATCGCTGGGTGGGGCGCGTTAATTGCCAGGATATTTGCGAAAGGTCTGGGCGGTCTACGCTAAAGATGTGCGGGCCGAACTGCGTACCAAAGATATTTTTAGTGCGATGTTCGTTTTTAGCCTTCTGGCAACTCTGGTTTTCGCCTTTGCCCTGCCTGCCAAGTTGCTTGACCCTAAAGAGGTGGGCGGGATTGCGCCGGGGTTACTGTGGGTGGCCTATACTTTTAGTGGGGTTTTGGGGTTAAATCGCTCTTTTATAGTCGAAAAAGACAAAGGCTCGTTGGAAGGGTTGCTGTTGGCCCCTGCCGATAGGGGCGCAATCTACCTGGGCAAAATGCTGAGTAACCTCACTTTTATGCTGCTGGTGGAAACCCTGATTACGCCTATCTTTGGCATTCTGTTTAATTATTCCACTTTTAACCTGTGGTTGATACCAGTAGTTTTGCTTGGCACGTTGGGCTTTGCCGAGATTGGCACGATTTTTGCGGCGATGGCAATTAACACCAGGGCTCGGGAAGTGTTGCTACCAGTGTTGTTCTTCCCGATTATGTTGCCGGTGATTATAGCCGCCACCAACGCTACCTCAGCCGTTCTGGCAAACCGCCCCTTTGATGAGGTGCTGGGGCAACTCGAATTTATGCTGGTTTTTGATGTGATTTTTCTGGTTTTGCCAATTCTTTTGTTTGAGTTGGCAGTTGAGGAATAAATATATGGCTACAATCGCGAAATATAACGCTAGTCGTCCTGCTAAAACCGGCCTGGGCTTTTCAACAATCATAATGTGGTCGCTGCTGGTTAGCTGGCCCGTCTCGCTGCTATTTGTGTTGCTGGCGGGGGACGATGCTATTCTGAAATATTCACAGCGCATCTTTTATTATCACTTGCCTTCCAATATCGTTTGTTTTATCGCCTTTTTCATCTACTTTGTGGGGGCTATAGGCTATTGGCGCACCCGCAAACGCAGTTGGGATATTGTAATGGTCGCCGGGCTAGAGCTTGGTATTTTCTTTTCGGTAATTGGGGTAGTGACAGGCTCAATCTGGGCACGTTATGCCTGGGGAACTTTCTGGACCTGGGACCCGCGCCTGACTACCGTTAGCATTATGCTGGTAGTTTATATCTCCGGGGTAATGTTGCGGGCGGCGATTGATGACCCCACCCGTAAGGCCGCCCTGACCGCCGTTTTTGGCATAATCGGTTTCGTGAATGTGCCGTTGGTCTTTTTCTCAACGCGCTGGTTTCCCAAAGGTCAGCATCCCCTTATATTTTCTTCGACCAGTAACGGCTCGGAAACTACTGTTGGCCTTGACCCCTTTATGTATTTAACCCTGGGGATTTGTTCGGTAGCAGTTGGCCTTTTGTTTACCTATTTCCTGACTGAGCGGATGCGCCTCGGTCAGATGCAGGATGAAGTGGCAGCACGTCGTCTGGCTCTTGAAGGAGGAGAAAACTAGAATGTTGCAATTTGCCTCAGTTTTTTTACAAACCACCCCACCACCCACCCTCGAACAGGTGAACAGCGGCCTGATTTATGTCATCGCGGCCTATGCCGTGGTCTGGATAGTTATTTTCGCTTATCTTTACACTATCCACCGCCGCCAGACTCAGCTTAAACGCGAGATTGAGTTGCTGCGAGACGAAGAATTGCAAGCCGCCAATAAAAAACCAGTTGGAGAGGTCTCCCCTACCGAGGTAAAAGCAGGTGGCCGGCAGGAACTCAGCTAGTGAAACTGGTTTGTCTCGAAAAGTTGCACCAGGCTAGAACTAAACCCCGGCCCACTTCCTTGATAAGATTTATGGACGGACAGAAATTATTACAATAAGGTTTAGAGCTTTGGGAAAGCTTGTTTGACCTAACCCCCTGCCTCCTTTAGGGGGTGGGGGTCAAAAACTTAAACTTACTTCCTAACCACAAAAAAGAAAGTGGATACTACGGTTTAAATACTTAAAGTACATACGCCTTTAATACCAAATCAGCCTAACCCTTAACCCCACCTGAAGTAAGTCCCTCTATAAAGTAGCGTTGGAAAATTATAAAAAGGACTAAAATTGGCAAAACCATCAAAGTTGACATTGCCATCAACCACTCCCAATGCGGTCTTTCGTTTACGCCACCCGTAAAGAAGTACATCCCGACTGTTAAGGTATATTTTGATTGTGAATTTAAGTAAATCAGGGGACTCAGGAAGTCATTCCAATGCCCTTGAAATCCAATAATGCTGACTGAAAGCAAGGCAGGTCTAATCAGTGG
The DNA here is from genome assembly GCA_038207495.1 of Chloroflexia bacterium. GTDB lineage: Bacteria > Chloroflexota > Chloroflexia > Chloroheliales > Chloroheliaceae > Chlorohelix. Next base: position 89,212 of record JBBQZS010000005.1, read on the forward strand.
TAGCATAACGCGGGTGAAAGTCTGAAAAACATTAGCTCCATCTATGATAGCGGCTTCTTCAATCTCCTTTGGGACTGATGAAAAGAACTGGCGCATTAGAAAAATAAAAAGCGGCGTACCACCCAAAAGAGAACCCAAAACCAGCGGGTCGTAATGATTAATTAAATCGAACTGCTTCCAGATTAGAAAAGTTGGAATTAGTTTAACCGCATCTGGTAAAAACATAGTCGAAATCATTACCATAAAAAGGAGATTACGGCCTGGAAAAGCGAAACGGGCGAACCCATAAGCTACCAGAGCCGAAACAAAAACTTCTGCTACTAATGGCACCAATGTTACAAACATGGTATTCAAAAGGAAGCGCGTGAAAGGTAAAGCGTTCCAGGCATCCGGGTAATTATTCCACTGCGGAACGGCTGGAAACCATTGAACTGGCTGGTCGAAAATATGGGCACCCTCTTTGAGCGAACTGGAAACCAGCCAAAAAAGCGGGATTAAAAATAACACTCCCAGCGCGGAAACCAGCAGGTAAATAGCCGACTTACCTATTATCTGTCTGACGCGGAGAGGACTCCAGGGAACAGGCTTGGGTGAGGCTGTGGGCTGAGTAACGGTTGTGCTCATAAACTATTTCCTTTCTCAGTCGTGCTTTTACTTTTCTTGACCTTCATAATAGACCCACCGCGTTTGGGAACGGAAGAGTACAATGGTAGCTGCCAGTATTAGCAGGAATAATATTACGGCTAAAGCGGTAGCGTAACCCATACGCGACTGTTCAAAACCGTAGGAGAAAATTAACAGGTTCATAAAGCGTCCGGCAGCCGGAGTAGCCCTGGCAAAAGCGGCTGGCGTGAAAAGTTGCATGGCACTGGCAAACTCTACCACTATCAGGAAGAAAATGGCCGGAGTCATCATTGGAACGGTAATTCTACTGAACTTGACGAAAGTATTAGCCCCATCTATTGAGGCCGCTTCGTATAAATCGGTGGCTACGCTTTTTCGACTACCAAGCAAGATAACGGTGTTATTTCCCAGGGCTGTCCATAAACTCATGATGATGAAGGCTGGTAGCACCCAATTCTCATCGCCAAACCAGTCCGGGGGTGTCTGACCTGTCAGGTTAAAAATAGGCGATAAGGCCGTATTGAGTAGACCCACATCCGGGTTGAATATCCAACGCCATAACAAAACCACCGCTACCGCCGGAACGATTGAGGGTAAGTAGTACAGTACCCGGTAAACCCCGATAAAGCGCAACTTTTTACTGAGTAAAAGAGCCAGCATCAGGGAAAAGAAAACACTGATTGGGACGCTAATAATAGAGTAAAGTATGGTTAGCCTGATAGAAGGCCAGAAATTAACGTCTTTGTTGAATAGCGTATCGTAATTTTTGACACCTACCAGATTTGGCGACTGTTGCAGGTTATAGTCGGTAAAACTAAGTACAAAAGTAGCTAACATCGGCGTAAAGCTAAATATTAAAAACCCTAATATCCAGGGCGTTATCAGAGAATAGCCTATTGCTACCTCGCGGCGTAGGTGAAATACGTTGCGGAGGAGATAATGCACACCTACACTAATGCCAATAACCGCCACCGCCAGCAGCAAAAACCGTATAAAGGTTGGAAGATAATCACCAATGGGATCTCCTACCATTTCAACCCCCTATTTTGTTCCTGAAGTAGGTTTATTGATTAAACTACCTGGAAAAAGATAAACAGGAGATGGCAATCAAAAAACTACCATCCCCCCGAGATTACTATTTGGGCAAAGTTTCCTCTAGCAACGGGCGTACCTTTTTAGCGAGATTCGCCGCAGTATCTTTGCCCCGGAAAAGCGGGTCAACGAACTGGGTGCTCCAAATGTCAGCCCACTGAGCGTAGTTAGGGTAGATTGGCGCAGCTTTGGCATCCGGCAGGGCCGCAATAATCGTATCAATCGAACCAGCCGGGCGTTTGGGTTGAGCCTTTTGGATGGCCTCTTTTGTCGAGAGGGATTTACGTGGAACCGGTACTTTCCACTTCTGGATGCCATCGGTAATATCGGCCAGCGCTGCGAAAGCAGCATCCTTGTTTTTAGTCTTGGCACTAATGGCATTGAAAGCTATATATGCCGGTGTTAGACGATTACCACCAGGGCCTTTTGGTACCAGGAAAGCCTGAGCTTGCCCCTTCATACCATCACGGGTTTCCAGCGAATCCGCTGCTCCACCCACAAACATCGCTACCTTGCCATTGATAAACATCGTATCGAAACCCTGATCCTTGATTTGGCTGGGGGTAGGCGATACATGGGATTTGAGAGCCAGGTCGGCGTACCATTGCTCGGCTTTTACCGCTTCCGGCGAGTCAATCGGTGAAGACTTGAAATCCGGGGCTATAGATTGACCACCAGCCTGCCAGATGTACATCTGAGTAGGAGGCCAATCGGTGCCGTTGGTAGTAAAGCCCCATTGTTTGATTGTTTTCGTGTCGAAAGCCGCATCATCAGCAGTTTTACCGTTCCCGTCAAGGGTTAACTTTTGGGCGGCTTTCAGCATATCGTCCCAGGTCCACTCAGCAGTTGGCGGGTTCACATTAGCGGCCTTGAACATGTCAAGGTTAGCGTACAAAACCAGAGGTTGCTGAATCCAGGGCAAGCCGTATACCTTGTCCTTATATGATGCGGCGGCTACTGCGCCCGGAAAATAATCATCCAGATTTGAGGCCGGGTGAGTCTTATCGGCTTTTAACATATCGGTCAAGTCGAGTAAGGAACCCTTATCGGCAAAACCGGATAAATGGTCAACATCCACCCAGAATATATCGGAGGCGGTGCCAGAGGCCAGGCCGGTTTGCAACTTGGTTACATACTCCTGCGGGCTGGCCTGGACAGTCACCCGATAATTTGTGGCTTTAGCATTAATGCCGTCAATGATTGTCTGGAATTCTTTGGCTTCATCAACTCCGGCCCAAATTGACATAGTTATCTCAACTTTAGGGCCAGTAGCCGCTGCAGTGGTTGCGCCCGAAGCGGCAGTAGTTGCAGCTCCGCCTGAAGCAGTGGTAGCAGGGGCAGTGGAAGCGGTAGGGTCTCCGCAAGCCGCCAGTACCAGGCTTAATATTAATAGCAGGATCGTGAAAACACTTTTCTTCCTCGAAAGCATAATCTTCTTCTCCTTTACCCCCAAACTCTTTGCAGGGAGTATAAATTCAAATTTGAAATCACACGGAAAGATTAGTTCAAAAGATGCGACTTTTTTATCACTGGAACCCCAGAGGTGTTAATATGGCGGGCGGCTAACCTATTCTTTTTTCCTGGGAAGGGTGGATTGTAGTTAACGGTAATGAGAAATGTTCGATGGAGGGACAGATACTACAAAACCACTCACCGATGAAGCCATCAGTAATTGTTAAGCTGATTATCAAATTTTTTCGGGTACTTAATCCCCCAGATATTAATTACCTACTAAATCTAAACAGTCATGTTGGTTCAGTACCTGTGTTAATAGGCAATATATGTGCCACGACCGCCAAACTTAGCTTAAACGCGAGATTGAATTTTAGAAGAAAGAGGAATTGCAAGCCGCCAATAAAAAGCCAGTGGCGGAGGTTGCTTCTATTGAGGTAAAAGTGGGTGGTCGGTAGGAGCTCGGCTAGTTCCAAGCAGAAACATTAAAAGAATATAAGAATTGTGTTAGAGTCGGCGATTTGGCGTAACTTTATTGAGGTTTCAGGCGTATTATATATTGAGAGAAACAAGTGAGGGCCGACTGGCCTGAGCAAAACTCTCGGTTAACTGTCTACAGGATAGTTGATCTCAAATAACCTCAAAAGTTACTCTTCTTATAGAGAAACTCCTCCTACACAAATAATGCGAGCACAAACGGCATCTGGTAACTGCACAGGTGCCTTTTTTTTGCCAAAAATATCAAAGCTTAATATCTGATAAAAAGGTTCGTTAAGGTCTGGCTCAGATTGGTGGTTTCAGTATATAATGTCAACGTCATTATCTAAAAACGTTACTCTATTTACGTTCTTAAGGAGAAACTATTGGCTGGTTTACAGTGGTTAAGCCTTCTTATTCCCTTAATCGTGGTGGGGATTTTCGCCCTGGTAATTGGCCTGTTTGTAATAAGTGCTATACGCACCCGCAAATTGCTTCAGACCGGCGAAATAGCCCAGGCTACAATTCTTAGCGTAAACACTACCGGGGTAACGGTCAACGATAATCCTCAGGCTCGTTTTGCGCTTGAGGTGCGCCCCGCCAACCGCCCGCCCTTCCGCGCCGAAGCCAAAAAAATTGTTTCGATGTTCGAGATTATGCAATACCAGCCCGGTACAATTCTGGAAGTGCGTTTCGACCCGAATAAGCCCTCGGAAATCGCTATCGCAGGAATTATCGCCCCAGCCCGGACAATTAATATAATGCAACCCTTTATGGGTGGAAATCTACCCGTCAGTGCCGTTGTTATAAATCCTAATCCGGCGATGGCCATGAATCAGGGCGTGGTTGCCCCTGACCCGCAATCGCCTCAGGTGCAGGAAATTCTGCAACGGATAGAAAACCTTAACCGCGAACTCTCTTTAACGGGTGAAGCTGCTCCGGCAAACGTGATTGCTGCCTGGGACATGAATATTCAGGATAACTGGGGTAGCCGGGTAATGGGCTTTATGGTGCAGGTGCGGCCCATCAGTCGGGAGATGTTTCAGTCCGAGGCTAAGGCGATTGTTCCGCCGAATTTAATACCACGTTTCCAACCAGGGGCTAATATTCAGGTTCGGTTTGACAGGGGCGATATTACCAAAGTCGCCATAGAAGTAACTTAGAGTTGCTATTAAGATTTGTATATTTCGCCCAAAAACCATTGACAAACCTCTTGCCAGTAGCCTGGTTGGCAATGACCTTTGCCCTCTACCCGGAGTTCGCCAATGAGGTTCTGGCTGAATAAAATATCTCCCTGATATTTTTTTGATAACCGATTATTCCCCATAAGTCGGCACAGCTCGCACCATAGTATTTAGCAGGTGTTCGAGCATCCCCGGGGGGTCGGAACAGAGTCCCGAATGTACCGGGGAAGGCTGGATAATGGTGCTGCGGGGCGCGACCAGCCAGTGGAATCGCTCCCCCTGCGAAAGTTTACCGATGGGGCCAGCCTCTTTACCCCCGGCACAAATCAGGGGAATAATATCCAGATAACTTTGCACCTCCTCCAGGTCAATATCGGGCGCAACTGCCAGTAATCGCTTCTGGTCAAGCTCAATTTTAGCCGCCAGATAGCGTTGGGGACGACAGATAATAATTGCCCCGACATTAATAAACTCGCCGCGCTCCACTCGCGGCACTACCCGCACAATGGCGTAATCAAACGAGTGCTGCGCGGGCATTTTGAGCCTCCTCTACAAAAATAGCTGAGGCCGTTAACCGTTCCAGCAGATAGGTCAGGTAGGCTTGGCGATGTTCTTCGGAAGTGGCGAAAATCGAGCCCTCTTCCAGCCAGGAGTCGGGAATAGCCTGGACAATCTTTTCCAGAATCTCCGGGGTCAAAAGCGGTTTCAGGCGAGCATCGGCCCTGGCTAACTCTGTAGCATGGGGCAACAGCACATGACCTTTGATTGGGACAAAGGGGCTGCGGCTGCGCTCCTTGTAATCCTGCCAGCTATGGTGAAAATAAAGGGCGGCGGCGTTATCTATCAGCCACAGTTTTTTGTGCCAGAGCAGCATATTGGTGTTGCGGGCGGTGCGGTCCACATTGGTAACATAGGCATCGAACCAGACGATAGCCGAAGCCAGAGTCGCGTCCAGTCCGCTAGCCTTAACCGGGTCAAAGGGCAACGCTCCTGGCAGGTAGTCCATCGCCAGATTAAGCCCCGCACTAGCTTTTATCAGGGCCTGGATTTCAAAATCCGGCTCGTTGCGCCCCAGAGCTGCGTCTAGTTCCATAAAGGCCAGTTCCGGCACGGGCAAGCCTATAGCCCGCCCGATTTCCCCGGCTACCATTTCTGCAATCAGCGATTTTGGCCCCTGTCCCGCCCCCCGGAACTTCAGCACATATAACCCTTCGTCATCGGCCTCCACTACTCCCGGCAATGACCCTCCCTCGCGCAAGGGCATCACATAGCGGGTAGCGGTTATTGTTCTCAACATACCTTTTCCTGAATGATTGTCGGTTGTCAGTCGTCGGTTTTAGGTAAATATCTAAAATCAAATTCGGTTTCAGTATAGCATAAATGAAAATTGAACCAGGCGTCAGAATTCAGGGTCAAGTATGAAAAGTTTGAAGTTATGGTATTCTAACAATAGAGGAACGGAAAAATGCAGGTAAACAGCCAGAAACTTCATATAAAATATTTAGCGAGTTTGGTAAACCAACCCCTGGAGCAATGGGCGGGCTTTTACCTTACCCGCGCCGATGGCATGAATTTTGGGCTACGCTTCCAGTTGGCATTCCCGGTCTACGCTCTGTATGCTCTGGCCCAGGTTCAGCCCCAGCGTGCCGATGAATGTGCCGCCGCTATCGAGCGTTATATTCAGAAAATGTTGCAGCCGCGCGTCTGGGCCTACTGGTTATATGGGGCAATGGCGACCCAACACAAGAGCCAGCCCGAAGCGGTCAGGCCGAGTCTGGTGCAGGGCGTGGTCGAAACCGCCCATAGTCGTTTGGGATTGAGCGGCGGGCCACTGCCCCTTGACCCCTGCCAGCAAGGCAATATCCAGTATAGTGGGCATCTGGCCTCGATGCTGGGCTTTTATCAGCTTCTAAGCGGGGATGACCGTTATAACCGCGAAGGTTTCCGACTTGAAGCCGAGGTTGAGGGCCAAAAAATCAGCTTTGAATATACCTACACTCAACTGGCGGAGAGAATCCATCAGCAGATGACCGAAAACCACTTTGGCGGGGTTTGCTGTGAACCCAGTCGAGCCTATGCCGCCTGTAACAACCACGCCTGTATCAGCAATATTTTGCATGACCGACTTCAGAATACAAACTTTGCCGAAGCTAATTCAGGTTGGGCAAACTGGGTGGAGCGCAAAATGCTAACCTCCGCCGGGGCGATTCCCCTGCCCGCCCCTAACGGCCTCTTGAGCGTGGCCTACATGCCCGCCCTGAAAATGTCTATTCCTGTTAGTTTTAATTTCACCGATGCCTGGGGCTTTGCTTTTATGACTGCCTGGCACCCTGCCACCGCCCAAAAAGCTTATCCCCGCTTTCGCAAACGGCTGAAAAGCACTACTGATGGACTGAAGCTTACTTCGGTGGGGATTAATGAAAGCATGGAAATCAGCACCGAAGCCCTGAATACTGCCTTTGCGCTGGTTTTTGCGGCAGAGATGGGCGATACAGCTACGGTGCAGGAACTACATAGTTATCTGGATGCAAATTTCGACCCTCGGACCGAAAACGGTTTGTATTATGCCAAGGCCCGTCCCGCCCCCTACGTAACGGCCCTGATCGCGCTGTCGGAGGCTTTGCCTAACGCCGGGAGTTTGTATTGGCTGGTGAATGGAAGGACTGAGACTAAAGAATAAAGCAGTATTTCAGAAAATAGGTATAAAAAAACCGCCGGAACAATTTCCAGCGGCTAAAGTTAAAGCTATTGATTTTGCGAAATCAAGGATAGCCTCAGAACCTGTACGTACAGACAGCACTTATGGCTGTCAGGCCGAGTTCCTTCGCCTGAAACTTACTGGCGAGGGGGGTTCACCGGGCGATCATTGCTAGCTTGTCCACCACCTGTATAACCTTCAGGAGCAGGATAGTACGGTTGTGGTTGGTAGTATCCCTGAGCCTGACCTTGCGTTTGAGTAGGCGGATAAGGGGCGTAAGTAGGCTGTACATTGGCCTGATAGTTTGCAACCGGCTGAGTATTGCGCTGCTGCCCCTGATTTTGCGTGACCTGTTGAGCAGCCTGTTTCGCCTGTTGTTTGGTTTGTTCAGCTTGACGCTTCATTCCTTCGCCTAACTTGGGTAGGTTCTCTTGCGCTGAATTGTAGGTGCTTTGCCAGATTTTACCTGCGGTCTCACGACCACCTAGTCCGAAAGCCAAACCTAAAGCCAGGGCAAGCGCGGCGACTGTACCAATGAACAAGGTATTTATGACAGTTTGAGCGATGCCAATCTGACCTAACGCGGCGATTACGGCTACATACAAAATGGCATAACGCGCTACATTCGACAACAAACCAGCGTTGCCAAACCCCGCCGAACTAGCGGCACCTTTGACAAAATCAGCCACGAAGTTGGCAATCAATCCGCCCACCAGAATAATTACCAGAGCGATTGCCAGATTGGGGATGAAGTTGAGAATACCGGTTAAGGCAGCAGTCAGAGCTGGCAGTTGCAGCACGCTGAAAGCCGCTAACAGGGCTATAATTCTAAAGAACCATTTAACTATATCACCCATAACTCCACTGGCATCTTGCTTGACTCCCGCAGAATGCAGGAAGCGCGATAGGCCAGCTTTGTCGGTGGCATCATTGAAGTGAACTTTTCGCAGTATCTCGGCAACCAACTTGCCGAGGATATTAGCTACAATCCAACCTATCCACAAAATAAGCAAAGCCCCAATCAAGTCAGGTAAAAACCCTAACAATTTGGCGAAGGCTCCGCTTATAGCAGTTAAGAAGGCCTCTCCCCAATCACGAATTGCAGTCATATTTTTAACACCTTTCTATCAACCCATTACCACTAATTTTACTAAAGTAGTTAACTCTGGTTTTCATCTCTGACAAGCAGGATTAAGTTATCAGATATGTTAACTAATTTTCTCTGCATAACCAATGTTATCTACTTAGTGTTGTAGGCAAAATTCGTGCCGTGCGACATATTTTGGTCTAATCCCCCACTTCTTTCCCTGGTGCAATTCCACCGAAGGTATGTGTAAGGAACAAACCTAACCCCCTTTCAGAAGGCTGAAGGCTGAGGGATAAAGGATGAATAAATACCAGGGAAAAAACCTTGAAATATTGCTCGGTTTGGGTTCGCCTGGGACTAATACACTAAGGGGGCACAGGTTTTCGCCAACAACGCCAAGTAATTTTTATTTTCTTGGGGTATTGGTGGTTAGTCACCTTTCACTGACAACCGACCACCGTTACCCGTTCCTGCATGCACCATCTTTCAAAATAGTGTAAAATGCTCGAAATCGGGGTAAATATTAAAGCCCATCTTGATAGTTAGTAGATAAGCAGGTTATTTTAACAGTGGCGCAACTCTCCCTAAGAATAGTAGAAGAAGCTAATATCGGCCTCCGCAAGAAAGAACAGCAGGATTTTCACGGTCACCTTTTCGTCCCGGCTGACCCTGAGAAAAATGTTCCAGCGTGTTGTTTGTTGGTGGTCGCCGATGGCGTGAGTATGGGAATGGCGGGCGCACTTGCCAGCAAAACCGCCGTTGAAACAATGCTGACCGAGTTTGAACGCTTCTATGCCCAGCAAGGTTATAACCCGGTCATCGCCCTGGAAAATTCCTTTTTACGCGCCAATTACGAAGTGTTTGTGCTGGCCCAGGAACGCCCCGGTATGGCAACCACAATGGCTTGCGGCTTGATTATTGGCGACCAGCTTATAACGGCCCACGTTGGTGATACCCGGATTTATCTGGAACGCTCCAGTTCTGGCCTCTTTACCGTCACTACCGACCATAGCTGGGTAGTCGAGTTTGGTGAGGGTCTGGTGGAAAACGGACAACTAACAGCCGAGAGCCTTAAAACCGACCACCGCCGCCATACTATTACCCGCGCCCTTGGTTTGGAAGCGACTGTCCTGATTGATATTAATCTTTCCAACCTGCAAAATCAGGATTTGATAATGCTATGCAGCGATGGCCTCTGGGACATGGTGGGCGAGCAAGGCTTACAAACGCTACTGACAGCGGGATTGGGGGATATTCGGCGCAGTTGGGAGCCCCAAAAATTTCACGACCTCTGCCATGAGATGGTCGAAGCAGCTATGAAGGCGGGCGGGCGCGATAATATTACCCTCTCGCTGGCGATAGTGGATGAAGTGGGGGTGCGGATAGCAATCCCCGAACTGGAACGGCTACTGGAACGGACGGTCCAGGATTTGGACGAACGTCGCAACCTGGCCCCGCCCATCAGTGAAGAAATCAAGGAGCCTACCACCCTGAGTGGCATCCCCTATGTTCCGCTTGGTTTAAGAAATAGCTTATCCCAGCAACTACCCCAAACTGACCAGGCTTTGGAGAAAACCCCAGCCCAGATTATTGCCCAATCCGAAAATATTCTTTCAAAAGGTCAGCAATTGTTCGCCCTGGGACAGTGGGAAGAGGGGCTAAACGAGCTATTTATCCTGGAAAAAGTTAATGCCAGCCATCATGGTTTGTATGAGGTTTTGAGCAATCTGCTGGTGCGTTATATTGGTGGGGCGATTGCCAGTGGCGAGATGGTGCGGGCCGGACGGATGCATAAACGGTTGGTCGAGGAAAGCATCAACCGTTACGATGGGGTTATTTTCGACTATTGCATGGAAGAGAGTCGCAAGGCAAGCAACGCCTATAATTACAAACTTTCATTGGATTTTGTCAATTTTGCCGCCCGTTTCAAGCCACAGGATAGTCGGGTTCGCACAATTCAGGAACTTAACACCCTCTATCTGGAGTTGGAAAAGCCCGACCAGGCGGTTGAGCAAAAACTATCGGTGGCCCAACGGCTTTATGCCCGCGATGCTAATTTTGGGGCGATTCAGGACGATTTAGCAGTAATTTATATGAGCCTGGGGGATGGCGCGGCCCAAACGGGCAATATTGAGGATGCGGTAGCCTGGTACGAGCTGATTATGCCGCTCAAACCCCGCGATCCCCGGCTGGTTTCGCTTACCAACAGCAAGTTACGCTCATTGGAAGACCGCAAATCGCGGCAAGCGGCAAGTAATAATCCGACCACCCTCACAGAAAACGGCAACCTTCCCGTTCCTAACGGTTTGGAGAAATTTTCGGCCTCGCGTACCACCGGGGCGGACGGCAAGCCCGAAGCAGAATCGGTAACACGGCTGAAAGAACGGGTCAGTCGTGCCCAAAAAGCCTGGGACAACGGGCGCAAAGAAGTGGGCGGTGAGTATATCTATCTGGTTGACCAACTTAGTCAGATTATTTCGCCCAACCCCTGGCAACCAACTTTCCCGCGTGTCTGTTATGATTACGGCAAGTGGCTACTTGAGCAAAAGCAGTATGGCGAGTCCCGTCCCTATTTCGTCAAAGCCCAGGCTCTGGGGATGGCTGCCGCCCAGCAACGCCTGAGTGAAATTGACCGGGTTGAGCGCGAGCAGCAATTAGGGCGGCGGGGTGCTTTGCCGATAGACTTGCCCGCCGACCAGGCACCCCCTACTTATGCCCGCGCCGCTTATGTTGAATCCCGTCCACCTTTAATCAACCCCAGCCCCAACCCCCCCCCGGATGCCAATTTCGTCGGCACTAGCCAGGGTCGGGTTGATAGTGGGAATAATAGTGGCAATAATAACGGGGCGTTCCCCGTCCAGCCCGCTTCGGATGGGGCTACTTTTACCTATGTGCCACCCGCCAGTCCCGGTGGCTATGCCAACGTGCCCGTGGCGGGGCAAGCTGACCGTTTCGCCAAGTCTGAACGGCTGGTCGGTGTTAGTGGCACGCTTCGCAACCTGGGGATGTCTGACCCTATTCAGGATACCGCCGCCCGGATTGCCGGAAAGCCCGGCTCGGTTCCGCCGCCCACTACCCCCCTTCATCGTCGTGAACCGAACCCATTTCTGGAAACGTTCCAACGGTTTGCCATTCCGGGGGCAATCGGTTTGGTGGTCGGGATTGTAGCTCTAGTAGTGATAATCAATATTCTGGGAATTATTACGAAACCCAATACTGAGTCTAATTCGGCGACGGTGGCGGTAGCCACAAGTACGGCGGCTGTTACTACCACGGCGGTGGTTCCGGCTGGTACGGCGGTAAATGTGCGGCTGGATGGTCCTAGCCCTGATACGGTTCAAGCCTGGCTGGCAGTGGTGGGAGAGCCCCGCACTAACTGGCGCGAATTGACCTATGACCCGGCGGGTTCGTTCCAGCTTTTGGGGGCAAATGCTACGAAGTTAGACCCGGCGGCTAAATATCTGGTGGTGGTGCGTCCCAAAGATACTACTACCCGCAAGTATCGTCAGGATTTACCTCAGGATGACCCCCTCCAAACCTTGTTCAGCAAGGGAGACCTGACTTTTAGCCCCTCCGCCGGACTGACCACAAACTGGAAGATTGCCCCCGAAGCCCTGAATTTCTATCCTCTTGCGGGCGGTGCTGTCGATGCCAACCTGCCGGATGGCGGGCGGTTTGTGGCGGCGACCCGTCACAGTATGCGGAGCGAGTTTATGCGGACGTATGATACGACCGGGGGGATTGCCCGCTATGGCTACCCGGTCAGTGAGGATTTCGACCTGGAGGCAGTTGGGCGGGTGCAGTTCTTCGAGCGAGGCTGGTTGGTACAGAATCCCGGCGACAAGCTGGTGAAACTTGGCAAGCTTGGCACCGATGTCCTGAACCTGACGACATGTGAGGCCATTCCCAAGCCCCCTGCTAGCGTTGGCTCTGCCGCCCCCAAAACCAACCCCGCTTTTGTGGATTATCTCAAGCAGAATCAGGCTTTGGGTCAGCCCCTCAGTCCCGCCTTTGAGGTCAGCGATGGTAACGTCAAACGCCGCCTGCAATATTTTGAGTTTGCCCGCCTCGAAGTTACGATTAATGGCACCAGTAATACCACTGGCCCGGTAAACCTCGGCCTGCTCGGTAGCGAGTACGCCCGCTGCAAGGGCTGGTATCGCTAGGTGCTATAAAAGCCACAATCTCCCTGACACCGTGCCAGAGAGATTGCAGCGACCACACACTTGGGGAAAGTATTCAGTAATCAGTTGTCACTCATCAGCACTAAACCCTTGTAGCCATAAGGTATAATTTTGCCCAATCATAACGTTTTTAGATGGTTAGCGACTTAAGCAGCGGCCTCTTTCATTACCCCCGACAAAAGAACATAAACCTCAGTCCAGGCGGCTTCGGTTTCGGGGGTGAAATCATTTCCCAACCCCTGCGCAAGTGTCCATAGCAGGGCACTTCCTACCGTATCATAGTGAGAATCCTGCACCCCATAGGTGGCATGACGTTGGCCTAATTGCTGCACGACAGGAACAAGAGTGTCCAGTTTGTCTAGTCCCTTAACTGCAACCCGCAGCATGGTCATTAGCTTTTTACCCTGTTCATCCATACCACTCTTGAAAAGTAATTTTAACTCAGGGTCTAACTCAAACAACCGGCCATAAAACAGGCTGGCGGCAGTGGTCGAAATAGGTACTACTTTTTCAAATGAGGTTTGCACTAACTCTTTTTGTTCAGGGGTCATAAATCACAACTTTCTGTTTTAGATTGCGGGTGGATTGCTTAACCCATACCCTGGTGTTATAACAAAAACTAAAGCTATTAAACGACAAAGAACTCCCTATCCCCCAGGGAAGAGCCAGCGGCCTACCCTGGGGGATAGGAGGCGAGTTACGGTTTTAGCCGCACTTGCCTCCAGATTCTTTACCACTATTTAGACTGTTGCCAACTCCCGTTCCTCGGCCTTAACCTCGGTCACTTCGGCTTCCTCGGCCTCAATCGTGACGCGCGGCACCCAGCTCAGGAATTTTGGCATATACCAGTTCCAGTCACCCAGCAGTTTCATCGAAGCGGGTAACAGGATGCTGCGGATGATAGTCGCGTCAATGAAGACCGCCACTGCCAGACCCAGTCCCAACTGCCGTAACATCATCAGCTCCATTGTGATGAAGATGCCGAACACCACCACCATAATCGAAGCCGCGCTGGTAATTGTGCCACTGGTTATACTGATACCCTTCGCTACGGCCTCGTTAGAAGTCGCGCCTTTATCCTTTTCCTCCTTAATCCGGGTTAATACGAACAGGTGATAGTCCATGCTCAGACCGAACAGAATGGTAAAGAGGAACAAAGGCAACCAGGGTTCAATCACCGGAACTTTGGTAAAACCGATAAACTCGCTCAGGAAACCGTCCTGAAAAACCAGCACTGTTGCGCCGTAAGCCGCCCCAGTAGACAACAGGTTAAGGGCGATGGCCTTAATCGGGATAACAATTGAGTGGAAGGCCACCAGCAATAACAGGAAGCTCAAGCCCAGCACGAAGCCGAAGACCCAGGGTAAAGCCGCCGTATATTGGTCAACAACATCCAGTATCAATGCCGCCCAACCCGTAACATAAACTTCCGTGCCACTGACGGGCTTGAGGGTCGCCGGAGCTAATTCCTTGCGAACTTTGGTTACAAGGTCGCGGTTTTCTTGACTGTTATAATCACCACCCATAATAAAGCGCAACATTACCGCTTTGCCGCTCGGAGACGGAATAGTTTCCACCGGGCCAGTCAGACCCTTGAGTTTCAGGGCTTCCGCGCTGAACTTGTCCATTGCCGCTTTAAGCTCAGGATTATTCAGGTTATCGGATTTAACTACCACATCCACATACAACACCGAACCTTGCGGCCATTTCTCTTGCATCAACAAAGTAGCTTGCCGATACTCTATCGCTTTTGGCAGGTTTTCCACGCTGGCACTGCTATCGCCAAGTCGCATATGCAGCAAGGGAGTTGCCAAGCCTACCAGCATTATCACTACGATACCAGCCAGGAAAATCGGTTTGCTCATCACGCCCCGGACAATGCGACTCCACACCCCGCTATCCTCGGCCCGTTCCCGCCCGAAGTAAGGAATACGACCCCAGTTAATTCCTTTACCGAGAATTGCCAGGGTAGCAGGTAGGAAGGTCAGGCTACCGATAATCGAAACCAGCACCACCGCGATTGTACCCACCGCGATTGAGGTGAAGGTGTCGTCGTTAATCAGGAACAGACCCGCCAGCGAAATCATTACGGTTATGCCACTGAAGAAAACGGCCCGTCCGGCGGTGCTGCTGGCAACCTCAATCGCTGCCATCTTCTCGCGACCCTTGCGGCGTTCGGCCCGGTAGCGGGTAATCATAAACAGGCTATAATCTACCGCCACTGCCAGACCAATCATTACTACAATGTGGCTGGTAGCCATATTCAAAGGGTTAACTAACTGGCTGTAAATCGCTATTAAGCCAAAGGTCGCTAGTAAGGCGGTAATTCCTAAAATCAGCGGTACAAAGGCCGCTACCAACGCTCCAAAGGCAATCAGTAGGATAGCGAAGGTCAGGGGCAGCGTGTATTTTACCGAGCTTTCAAAAGAATGACTGAAAATTTCAAGGAATTGCTCATTAGTGGAAGCATTGCTAAAGCCCACGATAGTGTAATCAGCATATTTGGCCTTGATAGCGTCCGTGGCCTTACTAATATCTTTAGTTTTATCTTTGGCATCCTCAAACTTGCCGCTAATGGTGGCTATCAAGCGCATAGCAGTGCCATCCGCCGAAACCAGAGCTGGATTTTGGCTATTGTAATAGTTTATTACGCCCAGGAATACTGGTTTTTGTTGCCCGTTTTCGTTGTAAGTTACCGCACTCAGCCGGGCTGTAATATCCTCAACCGTGGCTTTGAAAGCCGGGTCACTAACTTTTATGGTGGGATGATTTACCACCAGATATAAAGTATCGCGTTGCTCGTAGCCCGCTTCCTTGAAAAGGGCCAGGGCTTTGGTTGATTCCGATTGATTGGATTGAACTCCAGTGGGGTCGTAGGTTTTGTTGCCCAAGAGTTGACCGCCCACCAGCAGACCGATTGTTACTAAAAACCACACCCCAAAAACCGTCCAGCGATGACGGGCACTCCACATCGCGATTTTTACGGTGGCGGGTTTTTTCTTTTGCATTTTGTTCGCTAACATCATTTCGACCACACCTCATTTCTTTGTCTAATTTAGCTCTTAACACTAGCCTAATACTACTCTTGAGCGTGTAGATATATATGTGAACGACTTCACAAGCCTACTAGCCTTTAGTCTTATTTTATTTATAGACCTTTTCCAGAAATGGTTATCCGTTGTCGGAAGAGAGGAATGAGTTGAAAGTGCCGAGGGCCGGGTTAAAAGATTTGCTGACGGCTGATAGCTGACAGCTTTACCGACCACCGAAAACTGACAACCAACCACCGATTTAATGGTATAAAAATATTTATATAAAATGTGACAATGAAAATGATTGCATAGGTTCAAATCATGTGATAATCTCTAATCAGATAAATATTTCTCGCCCTCATTCTTCCACTACGTCATACTTGCGGCGGGCAACATGGTTAAGGACAGGTATGACTTTAAGACTAAGCGTTCCAGAACTGCGTAATACTATTTACGCCCTCAATTTTGAAGAGGCTCCTTTAGGCTATCACCTGGCCGATATTTCCGCCATGCTTCAACTTTTGCAACGTAACGGGGTAGATGGGTCAGGCCTCTCCGAGATTCGGGAGGCCCTGGAATTATTGCAAGATGCCAAATATGGCCTGCACATTTTTGTTGACGAGCTGATTTCATTCCTCGAACGCTATAACACCCTGAATAATGCACCTCTGCCACTACTTGCCAACCTCTTTGGCAAGGCTATCTACGAAGCTGTAAGTGCGCCCCAACCCCTAAAAGGCGATAACGAACCCCTGGCTGCCCCGGAGTTCGACAGTCTGTTGGATAGGCTTAATATTCCCCAAAACTATCTGGTGCAAAGTAGTTCGGGCAAAACCGACCTGCGCGAACTTTTGCGGCGAGCCTTCAGGAATAGCGATGGCACTTTCAAATCGCGCACCGATACCCTGGCGACCCTGAAGAAGCTGGGTATATCTTTTGATAGCGAACCCCAGGTGAAATATGGCGACCCTCGCGCCGACCTGAACAGCTTGCGCCCCAAACCAACCGACGGTTCCCAATCGCTGGGGGTGCGAATGGTCAATGGCAAGGTGGTTTATGACCAGAAAAAAGACGGCTTCCTATACAGCCAGAATTTGGAGAGCCTGTTACTGGATACCCGCCTGGGTTATAACACCCGCGTGCTGGCGAGTTACGCCCTTTACACCGACCATCTCGACCAGCAAATCAAGCTACTTGAGTTTAAATACAGAAACGAAGTCGGCAAAGAGCATGACTTTAACCCGATGGAAGGGGCTGACCGCGATTATGCCCTGCTGCTGGCCCAACATTTGAATGATTTGAAAGGGGCGCGCTGGGGTACAAAGTTCAATTCCACCAGTGCCGAGCTTAAAATTGTTACCAACTATCTGCGCTATGGCACGGACTATATCAACGGGAACTATCCCAAACCCTCGGACAACGCGCAGGGTCGCCCCTCCACCCCGCCTGATAATAACTATGTTTTCTATATCTCCGGCTTTAACTCTAGGTGGGAAAACGCCGTCCACGATGCTTACGAGCATGCTTATAACTCCGGCTACTCGCTCAATAAGATTTATGTCTTTAACTACAATACCGGGCAACCTATCCTGCTTTCGGACGTGCTGGACGAAGGCGGCAATACCCGCATGGACGAGTTTGGCAAGCCCTTAATCCTGGATTCCCAGACCTTTAGCTCCCAAACTAACCTGAATTCCAGCCTGAAGGCCGATGCTCTAGAAGCGGCCCAACAACTAAAGATTATCCAGTCGCAACTGGCGGCGGGCAAACGCATCAACCTGGTTGGTAATAGCCAGGGTGGGGCAATTGCGGTGGCGATGATGGCCCAGCGCGATGGCGACAACTTTATTATGGACGATGGCCTGAATAGCTTTATAGATAAATATGCCTTCACCGTTTCGGCTCAGGGCGGTTCGTATCTGGCGCAGGCGGCGGGAATGTCGGGGACAAGTGGCCTAAAACTTGAGGCGGGGCCAGTTCAAATGCAGCTTTCCTTGCTGGAAATTCTTAAAATGGTGGACAATAATGCCATGCTCACCGCCCGCACCCTCAAGGATTTGACCCTGGACAGCGATTTTATTCAGGCCAACTACGCCGCCCTGCAAGACCCCCAGGTTCAGGTTCGCCTTAAAGCCCATCAAGGCGTGGAGATTTACGCTGGTGATGACGATATTACCACCAGTGCCGCGCTGCTTTCGCTGCCCGGTAGTCAGGTGAACTATATTGGGGGGGGACATCAGGGGATTTTTGGTGGGGCTAACAAGAGTGGCGAAAAGGGTCGCAAGGTAAACGATAAAATTTACAATAACTTCAACCAGCCCAATGCCGAAATTCCCAGCCTTTTCTCTGACCAGCAGCAATATTACGGCTATGTCAAAAAAGGCTATCCCGATCTTGACCTTAATACCATGCTGCCCAAGTTACCCATCGGTGGCACTCAGGAATACGCCGGGCAGAAATTACAATATAAAATTAGTGAGGCGACCCCTGACCCCATCACTGGACGTGCCAGAATTCGGATTGAGGTTACGCCGGAATTGCACGGGCCAAAACTTGATGCGGGCCCAATCCACCTTGACCCGACGGTTCAGGTTAAAGTGGTAGATATCACGCTTGACCTGCGCGAGATTGTGCCAATCAGCACCGGGCGGGCGGGGGTGGTAGATTATGCCATCCAAAAACAGGTTTATTCTGATCTGGGTAAACAGGACGACTTCAAACTCAAAGTGCCAACCTTCTGGCCTTCCGGTCAGCCTTTATCCAGGTAGCCAATGTGGGCAATGTCTAAAACCTGTCATAACTGAAGGAGGACAGCTTATGAAGCGGTGGTACAGGGGAGCCCCTGAAAACATCACGGCGGCAACCAGGCCAACCTTGCCTTTATTCTGGCAGGGGAAGCAGCAAACGATTTTACTAGCATGTATAATTATGTTGACGATGTTATTAGCAGCTTGCAGTGATAATAGCCTCTCTGGCGGCGCGGTCAGCCCCGGCGCAGGGAAAAGTAAAACAACTATGTCGTTACAAGAGCCTTTAGTCATAAAAGTTACCAGCAGTGGGGTGGGCGTAAATCCTTACGTCCCTACTTTTGCCATTAGTTCCGATAGCAAATATCTGGTCTACCCGAAGCGTAATAGCCTGGAACTGGTAGATTTGGATAGTGGTAATTGGTTGGCTACTCTGCCCACTTCAGGAGCAAATTACGCCGATTTCCTGAGTTTCCTGGGCCAATCCTCGCGTTTGCTGGTGGATGGCGAAGGTGGGGTGCAGGTGATTGATGTCGAAACCCGCAAGAAGGTATTGGGTTTTGGCGATGGCAGTGGGGTTTTTGCTGACTCCCAGAATATTTCCAAACAAGTTGCTCCTCTGGCTACCAGTTCTTCCGGCACTTTGGTATTGAATTTTCGCCTGGGGTTGTGGGATGCCCGCAGTGGCAAGTTATTGGGGCAACTTAGCCGCCCTGGTTTGAAAAAGGTAGAAAGTGCCGCCTTCAGTGCTGACGATAGCAAGGTTACAGTAGCTTGGCGCACCGATGATAAAGACCCCAAAGTTTATATTACCACCTGGGAGGTAAGCAACAGCAACAAACTTAGTGAATGGTCGCTGGAAATTGCCAATTCGCGGGTGCAACTCAGCCCGGATGGCAGTCTGTTCTTTGCCAAACAGGATAAAGTCTTTAACGTTTGGCAGGTTTCAAGCCAGCAAAAGCTAATTGAAGTAGGTAACGGTAAGGGCTACGCCGATAATTGGCGTGGTAGCATTACCCCTGACAATCGCCGCCTGATTATTTACGATGGTGGTCCTGTAGAAGTCTGGGACATCTTAACTGGGAAGTTAGTTACTCAACTGGATAAAATTCCGGGTGGCTCTACCCGTTCTCTGACTATTAGCCCCGATGGTAAGTTTCTGGCGGTAGGTGGCGACCCTTCAATTCACGTCTGGCCCCTGACTGGACTGAAATAGTTAACCTAACCCTCTGGCCCCCTTCCCTATAACGGAAGGGGGAACTCGAAATACTGACAACCGATAACCGTTGGGAGTACAAATGGCCGATTCTAATCTTTTGAGAAAAGCGGAAATTGCCGAAACAGTAGCCAGCAATATGGAGAATCTAT
Organism: Chloroflexia bacterium; assembly: GCA_038207495.1. Classification (GTDB taxonomy): domain Bacteria; phylum Chloroflexota; class Chloroflexia; order Chloroheliales; family Chloroheliaceae; genus Chlorohelix. The sequence continues at coordinate 109,157 of JBBQZS010000005.1, forward strand.
CCAGCCAGTTGCGCATGATGGATGCGCGGGTGGATGGTGCTATCAAGCAAGAGCTTTTCCCGACCATCGAAGGCAATACCGCCAACAAACTTCACCAGAATTACAACACCTGGGACGGAAATATAATCCAGGCTTCCGATAAACTAAGCCGGGCTGTCCAATCCCTGCGCGAAAGGGCCAAAACATACCGCTCCCAATATGCCGCCCAGGAGCGTGACGACCTCGAACAGGAAGAACGCGAAAAGAAGGAACGTGAACAAAAACAGAAGCAGGAAGCCGCCCTGGTTCAGTAGTTAATATTTCTAATATCTTAAATCAAACATCTAAAATCGGGGGACTATTATAGGAGCATGCTCCCCCATCCGGTAGTTTCGCAGAACAGAGCCTGTTCCTACAAATTATTCGATTTAGATTATCCCCCCTTCCCCTAATTCAAATTAACACACCCTTACCCTTCACTCACTTTGAATAGAATTACTAGCCCCACTGCGGTATAATCATCACACTTTCCCACATTAACTTTTTATTTTCAGGCCATAATACTGCCAGAAAATAATAAACTGCTTATATGACTTTCGCTTTGGAACGTAAACGAGTACAAACTGAACCTGAAAATTGGACGCAAGCGAAGGTTTTAATATAGAAAGGATCTAGAATGGCTACCGAGGAGCTGGAATCTGCCGAAGAGTTGGAAGAGAATCTGGAAGATGACGACGATGCGTTAGGCGACCCTGAAGCCGACCTGAATCTGACCGAAGAAGAACGCCTTGCTCGGCAACGGGCCAGCCACGAAGCCCGCCTGAAAAAGATGAAAAAGGCTATCAAAAAGGGGCTGGTAATTGTCAACACCGGGAATGGCAAAGGAAAAACCTCAGCCGCCCTGGGTTTGATGCTACGAGCCTGGGGGCAGGGGTTGCGGGTTTGTATGTTGCAGTTTATCAAGGCCAAAACTTCCAACTACGGCGAGGAAAAGGCTGCCCGTAAGTTAGGGTTTGAGATGTACCCACTTGGCGATGGTTTCACCTGGCTTTCGGACAATATCGAAAACGACAAAAAGCTGGCCCGCGAAGGTTGGGAATTTTGCCGGGAAAAGATAATGTCGGGCAACTATGACCTGGTGTTGATTGATGAATTGACCTATCCAATCAAGTATGGCTGGCTACCCTGGGAGGAAATCAAGGAAACACTGGATAACCGTCCTGCCGGGTTGCACATTGTTATTACCGGGCGTTATGCCCCCCAGGAACTAATTGATTACGCCGACACCGTTTCGGAAATCAACGAAATCAAGCATCACTATAACGCCGGGGTTAAATCGCAAAAGGGAATTGAATTTTAAAAATGGAGAAATTTATATGACACTGCTGTCAAATTCGCCAACAATAAATATTCCAGGCACTTTTAATGCCGCCAGCTATTTTGTGGATGCCAACCTGGAACGCGGCTATGGTGGTCGTACCGCCATTATTTGCGAGGGGCGAGAATATAGCTATGCCCAGATTGCCGAACTTGTTAACCGCACGGGCAACGCCTTCCGTACCATCGGGCTAGACCTGGAACAACGGGTGTTAATGCTAACTCTGGATTGCCCGGAATTTGTTGCCAGTTTCTTCGGAGCAATGAAAATTGGGGCGGTGGCAGTGCCGCTCAATACCCTGATGAAGAGCCAGGATTATGATTATTTCCTCAAGGATAGTCGGGCTCGGCTGCTGGTTGTTTCCGAGCCGCTACTACCGCTAGTCGAGCCAATTCTGGCTGGGTTGCGCTACCTGAAACACGTTATCGTGGTTTGCAACCAACCAGGCGGGGCTACCGAAGCAAGTTTTAAGGAAAAAGGATATCTCTTATTCCACGAAATTACCGCCGCCGCTTCCCCTGAATTGGAAGCCGAGCCCACCAGCAAGGACGATGCCGCTTTCTGGCTTTATAGTAGTGGCACGACCGGCTCACCAAAAGGGGCGGTACACCTGCATCATGATATGGTTTATGCCACCGAGCTATATGCCCGCCGGGTGCTTAATATCGGGCCGGATGACCGTTGTTATAGTGTGGCGAAACTCTTTTTTGCCTATGGCTTGGGCAACGGCCTCTATTTTCCTTTTGCGGTGGGGGCCAGTACGGTTTTGCTGCCGGGTCGCCCCGAACCCAAGAAGATTTTTGAACTGTGTGCCGCTACTAAACCCACCCTGTTTTATGGTGTGCCAACGGCCTATGCCGGAATGTTGACCTTGCCGGAATTGCCCGAATATAATCTGGAAAGCGTGCGACAGGGAATTTCAGCCGGAGAGCCTTTGCCCAAACATATCTGGGAGAAGTTCAAGTCGCGCTTTGGCGTGGAAATTCTGGACGGGATTGGCTCCACCGAAATCCTGCATATTTTTATCTCCAACCGAGCTGGCAAGGTTAAACCCGGCAGTAGTGGACAAATTGTAGCTGGTTACGAGGCCAAAATCGTGGATGAACATGGTCAGGAAGTTCCAGCCAACGAGGAGGGTAACCTCTTAATCAAAGGCGATAGCACCACCGCCTATTACTGGAACAAACACGATAAAACCAAAGAAACCATCGTTGGCGATTGGATTAGGACAGGCGATAAATATCATGTGGATGAGGATGGTTATTTCTGGTATCACGGGCGTGGCGACGATATGATTAAGGCGGGCGGTATCTGGGTTTCGCCCATAGAGGTGGAAAACGCCCTGATTGAACATCCGGCGGTATTGGAATGTGGGGTGGTGGGTCACACCGATAACGACGACCTGGTTAAACCAATGGCCTATATTACCCTCAAGCCAGGGTTTGCAGCTAACCCAGAACTAGAGGCCGAACTCAAGCAGTTCGTCAAGGATAAAATTGCGGTCTACAAATATCCACGCTGGATAATGTTTGTAGATAGCCTGCCACGGACCGCCACCGGAAAGTTGCAAAGATTCAGGTTGCGGGAAATGGCTAATAGTTAAAAGCTGTCAGCTAAAAAAATTCTACTTCAAAATCGAAACCTGGGGTTGAAGGCTTAAAATTACCCATCGTTGAGCGAAAATCAGATAAACAAATGCTATCTTTAAAAGCTGATAGCTGATGGCTCCAAAACCTTGACGTAGTAACAAGCTAATATTAAAATCAACTAAGCTTATAAATTGGGCTAATAAATTGGGTTAAGTTGTCAGCTTGCCCTAAATAAATTGTTAAATCACTTTTGAACCTGGGTTAAATCCCAATGAGGTTATTTATGGGTTTGTTATCGGCGATTACAAACCTGAAACGGCGGCATAACGGCACAATCCGGGCTACCGTTAATAAAGCGGCAGGGCAGCGAAACATGATAATAGATGACCGTGCGCTGGTAAAGGGTCAAAAAACCATTATCCGGCGTTTTAACCGCGAAGATGTAGATAGCTGGTTGGCCTGGGCCTCCCATCCCGACCCCCTTTATTCTTCCAGCTATCCCCGCCCGATGCACCGTTATGAACGGGACGCCTGGTTTGCCGAACGCTCTAACCGTTGGGATTATATGATGTTTGCGGTAGACGATCTCCAGGGTCAGTTGGTGGGGCTGATAACCTTACGAAATATCGAGCGCAGCCATAGTCATGCCGTGCTGGGGGTTACCTTGCGCCCGGAAGTTTTGAGCGGGGGTTATGGAACTGATTCTTTGTGGGCTTTCCTGAACTATTATTTTGACGCGATGGGCTTTGATGCGATGATTCTGGATGTAGCGGCTTATAATCGCCGCGCCCAACGGGTTTACGAAAAATGCGGCTTTGTTTATACTGGCGAACATTGGGGTCATTTCGACGACTATACCGTTTTTTCCAACGCCTATTACCAGGGCATCCGCCATTATTTCCGGCAGCACGGTGCCTGGGTTGAGACTCTTTATTATGATATGGTTTTGCGCCGTTACGATTTTTTGCAGCGCAGACAAAAAGGCTTAGGGCCAATCATCCGTTAGGTCAGGCTAACTAGAAATAATTATGACAGACTTTAATTCAAAAGACGAAGCCGCTCAGAAAAAGGCGATTGCCCAACAACTAGTTTTTATTGAGCTAAAACCAGATGCGGCCAAACGCATGGAAATTCCCCCTAATGTTCCGGTACTTAAAACTGACTTTGAAAGCGACGCTGGTAAGGGCGAATTACCCCCGGCAATTCTGGCGGCTGGCATTGAAGCCCTTAAACTTCTTCAGCCTAACATGCGGCAGTATGACCGCTTTCTGGCCCGTTATTATCTGTTGGAAGGGCAAAAGGCTCTTCAGGAACGCCCGGTAGATGAATATGAAGCCCAACGGAATTTCCAGAAGGTTTTAGACCTGAACCTGGGGGAATTATCGGCGGAGGCGGCCTTTTATATCGCTGGATTGGTGTCGGCGGTGGATATTCCCCAGGCGGAGTGGCTGTATCGCCGCTCGATTGAGCTTAACCCGGCGGCAGCCTCGGCTCATTTTGAACTTGCGCGGCTTTTGCGGGAACGGCGGGACTTGCCCGGTGCGCTGGAAGAATTTGAGCGAGCCTACCGTTTAGAACCAACCAGCCTTAACCTCTTAAATGAAATCGGCGATACTCACGTTATGGCGGAGGATTTTGGCAGAGCCAGGGCCAGTTTCGCCCGTGCCTACGAGCTTGACCCCGAATATTGGCTTTTCCCGGTCAAGTTGGGTCTGGTGGAATACGAGTTACAGCAATATTCTTCCGCTATCAAGCACTTGCGGGAAGGGCTGGATTTGTCGCCAGATGAGCTTGATGATGGCTACAGCCAGACTATGTACCTTACCGGGTTGTATAACCTCGGTCTGGCCTATCGGGATAGCGGCGATACCGCCCGCGCCCGCAAGCTGTTCCAGGCGGTGCTGAAGCTTGCCCCCGACCATCAGGGTGCCATCGAAGCTCTGGCGGTAATGTAATCTTAAATCCAATATTTGTAGGGACACGGTGTATCGTGTCCGGGGTCGGGCTGTTCTAGTTTCTTAAACTCTTGAACATTCGCTTTTTGGTAGGATTTCAAAAAGGAAGGCGGCTGAAGATGCCGATACGAATACCAACTCGGAATATAATAATGGCTTTTGTTGCCGGGACTTTTTTAATCTGCTTCAGCGTATGGGGGTTTTTAAACGGATGGGGCAAATTCCAGTTTAATTTCCAAATATGCCTGCTTATATTTGGATTTGGTTTATATTTGGAAGGATGTTTTCTAATTTTCAAGCGTGAAGTAAAACCTTATGAGGCTGAATACATAGAAGGGGTAATATGTATTCTCATTGCCCCACTTATGTTATTTAGTATAGACTTTGATGCTAATTATTACGTGTTTGCTGTCCCCTTGTTTGGGTATGGCCTCGTAAAATTTTTTTTGGGGTGGCAATTATATGAGAAAAGCAAAGCTCAAAGTTGATAATTGGATTTTATAATAGTTTGGCTCATCGGATGACAGAGCATCCTCCTACGAATTACCCCTGATTTTAGATTATCCAAAATACGCAATTACAGAACAGGATTAATAAAGGCAATGGGCCAGACTTTAATTGAAAAGATTGTTGAAAAATATAGCGTTGGGCTAAAACCGGGCCAAAAAGTCTATGCCAACGACTTTGTGCTGGTCAAACCCAAACATGTTATGACCCACGATAACACCGGGGCGGTTATTCCTAAATTTAACAGTATGGGTGCGACTAGCGTTTTTGACCCTAGCCAGCCCGTGATTGCCCTTGACCACGATGTGCAGAATAACAGTGATGAAAATTTAGCCAAATACGCTAAGATTGAAGCTTTTTGCCGCCAATATGGTTTGGCCTTTTTCCCGGCTAAAAGCGGCATTGCCCATCAGATTATGGCGGAGGAAGGTTTTGCCTTGCCCGGTACGCTGGTGGTAGGTTCAGATTCGCACTCCAATTTCTATGGGGCGTTGGCTTGTCTGGGTACGCCGGTGGTTCGGACGGATGCGGCGGCAATTTGGGCAACCGGGCAAACCTGGTGGCAAGTGCCGGAAATCGTTAAGGTGGAAATCACGGGCAAATTGGGGCGGGGCGTGACGGGCAAGGACGTAATTCTGGCAATGATTGGTACTTTTGCTAACGATGAGGTCTTGAACTATGTGATTGAGTTTACAGGCGAGGGAGTAGCCAGCCTGAGCATGAGCCAGCGTCTGACCATTTCCAACATGACCACCGAATGGGGCGCACTGGCAGGGGTTTTTCCTTACGATAGGGTGTTGCGGGAATATTTATTAGGGCGGGTGGCCTTTTTCGAGAAGCGTGGCGACACTCAGCCCCGCCTGACCCGCGAATCTATCGAAGCCTTTGACCAGCTAGACCTGAAAGCCGATTCCGATGCTTTTTATGCCAAAGAAATCGCTTTCGACCTTAGCACCGTTACCCCTACCGTTGCCGGACCAAACGAGGTTAAGACCACTACCTCCCTGCTTGAAATGGAGCGGCGTCAAGTGAAAATTGATAAAGCTTACCTGTTGAGTTGTGTCAATGGGCGGCTGGACGATATTCGGGAGGCGGCAGAAATAGTTGAGGGCAAAAAGCTGGCTTCGGGGGTGAAATTCTATCTGGCGGCGGCTTCGGCTAATATCGAGCGTGAGGCCCGTGAACTGGGCTACTGGGATGCCCTGGTTACGGCTGGGGCAATTGCCTTACCGCCCGGCTGTGGCCCTTGTATTGGGTTGGGCGAAGGGATAATCGAGGAAGGCGAGGTGGGCATCTCGGCTACCAACCGCAACTTCAAGGGGCGCATGGGTTCGTCAAAGGCCCAGGTCTATCTGGCAAGCCCAGCGGTGGTAGCGGCTTCGGCTCTGGCGGGCTATATTAGTGGCAAGGATGCGGTAGAAACCAAACAGGTCGGGGCGACTATCAAGCAAAATCGCCGTGAAAATCAGGCGGAAATCGCTGCTCAGGAAATTCTGGAAGGCTTCCCCACCCGCCTACAGGGTGAGTTATTATTCGCCCCCAAAGATAACATGAACACCGATGGAATTTATGGCAACGAGTATACCTATCGTGACAACATGACTCCCAACGAAATGGCGAAAGTGGCGATGCTCAACTATGACCCCGAATTTCAGAATATTGCCATGGAAGGGGATATTCTGGTAGGGGGCTGGAACTTTGGCACGGGTTCTTCCCGCGAACAGGCGGCTACCTCTCTTAAATTTCGGGGGATTCAGTTGCTAATCGCGGGCACTTTTTCCCAGACTTTCAAGCGCAATGCCTTTAACAATGGTTACATCTGTCTGGATTGCCCGGATTTAGTAGAATGGCTTTATCAGCACTATGCCGGAAGTTCCGAGCTAACCATCCGCACCGGGCTACAGGGTGAGATTGATTTTGTTACTTCCGAAATCCGCTTTGCTGATAATCACTTTGCCTTCCCACCGCTTGGCTCGGTAGCCCAACGACTGGTATTGGTGGGAGGTTTTGAGCAGCTAATTATGCAACAACTGGCGCGGGGCGATGGATGAAGGATGAAAAATCAAGGAAAATTTTGTGACTAGAATATCGGAAAACCCTCTGGGCATTTCACCCGTAATAGTCGGCGATAATGTTACTTTTATCTGGCAAGGGGCTCAAAAAATCCAGCTCCTGGGTGACTTCAACAACTGGGGCCGAGATAAAGCTCCGATTGACTTTCAACAGGAAGTCCCCAACTTCTGGAAATGCCTCCTAAAGTTTCCTACCGACTCCTATATTGAGTACGCCTATTTAAAAGGTGAAGAACGTTTCCCCGACCCCCTGAACCCGTTCCGAGCTGATGACGGGATTGGACATACTAACAGTTATTTCTGGATGCCCGATGCCCTTGATACGCAACTGGCTCGCCCTGCTCCAAATATTGCTAAGGGGGTAGTGTCCACTCAGACCGTTATAACCGAAGGCCTGGTAACTGGCTCAGACCGCCCAATCTATCTATACCAGCCGCCAGTCACACAGCCCGTGCCGCTAGTGGTGGTTTTAGATGGAAGTGATTACCTTGAAAAAGCCAGACTGACCGTAATTGTAGATAATCTTATAACGCAAGGTCGGATTCAGCCGATTGCCCTGGCGATGGTTGCTCCTGCCAAATTTGAACGGAGGGCGGAGTATGCCTGTAGCGATACCACTGTTGCCTTTGTTTTAGACCGGATACTGCCAGTAGCCCGCGACCACTTGAACCTGCTGGATGTGGCACAATACCCCGGCACCTATTGTATGATGGGAGCTTCGATGGGTGGGTTAATGTCATTCTATACCGCCCTGCGCGTCCCCGAAATCTTTGGCAAGGTGCTATGCGAATCGGGAGCCTTTGGCGCACATCACCCTGATTATCGGTTGTATAATCGCTCGGTGATTGAGGACTTGATTCGCTATTGCCCGCCGCCAACCCTCAAATTATGGCTGGATTGTGGTATATACGAATGGTTTATCGAGCCCAACCGCCAGATGCACACCCTGTTAGCGGAACGGGGCTTTAACCACAGCTACCTGGAAACCAATAGTGGTCACAACTATCCCTCCTGGCGCAACGTTCTGTGGAAAGGGCTGGAGTGGCTATTCCCGCCGAAATAGCAACTTTACTGCCCCACTACCGACTGCTGCACATAACGCCGGGCCGCCTGTAAATGCACTACCTGGGGCTCAAACTCTTTCTGAATCATAAAGCTGGCGAGTTTTTGAGCATCCGATAGGGCGGGTAAGCCTTTGGTATTCAGGGGTTGGTACTTCTGGGAAAACTCTTGAATTCTAGCCTGGGCGGTCTGGAAAATGCGGCTCTCTTGTTTAACCAGAATTTCTTCGATAGTTTTGGCGGCTTCAGGAGTCAGGGGATGCCGCTCATTTAGCCAGCTAAAACCATGCGCTATCAGCATAATTCGCTCGCTAAATTCAACTTCTGGCTGATTCCCCGTTACGGGTGTAGGCTCGGCGGCTTGGGCCAAATTCTCAAGTGACTGTTCGATTTCCTGATACATCGCTTTCAGGATTGTATCTTTAAGTTCTTGCTCCATTTTCTTTTCCGCCTCCTTTGCCTGTCGGTTTTGAATCATTTCTCTGATAGCTAATTCCACCACCACTGACTTATTGTCCAACCCTAACCCGCTTTTTAGGGCTTCGATTAACTGGTTGGCCTCGGTACTGAGGTTAAAACTTGTTACTGGCATCTTTTTAATTCAGGTTCTAACGCGACCTGCCCACGACTAAAATCAATTCTTTTATTGTTATATTATTGTAATATTATTAAATTGTCAAGAGGTGATTTAAAATGAAAAAGGCCGACACATTGGCCGGCCCTTATTGATAGAGTATGGGGCGGTTCGCAAACCGCCCCAACGAAACTTACTTGACGGTTGAGTTATACTCATCCAGCTTGTCGTTAGCCTTTTTGGCAGCATCGTCCAGGGCCGCTTTAGCTGTAGTTCCTTTTCCCGTGATGAAATTCTGCATTGCTGCTTCGATTTCGTTGCGGGTGGCAAGGAAAGTGCCGTGAATAGCCCCAGAGGTTGGGAAGCCCGACGGGGAAGCCCGTAACTGGTCAACCGCTACCTGGAATTGAGGGTATTTAGTAATGGTATCCTTCATATCCTGCACATCGTAGGCGGCTTTGCGAATAGGGTAGTAGCCGGTATTGGAAGAGAAGTAAGCCTGAATTTCAGGTTTAGCCGTAAATTTCAGGAAATCCCAACCAGCCTCCTGCTGCTCTTTAGTACCCTGGTCGGTCAGCCATAGGGAGGCACCACCGATAATTACGCCACCGGGAGCACCAGTAGGACGAGGCAGATAAGCCACGCCTACCTGCACATTTTTGCCAGCAGTAGCGGCACTGTTGATATAGCCCCGCAAACCAGCGATACTGTTGAAAGTAATAGCGGCCTGTCCGGTGGTAAAGGCAGCATCACGGGCCGGGCCGTTAGTTCCATCAATCCCGAAATCCTGGGCTACACCGTCATCCACCAGCTTTTTAAGGAAGGTCAGCCAGTTTGCGCCAGCGTCGCTATTGAAAGTTAGCTTGGTAGCACGGGTTTCGCGACCATTGTTCGGGTCGGCAAAAAGGACACCCTGAGTTGCCAATTCCTGCTCAAGAATCCAGCTATAGACCGTGTAACCTACACCAGCACGGGTGAACTTGCCACTGGCATCCTTCTTGGTCAGTTTCTTGGCTGCGTCGGCTACTTCGTCGTAAGTCCAGATTTTCTTTTCAGGGTCTAGACCGGCTTCCTTGAAGGCGTTTTTATCGAAAAACATCACCGGAGCCGAACTATTAAATGGCATCGAATAGAGCTTGCCACCAACGGTGTAGTAATTGCGGACGGCGGGCTCAAGGTCGCCCACAATGTCCAGTTTATCGCGGTCTATCAAATCCTGTATCGGAATAATTCGTTTGGTGTCAATCATCCGCTGAGTACCGATGTCATAAACCTGTACTACGTTCGGCAGGTTACCCCCGGTCTGAGCGGTGTTGAATTTATTCAAGGTATCATCGTAGTTTGGTTGCCCAATAGCATCAACATAGTATTTTGTCTGGCTACTATTGTATTTGTTAACCACGTTCCTTACAACGTTACCATTTACCCCTGTCAGACCATACCAGAAGGTGATTTTAACCGACCCGGCAGGCTGGTCAATCGCTGGTACCGGCGTGATAGTTGGGGCTGGTGCGGCGGCGGTGGTAGCAGCCGCAGCGGTGGTAGCAGCCGCAGCGGTGGTAGCAGCCGCCGCAGTAGTTGTTGTGGCGGCAGCGGCAGTAGTGGTACCAGCCGCCGCAGTAGTTGTAGCGGCAGCGGCAGCGGTAGTACTGGCAGGAGCAGTGGTCGCCGTAGGGTCGCCACAGGCCACTACCAGCATGGTCAGTACCAATGTCACTAAAGTTAGCGACAAGAACTTACCTTTGCTTTTTTGTTGTTTCAACACAGATTCTCCTCTCAATGTTTAGTTGTCAGTTTTCAGTTGTCGGTGGTCAGTTTAAGGCGGAAGGTCAAAAGTCTAAAGTCGAAAACTAGAAATCAGAATTCGCTAACCTCTGACCCTTAGCTTTCGACCTTCTACTGACATCCGACACCTGATGATTAGCCTTTCAACGCCCCGGCGGTTAAACCCCGTACTAACTGGCGTTGACCTAGAATTAGTAATATTAAAGTTGGTAGCATCACGATAATAGTTGCTGCCATTTGTAAATTGAAAACAGAAATTTCGGAAGAACGGAAAGCCGTAATACCGACCTGGGTGGTTCGCCAGGTTGGGTCGTCCGTAATCAAAAGCGGCCAGTAATATTGGTTCCAGGTATTCAGGAAAGCGTAAACCGCCAGAGTTGCCAGGGCGGGCCGCGATAACGGCAACAATATTGCCCACAGATAGCGGGTGCGTCCGCAACCATCAATCACGGCAGCTTCGTAAAGGTCTTTGGGAATTGTCAGAAAGTATTGACGGAGCAGGAAAATCCCAAAGCCAGAAGCAATAAAAGGCAATACCAAACCCTGGTAGCTATCTTTCCAGCCCCAACTGGCGACATTAATATAGTTCGGGATAATAGTGGCTTCCCAGGGTATCATCAAAGTACCCAGGAAAATAAAGAAAAAGAAATTCTTGCCGGGAAATTGCAGGGTTGCCAGCGCGTAAGCCGCCAGCGAGGAGGTAACCAGTTGCCCTACCGTCACTGCCAGCGATACCACAAAGGAATTGATTATCCAGCGACCCAGGTTTTTCTCCTGGGCAAAAACGTCGCCAAAAACATTAAAATCTAGCTTGCCGAAATCTGGTAGCAAATTTGGCGCAACCGTCGGCCCTTGCACCGCCAGCGACAGTGAAAAAAATAGCGGAAACAGCACCAGCAATGAAGCCAACAGCAGCAGAATATAGCTACCGATTTTCTTCAAAATATCAAAAACGCGTAATTGGGTGACATTAATCTCCCGTGATATTGGTGCAGTACTCATGAGTAATGTACCCTCCTATCCAGCAAGCGGAATTGCACAAAGGTTAATATTAGCAGCACCACAAATAATACTACCGACATTGCCGAGGCAAAGCCATAGCGGTTATCACTCCAGAACGACTTGAAGATAGAGAAAACGAAGACATTTGTAGAACTATCTGGCCCTTCGTTGCCAATCAAAACATTAAACTGGGTGAAAGCCTGAAAGCTGGAAATAGTGTTGATAATAAAGAGGAACAGCAGGGTGGGGGTCAGGAGCGGCAGGGTTAGATATCGGAAAGACTTCCAACCGCTGGCCCCGTCTATCAGGCCACTTTCGTACAGGTCCTGGGGAATGGCCTGAATACCCGCCAGCGTGATAATAAAGTTAAATCCCAGGCCCGTCCAGACGCTCATAAAGGCCACCGCCGCCAAAGCCGTAGCAGTGTCATTCAGGATACTGGTAGATTTTGAATGTAGCAGATCCAGAATCCATTGGGTTAATTTTACGTTTGGGCTATATATCAGAGCCCAGATTACCCCGGCACTGGCAACTGAGATAGCAATACTGCTGGTAAAAATAGTGCGGAATACCCCGATTAAATTGACTTTAACCGTCGCCAGAACCGCCAGAGCCACCGATACCACAATTCCCAGTGGTACGACCATAAAAGTAAACTGGATGGTGGTCAGGATACTCTTGAGGTATTCATCCCGACCACTACCATCCAGGTTCAAAATCCGGCTGTAATATTTAACATCATTAAAGCGCACGGTTTCACCTTTGGCATCCGTCACAAATAAACTCAGCCAGATTGCCCGAAAGAAAGGCATAAAGGTAAACACAATAAAAAAAATAAGAGCGGGTGCCATATAAATCAAGGCCATCCCCAGGTCTTGCCAGCGGCGGCTATTAGCTTTGGTATGGGTAGCTCCACTCTTAACCGCTGATTTATCTAATCCATCTGAAGTCTTCGCGCCAGGTTCACTAAATGACGTTTTTTGTTGAGCTTCAGGGGTAATACTCATAAACTTTTCCTCTCGCTGGTTGGCCCAAGGAGGGCTAATAAAATAACCCTTAATGGGCAAATGCTATCTTAAAGTTATTAATGGGTTTTTAACACTTCATTAAATTGGTTTTAAAGTTTTGTAAGGGTTTAATTTTCATCATTTCCCAGGAAAATTGAAGGCTTTATCTAGTTGTACTAAAGCCCCATGCAACCAGCCGTAACCATCATCGCGGGTAATATGCAACCAGATAGTCGAACCCTGCAACTCTGGCCCTTCACTATAGCCATCAAAGTGCATCCGCGCTCCACGTGAGACCTGATATAGCACGGTGGACGGTTCATAGCTTGGGCGCACTCGTACGTTGGCTAATTCCACTTTTACCACCCCGCCGCCGACTTGCGACCAAATTATATTCTTGCCGCCTTGCTCCTCCGTTAGCGGCTCGGGTTCGGTGGAAGTTCCGCCGACACGTAGGCTGTCGTTTGGGCGAATAGTAGGAAAGTCCAGGTTCAGGGGCAAACCTTCCTCCAGGGCTATCCCTGAATCTGGTTCTGGTTCACCGGGAATATCGGGCTCGGATACAAAAGCTGGAATTTCAAGCTCAGGTTCAGGTTCAGTTTCGGGGGGAGCCTCAAAGAAAGATTCACTGTGAAAAAGTGGTTTGGATTGGTTCAGGTCGCCCAGCAATCGTTGCCAGGGAAAAGCTGAACCTGGGTTCTCCGCCCGGTCTACGCTGTCCAGGTGTAACTGCCCAACAATATGTAATTCGTCGGCTGGTATATTCCAACGTTCAATCAAGCGTTGGTGTAAGGCCAGGGCGGCCTCGTACTGCGCTTCGGTCAGACTTTCGCCGCTTTTGCCTTCATATTCAATCGAGAGAGTAATGGCGTTCAGATTGGTATTTTTTGCCAGAGCTTCTTGCACCCAGACCAATCCAGGGTCGGGCCGATTGACGATACCATTAGCCCAGGCCGTATCTTCCTCTCGGACGAATTGCCAGACCCGCCCATCACGAGCGACTCCATAATGGGCCGAAACCTTGTAATCTCCCATTTCACCGTTGAAATATTTCCTGGTGGTCTCAATCGTGCCATGCATCATGTGTTCGACTATCGCCACAGGTTTGTACTGACCGCGCCCCGGCCAAAAGTTTTTCACAGTATGAGATTCTATCGAAATGGCGTAATCCTGCGTCATTCTCTAACCCTCGCAAATTTCCAAACTTAAAATCAAATGTCGAAAATCATTGGAATAAAAAGGAGCAATTGCATATTCCATATTAACCTAGAAATTGCTGGTTTTGCAAGACTTTCGGCTAATTGCTTTTCTTAAAGCCCGTTTTGGGCTAAAATAGATACTTAATCAGAACGTTTTTCCGTTTTTACTCGTTACTTATTACTCGTTACTAAAAAAGGATGCCTGGACAACTCAGAGGACAACTTGAAGAAGCCCGTAAACGCCGTGAAGTCGAGCAACGGGAGCAAGAACGCGTTTTAGCGGCTACTGCTAATGGGGTGGAAGTGGCTCGCCAGCGTATTCTGGTGGTTGGGCCGTGTGCCTCCGGTAAAAGTGCGCTGGTGGAAGCTCTGCGGCAACACGGCTATAACGCCCATTCGGCTGCCCAGGAGCATAGCCATGTAAAAACGATGTGGCTGATGAATAATCCGACCCACCTGATATTTCTAGAGGTGAATATGGAGAATATTCGTCAGCGTCGCTCTGTAAGCTGGGGTGAGGATTATTTAGAGGAAGAAAACCGCCGTCTGGCTCATGCCCGCGAACATGCGGATATTATTATTGATACTAATCGGATACCCCTGCCCGAAGTAATAACCGAAGCGGTAGATTATCTGAAAAGTGCGGGGGTCGGATAATGGTTGTTAGTTATTGGTTGTTGGTTATTGGTTGAAATGGGATTATTAGTTTTAAACTTTCGATTTCAACTTTCGATCTGTGACTTTTAGCGGATAGCTGATAGTTTTTCCAACAACTAACATCTAACAACCATTAACCAATAAAGATTTTAGATTGTATTAAGGACGTAATCTTGCCAATCAAAGTTTTGCCGCCCGAAACCGCCCTGAAAATCGCGGCGGGCGAAGTAATCGAGCGACCCGCCTCCGTGGTTAAGGAATTAATTGAAAATAGTATTGACGCGGGCGCGAAAAATATTCGGGTCGAGATAAAAAATGGCGGCCTTAGTTTTATCCGCATCTCGGACGATGGCAGCGGCATCCCCTACGCCGAAGTACCCACCGCCTTTGAGCGACACGCCACCAGCAAAATCAACGAGGCCGAGGATTTATACCGCCTGCATACCCTGGGCTTTCGGGGCGAGGCATTGCCAAGCATCGCCGCCGTTAGTCAACTAACCCTCCTGACTTGCCCGCGTGGGAATAATGAGGGTGGCAGCGAGATTGCTTTTGAGGGCGGCAAGCAGGTCTATCACCGTCCGGCAGGTTCGCCCTCTGGCACCATTATCACCGTGCGTAACCTCTTTTTTAACCTGCCCGCCCGCCAGAAATGGTCACGGAGCGGCACCAGCGAGGCCACCCACATCCTGAATATTGTCAGTAGCTATAGCCTGGCTTATCCCGAAGTAAAATTTGGTTTGAGCAGCGAAGGCCGCACTCTCCTGCAAACCAGTGGCACGGGCGACCTGAAAGACGCTATCAGCAAGGTCTACGGCCCCGAACTGGCCCAGGCCATGCTCCCGGTTGTCCCCGAAGAGCCGGAAGCGGACGAGGATGGGGTGGTCAATAATATTCAGGTAGCAGGATTCACCGCCGAGCCGAGTGCCAGCAAGCCCAACCGCAACTATATCCAGTTTTTTATAAACCGCCGCTGGGTGCAGAGCCGTACTCTGACCTACGCCGTGCAGGAAGCCTATAACAGCCTCATTATGACCGGACGTTATCCGGCCTGTGTGTTGCTTATCGAGGTTGACCCGGCAGAAGTGGATGCTAATGTACATCCCGCCAAAACCGAGGTGCGTTTTTTGCATGAGCGCAAGGTCTTTGGGGCGGTTCAGAAAGCGGTACGGGCCGGCCTGGTCGCGGGAACTTCGATGCCAGTCTGGAGCTTTGAGGACAACAAAAAAGCGGCTGGTGGTAGCAGCCTGTTCAAAACTATTGACCGCCTTTATGCCCCTGAACCCGTCGCCCCAATCGAGCAACAGGCCAGTTTGGATTTGCCACCCGTTATACCTACCATTGACCTGTTAGCTGATAGCTATCCGACACTACAGCCCGTTGTGTCACAACCTCTTAATGGGGAAAAAGTAAAGGGTGTGCCTGAAAAGGACGAACCGAAAATCGAGCCAGAAGCAGCGATGATGACCAAGCCCCATTTGCCTCTGTTGCGGGTTATCGGGCAGGTTAGCGCGACCTATATTGTGACGGAGGGGCCGGACGGGATGTATTTGATTGACCAGCATGCCGCCCACGAACGGGTGATGTACGAGCGTTTCCAGACGCTGTTGGCGGGGCGACAGGTGGAAAGCCAGCTTTTGCTTGAGCCCGTATTGATTGACCTGACCCCCCGCCAGCGAATGTTAATCGAGGATGAGGCCCGCCGCAAAGAACTGACCGAATTTGGTTTTCAGCTTGAACCATTTGGCGACCTGACCTATCGCTTGCGGTCGGTGCCGCCCTTGTTGTTCGGGCGGGATGTGATTAAAAGTCTGGCGGAGATGCTGGACGAGGCCGAAGGGGTGCGGGATGGCGGCTGTGGCCCCACCAGCAGCGATTTGCTAAACGAGCCTGATACGGTGCTGCCGCGTAGTTGGCGCGATAAACTGGCGGCTAGTCTCGCCTGTCACGCGGCGGTGCGGGCCGGGCAACTCCTGAGCAATGAGGAGATGCGCGAGCTTATCAGTCAGCTAGAGCGAACCGAAAATCCCCGCGCCTGTGCGCATGGTCGCCCGACTATGATTCACCTGACGCAGGGTCAATTGGAGAAGGGTTTTGGTCGGAAGTAGCGGGGTTCTGGGCCAGCACTTCCAGGGCGATTTTGTTTTGGGGGTCAAGCTCTAGCAACCTCTGGGCCACTTCCGCCATTTCCCCAAACTTTTCCAGTTTGCGACAGAGCGACAACTTTACATAATAATAAGCATCCAGCTCATCCACGTAATAACCCGCCAGCCTGGGTTCGAGGCTCGCAAGTTGGGCCTCGGTTTTTTCCAGGTCGCCCGCTACCAGCCAGAGTTGGGCCAGGGCAATCTGGGCGTGGACATATTCGTGGTCAACCCGCAAGGCCTGTTGAATGTAGCTGATAGCCCGTTCTACCTCGCCCTTGCCCGATAACAAAGCCGCCAGGTTCTGGTAAGCCTGTTTAACTCTGGGGTTTTTGTCCAGAATGCGGGTGTAAAGGCTAATCGCTTTATCGGCATCACCCAACCGCATTGCTTCCAGAGCCTCGTTTAGCATTAGCGCGGTAGCCTGGTCGTAGTTGCGCTCCCCGGTACGGTCACGGGCGGCCTCGGCTTTGTACTTCTGGCTCAGTACGTCTAGAGTCGAAATTATCTGGCGTTGCCCAATCCACATTTTGAGTTTCTCGTCCGGCTGAAGCTTGCCCTGCTCGGCTAAAACTTTAGCGGCGGTCAATCGCTGCAAGTCGTCCCCGGCGCGGGTGAAAGCTAACCTTCGCACCAGAGTCTCTGCTCCTTCAGCCCCCGAAAGTAGTGCCTGGGTCAGCAAATCGGCAACCAACTCCGGGTCACGGTCAATCCAGTATTTGTAGCTGGCAACCTCTAAAGCACTTTCGCCAAATTCAACAAAGAATTTCTGCAACCCCTCGCGGTAGTCGCTCGAATCTTGCTCAGCTAATTCTTCAGCAATTGCCTGAAAAAAAGCAGCCGCGGGAGGGTAGGCCGCTACCGGGTCAAAATAAAAGAAGCGTCCGCCAGGTCGGGGGCCACGTTCGCCATTTTCCAGGGCGTACAAAGTACGTTCCAGCAGTGTCGGACGATGCAAATCTTTTGCCTCGCGCAAAATCCGCATGGCTTGCATATTCTGACCGAGATTTGCCGCCGCCACCACTCCAAAAGTCACGGCCTGTTCGTAGCTGGCTCCGTCCATTTCCTCTTTGATTTTTGCTTTGGCTAACACTGGTTGCAATAAGTCGTAAACGGGTTGGTCAAGTTCAAGAGCGGCATAAGCCTCCGCCATTTTCACCATATCGCTAGGTATATTTGGGCGGGGCAATTGGTGGAGTTGAGTCAGGTATTGCTCGGCCTTTTCCCGATTCCCCTTAATTGCGCTTAGGCGCACCAGATTGCTCAGAGCCGTCAGGTTTTGGGAGTCGAGTTTATCGAGAACATATTGGGCCTGCTCATAGGCTTTGTCCAATTGGTTATCCAGCAAATAAACCAGTGCCAGATTGTTAAAGGCGGCGGGGATTTGGGGGTCTAGCTGGGTGGCTTTCTGGAAATGCTCCTGGGCAGCCTCGTAATCTTGTTTCAGTAAGGCCAATCGTCCTCGCTCCAGCGACAGAGCTGTATCCAGAAACTCATTCAGTTCACGGTTATTATCTGCCGCCGCTTTATCCACTAATTCCTGGCAAGCCTCTCGAAACTCCCGGCATTTGGTGGTATTGGCAGTGTCGCCCGATTCTTGGGCCAGTTGATAACAATCTATCAGCACGCTTTGTTCGTAAGCTAGAAAATTGAGGTTCAGTAACACAAAAAGCTGGGCCAGATTAAAGCGAGATAAAGTGCTAGTGATGGGGCTAAGAGCTACCGCCCGCTCAAAGGCTTCCTCCCCTTCCAATAATAACCCGGTATTGGCATAACTTAGCCCTAACAGGTCGAACAGGTTAGGGCGATTGGGGAAGCGTTCGGTCAGCGGCTCTAAAATGTGGAGGGCATCGCTGAATTTCCCGGCTTCGTAGAGGCTTTCGGCTTTGGAAAATTGGCTGTTAAAATAACGCTCCGCCGTCAAATCCTGAAATTGCATATTTATCTGACGGGCCGGGCGGCTCTTTTTATCTTTTTCTTTCTTCTTTGCCATATTATTTACATGCAAAAAAGGCCGACTGTATAGCCAGCCCTTAAGTCTAAATTATTCCCAATCAGGGTAAAAAATCTACTTGCCGCAGCCGCAGCTACCGCCACAGCAACCGCCGCCACTGGCTTCGGGCAGGCTGGCGTTTTCGATGGTGAAACCGCGACCCATCAGGCCGTTCTGATAGCCGATGATTGCTCCGGCCAGATACTGGGCACTCATATTATCCACCAGGACGCGCATACCGTCGAAGTCCATCACAATATCGTCTTCATGCAGCACATCGTCCAGAGCCATTGCTGCTTTCGAGCCATCTACAAATACACGCAAGGCCAACTCGGAATTGTTTTCTTCTTCCAGAATCTCGCGAAGTTGGGTGCGGGCTTCGTCGGTGATGGTCAAAAGGGTGGTTTTAGTTCGGTCAAGTTCAATCGTCATGCTTTTTCACCTCTCTATTTGAGTTAGGTTTGCTCAGAGGCAAACTGAATATAAATATCGGGTCGCTCTGTGGATGATAACTTTTTTATTATAACCTATCTGACAATAGTTTGCTGTAGCCTTTTACACCTAAAAAGTGATAAATGTATTAAAACCTATATTGAATATTTGTGAAGGTCGCCGCCCGCTTTAAGATAATCGTCATAAATTTGGTTCAGACTACGCTGTGTTTTCTTAATATTGTTTTCCAGGCGACGTATTTTGCGCGGGTCATGCTCATTTGAAAGTTTGAACTTAGTCTGGTCCATGAAGTGCAAAGAGGCTTCAATTTCCGCTTCAAGTTGGGCTAATCGTTCGTGGTCGTGGCTGGTGGTGGGTGGCTCGGTGGCTGGAAGGGTGCCGATTTGTCTTTCCAGGCCGGCAATGTTGGCCCTGGCATCGTCAATTTCAACCATAATATGGGCCGGGACGTGCAAAGAACCAAACCCCGCTGCCTGGGCTTCCAGATGGGCTAACACCGCCCTTTGTTTTCGTAACGCCTCTTCTAAATCCTCTCTTTCACCCATTCCTTATTCTTACTCCTTTCTACTTTATTCTTCCCCCAAAAGGTTGCGTTATACCCCGTTTAGCCTTATTATTGGGGCGGATACTTAATCTGATTATAAACTAGAACGAGCTGATTAAAAGAATGTTTGAAGGCATTATATACGAACTGGACGGACTTTTAATAGATACTGACCTAATCCATATTCAGGCCTGGCAAGAATATCTGGAGCGTTTTGAGCTACCCCTTAGCGAATACGAATTGAACGATCTGATTAGTCGGCGGGTTTACGATGCCGCCGAATATCTGTATCGTCGTTACGGTATCCCCGAGGACCCCTTTACGATTTTCGAGAAACGCCAGGAAATCTTCATGAAGCATCTTGAGAATAACCTTGAGCCTCTTCCCGGCGCAATTGAATCGCTCCAGATGTTCAAGGATTATGATTTCAAACTGGCGGTAACCTGTACTGGCCCGCGCGACTACGTTTATTACGTGACTGAAGCTCTGGGGCTGGAAGAAGCTTTTGATGTGATTGTAGCGGGCGATATGATCAGCGAAGGCTACCCTAACCCGACCATGCTGGTGGCCTGTGGCGAAACTTTTGCCTTGCACCCTTCCTATTGCCTTTCGCTAACCAGTCGGCGCGAAGGGGTGGAGGCTTCCACTAACGCCCGGATGAAATCTATCTGTGTGCCGGGTCGTACTACCCCTCGTTGGCGGGTAATGGGGGCTGACCTGGTATTACCCAGCCTCTCCGACCTGAATTTCTCCAATTTGCGCTCGCTCTGGACTGAATCTAGCGACGAACCACAGCCGTTTCCTTTTCAATTACGCTCCTAGCCAGCCAGTACCAAACCCCGCCGATTATCATGAGTAGTCCTAGCCCCATCCCGGCAATATTCAAAGTTAATTCTGACAGATAATCCCCAAAATCAGTCGAAAAGCCTTGAATTGTAACCGACCTGGGCAGACTTAACTCGATTTGGCGCACCCTATCGCCAGGACTGGCTTGAACCTCAAGCTGATTACGGGCGATTTTTGAGGGTTGCCCCGCCACAACTAAAATGTTATTTATTTCAGTATAGGCAGTTGGCGTAATTTCTAGCTGTTTTAGGCTTCCGTTTATCTGCTGCAAAAAAATATAGGTCTTATCCTCACGCCGGATTTCGCTGATATTCCCGGCATACGTGACCGAGGGCAGGCTGGTATCGCGATAAACTTCGTAAACAAAAAAGGCGTTGAGGGTCAATAAAACACTCCCCGCCAGAAATAAAACAAATCCAGATATTAATTTCCCAAGAAACTTTTTTCTCAGCACTCGGCACTCAGCACTTTTTAAGCTTTACCCATCTGTTTCAGGCGGGCATCGACATCCTTCTTTAAATCCGCCACATGCCCTTCGGCTAGATAAGACTTGAAAGCGGCAGTAGCAGCATCAATTTTCTTACGGCCCTGCTCAAGTTTGCCCAGATAATAGTAACCAAGACTATTTTCAGCTTTAGCCGCTTTGGCGTAAAGTTCGGCGGCTTTATCCAGATTACCCGCCGTCTCCTCCTTCAATCCATCCGGGATTAATAGGCCAAGTTTGGTGGCCTCGAAATTCTCATCCCCGCCCATTCCCAGCTTTTCGGCTTTATCAATTGGGTCGCGGGCCTCGTCAAAGCGACCCAGCTCAACATAAAGATAGGCCAGATTGTTAAAAGTGGCGGGGCTTTGGGGGTTCAGCTTGATTACCTGTTTATATTCGGCCTCGGCCTCGTCATACTTTTCCAGCTTGAACAGTACCAGCCCTAGCTGACCATGTAAGATCGCTTCGTTGGGTGCGATTTTAATGACATCTTTGTAGGCCACCTCGGCTTTGTCATATTGCTTGGTTTCAAAGTAAGCCTCGGCTAGATAATATAAAGTATCGGGGTTCTGGGGTTGGAGTTTGGCAGCCTGTTCATAATAGGGAATGGCCTGGTCAAGTGGTAAGGTGTTAGCGGCATTGAAAACTACCGGAGTTGAGGTTGCCGGAACTGCCGCAGATTCGGAGGTGGGGGTAATAGCGGGGGCAGTAGTGGGGGTGGGTGTTGCGTTAGAATTGTTGCCACAGGCCGCTAACAACAAGGCTAATACGGGTAATAGTAGCCATAAACCAATTCTTTTGTTTCCCCTCATGCGCTTGTCCTCTGTTCGATTTGCCCCTAAATTGAATTTATCAGTGTGTTTAGCAAAATCCTAATCGGTTTAAGTTCCTTCTTTTTGTAGTAAAGTCCCAAGATGTTCTATTAACCCTATATGCCTCGCATCATGATAGTAAAGAACTTGCGCCAGCTGTTCCGCTTGAGTGGGTGGGGTAGTACCATCACCCGCTTGATTGCTTTCCATGAATATCTGACCAATTTTCCGCAGATATTCAAGCGGGTAATAAGTTGCTAATAGTTGGTGGATATCTTGAATATAAGTGGCATAATAGCGTCCTTCACTTACTAGTTGGCGACCAACTTCCCATAAGTCAACGGTTACAGGCAAGCAATAATTAAATAAGGCACCACGTTCTTCATACATTAATAAACTATTTTCGGCTCGTTGTAAATTCAGGGTCGACTCATCCCAAACCCAGGTGGTTGTTTTAATCTGTTCGCCCTCTCGTAAAAGCTTTTCGTAAGCGCCATACCAATTCATTGTTGTGGCAAATTCGTCAATGGTGTAGCTATTCCAACATTGACCGTTCACCCATATTACAAAGCCGCCCTGGAAGCTACAACAGGTTAGCCTCGGCTTTGCTAAATAATTATTTACAATTTTATCCAGATAAAGCGGGGCATACTTTACTGGCAACCAGGCTGAAAGGTCGTTATCTAATTCGGTTTCGACATATTCCAAAGAAGCCCATTCGATTGGTACGGGTAACATGAAACGAAAGGTAACTTGTGGTAACTCAGGTATTATTGCGTTCATCATTGATTTGGACGGGGACAAGCCCTGTAAGGATGGACTAACCTCATGATTGTCCTTATTAAACTGGGTAGGACTCTGGGTCTGCTCCTACAGAAATCCAAGAGGACGCGGCAAGCAGTGCCCGTTGAGTTAAATACCCCCTTCCTTAAAAGGGAAGGGGGTCAGGGGTTTAGGTTTACTTATTCCGGCTTTATTTCCACCGGGGTAACGACCACGCCGTTGACAGGTGTAATGCCATTCATAGTCCCATTGGAAGAGCCGTTTGTGCTGGAATTAATCGGCGGGAGTTGGTTTATCAAGTCCTGGATTTTCACTCCGGTCAGGGTTTCGAGTAAGGCCGGGATTTGAGCGACCATCTTGGCTAAATCGCCTGTAATCTGGTTAGCTCCAAAGCCGGGTTTGCCGCTTCCGTCGCCGGTGCTGACAATCGTAATTTTGTCCACCTTGCTCAAAGGTTCAGCCAGGGCCCGGGCTAGTTCCGGCATAGCACTCAGAATCTTGTCCAGAATAGCAGCCTCGTTGTATTCGTGGAACGCTCCGGCCTTCTTGCTCATGGCTTCGGCTTCGGCTTCACCCTTGGCCTTGATAACGATCGCTTCGGCCAGACCCGTTTCCCTGATAGACTCAGCCTGACCTTTACCCCGCGCTACCACAATATCAGCCTCGGCTTGCCCTTTTAGGCGGATAGCATCGGCCTGCCCGGTGGCATCCAAAATTTTGCTCATCCTCTCGGCATCCGCCAGGGTCTCAATCCGTCGCTTGTCAATTTCGGCAGGTTTCAAAACGGTTGAAATCAACTCATTTTCCCGGCGTGCGATTTCGGCTTCCTGCACCTTGGTTTCTTCCTCTTTACGGACGCGCTCGATACGCACCTTTTCGGCGGTTACTTGCTGATCCATAATAGCGGTCTGAATATCATAGGATTTGTCGGCGGTAGCTTTCTCGCGCTGCACCGAGGCGTTATACTCAGCCCTTTTCAGTTCAAGGTCGCGGGTTGCTTCGGCCTGACGGGTCTGGGAAGCGGTCTCAGCAATAACCCGGTCCTGGTCGGCCTGGGCGCGGGCCACACTGGCTTCCCGCATCGTAGCGGCGCGGCGCATGGCGGTATCGCGCTCGGCTTCGGCGGTGGCAACATCGGCATCGCGTTTGATACGGGCGATGTCAGGTTTACCCATATTGGCAATATATTCGTTTTTGTCGCGCACTTCGCGGATAGTAAACGAAATTACTTCCAGTCCCATTTTATTTACATCTTCAGAACTGGTCGAGCGCATTCTATCGCCCACCATTTCCGGCTCTTTAACGATTTGCTCCACCGTTAGCTGCCCGATAATACCGCGCAAATGGCCTTCCATAACCAACCGAATCAAGCCCTCGCGCTCCATCGCATTCTTGTTGAGCAGTTGCTCGGCGGCGGTGCGGATACTAACTGGGTCGTTTTTAATCTTAATCTGAGCCACCGCTTCCACCGTAACGGCTACACCCTGTTTGGTATAGAGGTCTTGCTGGGGCGCAACGTCAAAACTCATCAATTCCAGCGATAAATCGCGGGCGTTCTGGACAAAGGGCCAGACAATCCGCCCGCCGCCCACCGCGACTTGAGTTCCGCCGCGCCCGAACACAATCAAAGCCTGGTTGGGGCCAACTTTGCGGTAAAGCCCTACGCTGATGTAAATTATCAGCAGCAATACCACCAGTACGCCGCCGCCAACTGCAATCGCAAGTTCCATGATTCCTGCCTGCCTTTCAACCTGTGGGCGAAATTAACGCGCCCGTGGAAAAACTGACACTAAATTAGTCGCATTTAAGCTAGAGTATTTCTTACTCACCGTTGGTTAGCTGGGAATTGCCCGCCCATCTGTCGCCGCCCGCCTCGTTGAGCAATTTGTCCAGGTCGTCCACAAACACCACGCCGTTTTCGACCCGTAAAATTACCACTTGAGTTTCTTTGGGGAATTGTTGCCCGTTATTACTTCGGGCGGGGGCACTCCGGCGCGTACCGAATTTGGTATAGATTACTTCACCCACACCATTTTCAAAGATGCTGCTGCTAACCCGCGCTACTGTTCCGGTGAGGTCATAGTCTGAGGTATCCATAAAAGGGGTCTGGGAAGGGTATAGCACTTTGGCGAAAAAGAACAGGATGGCGAAATAGCCAATTATGCCGCCCCCGATGGCAATCGGGATGGACCACCAGCCCGTTGCGCCCAGCGAAGTCACTACAAAGCCCGCCCCACCAAACCAGGTGATAAAGACGATTATGGCGTTGAAATTAAACCAGTTGAGGCCACCGGCTGAGTCTCCGGTATGCGTCCCTTCCATTCCATGCGCCATATGACCCAGGTGGCCTATTTGCCCGCCACCATGTCCTATTCCGTCGGCTCCGCCAAAATGCCCGATACCGCCCAGCAGAAAAGAAGCGATAGTAAATATCAGGCCGAAAATAAAACAGCCCAGAAATATGTTACTCAGCAAATCCATTATAACGCCTCTTTCGACGGAGCTGTTAGCTATCAGCCGTCAACGAATTCTTTAACCTGGTACGCGGCTCTTATTCTTTACCGACAACTATTCTTGCTCCTGTTTTAACATACGTAATCGCTACCCCAAAGTTTCAGAATGTTAGAAAAGCGTTAGAAATTACAGTAAATGGCAGTAAGTGGCAGTTCAAAGGGCAGTTCTGCCCCTGTTTTTGGCAGATGGTTGAGAGTTATAGTGGCGGTGGAAAAGAAAAGAGCGTTCAGCCATCAGCCGTCAGCTTTCAGGTTTTAGGCGGGAGGCAATATACAAATTGTAGTAGTGAGATTAGTCGCTCTAAAACCTAACATCTAATAACTAAAGAAAGGTTGGATTTTATGACAGTGCCAAACCAGACAATTCAATATAAGTCATTACCTCCTTTCAGCCCAATCAGCTTGCAGGGTTGGCTAGGCGAAGGCCTACGACAGGTGGTGTTATTCCCGGCCTTAAGAATGGTAACTCCCATTAAAGTGCGTGGCCTGGAAAACCTGAAGGGGGATGGGCCTAATATCTTTGCCGCCAACCATAGTAGCCACCTGGATACGCTGGTGTTGCTGGCAGCCCTGCCGTTACGCTGGCGAATGCAGCTAAAAGTGGCGGCAGCAGCAGACTATTTCTTTAATAAGGGCTGGAAAAGGGCCCTGGTCAGTACCGTTATCAATGCCTTTCCTTTTGTACGGAAGGGCGAGGGTTGCCTTGCCAGTATGCAAACCGCCCGCCAAATGTTACAGGCTGGACAGAGTTTGCTTATCTACCCCGAAGGCACTCGTAGCCAGACCGGGCAGCTTCAACCCTTCAAACGGGGTATTGGTCGGCTGGTGGCAGGAAGTGGGGCAGCGGTGGTGCCAGTTTGGATAGAGGGTTCGCACGCCGCCATGCCCAAAGGTTCAAAATGGCCGCGCCATCAGAATATTACCGTTATTTTTGGAAAGCCTATTCATTTCGCCCCTGACTGCGACCCAACTCAGGTTGTGGCAGAGGTGGCGCGACAGGTACGCTATTTATCCCAGGCGGAAAATATTACTAACATTGCCGCCTGAATTATTCAAGGAGAAATTGAGATGAAACCAGAAGCAAAAGTGGACATATCCCCCAAAACTGAACTAAAGCAAGGTAAATCGGGGCAACCAAACAATAATCCCCAGGCCAAAAATCGCCCGACTCTGGAAGTGGCTCGTGGGTCGCTCCTGCAACTGGACGAGCTAGATATGATTGTCACCACGCGCGGCACTCATTACTTCCAGAATTAAAGAGAGTTTTACATCCTCTCCCCGGCGTACAAGAGAGAAGGGCTGCGACCGCTCCTTGCGCAATGGGTCTATTAACCTTGCTTGAAAATAAGCTTCAAAAGGATAAAACAATGGGAACTAAAATTTCGGGTGGGATTTATTCGATAAAACCCTGGTGGCAGGCCCGCCTGGGTGGTATCGAAGCCGCCCTGCTGCGCTGCCGGGTGCACCCCGACCGGATTACCCTGTTTGGGGTAGGGTGTGCCGGATTCTTAGGTTTATCGCTGGCGGCAACCGCCTATTCCCCCTGGTTTGCTCTGGCGGTTGCGCCATTGGCAATCGGGCGGCTGGCGGCGAACGCCCTGGATGGGCTAGTGGCTCGTAAATCGGGGTTGGCTCGCCCCTGGGGTGAGGTTTTCAACGAGTTCAGTGACCGTCTGGCGGATGCGGCGGTGCTGGTGGGTCTGGCCTTGAATAGCCAGGTTTTTGGCCCCCTGGCCTGGGTCGTCCTGCTCTTAACCCTCCTGAATAGCTACCTGGGAACGGCGGCTAAGGCGGCGGGCGGTAAACGGCAATTCGGTGGGTTACTGGCGAAGGCTGACCGCATGATTTATCTGGCCCTATTCTCGGCTGTGGTGCTGGTGTTTGGCGCAGTGGCCTGGAACTGGCTTTTGATAGCCTTCCTGCCCGCCCTGCTCCTGACGATTGTGCAACGCTATCGTTGGATTTTCTCGGAGTTGAAAGGTTGTTAAACCTGGCCCCGCTTCAGGGAAGAGGGAACAAGAAGAACTTGACTGATAACTCATAACTTTGGATTTAAGGTGGGAAAAATGGGAACGGGATTATGGGTAAATCCGGTGCTGAACCCGGCAAGCGGAACAGTGCTAATTACGATGCTGGCGGTATTTGCGGGGGCGGGAGTGCTGCTATTGGTGCAAGGTTTGGTAGGCCGCCCGGTTATGGTTGGCGGCAGTCAGACTACTGGCACACCCCGTCGGGTACTGTGGGAACGCTATCGCACCTGGGCTGTCATCGCCCCGTTGTTTGTGGTAGCGGCCCTGTGCGGCCCCCTGACTATCGCTCTCTTATCTGGCTATATCGGCTGGCAGGGGGCGAAAGAATATGCCGGGCTGACCAGTCTACCCACTTTGCACCAATCTGTAATGGTAGCGGGGGGTTGGCTAACGTTGTTGGGAATGTTGATTTTCGGTAAGGAAGTTCTGCTGGTCGCGCCGTTGGCAGCGTTTGGTGGGGTGGCGGCGTTGGCTCTGTATCCCGCGCCGGGTGAACAGGAAATTGGGGA
Organism: Chloroflexia bacterium; assembly: GCA_038207495.1. GTDB lineage: Bacteria > Chloroflexota > Chloroflexia > Chloroheliales > Chloroheliaceae > Chlorohelix. The sequence continues at coordinate 137,030 of JBBQZS010000005.1, forward strand.
ACGTTTCAGGCTGGCTCAGGCGACCCTCTGGGGGTACTTATACCTGGGTTGGCTTCCGGCCCATCTGTTGGGCCTGGGACTCAGTAATCTACCTGGGCTGGTTTTGTTAGCAGGGACAGGTGTTGCTCTTAGCGATGTTGGGGCGTTTTGTGCGGGGAAGGCTATCGGTGGGCCGAAGCTTGCCCCCAAACTAAGCCCGAACAAAAGCTGGGGTGGTGTCCTGGGTAGTTTTCTGGGTGCTGGTCTGGCGACAGGGCTGGTGGTTTTGGCTCTGTCGCTGGGCCTGGAATGGTGGCAAATGCTGTTACTGGCCGCAACAATCGGCCTGGGCAGCATCTGGGGTGACTTGCTGGAGTCGTTAATCAAGCGGCAGCGCGGAGTCAAGGATGCCGGGGCTTTGCTCCCTGGCTTTGGCGGATTGCTAGACCGCATAGACAGCCTGTTACTGGTCGCCCCTCTGGTTTATTATCTGAGTTTAGTTTGGAAATAGGGGTCAGTGGACAGTGAATTTTGTAGGGGTAGACCTCCGTGTTTGTCCTAAATCAAATCGACAACTGAGGACTGATAACCGATAACTATAAAAGGAGAAATAAAATGACTGCATTAAATAGCGATTTACTACCTAAAAATAAAACCCACGAAATGCAAGTAAGCCAACCCGGTTTTTTTGGCAAAATAAAATGGGCCATGATGCGTGGGTTGCTTTCTACTATTGGCAAAACCAGCCAGGGGGTGCAGGTTGGCTACCGGTACGGCTTTGATAGCGGCTCGATGCTGGATTACGTTTATCTGAACAAAGCACACGGCTCGTTCCTGATTGGCAAGCTGATAGACCGGGTGTATCTGAACGCTATCGGCTGGCGGGGTATCCGGGCACGGCGCGATTTGCTCAAGAAAATGCTGCATCACGAAATTGAAAATAATCGGGCGGCGGGGCAACCCACGCGCTTGCTGGACGTGGCGGCTGGGCCGGGTCGTTACTTACAGGAATTATTGGTGGAGGCCGGACAGGGCCGGGCCGACTTGCGGATTTTGTGCCGGGATTTGTCGCTGGATGGTTTGACTCAAGGGGAGCAACAGGCTGAGGCAGCGGGTTTGCGCCATATCCAGTACGAGCAGGGTGACGCTTTTAACCCGGCCTCGACTCAGGTTGGCCTGGGCGGGGTGCCCAACATCATCGTGGTTTCGGGTTTGTATGAACTGTTGCTGGATGACGAGCTTATCCAGAAATCGCTGGTTACTCTCTATAATATGCTTGAGCCGGGTGGGGCAATATATTTCACTACCCAGACCCGTCACCCCCAGCTTGAGTTTATCGCTAACGTCTTGCCCAACCGCGACGGTCAGTCCTGGATTATGAAGTGCCGCCCGCCGGAATTGCTGGAAAGCTGGGCCAAAAAATCTGGATTCAGCCAGGTTGAAAGCCGCCTGGAAAAAGTCGGGTTGTTCAGTGTTACTACCGGGCGCAAGGCCTTATAGCTATCAGTCGTCAGCTTTCAGGTTGTGGGAATTCATAGGTAAATGACCTCTCTCCCAACCCAAGTCGACCACCGGGCATCTGTTCCAATAAATACAAATGTTCGGTGGAAATATCAGGTCCGCACGGGGCTGAAGCCACCGTGCTAATTCAACGAAGCCCCTTGATGAACTTTTACAAAATAAACCGTAAATAAAATAATTATTGAAATGCGCGGGACTGAAGCCACCGCGCTAAAAGAGCCTGTGTTCTTAACATGCTCTCTTAGCCCGGTGATTTATTACCGGGCAATCCAGGCTTTATACGGATTTAATAGTTAA
>JBBQZS010000006.1:0-136640 GCA_038207495.1 Chloroflexia bacterium
GCCTACCAAGTTCTAGCGAAGCGATGGTGCAAATTGCCATGATCAGGTTAATGTTAAAACGGTTAGCTAAAATAGAGGCTCGAAAACTTGAAGAATCAACCGCTTTAGCTTCCTAATCCTATTTTTAGACAGGCTCTTAGACGTGGTAAGTTTGGTAGAACAAACAAACCAACCGGAACAAATTACAGCCATAGTTAGTAATAAATACTGTCAATAGTTCCATTGATGACTTCCGCTTGTCACAGTTCCCCAAGTCATAGCTTAATAGGTGGGCGGCTTGGGCTATTTGGGTATACATAGTGGGCTATCCCTACAAAATTCCCCTTCTTTGGATTCCCCTGACACAATCCCTTCTCTTAATCCCTTGTAGTGGTTGTCGTAAAATGCCAAAAAAGGTATAATTTGCGATAGTAAAGAAAAACTCTGCTCATAGGGCAGCTAAAAGGAGTTATGTTTAAGCCATGTCGGCGGAAGTCCTCGCCCAGATAGCCAAAGAAGTAGCCGTTTGCACCAAATGCGAATTGTGCAAAGGCCGCACCAAAGCCGTACCGGGCGAAGGCAGTGCTAACGCAATGGTAATGTTTATTGGGGAAGCCCCCGGCTACCACGAAGATCAGCAAGGTCGTCCTTTTATTGGCCCCTCCGGGCAATTGCTTGACCGAATGTTCAAGGCCCTGAAGATGACCCGTCAGGATGTTTATATCGGAAACGTGGTTAAGTGCCGACCCCCCGGCAACCGTGACCCCAAGCCTGAAGAAATTGAGGCTTGCAAACCTTACCTAGACCGTCAGATAGCCGCAATTAACCCCCGCGTTATCGTAACGCTAGGACGCTTCTCAATGGCGCGTTGGTGGCCCGGCGGTCGTATTAGCCAGTTGCACGGGCAACCCAAAACCGAGGGCGGGCGCATTATAATGCCGATGTTCCATCCGGCTGCGGCTCTGCGCGACCAGGAGCGCACCTACCAGATGTTTCGCGAGGATGCCTTTACGATCCCGGCTTTGATCGAAAAATCCGAGGAAATAGCCCGAACCGAACTGTGGGGCTTCGTCCAGACCGCACCAGAAGCCGTAGAGCCGGAAAAAGTGGCTCCTGTGGAAAAGGCAAAAATTGGGCCACCTAAAGCCGAAAAACCCGCCAAAACTAAAGCGGTAAAAGTAGCCACTCCAGAAGTTAAAGTGGCGGAAGAGATAGCAGAATACCAAGCTAACCCAACAGCAAAAGAACCCAATCCAGAATTGGCGATAACAAACCAGGAAAGCTTTGAAGCGAGGCAGGTAGAGAACAAAGAAGATAATGCGGCCAAAATTTCCAGGCCGCGCAAGAAAAAAGAAGATATTAAATCCATCGCCGAGCAATTGACGATGTTCTAGGTTAAAATATAATCCTTGAAGGTTTATCAGGTAACAAAGGCGGGTCGCTTGCGGTCTGCCATAATAATAATTACCCTGGCGGTAATCTTACTCTATAGCCTCCGCAAATCGCTGGGTTTATGGAGTAGTTCGGCGGGCAAGTCCAGTGACCTGATATTATTTGGCCTTAACCTGAATACCAGCGTCCCGGCCCTGCTATTGCTAGTAGTTGCGGTAGGCTGTGGGGTGGTCATCTGGTATCAGCTAATAGAGTTATTGACCCGCCTTGAACTTACCGAAAATGGCCTACGCTTGTTTGCCCCTGGTTATCGGCTGTTCTATCGCTGGGATGAAATTAGGGCGATGGATATTATTAACAGGCCTCAGGAGGATTGTGCCGCCCGGCTTTCAGTAGCAACTGGCGTGGTCCAATCTACCGAAGAGGTCGAGAAACCCGCTAATCCGGCAGAAGTCACTACCTATCTTAGCGAAATTGACCGCCGTAAGAATAAAGAGGCTCACCGTCAGGAAAAGGTACAACGAAAAGCTCAAATTCAAGTAGTTAGAGCGAGGGCTACTCGCGCCGATGGGCAACAACTCGGATTCTGGTTGCGGTTGGTTTATCCACAGACCCGTCGCCCCGACCAGATTTATCTTTACCCGGCCCTGGACGAGCGGGACAAAATTCTGGCAGAGATTAAAGGCCATCTCTCCAAATAAAAATGGGGTTAGGGGTTGGGGGATGGAGAAGAAACCTTCACCCTACCCTCTCCCTTTGAAAGGGAAAGGGAATTGCTCCCCCTTCCTGAATCAGGAAAAGGGGCCGGGAGGGTTAGGGCATTACCTGTAACTTATTCAAGGTAGTAGGGCTACCAGTTACCGCTTTTTATGAAACTTGGAGGCGGAGAGCCTCACATGTTAGCGATTATTTAATTATTTTATACCTGTGGATACAGGTAACCGTTCACTACGATTGTCACCCTGCGCTTGCGAAGGGTCTTGCTTATAACATTGAGATTCTTCGGCTTCGCCTCACGCCCCTTTAAGGTGTGACAGGTTTCGTGAACGCTTACGGATACAGGTCTTTGGAGGTATTAAACAGTTTGAACCTTGAAGAACGCATTAGAGTAATCCCCCTCGGCGGTTTGGGCGAGGTGGGAAAGAATATGACTGTCTTTGAATTTGGCGAAGACATTCTGATTGTAGATGTCGGGCTGGGCTTCCCCACCGAAGAAATGCACGGGATTGACCTGGTTATTCCCGACATCACCTACCTGGACGATAAAAAAGAACGTATTCGGGCGATAATTTTCACGCATGGTCACGAAGACCATATCGGAGCATTGCCCTACCTGCTGCCCGAACTTGGTATCCAAATTCCCATTTACTGCACCCCCCTGACTGCCGGATTAGTGAAAGTTAAGTTGCGGGATCGTCGTCTGGTGGAAGGGGCCACAATCAACATCATCAGTCCCGATGATACGGTGGTGGCCGGGGCTTTCCGGGTGGAATTTTTCCGGGTATCCCACAGTATTCCTGATGGTGTGGGTTTGGCTATAAATACTCCGGTGGGAACGATTGTCCATACCGGGGACTTCAAATTTGACCAGACCCCGGTGGACGGTAAAGTTACCGATTTTGGCAAACTGGCAGAAATCGGGCGCAAGGGCGTGCTATTGCTTATGAGCGACTGTGTACATGTCGAAACCCCCGGCATTACGCCCAGCGAAGCGGTTGTGACCCAGGCTTTTGAGCAGATTTTCCGAGAAGCGGAAGGGCGGATTATTGTGGCGACCTTTGCCTCACTCATCAGCCGCACCCAGCAAGTTATAGATGTGGCCTATCGCTTCGGGCGCAAGGTGGTGGCGGTGGGTCGCAGCCTGGAAAATAATGTAGCGATGGCCCGTGAATTGGGCTATCTGGATGTGCCGGAAGGGACTTTGATTAAGGTCAAAGAGTTGGACAAATACGACCCGGTACAACTGGCCTTTGTGGTGACAGGGGCGCAGGGCGAACCTATGGCGGTTTTGAGCCGTATCGCCAATCAGGAGCATAAATCTATCTCTATCCAGCGCGGCGATACCGTGATTATCTCGGCAACCCCTATTCCGGGCAACGAAACGGCGGTTGGACGAGTCATTAACAGTCTGGTGCGGCAGGGGGCAAACGTTATCTACAGCAGTATCCAACGGGTACACGTTTCGGGACACGCCAGCCAGGAAGAACTGAAATTGATGCTCAATTTTGTCCGGCCCAAGTACGTTATGCCTATTCACGGCGAACCGCGCCATCTGGCCCTCTATTCCAAACTAGCCCAGGAGTTAGGCTATCAATCCGAGAACATCTTCATTATGGAGAATGGCAAAGTCTGCGAGGTTAGCCCTAACTTCGGTGGTATTACGGGGAGCGTTCCGGCGGGCCCGATTTACGTGGATGGCGCAACCGTCGGCGATGTAGGCGATGTGGTTATCAAAGACCGGGGCTTGTTGGCCCGTGACGGTATTTTGATGATTGTATTGGTAGCCGACGAGGAAACCGGGCAACTGGTGGGACCAGCCGATGTGGTTAGCCGAGGTTTTGTCTATGTGCGCGAGGCGGGTGAGCTAATGGACTTTGTGAAACAGAAGGTCGAGCAGCAATTTGGCGAGGAGGATTTGCTGGCGGATAAGGCCGCTATCTCGCGCAGGGTCAAGGATTTTGTGAGCGACCTGCTTTATGCTCAGACCAAACGCCGTCCCGTGGTCATGCCCGTAATCATGAAGATTTAGGTCTCTCTATCCCCCTTCCTTTATAGGGAAGGGGGATAGGGGGTTAGGTCAACTATGCAAACGCCTGAAGAAAAACCCGAAACCCCACCAACCAAAAAGTCAGTGAGCTGGATCAGGGTGTTGAGCTACCTGTTAATCGTGGTGGCACTGGTACTGACGGTCTTTTATGACCGATTTGGTGGGCTGGGCGATTTCCCAACCGGCATTATTCGGGTTGGGGCAATTGGCACTTTAATCCTGGGAGCAATTCTATTCTTCAGTGTGCGGGAGAAACCAAACGTTGACCGAAGTAAAGCCTACCGCGAGGTTTTTGGTAAGAAAGAGAAATAGAGGATGGTTCAGAAAGTTTTGAGTTTTGAATTATGAATTTTGAGGTTAAATAAATCCCAACTCATAACTTAAAACTCAAAACTTTTCTCGGCACTAGGCACTTTCTACTTAGCACTTTCCTAGCTGTCCCCGGTAATAACCAGAATCAGGGTATCTTTGGGGCCAACTCCGGTAAAACCAAGGCTACCGCTAAGTGAGCCGGGTAAGGTCAGAATTGCCGCCACACTACCGCCCTTTTCGTAGAACACAAAGAATCCCCCTAACGCCTCGAATTGTGACCCCGCCGCTCCCAACAAAGCACTTTGGTCAGTCCAGCCCTGTTTCTTGAAATAGTCAATATAGTAATTTTTGATTTTTGTGTTATCGTCGGCGGTTTTGTAAGATTTATAGACCGCACCATTTACACTACCAGCAAGACTATCGTCAAAAGTGGTGGTAAACAGGTCGGAAACTGGCACCTCAGTTGCACCAGGATAAAGGGCGACACTGGGCGCAACATAGGCGGTGGTTGGTACTGCCGTGGCTGAGGCGGCTGTAGTTGGTGCGGCTGTAGTAGCTGGCTTGGTAGTGACGGCAGCCGCTGTAGTGGTTTCGGTGTTGGCAACCGTATCAAGGTCTTTGGCTTTCCCACTGATAACAATAATCAGGGTATCTTTCTGCGTAATACCCGTGAAACCTAAAGCTCCGGCTAATGCCCCCGGTAAACCTATCACTCCCGCGCCCTTGTCATCTTTCTGGTAAAGAGCAATATAGCCACCAACCTGTTCAAAAGGTTTCAGGGATTCAGCCGAGGTCAGGTCAGAGCGTGAGTCCCATTTGGTATCTCTGAATATTTTCTCGTAAAAATCCTTGACATTTGAAACATCATCCTGGCTAACAAAAGCATCCACTTTGGCATCGGAGGCAGCATCAAAGTTAAATTGCTGGAGAACTTTGGCGGGCACTTCTATTTTCCTTGAATTAGGATAGATGGGCAATAAAGGTGGAGGGCCAGGGGGTGGATTGGTATTATTTGGATTTGGTTTGTTGGTAGCAACCGCCACATTGACGGTAGCGGTAGCGGCAGGATTAGGCTTGCTACCCCCGGATAGTGCCAGCACCACCGCTACAATGACGGCGACAAGTGCCAGCGCACCAATCCCACCTAGAATTAAGGGCAAGGAACTTTTGGATTTCTGGGCCTGCATCCCACCCGAATTGTAATTATTGGAGCCAGGGGTATAGGCCGAAGTAGAGGAAGGATTGTAAGTCGAGCCACTTGCAGCTTGATTAGCCCAACTTGGCCCGCTTTGACTAGCGGTGTTATAGCCCATTGAGCGATAACGCTCTAAAACCTCCCCCGAATCCCGATAGTTAGGAAAACGGTGGTTAAGATTGTTGAAAACATTAAAAGCCCCGTGAAAATTATTCTGATATTCAAGGCGGCGGCCTTCCTGGTAAAGTTGCTCGGCTTCGGGATTAGCATTAAAAGTCTGAAAAGAGCCACTTCCGGGGCGGGGCTGATTACCAAAACTCTCCACCTGAGTGGCAGCAGTTGTTGAAATCGAAGCGTTGGGTGACACAGTATCTTTATTGCGAATGGCTTCCTGCAAAGCGTCGGAAAAAGCCCCTGTCCCTTCATAGCGGTCTTCCTTGCTCTTGGCAAGGGCTTTGCTGACGGTCTTTTCAACATTTGCCGGAACGGTAGGATTTATCTGGCGCATCGAAGGCAGAGGCTTACTAACATGGCCCATTACCACCGCAATCGGCGTATCGCCCGTAAATGGTGGGCGTCCCGTCAGCAACTCATAGACCATAACCGCCAGCGAATATTCGTCACTACGGGCATCTAGTTCTTCGCCCATGGCCTGTTCGGGGCTCATATAATCGGGAGTACCCACGCCCATCCCCGTCCCGGTTAATTGGGACTGGCCTTCCGCCGCCATTTTCGCGATACCAAAATCGCTTAATACCGCCCGACCATCTTTGTCAATCAGCACGTTGGAGGGCTTAACATCCCGGTGGATAATTCCAGCAGCGTTGGCATACTGTAAGGCACTGCCAATTTGAGTAATAACTTTCCCGACTTTTTCAATCGAAAGTGGTTTCCCGGCCAATTCATCCTTGAGGGTCTGACCTTCGATTAGCTCCATCACAATATAGAGCATGCCGTTATCTTCCCCAGCGTCATAGACACTCAAAATATTGGGGTGCTTGAGGCGGGCAATCGAGCGGGCCTCTCGCCGGAATCGTTCGGCAAAAGAAGGGTCAGAGGCATACTGGTCAGCCATAATTTTTATCGCCACTTCACGGTCAAGGCTGGCTTGATAGGCTCGATAAACCGAAGCCATCCCACCTTTACCCACCGGGCCTACAATTTCATATTGTCCAATTTTGGTGCCTTTTTCAAGCTGGCCTGCCATCTAACGAACTCCTTTAAAAAGTGCTAAGTATAAGTGATGACCTTAACAGATGTCTGAAATCAATTTTCAAATGCTAAAAAACGGAAACTAGCCTTATTGACTTTATTCAAATTTAGCGCAATCCCAATCACTATAAGCTAAAAGGATTCTTTCAAAATGATTCAACCAAATATCAGCGGGTAAGCCCATTGCCCATTGATGCATTGGTCTATAAATAACTTTACAAATAGCTAAGCGATAATCGTAAAGGCAATCCTCACAGCTATATTCGCGCACCCCTAACTCCAGAAGTCTATCATGATATTTTTTTAATAAGAGCTTTTCGTAACGTGCGCGGCGTTCTGGAAACCAAAACATCGGTATAAAATAAGCTAAATCGGCAACCCCTAAATCTATTCCCCAGGTATCCCAGTCAATTATTAAGGCACTGGATTCCTCGGTGTTACGAGGAAATAATAAATTCCCAATATGAATATCTCGGTGGGCAATGGTCAAATGGCGCTTATTAATTAACCTTTTGGTGAGCAAACCCAACAATTTATCTGTGTTTTGCTCTACTAATTCGCGGCGTTGGGCAGAAAGCCGGTCTCCCATAAACTCGGCCCATCTCTCATAAACACTAGTCGCGTACTCCAAATCTTTGCTAACTTCGATCTCTGGGGCAAATGTGCCTATACTCATACCAAGCTTTGGGTGATTCCACCAGAAGGCGTGCAAACGGGCTAGTGCCTCTATTATTTGCTCCGATTGGCGAAAGGTTGGAGCCAATTGCGAGGCGGGATGACTAACGTAATTCGCTGAAACATCTTCTAGCAACAATTGAAAATGAGCGTTTGTCCCATCATACTCAGCATTAAAACATCGGACTACCGGTCCATCAAGCATCAGTTTTCGTGCTTGAGCATAAAATGCTACTTCACTCCGACCCATTTCAAATGTTTCTAGTAAACTGCCAGGATGAGTATATTTGAGAAAGAGCCGGCGCGGTAATGTTTCAGGCGCGTCGCTAGAATAAGTAACATTAAGAAAAGCTAGTGCTGAAAGTGGGGTTTGATCTAGCTTGGTTTCAATTTGCAAAACCTGGCTACCATCACCCAATAATAGACCTTCCTCAAATAATAATTCAGTCAACCATTCAGTCGTAATTTGTTCAGGTGCGGTGATGAGGTTTGTCATGAAACTACCTTTTTCGCCCCAAGGAAACCATCAATGCTAATTGGCTAATATCTAGGCAACATGCATTATGCTATAATATTAACATTGAGCTTGGCATAAAACATATAAATTATATCACATGATTCTTGATTTTCCTGATTGGGTTCTGGGAAGTTTTTAACTTTCGCTTTATATCATAATTGATGTTTGAGTTTTAAGGAAAACGTAGCCAACAACCGAAACCTCACAGAGTCTCATCCGTCTTATCAAGAGAAGGCTTAAAGAGATTATTGGAGATTTGTGGAGGATCGAGTTTTTTGGCTTCAGATGCGTTTACAATAACAGCATATAAACCTGCATGGCCCCCTCTTTTTATTCAGGGGCGCAACTTCAAATCAGCGCAGAGTTGGTCAGTTAGTAGTTCCAACGTTATGGAACAGCTTTGGTCAGTAGAAGGACATAACGCATTGTGGGATGAAGCCACTTTAATTGAGCGGGCGAGGCAGGGCGATGAGATGGCCTTTACCGCGATTTATGAGCGTTACGAAAAACCAATTTATGCTTTTATCTACCGCTTGATGGGCAACCCTGACGATGCCTTTGATTTAACCCAGGAAGTGTTTGTTAAAGCTTATAAGGCTCTGGCGAAAACCTCCCCCGACCTGAATTTATCCGCCTGGTTGCACCGAATCGCCTCTAACGCCTGTATGGACGTGTTGCGCCGTCGCAAAATCGTAAAATGGTTGCCCTGGGACCCGGCAGAACATGCCAACATTACCCCCGCCACCCAAAACGATGAGCCAGAATATCAGTTGCAACAGCGCGAAACTCGCCATCAGGTTCAACTGGTATTGAACAAAATGAGTGAGAAATATCGGCTCTGTCTGGTGCTGCGGGAGTATCAGGAGATGAGTTGCGATGAGATTGCCGATGTAATTGGGGTGTCACGGGCGGCGGTTAAATCACTCCTGTTCCGGGCACGGGAGCAGTTTCGCGAGATTTACACCAATATGGAGCAGCGTGGCTGGCAAACCACTACCACGACTTCTAAACTGAAGAAAGGGGGGCAACGTTAATGGACGCTAATTGCAAACGTTGTCAACCTTTATTATCAGCTTTTGTAGACAACCAGACCAGCGATTCGGAAAATCAGTTCATTCGACAGCATCTTCAAACCTGCAAAGATTGCCGGGCAGCCCTGGAATCCTATCAGGGGATTCGGGCGCAGTTCCACAAGTTGAATGTACCAACTCCGCCCCTGGAGTTACGAAGGGCGGTTTTTGCCCAGATAGGTGGCGGGGCAGTTCCGGCGGCTTTGCGAAGACGGACTAGTAGAGTATTGCGTCCGGTTTTTGGCTTTGGCAGCGCGGCTATAGGGTTGGCGGGTCTGGCAATTATTGTGTTAAGCACCATGCTGATTTTTTCATTCCTCAGTCGGCAAAATCCTTATGCCGTAGCCGACATAGCGGCTAACAGTCAGGGCATTACTATTACTTTTACCCAGGATATTGACCAGCAAGCCATTCAGCAAAAGGGCGCACAGCTTTTTGGGGCAAAAGACGCTCAAAATAATCCGATTGAATATGATCTACAGGTTATAGATGCCCGAACAGTGCGTTTATCACCCAAAGAACCGCTTGCCCCTGGCGAACAGGTTCAGGTTGAGGTTAAGCAAGAAACGCCCAACAAGGATGGCAAACAATTACAGCAGCCCGTAATCCAGGTTAAACAGGTTGCTGCCGCTACCCCAACTGCAACCACCAAACCAAAGCCAACCAATACGCCTACGACTGAGGCTAAAACTACCACCTCCAACGCAACGGTCACGCCTACTGTGTCCGGTTCACCGACTATAACCGTCAGTGTTACCCCAACGGTTACGACAGTGGTTAGTGGAACGCCTACCATGACTGGTACTACTAACGTTGGAAGTGGTGGCGCAACGCCAACCGTTCCTTCGGCAGCTACCGCCACTATTGTACCGCCAGTTTCGACTACGCCGGGCGCAACCGCTACTGCTACAACTACAGTGGCACCCATCACTACGGCAGTTCCTACCGATACGCCTACGCCCAACCCAACGGCGACTGCTACCAATTCGCCCACGCCTGCGGCAACCAGCACGCCTAATCCATCCCCAACTCCGGCTTGTTCGATTACCGCTATCAGGGGATTTGGCAAGTTACTGGGGGATAACCCGGACTTAGCCGCCCGGATTGGCTGTCCCACCACGCCCGAAACCAGTGCCTTAATAGCTTATCAAACTTATGAGCGCGGCTTTATGCTATTTGATAGCGGGCAAATTTATGTGATAAGCAATAGCGGTACCTGGCGGGCCTTTAGTGATACCTTTGTAATTCCTACCCCTGCCCCGTCGGTGGGAGCAGGTACACCGACCCCACCTCCACCGCCTACGCCAAATAACTTCGGCTGCTCAATTATTCCAATTAACGGCTTTGGCAAGCTCTGGCGCGAGAATTCCTCCATTCGCGATTTGCTGGGCTGTGCCAGAGCAGTCGAAACCAGCAGCAGTGGGGCAGCCGCCCAAACCTACGTTAACGGCAAGATGTATTTCAGTCCGATTGATATACAGGGTCGCCGGATTTATATATTCTACACTGGCGGCGGTTATGCCAACTACCCCGACCCTTTCGGGGGTTAGTGCATAGGAATTAGCAGATTTGCGGGATAGCTGAAACAAAACTATACTTTTTGATGTCTAATCGTTCACTCGAACAATTGAGGGCAACGATGAATCAAAAAGGAGTAGTGAGTTAATGGCTAATGATAAAGGTTTTGGCTCCTTTCAGGAGAGTGATAGCCACTGGCCGCCCGCCGACCAGAATGATAGCGCACGCTATTATCCACCTAGCGACTTCAATTCAGCTTCGCCCTGGGCGGATTTGACCCCTATTCCAGCGCAGGTTCTTAAACGCGCTGAAGCCCGCGTAGAAGCGCAACGACATTTTTTCAAACACCTCTTTGTGTATCTGGCATTCATTTCGGCGAGCTGGATTTTTGGTATTGCCACCGTTATCACTAATTACCCGAATCCTGAAATGGCTTCGATTTTTATACCGCTCTTTATCACGGTGGTGGGTGGTATACGGGTAGCTTGGGACTTTTTTAACACTTTCATCTGGGAGCTTAAATCTTACGAGGAGCGGGTGATGCGAAAGGCACACAAGCTGGTACATTAATATGGGCAAAAATAGGGTGGAAAAAACGACAATACCAGTTGCTGCCAGGGTTTTCGCCCAGACCGACTATGCCGACTCTTATCGGGTGCTATTGCCAGCAGGAGGGCCAGACGATGTTTTAGCCCTGACTAGAATTTTTATGAAGGTAAGGCTTGGCTGGGTTGTAGCTCTGTTAAATTTGCGGAATCGCGTAGTCCCACTTCTAGGAATTGAAGCCAAAAAGCCCCCCCGAAAGCAACGGGCCGAACTTTCTTTTGAGCCGGGGACAAAAGTCGGGATTTTTCAGGTTTTCGAGCATACTAACGACAAAATTCTGATGGGCGAGGATGACCGCCATTTGAATTATCGGGTTTTGGTTACAATTGACGAGGTTAATGGTGCACGTTGGGGCATTTTTTCTACAGTTGTCCATTATAATAACTGGCGGGGGCGGCTATATTTCACGCCAGTAAAACCTTTCCATCGTTTGGTTGTGCCCAGCATGCTCCGAAATATGGAAATTAACTGAAGGATGGACCTAAATAGCAGTGACAAACCTTTGCATGATTTGATAAAATATAAGGGAAGTGGAGATTATTTTTATTTTAGTTGTTTGGCTTTTTAAGGAAAGCTTAACTGACCCACTCATACTTGAGTGCTAAAGTGCTTTCTAAAAATTTCTGCCCACCCCTGAACCTTTATAAGGAAGGGATTTGGTAAGAAGTCAATCCAGCACTCCTTTAGAAAGGGAGAGTTTAAAATGACTATCGAGTGTACGCAATGCCATCATAAGAACCCGGATGATGCCGAGTTTTGTGAAAATTGCGGGGCCCAGTTGCCCCTGGGAGTAGCCGCCGGAGTAGCGGTAGCGGCCCCTTCGGCCCCGGTGGCCTCAAGCCGCGCCCCGGATAATCTGGTTTGTCCTAATTGTAAAGCCCCTTATACGGTCGGCGACATTTTTTGTTTTAACTGTGGCTTCGATTTAACCAAGCTTCCGGCAGTCCCGGTGAGTGTCGCCCCGCCTGTTGTCAGCCCTCCCCAACCAACGGCGATTGCTCCGGCAGTTCAACCAAACGGTATCAGTTCGGACGATTTTGATTCCCTGTTAGCCAGTGGTGCGCCCGTCCCCGTTACTCCCCCGCCCACCCCTGTTGTGGCAGCCCCACCTACCCCGGTGGCCCCAGTTACCCAGCCCGTCGGTGGATTTAGTGCGCCCGCTCAACCTGTTCCAGTTGCGGCGGCGGTTGTGCCCACCACTATGAGTTTAACTGTAAATGGCCCTTATGGTCTGGATACTGTCGAGTATACTGGGCGTGAGTTGTTATTAGGGCGGCAGGATGTTAAAACCCGGGTCTTTCCCGATGTGAATCTGGATGATGGAGCCAGTTCGCGCCGCCACCTCTCAATCTGGAAAGAAATTGCCGATGGGTTTTTCTACGCTCAGGATTTGGAAAGCTCTAACGGCACTTACCTGAATGACCTGGAAATGCCTGCCGGAGACCCAATCCAACTAAAAAATGGTGATGTTATTAAAATAGGCACTCGCTACAACATCAAAGTCAACATCAGCTAAATATGAGCGATTTTTTTGGCACGGGGAAAAAGGAAGGTCTAGACCGGGCTAAAGCGGTCAGTCAACGCCGTAGTCTGGCGATGACGATGACTACTGACCTGGACTCTGAGTTGGCGGAAGTGCGTGTTACTCTGGAGTTGGACGCGCCAACCTACCAGCCCAGCGACCTGGAAAGCATCAAGAAGCCTTTTTCCCAGGCCCAACGCTTGATGGATGAGATTTACGCCGAGGTAAATATGATTATGGGTCAGACGATGCCCGACCGTCTGACCGACACCCAGGCCTATGAGTTTGTCCAGCCCGCCCTTCGCATCGAAAGTAAGGCCGCCGAGTTGCGGAACTGGCTTAAACAAGCCCGCGAAGTTAAGGCAAAACTTGATCGTCCCAAAACCCAAATTCAAAATAGCTTGACCCTGGCTGACCGCAAACGCCTGAGTGCGGAAGCTGAGTTATCCCAGGCTCATAATCTGGTAGACCAGATGAAAGAGGCGCGGGCCGAAAATTACCCCCAGGCCAGTGCCGCCCTGCTGACCGCCGAGCGCGAGATTTCCGCCGCCAGCACGATGGTTAACGCCGCCCAGCAAGCGGTGTTGCGGAATGCCTACCGGGAGGCCCTGGACCTAACTCAACGAGCCGCTTCGATGTTCGATTCAGGAATAAATAAGCTGGGGACGGTTAAGATAGCGGGGCGGGATTTCGAGCGGGCGGCGGATACGGCGGACGATATGTTGCAAAAGGCTCTTAGCCACTTGCAAGAGGCCAAAACCGAGCTTACTGACCGAGCCGCCATCCTGAGTGCTGACCCTAACACCTATTTCAGCGCAGCAGTCCAACGCATTGGCGAGGCCAGACGAGCTTTTAAGGCAACCCCGCCGCAGGCGATGACCTGTTATCGGCTGGCAACCGAGGCTATTACCCTGATTGATGATGCGCTGGAACGCGCCCGTGAGGAAGTGCGCCGTCTGCGGGATGGGCGGATTAACGCCCGTAGTCTGTTACAGAAGTTGCAGGAGGCGGTAGCGGACACTCGATTGGCTATCAACGAAAAACAGGCCGTGCCCATCAAGGCCAAAGATTTGTATACCTCGGCCCGTGATGAGCGTGACCGCTTGCTCCAACTTGTTATTGATAAGCTTTCGCTGGATGAACTGGATCAGTTTGCCTCAATTGCTAACCTCGCCTTGAAACAAGCCGAAACCGCCGCCGGAATGTTGCGCTAGGAGTTTTAAATAATGGTGGAATTTATAGAGCTTACCGAGGTGGATAGCGCGGATTATCGTCAGGCGATTGAAATTTACGAAGAAGCTTTTCCCCTGGCTGAAAGGCATCCCGTCAATGTAATTAGCCACCGGATTAGTACCGGGCTTTATAAGGCGTATGTCGGGCGGCTAAAAGAAACAGGGGAAGTGGTCTTGATGGCTTTCCTGTGGCCTTTTCAGGATAGTAATTTAATTTTATTGGATTATCTGGCAGCGAAAAAATCGTTTCGGGGAAAGAGTGTGGGGTCAAGCTACCTTTCCAAAATGAGCCAAATTTTGGAAAGTCAACAAAAATATATATTGATTGAGGTTGATAACCCCAAATTTGCCCCAAACGAGGAGGAAGCCACCCGCCGAATCGCCTTCTACCAGCGAAACGGGGCGCAATTACTAAAAGATTTGCGCTATCTTTTACCACCTTTACAGGGTGACGAACCCACCGAAATGTTTCTGATGATTTCCCCCCATTACAAAACCCCGCAAATTGAGGCCGCTCTGGTACGTAATCTGATTATTCAACTCTACCGGGAAGTTTTGGGGCGGGGTCTGGATAATCCCCATCTAAATGCATTTATTGATGATGTAAAAGACCCGATTGAGTTAGTCTGAGGATTTGGCTAGTCGCTCGTTGCCGCGTTTGAAATTGCCCGTGATTTTCGCCATCACAAGTTGAGCCTGTTGGGGGTCTAAACCTTCGATTTTACTGAGGAATTTCTGAGCTTCTTTATCTTTCAAAATCATGACCTGCTTATTTTGCCAGTAAAGCAGCACCTTGCCATCCTTGGCGGTTCGGTAGGAAAAAACTTCTTCCTCAAGTTTGCCGCGTTTATCTTCGAGATGTTCGTTCAAGCGGATTTAGCCCTTCTTTTGACTGGTGGCTTTTTCTTCTTTTTTTCTAATATCTGAACTAAAAACATTACCGATAATAACCAGGCAATTACCAATACCAAGATACATACCTATTTCCCAGAAGTGTTTTTGATTTGAAAAAACAAACAAAAACCCATAAACAATCCAGAGGCACCCACCAATCAAAACAAAAAAATCTCCTAGAATATTCGCACAAGTAACTTTTTTGCCAATGATATAGCTTATAAATGTTGGGCCAACAGCTAGTCCCAAGCCCAGAACAATAAGTAAAACCCCCCAATCTATAATAAATCCAAGCATTATAGCTATAAAGCCAACAATAAAGACCTTAGTAAGTTCAGAGACGGTATTTTTATTTGATTTCACTTTTCGCGCCTTCCCTAATTCCTAAACTAATTAGAGTTGGTTGGGTTTTGGCGGCGTAATTCGGCTAACTGGCGTTCTAGTTCGGCGACGCGCTGAAATTATCGCCCAGCTCTATTATAACAAGTTTGGCTATAGAATAGATATCAAATAAAACCAAAAGGTGCGCCGAGGGTTTAATCTTTAACGCACCTTGCTAGTTCATTTGGCTGGTTTGGCCTGATTAGTAGCCTCCGCCGACATTCTGGAATTTGGTCTGGAATATGCTCGCACCTGTATCGCCAACGCCCAGAGGTTAGCAGAGGAGTTAGCAGAGGCGGTTGCCCGGTACAGGCCGCGCCCGGACGTAGCCTCAACATTTTTACTATGTCACACCATGTGGCGATACAGGCCGCGACCTAAGGGGGAGGCACAACCGCTTCCCACCGTCTGGAAAAAGCCAATATCCTGACCCGTAGCAGCGGTCTACCCCTGCCGCTTTTACCCGGCGTCTTCAACGGCTTGCGGATTGGCACCCAGGAAATTACCAGCTGGGGAATGACACCGGATGATATGCCGGAGCTGGCACGGCTGATTTGCCGGGTGCTGGTACACAACGAGCCACCTGAACTGGTAAAACCTGCTACGACGAAAATGCGCGCCCGTTTCCAGGAGTTACATTTCGTCCGCACCACAAAACTCTAGGATTACTAGAGCCAAAGTTTGGGCGGTTTGAATTAACTCCGAAATCGGCACATACTCGTTGGGGGCGTGGGCCATTTTGACGCTACCAGGGCCGTAGTGCAGGGTCGGTACGCCGCCCAACCCGGTCATCAGCCGCAAATCGCTGCCATAAGGTGCGCCATGCACCGCCGGGAGGTTGCCGTGTAAACGCTGGTGGGTGGTGCTAACCAGGCCAACCAGGGGATGCTCAATTGGAATTTGACCACTGGCGAACTGCCCACCAAACCAATCCACCTCCACCGGGTGGTCACGCAGCCAGCTATCGTTGCGGCAAAGCTCAGCTAGAGTTTCCTCAAGCTCCCGGCGGGCCTGTTCGGGGGCCTCGCCTAACGCTACTCCTAAACGACCCTCGGCGGTCAGGTGGTCGGGGACGCTGCTAGGCCAGTTGCCCGCTTGCATAGTGCCGATGCTTAGAGGGTAGGGCAACTCAAACTTAGCCATCAATGGGTGGTCGGGCTGGTTACGGCGGGTTTCCAGCTTTTCCAGAGCCTCCCAGACTAGCCAGAACTTTTCGATGGCACTGACCCCCTCGCGCCGCATACTGGCATGAGCCGAAAGCCCGCTCATCGTCAGGCGAAAGGTTAAAGCGCCAGCACAGGCCGGGATAAGCTCCATTTCGGTGGGTTCGGTAATAATCGCCGCATCACCCCGATAGCCCCGCAACAAGGTAGCGAAAGTACCCAGGCCACCATCTTCCTCGCCCACTACACTTTCCAACAGCACTTTGCCTTTTAACTTAACCCCCGCCGCTTGCAAGGCTTTAACGGCGTAGAGGTTCGCCACCAGTCCGGCCTTCATGTCGCAAGCACCTCGCCCGTAGAGCCGTCCATCTCCCAATCTTCCGCTAAAGGCATCACCGTCATGCCACTGTTGCAAATCCCCCGCCGGAACGACATCAATATGACCGTTTAGCACCAACGTAGGGCCATCCTCACCGCCCCAGGTTCCAGCCAAACCCCAGGCTTCAGTGCGGGGAGCTTCCAGGCCGGGAAAATCAGGGTGAGCCTTTACCTCTGCCAGGTCAATCTGCCAGAGGTCAGTCTTGAAATTACTCTCTTCGAGCTGGGCGGCAAACCAGTGTTGAGCCTGACTTTCGCCCGCACTACCCGTCACGCTGGGGATTTTTACCAGCTCTTGTAAGCAATGTAGCATCCCATTTACATCTAAATGCTGGGAGATTAAGGAAGAAAAATCGCTATTTGAAACTTTTTGCTCGGTCGAAAAAAGTGTCACTTTCCGGTTCCTTTCCGACAATTATCTTCAGAAACCCTACTTTCGTAGGGTATCAGTTCCATACCATTTTCGCTAGATTTAAAGCTGTCTTAGCCTATAATAACATGCGAGCGGAGATTTCCCCGTCTCGACAGCGCCTTTGGCTGGATGCCCGGCGCATAAATGGACTAAATACACCTTCACATCTTAGCTTTTTCTGCTTCAAACCCAGCAATATCAGCGAACAGAGCCTGGTTTCCCAATCAGGCTTTTTTTTATGCGTCGGGCGGATTGTTGGCAGCCTGAAATTCGGCAATAACCTTGTTTGCCGTTACCATGCCCTGCCAGGCCGCCGGAAAGCTGGCGTAAATCATTAACTGGATAATCGTTTCGTGGATTTCCTCAACACTAGCCCCGCTGGTTAAAGCACCGTGCGTATGTAAACGAGTCTGGGCCTCTCGCTCCAACGCCACCGAGGCCGCCAGACAAATCAGGCTACGGGTTTTCAGGTCTAAAGTCGGGCGTGACCAGATTTCGCCGAGGGCAATCCCGGTGATGTAACGCTCTACATCAGGGTTAGCCGCTTTCCAGATAGACCGCATCTCCTCGGTCAATTGTTCGCCCCAGAGTTTATGCATGGTTTCGATACCACGTTCGTAATTGCCGAGTGGTGGTTGGCTGGAATCGCTCATTTTTCCCTCCTTGAATGGTTATAAGTGGGCAGTAGTTGGAAATATCTAAAATTGAACAGGTATCACCTATTGCCTAGATAACTTTCAGCTCTGCGGCGGCTTCGGCGATTTGTACGGCATTAACCGCCGCCCCTTTGCGCAAATTATCCATCGCACTCCAAAAGGCGATAGTATTATAGTTAGAATCCATCTCCCGAATCCGCCCTACCACAATATCATCCTGATTTAGAGCCTGCCAGGGCTGGGGGTAGAGACCTACACTGGGGTCATCCGCCACCCGTACACCGGGAGTATCGCCAAAAACCTCGCGCAGTTCTTCGGGGCTAACCCGTTTTGCCAGGTCTACAATCACCGATTGGGCCATCCCGTTGATAAGTGGCACCCGAATACAGGTAACGCTGAGGTTAAGGTCGGGCAGCCGCCACAGCCGCTTGATTTCGCGGATTATGCGCCACTCGCTACGGGTCATGCCAGTGTCGAGGAAAATGTCAGTTTCGGGCAGGAGGTTGAAAGCAATCTGGTGATGATAGGCGTGGGGCACCACCTGTTTACCCTCCAGCACCGTTTTAACCTCGCTGGAAAAAAGCTCAATCGCCGTTTGACCGCTTTCGGAAACAGGCTCATAGCTATGAACAATCAGGCGGCGAATACTTGTCCAGTTTCGCAGGGTATTAAGCGGAACTAATAGCTGGATAGTTGCCGCGCTTGGGGAAGTCACCAGACGGCGTTTCTTGAGGGTTTTCAGCTCGGCGGCGTTGATTTCGGGGATAATAGTCGGGGTTTTATCATCACCCCGGAAAGCCCCGCTCAGGTCAATCATCAAGCCACCGTTCTCGCTGGCAGCGTTGGCAAAATGCTGGGTAATTTCGGCCTCGCCGCAGAAAAAGGCAATATCTATATCTTTAAAAGCCCGACTGCTTATCTCACTCTGAGAGAATTCTTTGTTACCAAAAGAATATTTACGGCCTTCAACGAAATTTGCCGGAGCTGATAATAATTTTAACCCGCTAATTGGAAAACGGCGTTGGGAGAGGGCTTTTAATAATTCCTGCCCAATCGTCCCACCTGGGCCAACCACCGCTACGTTATAACCCGCCATAAAGTCCCTGAACCAGTTCTGATGCATTAGTTAATTTTGACACAACGGGCTCTAGTTTACTCAGGCAGGGCTTATTTGTCAAAGGGACAATGTTCAATACAGGAGTTACTCGACACCTCCAACGAGACTTGCTTAGCTTTAGTATTTGGGCTATTATACGCAAAGCAAGCCGATATGATAGAAATGCAGAAGGAATTATGACTAATACTGACCAGGCCAAACCCATTCGACCCGCCTTTATGGATGCGGTTGAGGCCGCCGCCAATCTAAAAACTGACCGTTTAACCGTACTGGAATATATCAAAGAGGGGAAACTAAAAACCTTTGGTGGCAAGCCGGGCAACCCTTTTGTGCGTACCGATGATGTGGAAAAGCTGGTAGCAACCTTGTTCCCGGCGGTGGAGTTTGAGCAAGTCCCTAAAGTTGACCCTAAAACGGTGCATCGGAACGACCCGGTACGCAAAGTCAAGTTGCGGATTCAGCAGGACGCAAAATGGCCGGAGATTAGCGAAGCAGGAATGCGGGCATGGGCTAATGAAATTGATTCTATCAGTTTTGGGCGAATGAAAAAGGTAGCCGAGGATACTATTAGCCAGCTTCAATTGCTGATACAAGTAATTGATGAGGTGGAAGCCAAACGGAAGTCTGAACAACCAGGTTAATTGGGCGATATAACAGGTGGCCCCTTTTAATTTTATTAGATTCGGAGAGAAAAGCAGGCATCTTTTATGGATAGAGTTATAACGGCCTCGCGGTTGCGGACGGAATTGTCACAACTTCTCGACCAATTGGATAATGGGACGAGCCACTTTATTATTGAACGCAACAACCAACCCTCGGCGGTTTTGCTTAGTATTGAGAAATTCCGCGATATTATGCAGATGTTGGAAATGCTCAACGCGCTGGAATTTATCGGCCCGAACGATCCATCTATGGAGGATGAAACCGATCTTTTCCAATTTTTAACCACCAGCGATGAAGGGCTACCTCTCACCACTAATTCGCAAACCAATGAAGGGCGGGAGGACTCTCCCTCGCTCGTGCCCTTACCCGCGAATCCCGAAAAGGAACGACAGGTTAAAACTGCCCGTACCGAGTCGGTGGAGGAAGCCGCCGCCAAACGAGGTATCCGACTTATCAAGTAGCTGTGAGGAAGCCGTTAGTTTAAAAAATTTATTCAGGAGATTTAGTCTATGTCTAGTAGTCTGGCCTCATTGATAACAAAAAATCAGGAAAAAATAGTAGACCAGGCCGCCACTTCGATAAAAGTAATGTATGGCTTTGCTTTTGCCGATGTTGCCACCGAAGATTTGCGTGACCGAATCCATAATCTGCTGGATAATCTGGCGGAAATTACCAAAAAGGGTGAGGTTGAACCCGATTTACTGGACGAATTTACCGCGAACGTGATGGTCGGCTCACTCTACGAAGGTTTTGATAACCGCTCTATCACCGAAGAAGTTTTGCAAATTGTAGATATGGTTATTAACAAAACCATTGATACCAAACTTAATACCCCGGAACTGGCCGAGGATAACGCCAGTAGCAAAGTCCTCCTAGCCAAAGTAATTCGCTCGGCTAAAGATGTGGCGAATCGGCGCAATCGGCAGATGGCGGAAAAGAAAGCCGCCAAACGAGCCGCCAAACAAGGCGCACCTGTTGCTCAGACCCCCGAAGAATAAGTATCACCAAAATTTTGATGAAAAACCCAGACTCAATAAAACTGCCAGGGGTGCATCTTGCCCCGAATATTCAGGGAAACCCGGATATTTATGAACTTGAAAACATTGCGGCTGACCCCGATGGTTTAATTGAGGCGGCAATTGCTTCAATCGCACCCTGGGATAACAAAGTTGTGTTAGATTTGGGAGTTGGCACAGGTTTTCATCTGGAGCGTTTCCATTCTACCGCCCGCCATGTAATAGCGGTTGAGCCCCATGCCCCCTCACGTTTGAGGGCGATGGCGCGGGTAGTAACGCTCGGTCTGACTCGGGTTTCGGTAATGGAGGGTTCGGCGGAACAGGTTTGGCTACCTGATAAAAGTGTAGATATTGTTCATTCGCGTTTCGCCTACTTCTTTGCCCCCAACTGTCTCCCCGGTTTAGTCGAACTTGAGCGTATTATCCGGCCTGGTGGTACCGCTTTCATCATTGATAATGACCTCAATACGGGTACATTTGCGGAGTGGTTAAAACGCAGCCCTTTGTGGCAAAATATAAACGCCAGGATAGTTGAGGATTTTTGGGCGGCGCAAGGTTTTACCCTTACCCGGATCGCCAGTCAATGGAGATTTGAGAATCGGGCCGACCTGGAAGCGGTCGTGCGGATTGAATTCCCTCTTGAATTAGCCAACCAACTTCTAACAGAACACTCCGGCACAGTAGTTGACTATCACTACTGCCTATATCATCGTGATTATTAAAAGAGCGGCTTTTCAACCGCTCCTCCCGGGAAATTATAGTGTGGATTATTGCACAAACTTGGCAATGTTGGGGGGCAGGGTCGCCGACTCGTTCTCGCCAAACTGTTGGGCGGTATCGTTGTCGGGGTTGGCAGGTGGGCCGACTCGTTCTACCACTTTAATCAGAGCTTCGACACAGGCCGCGCTGAATTCCTTACCAATCAGGCTTTGCAGATAGGTTAAAGCCTCGGTATAGGTCATGGGGTTGCGGTAGTAGCGGCGAATAGTCAATGCATCATAAACATCAGCTACTGCCAGGATACGCGCTTCCAGTTCAATATCTTCTTCCCGCAAACCAGTGGGATAACCTGAACCATCTACCCGTTCGTGATGCTGCCCGGCAATCATCGGCAGCCGTTTCAAACCGCCTCGGAAGTATATTTTGCTCAACATTTCTTCGGATTGCTCAACATGACGGCGCATAAAGACCCACTCTTCTTCGGTCAGGCGGCCCGGTTTGGTCAATACTGCTTCTGGTACTCCGATTTTGCCATAATCATGTAATAATCCAGCCATCCGTACTAATTCAATATTTTCTTCCGACATACCTAACTCACGGGCGATTTCGGCGGCATAAAAGGCTACCCGTTTACTATGTCCGGCGGTCTGAGGACTTCGCATATCCAGGGTATCAGCCATCACTTCGATAAAACTGTTGAGCATTAACTCAATGTCCCGGCGTAGGGTAGCATTTTCAATCGCGGCGGCGGCAATCGAGGCAAAGGCGGTCAAAACCTCTTCGTCGCGAGTGGTGAACATTCCGGCACTTTTGTTGATGGCCTGAATAACCCCGATTATCTTACCGGAGTGGTTGCGCATCGGCACGGTTAATAGATTTCGGGTGTGATAACCGCTATCCATGTCGGCTTTTTTATTGTGGCGGGGGTCGTTTTGAGCGTCGCGCAGGTTGAGAATTTCGCCCGTTACAGCCACCGTTCCAGCCAAACCCATACCAAGCTTCAGGCGGATTTCGCGGGTAGTACCCAGGGCGATTTTGGTATAAAGTTCTTCTTTGTCGGCATCTACCAGGAAAAGGCTACTGCGGTCGGCATCCAGCAAAAGGTTACTTTCAGCAATTATGAGGTCAAGCAAACGGTCAAGCACAGGCTCGGAGGTCAACAAACAGGCAATTCGGACGAGGGCTTTGTAATCCTCCATGTGGGCAACATGTTCATGCCCCCCATCTTGTTCGTGGGTGTGTTGGCTCGGCGTTTGTTGCTGAATCATAGGGTGTTTCCTTTACTTCAGATAACCTTTTATTAAGATTTGCCGGGAAATATTGTCGGGTGTTGGGTTTTAATAACAGGCGAGGCTCTTTCAAAGAACGAAAAAGCCTCACTTATAATATAGCATAAATCCGAAAATCCGCATGAAAGCGTTTTAATCTAAGATTAACGAACCCCGGCAGTGATACTACCGTGACACTTCTTGTACTTCTTGCCACTACCGCAAGGGCAAGGCTCGTTTGGCCCTACCTTGTTAGACCTGACCGGGGACTTCTTGGGCGCACCGTTACCGTTAGTTTCAGCCGCCGGAGTTTCGACCGGCCCACTTTCTTGCAAATTCTGGCGCGGGGCGGTCTGGATGGCTTTTTGTAATTCGTACGCCCAGAACTTTTCGGCAATATCCCGCCGAATATTTTGCTGAAGCTCGCTCCAGAACTGGAAAGCCGCGCGGCGATATTCCTGCAAGGGGTCTTTTTGACCATAAGCCCGTAAACCAATACCGCGTTTGAGTTCTTCCAACGGGGTCAGGTAGTTCACCCAGTTATCATCGTAGACTTCCAGCAGCACCAGCCGCTCGAACTGGCGCATATCCTCCGCACCCAGTCGTTCCTCCTTCGAGGCAAAGGCGTGTTCGAGCATCCGTCCGGCGATTTCCTTGAGTTCGTCCCGATTTTTGTCTTCAAAATCATGAACGCTGATTTCAAACTCTTTCTCTAGAGCCGCCAACAAAGCCTCGTCTAACTCCTCCTGGTCCTTGTAGCGATTAGCCGGGAGTTGGAGGGTGCGGGGAGTGGTCAACACCAGACCCAGATTACGGAACAGCTTGACCAAATCCCATTCCTGATGTTCGCCAACGGTATATTCATCTACAATATCGTCCAGCCGAGCCTGATTCAAAGTGATAATCTGCTCTTTCAGGTCTTCGCTGGTCAGAATACGGCGGCGGTCTTCGTAGATAGACTCGCGCTGTTTGTTCATAACGCTATCGAACTCGACCAGATGCTTGCGGAAGTCGAAGTTCTGACCTTCCACTTTGGTCTGGGCCTGTTCAATAGTGCGGCTGATGAGCGAGTTCTCAATCGGCACATCATCCTCAAAACCAAAGCGATCCAGCAAGCCACCAATCCGGTCTGAACCGAAGCGGCGCATTAGGTCGTCGGTCAGCGAGACGTAGAAGCGGCTGCTGCCGGGGTCGCCCTGACGACCCGCCCGACCACGCAACTGATTATCAATCCGGCGCGACTCATGGCGTTCGGTGCCGATAATATGCAGGCCGCCCACTTCCAGAACTTTATCGTGGGCTTCTTGCCAGCGTTTATCGGCAATAGCCTGGGCTTCTTTGTAAGATTCGGTAGCTCGGTCAGCCTGGGTCAAGCCGCGTGATTCCAGTTCCTCGGCCAGATAGCTATCGGGCGAGCCACCCAGAATAATGTCAGTACCACGACCAGCCATGTTAGTGGCGATAGTTACTCCGCCAGGTCGCCCCGCCTGGGACACAATCCCGGCCTCTTTTTCGTGCAACTTGGCGTTCAAAACGCTGTGACGGACTTTCTTGCGCTCCAACATCTTCGCCAGATACTCGGACTTTTCCACGCTGGTAGTACCGACCAGGACAGGCCGCCCGGATTGGTTCATTTCAATGATTTCTTCAACCACTGCTCGATACTTGGCTTCTTCGTCCTTAAAGATGTAGTCATTCGAGTCATCCCGAATCATCTGTTGATTAGTAGGAATCGGCACTACATCCAGCCCATAAATCTTGTGGAATTCCTCGGCTTCGGTCAGGGCAGTACCGGTCATACCCGCCAGCTTTTTGTACATTCGGAAATAGTTTTGCAGCGTAATAGTGGCAAAGGTCAGGTTTTCCTGTTGTACCCGAACCGCTTCTTTGGCTTCAATCGCCTGATGCAAGCCGCCCTCATAGCGTCGCCCTTCCATCAAGCGTCCGGTAAATTCGTCCACGATAATGACTTGCCCATCCCGCACAATATACTCGCGGTCACGAAGGTACAGCACTTTGGATTTGAGGGCGTTATCCAGGTAGGGAGTATATTTGCTCCACTTATCGTCATAAATACTTTCGTAGGCCGGGATGTTCAATAAACGCTCGACCTGTTCAATGCCACGCTCGGTCAGATTTACTACCCGCTCTTTTTCCTTTAATTCATAGTCGCGCTCGGCCCCTTCTTTCAGGCTTTTCACCAGTTGGGCAAACTTCATATAGTTATCATCGGCCTTACCAGCCGGGCCACTGATGATAAGCGGGGTTCGAGCTTCGTCAATCAGGATGTTATCTACTTCATCAACGATGGCGTAGTGCAGGTCGCGCTGCGCACAGGCTTCGATGCTGCGAGCCATATTGTCGCGCAGATAATCAAAACCGAACTCGTTATTAGTACCGTGCGTAATGTCAGCGGCATAGGCTTCCTGCCGGGATACCGGAATGAGGTAGTTCATGCTGGGGTCTTTGTCATTATTAAAAGTCGGGTCGAGCATAAAAGCGGATGGGCGATTGGGGTCGCCGCCATTGCTCTGGATTATCCCCACACTTAGCCCTAAAATGTCATAAATTGGCCCCATCCACTGAGCATCGCGTTTTACCAGATAATCGTTAACCGTTACCACATGCACGCCCTTGCCTTCGAGGGCGTTCAGATATGCTGGCAGGGTAGCTACCAGGGTTTTACCTTCCCCAGTGCGCATTTCGGCGATTTTACCGCTATGCAAAACCTGTCCACCGATTAGCTGTACTTTATAATGTTTTTGTTTGCGGGTGCGCCAGGCCGCCTCCCGAACGGCGGCAAACGCTTCCGGCAAAATATCGTCGAGGGTTTCGCCCTCTTCCAGACGCGCCCGAAACTCGGCGGTTTTGGCTTTTAATTCATCATTGCTTAATTCACTAAATTTTGGGCCAAGTTCATCTATAACTTTAGTAGCGATTACTTCCAGCTTTTTAAGCTCTTTATCGGTACTATCACCCCCGGTTATGAGGTTTTTTAAGGATTTAAACACTGCTTCTACACCTTCGTTTATAATATTTATGTCAACTGATTATGGCATTGGGCAAAACTGCACCTGAATAGTATACGAATAAGGTGGCCCTGACGTTTCATTTTCGCCCAGGCTATATTATAACATAGGCATCAGGGTTAGTTAAAGGTCGAAAGTCAAAGGTCGAAGGTCTAAAACCAAAATCGTGCGCATAGATTAGGCGCGGAAACACGCCCCTCCTAATCTCCTGTATAATGCGGGGCAAGGTTAGCGAAATTTGAGTGTCTGAAATAAAAGTGCGGTTAATTATCAAAAAGATTGTGCAAATTGTGTTAAGTTTCCTGGTAGCGGTGCAATTCCTGACCACTCTACGAGTTCCTATTGGGCGGCAACCAGCTTCGGAGGATGTGGGAAGGTCGGTGCGTTACTTCCCGGCGGTAGGACTTATGCTGGGGAGTATGTTGGCCCTATTAAACTGGCTGTTTAATTTTTTCCTGCCGCTCAATTTGACGGCTCTGTTCCTGGTCATTATTTTGCTGATGATAACGGGCGGGCTGCACTTTGACGGTTTTCTGGACACCTGTGATGGTTTGCTAGGTTATCGCACCCCCGAACGGCGGCTGGAAATTATGCGGGATAGCCGGGTGGGAAGTTTTGCGGTGGCGGGGGGCTGGGTGCTTTTAAGCCTGAAATATGCCGCCCTCCTTAACATCCCGCCGGATTTAATGACTCCCGCCCTGCTGCTTGGTCCAATGTTGGGGCGGTGGGCGTTGGTTTCGGTAGTGGTAATCTTCCCCTATGGGCGGGCTACAGGTTTGGGGACCGATTTCAAGAAGCATACCGGCTGGCTGGAGTTTAGCCTGGCGGGGCTGGCAGTGTTAGCTATTGCGGCGATTGCCCTGCGTCTGCCGGGGATTATTATTGCCCTGGTAATCTTTGTAATAGCTCAACTTTTTGGCAAATACGTTATGACCAAATTACCGGACGGACTGACCGGGGACATCTACGGGGCAACCGCCGAGCTTTGCGAAACCTGCGCCTGGCTCATCATCGGGGTAGCAGCAACGCTAATAAGAGTTTGGATTTGAGGTGAGAAATTATTCTGTAATCCAAAAAATTGCAAAACTACTTCGTATCCTTTAGTATTTAAGGGCGGGAAGATAGTATAAAATCAAGTTAAATGAGTTCAATTATTTATATCCAACCTCTATCAATATACTTCTGGTAACACAACCTTAAAAACTTCAGGAATGGAAAAATGTTTAGCAAAGAAAAAATCAGACTCCGATTAAAAGAGCTGGCAAATTTACGCTATCGCGAAAGCCTGCCCATACCCCCGATTTACGCCCAACCCGTAACCGGCGGTAAAACTGAGGGCTTTACTTTGAGTGAGGGACAACGTTGGGGTGAGTACGATACTATTTATCAGCTAAATTTCAACCTGGAAATCCCGACAAACTGGCGTAACCGGGTGGTAGCCCTGCATTTGAGTTTGACCACCGCCCCTTCGGTTTTCACCATTAACACGGTGGAGGGGCTGGTTTCAATTGACGGTCACCCTTTCCACGCCCTTGACCGTTATCACCGCGAATTAATCTTAACCTCACAACAGGTCGAAAAAGCCAAACTGGCGGTCAGTATCAAGCTGTGGAGCGGTATTAACGAACAGTATCACACGGTGGATAAAATGGAGTTGCGCTGGATTGACCAGCTCACCCATCAGTTATATACCCAGATGGATTTAATGCTGACCGCCCTGGATAATCTGTCAGATAAATCGCCTACTTATTATAGTTTAGCGGCGGCACTGGAAGAAACTTGCGCTGCCCTTGATTTCCGCAGAACGGATAATTTTTATCCTTCGGTGGGCAAGGCTCTGAACATTCTCGACAGCCGAATAGCCCAAATCAATCAGCAGTTTGCCAGCCTTAGCCCGGATAAATCGTGGCAACCCCATGTTACCGGGATTGGGCATGCTCATATTGACGTGGCCTGGCTGTGGAGGTTGAGCCATACTCGGCTGAAAGCGGCTGATACCTTTAGCACTGCCCTCTATCATATGGAGAGTTATCCCCACTTTATTTTCATACAGAGCCAACCGCAACTTTATCAGTTTATCAAAGAAGACCAGCCTGAACTTTTCGCCCGGATTAAAGAGAAGGTTGCCACCGGACAATGGGAAGCAGAGGGGGCGATGTGGGTGGAGTCCGATACCAACATCCCCAATGGCGAAAGTCTGGTCAGGCAGTTTTTGTTTGGGCAGCGTTTCTTTCAGCGCGAATTTGGCTATACCAGCAAGGTTTTGTGGTTGCCGGATGTATTTGGCTATAGTCCGGCCTTGCCGCAGTTAATCAAAGGGGCGGAGGCCGAGTATTTTATTACCAGCAAATTGAGCTGGAATGATACCAACCGCATGCCCGCCGATACTTTCTGGTGGCAGGGAATGGACGGATCGAAGGTGTTGACTTACTTCCTGACCGCCCAGAACGATGACGGTTGGCACGCTTATACCTACAACGGTGACATGCATCCGGGAGTTTTGGCGCGGGTCTGGAAAAATTATCGCCAGAAGGATATTAACCGCGAGACGTTGGTGGCCTATGGCTGGGGTGATGGCGGTGGTGGTCCAACTAGACCAATGATTGAGGCCGCCGGACTGCTGGGAAAACCTCTAAGTCCCGAACTACCTACTGTTGCAACCGGGCGGGTAGCCGATTTTATGGACAGGGTAAAGCAACGGGTAGAGGGCAATCCCGACACACCCGAATGGAACGGCGAGCTTTATTTTGAATATCATCGTGGCACTTACACCAGTCAGGCCCGCACCAAGCGAAACAATCGCCTGACCGAGCGAAATTTGCACAACGCCGAGTGGCTGTCGAGTGCCGCCACCCTGGTTGGAGGGCAAGCATATCCCCAAAAAGAGCTGAATCAGGTCTGGGAAAAGGTTTTAACCAACCAGTTCCACGATATTATTCCCGGATCATCCATTGGGGAGGTCTATCACGATGCCGAGGAAACCTATGCCGAAGTCCGAGCCGTTACTGACGAAGTAATAAACCAGGCCCAGGAAACCTTGACCCAACAGCTAAATTTAGGGCCGGATAGTTTGGTGCTGTTCAACGGTCTGCCATGGGAGCGAGATGCGCTGGTAGAAGTTGATGAAGTGACTGCCCGGAATTTGAACCTACCAACTCAGGAATTGGGCAATGGGCAGAGTCTGGTAGAAGTTAAAAATGTGCCAGCCTATGGATATCAGACTTTTCAGCCTAATTCTACCCAAATTAAAAGTTCAGCAGATAGCCTTTCTGTTGCTACCAAGTATTTGGAAAATGATTATTATCGGCTGGATTTGAATGAAAGGGGCCAAATTTCCCGACTTTACGATAAATTAAGAGGGCGAGATGTATTATCGGCGGAAGCAAGAGGCAATGTTTTCCAGCTTTTCGAGGATAAGCCGCTAGATTTTGATGCCTGGGATATTGACGCTTTTTATAAACAAAAGAGCTGGGAGTTAGATAATCTAGTGAGTATTGAGCCAATCGAGCAGGGACCGTTGCGGGCAGGGTTGCGGCTGGAATGGCTTTATAGCGGTCGGACACGCGTCACTCAGAGAATCTATCTCTATCGCAATAATCCCAGAATTGATTTTGTAACTCAGGTAGATTGGCAGGAACGCCAGACCCTTCTGAAAGTGGCCTTCCCGGTGGATGCGCATAGCCCCAAAGCCACCGCCGAGGTGCAGTTTGGCAATATCGAACGACCCACCCACCGCAACACCAGTTGGGATGCTGCCAAATTCGAGACTTGCACCCACAAATGGTTTGACCTGTCGGAAGGGGATTATGGAGTGGCTATCCTGAACGATTGTAAATATGGCTATGATGTTCTGGGGAATGTGATGCGCCAAACCCTCCTGAAAGGGGCGATTTACCCCGACCCCCTGGCTGACCTCGGCTTGCATGAATTTACTTATAGCCTTTTGCCCCATTCAGGGGGATGGTTTGAGGCGGGGGTACACCGAGCGGCCTATGAGTTAAACCATCCTTTGTTAGTTTTTAGCGGTGGTAGCCCAAACCCGAATTCCACACTACCCACGCGCTGGTCGTTGGTTGAGGTCCAGTCTACCAGTGATAGCGTTATAGTCGAAACGGTTAAAAAGGCTGAGGATAGCGACGATTTGATAATTCGGGTGTATGAAGCTGGTAATCGGCGGGGTAAATTTAGCCTCAAGTTCCCCTATACTATCAACAAGGCGGTGGAAGTTAACCTGTTGGAGCATGAATTAGCCGATAGCGCGGTGGAGGTTGCAAATAATAATCTTACCAGCCAGATTCGACCCTATCAGATAAAAACTTTCCGGGTGTCTTTAGCGATATAACTTGAAACATAAAATTTAGGACTTTCGCTCGTAGTAGTACGCCTGTGCCCTGTACTCAGGGTAGTAGTCGCTTCTTCCGGCTTTTTTGAACTCAAAAACTAAAGTCTTTACTACTAAAATCAGCTTCTAAGCGAAAGTCCTAAGATAACCAGATAAGCTCAATTTAGTTATGTAAAGCTATTTTAATATTTTTGGTAGCCATTTTCGTAGAACCAGCCAATACAATCCCAATAGCAGGGCGGCTACTAACGAATGGTGGAGCAAGTGCCACTGTCCGCTGATAGTGCCGCTTATTTTACCAGCGTCATAATCGTAATATGGTTCGCATACATAGGGGGTTAGGTCGCACTGGAGAAATACGAGGTGCGAAACAATTTCAAACCCGACGACAACGCTGAAAGGGCCAAAAAAGGTTACAAGCGGCCAGCTTTCCCGCCACTTCCCCCGAACCAAATTCCATAAGCCAACCAACAATCCCGGCAAACTCAAAACTACTACTACCATTAATCCGAGCACCGTCAGTATATAAGCAAAGGCTGACCAGGAAAATTCAGGGCTTGTATCACTCCGCTCTACAAAGGTGGGAATAATGATTACCCCAGCGACGAGGCCGAAAGAAATCAGAGCGCATAGTAGATAAAAAGTCACACGGGCCATAAATGTAGCCCAACCCAACCCAAGAGAACGACTAGCCTTAGAGTTACTACTATTTTCCAGTAAAGTCATTTCCCCACCTCTTTAGTTTTTCTTAAAGAGTACCCAACCTGAAGATATACAATAGATTGTACAGCATAATTTGCCAAAACCTGATAATAAAAGTACCGATTGGGAACTACCGCAAATAACCTCGATTCCTGTAGTTTGTAATACTTACCCACCTCTAGCCCTATGTTAATCTTTGAACAGGCTGAAAAAGATTTAATTCCATTCCTGAAACATAGATTTTACCTCCTGCTAAGGCTGTCCCACCAGGGGCTAACATAGCTAACTTGGATTTTGCCCTGAAAAGGGTACCGTATTCTAGCGCGGCTTCGGCTGTGCTTTAACTATAGAAAGGGAACTACCAGATGCCCCAACGAGTAATAGCAGTATATGGCAAAGGCGGGTCAGGCAAAAGCTTCCTGTCCTCCTGTCTGAGCGTGCGGATGGTACAACGTGGGCTACGAGTGTTGCAAATTGGCTGCGACCCCAAGCACGACTCAACCGCCACCCTGTTTAAGGGGGTTTTACTGCCCACCATTCTGGAAGTATGGCGCGAGTTTCACGAAAATGGCGACGATGATAGCCTGAGCCCCAGCGATTTTATTTTCGAGCGCAACGGCGTTTATGCGGCGGAATTGGGCGGGCCCGAAACCGGACGCGGCTGTGGCGGAAAAGGGATTGTGCTGGGCTTTGATACCCTGGCAAAGATGGGCCTGTTTAGCTGGGATTTTGATGTGGTATTGCTGGACTTCCTGGGTGATGTGGTCTGCGGCGGTTTCGGGATGAGCTTTGCCCGCAGTATCGCCCGCGAGATTATCATCGTAGCCGGGAACGACCAACAATCGCTCTACGTGGCGAACAACGTCAGTCGAGCAGTAGCGCATTATAGCGACGAAGGCAGCGAAAGTCAGGTTTTGGGCCTTATCTTGAACAAAGACGACGGTTCGGGGGTAGCAACCGAATTTGCCGAAAAGATAGGCATCCCGGTTCTGGCGAATATGCCCTTTGTGCCACAGGCGGTGCTAGCCAAAGACGCTTTCGAGGTAATGCAAATCCCCGAGATGCGCGACGCGGTTGACCAGTTGATTGCCAGCATTGATAGCCACACGGCAGTGGTGCCGGAGCCCCTGGACTTTGAGGAATTTTACCAGATGTTCCAGCAAAAGGCCAAAGGCAAGTTACGCAGTGCCAGTGTAGACGAATTGATGAGCCGTGAAACCGCAGAGAGGGTGTTGGCATATGTCTGAGAAAGAGGAGTTGAAGTCAGGGCGCAGCATTAATTTAGCGGCGCGTGGGCAAACGGTGGGAGACGGTAAGGGCGATTGCAGCATGCACAGTGCCACAATGTGCCCGGCCTTTGGTTCGCTGCGAGTTACAATGCGAATTGAAGGGATGGTTCCGGTACTAGTAGGCGCGGTAGGTTGCCTCTATGGACTAGATTTTGTGTCGCACTTTTACGGGGCTAACAAGCCGATTGTATCGCCCTCGCTAACCGCCCGTGAACTGGTTCAAAGTGACTTGACCGACAAGGTACTGGATATTATTCGGGATGTAGTTTCGCACGAGAATCCCAAAATGATTGCGGTAATGTCGCTCTGCACCCCCGAAACCAGTGGTTTGCACCTGGAACTGTTGCCAAAAAGAATTGGTCAGACCGAGATTGTGCCGATGCGCGTCCCGGCCTATGGCGTTCCGACCCACGCCGAGGCCAAAGATGTCGCCATTAGTCAGATTCTCAACCGAATTGGTGAAAATAACGCCGCGCAGGGGGTAGCCTCAGCGCAGGATGGACTAGTGGCTATCGGCGAAGTATTCCCCACCGACCCGGTGCAGTTGCAAATTGCGATTAGCCGCCTGGGTATCAAGATGCAAACCGCCCTGCCCAGCAAGGATATTTCATCTTACTACGATGCGCCAAAAGCCAAAGTAGCAGCGATGATTCACCCCTTCTACGAACGGACAGTCAAGGAGCTTGGCAAGCAGGGATTACAACCCTTGTACAGCGCACCAGTGGGCGCAGAAGGCACTTATAACTGGTTTATGAACCTGGGGCAGATGCTCGAAATGCCTGCCAGTGAAGTCCGCGACATCGCCAATGACGAAGCCAACAAGGTTGCTGACGAACTGGACAAAAATCGCCTGGACGGAACCCGCATTATGATTGCTGGATACGAAGGTAGCGAGTTGCTGTTCGCCCGCCTGATGGTGGAGGCTGGCGCGACTGTTACCTATGTGTCTACCAGCGTGCGCGGTAGTCAGGGCACCAAAGAGGATGCCGCCTGGTTAGCCGAACGGGGCGTGCCGGTGCTATTCCGCAAACGTCACGAAGACGACCTGGAAGAGTTAGAGCGAAATCCGCCCGACCTGTGTATTGGTTCCAGTAACCTGGAGGCGGTGGCTAAACGGGTAGGCATTCCAGCAGTCTATTACACCAATATTGTCTCAGCCCGCCCTATTCTGCTATCAAGTGGCGTGCGCCCACTGGTGGAGCAGATGAAGCTCATTCTGGGACAGGCTAACACTTTTGCCCGGATGCGCGATTTCTTTGCCGATACCGATTTGGAAGTCGGGCGGCGCGAACCAGTCAGTATAAAGTTTTGAGTTAACCTAACCCCCTAGCCCCCTTCCCTGAAGCGGAAAGGGGAATAAATCATTCGTAAAGGCGACCCGGTGGGTCGCCCTGCGTTTGGGGAATTGATAGAAAGGCACTTCACTCATGCCGAAGAATGACCCCTTTTCCGCCGACTTTGACCCAATGGCGGAGGAAGATTTGGATTTGGGAACAACCCGCAAAAAAACGGCGACTGTCACTAAAGAAAGAGCAACCCTGGATGACGAAATTGGTTTTGGGCAAGGCAACGATTTTGGGGCGGTAAAAGCCAAACCAAAACTCAAAACCTCAGTTGAACATGACCCGATGGAGCAGGATATTGGCGATAATTCCATCGGCTTTACCCCCGCCAAAACGGGCGTGAGCAGCTTTTGGGGTGCTAACAAACCCGCTACCCCCGCCCCAGTCAAACCTGCCCTGGTTGCCCCTAAAAAAGAGTTGGGTTACGAGTTGGACGGAGTAAGCGGCACAGGCGCACCCACCGCCAACGCTTTTGTGCGACGCAAAGACCAGGTTAAAGTTAACACCGAGCAGAGCCAGCGCGACCAAATCAAAGCCAGTGCCAGCAAAATCTTTGGGGAAGAGGCGGGACAAAAAGCCCCGAACATTCCGCTCGACACCGCCGTTTCTAATGGCTATTGGGGCGCAATGTTCACTTTCACCTGCATGGAAGACGTAGAGGTAGTGGTTGATGCTCCGGTGGGTTGCTATAGTCTGCCTGCTACCGCCACTATCAACTATACCGATGGCTTGCCGGAGATTGCCAACCTAGCCAGCAGCAACATCACTGAAATCGAAGTAACCCTGGACGGCACTACCAAGAAGGTGCTGGATGCGGTACGGCGGGTGAAGGAGCGCGAAAAACGGGCGGGGCATAAAAAGCATCTGATTGTGGTTAGCAGTCAGGAGAGCGAGCTAATCGGAGCTGACCACGTAATGAGTCTGCAACGCAAGCACCCCGACGCGATTTATTTCACAAGTCATTCCTTTGAGGAAGACGAGTGGAAAGGCCGCGATACATCTTTGCTCTGGCTCTATCAAGAGCGCAAGAAACGGATTGCCGCAGGATTAGCCGAGAAATCCCCACCCGCCGAGTTTGCCTCAACCCCTACCCGCCGGGTGAATATTATCGGGCCGACCTATAGCTGCTTTAACAGTTATTCCGACCTGGAAGAGCTAAAACGGTTAGTAAAAGGAGCGGGCGGTGATTTATATTACACCTTCCCCTTTGGCGCACGTTTTGCCGATATGGATAGGCTGGACGAGTCGGCGGTGAACGTGGTGATGTACCGCGAGTTTGGCGACTCGCTGGCAAAAGAGCTGGGCAAACCCTATCTCTATGCTCCCTTCGGAATGCAAGGCACCACCGACTTTATTCTGGAACTTGGCCAGTTGCTAGGAACGGAAGCCCAGGCCAAAGCCTTTATTTCCAGCGAAAAACGTGAGACTCTGTTACCTATCTGGGATATCTGGCTGGGTGCGCCTCAGGATTTCTATAGCACTACCAAAGTGGCTATCGTGGCTAACGAAAGTTACGCGCTAGGCATTAGTCGCTTCCTGGGTGAGGAGTTAGGGTTGGAAATTGGTACTGTTATGAACCGCCAGAAGTCGAATGACACCAATAACTATATGTTGCGTAATCGCCTACAGGCCGAAAACCCCACTATCGTTATGGGGAGCATGAACGAGCGGATTTATCTGGCGGAAGCCGGGATGAACGCGAAATTTATAGCGGCGGCCTTACCAGTGCCGCTGGTTACACGCTATAGCGGAATGCCATATATGGGCTATCGAGGTGCGGTATATTTGATGCAGACTATCACCAACATGCTGTTCGATGTGTTGTTCGATATTCTGCCTCGCGAGCGACGGGATGCCACCGGGCTACCTGCCGGGCCACAGGGTCAGCGACTGGAGTCCCCGACAAGTGGGTTTAATAGGATGCCAGTGCCAGCCAAAGGCGAAGCTGCTAAAGACGAGAAACTTTCAGTGAAGCTGGACGAACTCAGCGGCCTAAAGTGGCGGGATGATGCCAAAGTCATTTTCGACCAGTTAATCGAAAAAGTACCCTGGGTGGCGCGTATCTCCGCAAGTGACAAGTTGCGACAAGCAGCCGTAGCCGAGGCGCGGGCTGCCAACCTGGATGAAGTTACTAGTGAGATGGTGATGAAGGCCTTGCCGCAAGTTATGCGGTAAGTTGGCCTAATCCCCCAACCCCCTTCCCTGGAATCACCCCCCTGAGTACAGGAGGGGCAGGTGGAAGGGGGTGTTTTTTTATTCCTCGTAGCGGCGTTTGCTGCCCTGTTGCTGGATGAGCTTGGCGACCAGACCCGTCCAGCCCGTCTGGTGACTTGCCCCGATGCCCGCCCCCATATCGCCGTGAAAATATTCGTAGAAAAGAATATTATCGCGCCAATTGGGGTCACGCTGAAAATAATCATTGAAACCGTTGAAAGGTCGTTCCCCATTCTCATTACGCAGGAAAAGCTTCATCAAACGACTAGATAGCTCGTTAGCAACCTCATCCAGCGTCATATAAATCCCTGACCCGGTAGGGCACTCCACCTTAAATTCGTCACCATAATAATGATGGAATTTTTGGAGCGATTCTATCAATAGATAATTGATAGGATACCAGACCGGGCCGCGCCAGTTAGAATTGCCGCCAAAAAGCCCACTGCGCGACTCGGCGGGTTCGTAATGCACACTTAAATCCGCCCCATTCATGTTAAGGGTATAGGGGTGAGCCTCATGGTATTTGCTAAGAGAGCGCACTCCATAATCGCTAAGAAATTCGTTAGGGTCGAGCAACCGTCGGAGTAAACATTTCATCCGATGACCGCGCACCAGAGCCAATAACCGTCTTTCACCAGAGCCCGGTTCATACCAGCGCGAAACCAGCCGAGCCAAATCAGGGCGATAGTTCAGATACCATTCCAGGCGGGCGCGAAAACCGGGCATAGCTTCAAGTAAATCGGGCTCGATAGTTTCAACCGCCAGCAAAGGTATCAGCCCCACCAGTGAACGCACCTTTAGCCGCATATAACCAGCATCAGGCAGACTTAAAACATCATAGAAAAATTCGTCCTCGTCATCCCACAAGCCAATACCATCCCCGCCTAGATTATTCGCTGCCTCGGCAATCGAGAGGAAATGCTCAAGAAATTTAGTGGCAATATCCTCGTAGACGTGGTTAGAGCGAGCCAGTTCCAGGGCGATTTTCATCATATTCAGGCTGAACATGCCCATCCAGCTAGTAGCATCACTTTGCTCAAGGCTTCCACCGGCGGGTAAGTTAGGGGAGCTGCGGTCAAAAACCCCAATATTATCTAATCCAAGAAAGCCGCCCTGAAAAATATTGTTGCCTTCCGAGTCCTTGCGGTTAACCCACCAGGTGAAATTAATTAGAAGTTTGTGGAAAACCATCTCCAAAAAGTCCCGATCACCTTTGCCCTGGGCTTTTTCCTCGATTTTGTAGATGCGCCAGGCCGCCCAGGCATAAACCGGGGGGTTAACATCGCCAAAAGCCCATTCATAGGCCGGAATTGCCCCATTGGGATGCTGATACCACTCCCGCATAAGCAAATCAAGCTGGCTTTTGGCAAACTGACTATCTACTAAGGCCAGGGGAATACAATGAAAAGCCAAGTCCCAGGCCGCATACCAGGGATATTCCCACTTATCGGGCATGGACATCACCCGCTCATTAAAAAGATGTTTCCAATCCCAGTTACGCCCGCGCTTGCGTTGGGGTGGCGGGAGCGGTTGGGCCGGGTCACCTTTGAGCCATTGCTCCACCACATAATGATAAAACTGTTTACTCCACAGCATCCCGGCGAAAGCCTGCCGTTGCACCAACCGTTCATCTACGGTCAGGGAAGCGGGTTGGAGTTCCTGGTAAAACTCATCGGCCTCCTGCTGGCGTTGGGCGAAAATTGTTTCAAAATCATCGAAAGGATGAGGCAGAGGAGTGTCCGCATGAGGCACATCCACCGCTCGTCGCCCACGGGTACCGTCCTGCCGAGTCAGGCGTAAACGAATAGAAGTAGAAGCACCCGGCTCAATCAAGCGGTGATAATGGGCGGCGGCTTTGGTGCCAACCTGTTGGGGATTTACCACCGCATGATTGTTATTAACAATATAATCGTTAATGCCGTCCTTAACATACATTGTGGCCCCTGGTACGCCATACAGCCGCATGCTATTAGTTTCATTGTTAGTAAATAACAGCTCATTGGTTTTTTCACAGTGGAGGTGGTATTCACCTAGAAGGAAATGTTGAGCTTTAATAGAATACAAAACCGCCTCGCTCTGGTTATCTACCCCTCGCTCTATAGCACTCAAGTCGGGGCGGCGATCATCGTAGCCCCAGGCCCAGGAATTACGAAACCAGATGGTAGGTAGTAAATCGAGCGGGGCGGCTTCCGGTCCATGATTGGTAGCGGTAATCTGAATTAGAATATCGGTTGGAGTAGCTTTAGCATATTCGATTTCTACATCAAAATAGCGATTTTCATTAAAGACACCTGTATCCAACAGCTCGTATTCAAAATCGTTTTTGGAGCGGCGAGCATTCTCTCCAACTAATTGGCTATAGGGATATGCAGCCTGGGGATATTTGTACAACATTTTCATGTAGCTATGGGTGGGGGTGCTATCCAGGTAATAATAATATTCCTTGACATCTTCACCGTGATTGCCCTGTGGCCCGGTTAGGCCAAACAGACGCTCTTTCAGGATTGGGTCATTGCCATTCCACAGAGCCAGGGCGAAACACATTCGCTGTTTATCATCGGATATGCCAGCAAGTCCATCTTCGTTCCAGCGATAGGTTTTGGAGCGGGCCTGGTCATGGGGAAAATAGTCCCAGGCTTCTCCCGTCGCACTATAATCCTCCCGCACTGTCCCCCAGGCCCTTTCGCTTAGATAAGGCCCCCATAATTCCCAGGGTTCTTCTTTAGTGCGATTTTTGTCCAGTCTTTGCTGTTCTGGGTTCATTTTATTGTTCCTGATAATTCCAGGTAAGTCCACCATCAATAACGTAGGTCGCCCCGGTAATATAATCAGCATCCGCCGAAGCCAGGAACGCCGCCAACCCTGCCACATCTTCGGGCTTTCCCAACCGCCCTAGAGGGATTTGTTTCAGAAGGGCTTCCAATTTAGCTTTGTCATTTAACAAGGCGGTATTAATCGGGGTCAAAATTGCGCCAGGGGCAATATTATTGACGGTGATACCAAAAGGAGCAAGCTCGATAGAGAGATTTCGCATCATCATTTTGAGGCCACCCTTAGCCGCACAGTAAGAAGTGAAATGGGGGAAAGGCAAATCCTCGTGAACCGAACTGGTATTAATGACCTTGCCGGGGCGTTTGGTATCAAGTAAATGTTTTACAAATTCCTGAGTGGCAAAAAATACTCCTTTAAGGTTTACATTTAGCACTTTATCGTAGTCTTCCTCGGTAACTTCCCAAAAACTGGCATTTTTCTCAATCCCAGCATTATTAACCAGAATATCCAATTTGCCGAACTGCTGAATGGCAGTAGCAACAAGGTTCTTAATGTCGCTGACTACTCCCAGGTCAGCCTTAACAATTGCCCCCTTACGACCCGTAGCTTCTACCTCTGCCAGGGCTTTTTTAGCCTCATCTTCGTTGCTACGGTAATTGATAATTACATCTGCCCCTTCCTGAGCGAAACGTAGGGCAATACCCCGCCCAATTCCCTGGCTACTACCCGTAATTAATGCCACTTTACCTTCCAGTTTCATTTATTAATCCCCTTCGAAAACTAAACTAAATTCAAAGGCCACAACTTTCTACTTCTAAAAGATAGTTTAAAGGAAGGATCTTCCCTAAATCTCCCTAATTCTTCGCTAAATTAATTAATAACCAATTATCTATTCTGTAAGTAGGGTAAGTTGGTAGGTTAATCAACAAACCTAAAAGGACAGAATTCCTTCGTTTGACTCTATTCTGACCTATTTTGCGTAAAGGCTCTTCCTAATAAGCTGCGCTCTTAGCCTATCCACAGTTGATTGGTTCTATCCTACCAGAAAAAGGTACAATAGTCAGCCCGCATTTCCTCATACTTTACTCACAAAATATCCTTCTCTAGCGTTAATGTTACAAAACGCTAAACTTTTCAGTTAAAAGATGCAAAGCACTTTACAACTGCCTAAAGGTTTGCTATGATTTCCCTAATATATTATGGGTGGAACTTCTAGCCAAATTTCCCTGTACAAAACTGGTCTCGCAAAACCAAAATTCAACTAAATATTTATACTACCCACAACCTAATTTTCGGAAGGGAAAATTTGATATGAGTGAAAAGGGTTCTGAGGTGCAAGAGCTTTCGTCTCTGTATCTTGATATTATGCACAAACTAAATTCAATTGCCGCGCCTGATTGGCTTCAGCTTGATTTAACCTTTCAACAAATGAAGGTGTTGTATATTCTGAAGCAAAAAGGCACCCTCACTATGAGTGAATTACACGAGGAGTTAGGGGTTAGCATGCCCACTATCACCGGAATTGTGAATCGCCTGATTGAGCGACGGGATGGGAAACCACTATTAACCAGAGAAACTAGCCCAGAAGACCGCCGGGAAGTACGAGCCAAACTTACTGAGGCTGGTATTGAGGTGACTGAAATGGTGGGCGAACTTAGCCCCAAAGTTTTGGAAGGGACTTTTGCCCGCCTGGGGGACACAGACTTGCAGGCGGTTCGCCAGGTTTTGGACATGTTAAGTATGGCGGCTGAACAGCAGAAAAAGGATTCCAATTCTACCCAAAGCAGGGCAGGTGAAGCCAACATGCGGCGTAATCGGCGGAACAACCGCAAACAAGCTGCTACCCAGGCTGAACGGGAAAATTCTGGGTTCAACGTTGCGCCGAACGGTTTATCAAATGGCTCAGCTCGTCGCTTTGACACCTACAGCACCCGTCCAATCCTGACCTAAGCATTTCTGGACTAAGTAACCTGATATCAAAGTAATAGAGACGGTGTAAGGCCGTCTCTAATTATTAGTTATTCAATTTTACAAAGGTTAGGGGCGTGGCATTGGTTGTCCATAACGCCACATATAGTAGTGTTGACCCACATTGCCCATCTCAACCTGCCATTGCGGCACGTTTGAAGGTGTATAAGTCAATACCCTGCGTTCAAACACCTGCACCATTACATCCTTCTCAACCCCGCCAACTTTGGCTTTAACCCATACCGGCTCGCTTAAGGGTAGTCCAACCACATATACCCAATTCATCAGTGTATTCTGGCTGTAACCACCACCGTCATAAACCAGCCCCGATAAATTCAGGTAATTCCAGAAAACATCAGGGATATTATGTTCGGTTTCCTTGATATAATGAGACAGTTTGACCTCTGCCGCAACCTTGTCAGGGTTTGACAATGTACCATCTACTTTCAAAGCGGCTGTGACTAATTTACCACTCTGGTCAGTTGCGCCATTGGTATCTCCGTTCGTAATCAGACCCGCGAAACTGGCATAAGTCGGAGAAGGATTATCCGAAAAATCCCCGGCAATCGGGATTTGGGCCGGGCTTTGAGGGCTATTAGCACTATCCCCGGTGGCTACCTGACCTGTCACCATTTCTTTTGCTAATAACCCATTAGTAACGAACCAGGGTGAAGAACGATCACCTTTAGGAGAGTTTATTTCCATGCGACTCTTGTCAAAATATTGCACCTGACGGCTACCACCCAAAGCCTCGATATAGGTTTCGTTCTTAACCGCCCCAGGTGGCCCCCAAACCCAACTGCGGGAAGTCCGGCCCATCAATATAGGTAAGTCAGCATAATTCCAGACCTTCAGGAAACTTGGGTCACTGATACTTAGCCCCAAAGCTGCCACCAAAGAACTAGAGCTAGAAGTTGGTGTTGGGGTAGGAGTTGGTGTTGCAGTTGAAGATGGGGCAAGGGTTGGGGTAGGGCCATTCCCGGTGACAAAACCCAGCCGATAATATAGGCCATTTCGCCCAACTGCCCCGGCATTTCTAACTTCAGCATAATATATTCCGTCTGCTGGAACCCGGAAGTTTATGGTGGAACTTAAATCTACGTCCGAACGGTCATCATTTTGACCTAACAAGACCTGGCTGGCAATTTTTGTGGAATCGTTAGGGTCAAAGCCTACAGCCCAGACAAAAAGATTCGTATCCAGCCCAACCGAATTCAGTCCCGAGAAATTAGTGTAAATATTGTAAACCCGGCCTGCTTTGGCAAAAAACTTAATCCAATCGCTATCCCCCTGCGGGCAGAATACGTGGTTTTGAACCTCATTGACCACAATTTCCTTTGCGTCTTGCGGACCACCATCAGGTTCATAAAGGTCAAAACATTCCCCCAGGCCATTACCCAATGCTGCGAGGGTCAGAGTGTAAGACATTGAATCGCCGCCATGTCCAGCCACATCTTTTACCGCCAGATAATAGCGGGCAAATTCCCCTAGGGGCGTATTAACTGTGGTCGGTACAATCCAATCTATGCGGGAAGCCAGGCCTGCCCCCGGATAATCGTCGCTGGAATAGATTGGGTTCAGGCTACCATCCGCGTTCATGGTATAAAGCACCATAAAACTATCTAGCCCGTTTTTCAGATTGCTGGTAAATACACTATAGGGTTTGCCCTTGACCAAATCAAAATAAACCCAATCCACATCGCCCGTGGGACAAGCGAAATGGTTCTGAGAGGCGTTATTATTCGAGTCAATGGTTGGCAAGCCAGCGGTGGGAACAAAATTCGGATTTATTGCCTGACTTACCTTCAAGAGTTTGGCTATCTGGGGGTTATCATCCGATTCGTAAGCATCTGTACATATGTTGGCAGTTGTTGCGGTGCCAGTTGGAGCAACCGTAGCGTTAGAAACATCTAACCTTAAATTATAGATTCCACAGTCAGGAGGTACTATCCCTGGGAGAATTCTAACATAATAGGTGGTAGCCTCGGCGTTGGTAATTACTACCACCGCGCTACCGTCGGTTGAGGTGCCAGTTGCCGAATAGTCAGGGACATTTGAGGTATTAGAACTTTTGAATACTTGAATAGTAGTAATCACATTGGCGGCGGTGTCAACGCTGGTAGAAATGGTGAAGGTTCTCCCGGCATTTCCACTGGAAACAACAAATTTTTCCCAATCAACATCATTTGAAGGAAATAGGGCGCGATTTTGGATTACTGCTACATCCAGAGTTACGGCCAAAGTTCGGTCAAAGGGGTTGGCTACGTTATCGTCCCCATGAAAAGTAGGCGGCAAATCAAAAGGATCACTAAGAGTACCCGTACAAGCGGCCTGTGCCCGTACTAAATTATTTCCAATAGTTGGCAGGGGCGGAATATTATTGCCGCTTGATACCAGAGGAGTGGTACTTGGCGAAACTTTAGTCACAAGTGAACTAGCATCAGCTCCATTTTGATAAGCCTGATTTAAGTTGTTGACCAAATCAAAATTCAAGCCTGTGCCGATTTTCTTCTCGAAATCTTTG
This sequence comes from Chloroflexia bacterium, assembly GCA_038207495.1. GTDB lineage: Bacteria > Chloroflexota > Chloroflexia > Chloroheliales > Chloroheliaceae > Chlorohelix. The sequence continues at coordinate 42,849 of JBBQZS010000006.1, forward strand.
GCTTGAGATTTATTTTCTGGTAGGGCAGGCAGATTGCCATCCCATTTGACCGTCGTTTTTTCGGTAGACTTCAGCGCAGCATCGTTTTGCGATGTGGTTGAAAGCAACGCCACTTCAAACAAACTCAACAATATTACTAACGCTCCGACTACTCGAAAAATATTCAGACGGTTGAATTTGAGGGAGGAATGGTTGGGGGTAGTATTGCGACTGGATTTCATCAGGCCAATATCCTCTGGTTAACAGCGCAGCTTGGTTGAAGTTTGCTGGCTTATTGGGTATTTTAGTGATTAAATGAAGGAGTATTCCTGCTATCTGACCTACAACGTTTGTTATTATATACCAAACCTTAACCCTGTCAACAGAGTATGACTATTTGAAAGCTCTGTAATGAGCTATAATTACAAAGCTAGTTTGCTTGAAATTACCAGGAGAAATTCCTGTGGGTAGTTTATTTGAAACCAAAAAGGATATCGATAATGATTCTCGTATTAGGCAGTACCGGATTTATCGGACGTAATGTAATCGAACAGCTTTCTCAGACGCATCCCGGTCAAGTTCGGGCGATGGTGCGCAAGGGAGGCAAACAGGAGGCAATCAGTCGCTTCCCCGGCATTGAAATTGTGGAAGGTGATATCCTTGACCCTGCTTCTTTGAAAGCAGCGATGCAAAGTGTTGATACAGTGCTGGATTTCGCCCAGGTGACGGCTAACTTCAAAAATAAAAATAACCTTTACACCAGAGTCAATGTTGATGGGACAAAGAACGTAGTTACCGCCGCCAGAGAAGCAGAAGTAAAACTTTTTATATTAGGAAGTGGTTTGGGTACGGTGGAAGGCAAGCCCGGTTCTTATATGCGAACCCGTTGGGAAGCCGAGGAAGCGGTACGAAAGAGTAGTTTGAACTGGATCATCTTCCAGCCCAGCATTTTGTTCGGTAAAGGTAGTGAATTTTTTGAAGCTCAGGCCCGCATCATGAAGTTACTGCCTATAGCTACCGTCATTGGAAATGGCAAAACCAAATTTCAGCCACTGTATGTGGGGGATTTGGCAAAAGCAATAGTAAATTCGCTTTCGTTGCCAGATAAAGTCGGTAAACACTTGCCATTGGGTGGTCCCGAATTTTTCACCTACAAAGAACTCATTACTATGATTGCCCGCGCCATTAACAAACGCCGTATAAAAATCTACCTTCCACTGTGGGCCGCCAAAATCAATGCTGGTTTGTTCAACCTGCTGCCCAAACCGCCTTTAACCCCCGCTACCTTGGAGTTATTCGGTTTTGATAATGTCACCAACGAACCTCAAATTATTGAGCGGGAGTTTGGTTTCAAGCCGATGGCTCTGAAGGATTATCTGGATAAAAACGGCATTTTATAAAACAATAGCCGCGATTCTATTACCCGGAAGTGATAATGTAGAGTCGCGGCTATTCGGTTCAGTCATATCAGCCAAGCCAGCCAGATTTTATAATAGCGGTAACTTTGCCCTGGATTTTAACCCCATCAAGGTCATCATGAGTGGCATCGCCCCGTTGGGGTAGGATATAAATCGGGCCTAAATGTTGATTGGCTGGTTGGAGCAATACTTTATCCTGGTGGCGATGACGGTAGAAACGCTTAAGGGTAACAAAACCCGCCGGGTCGGTACTATCGGTCAGACAAGCTACCACGAAATCCCCGTCGTCAGCCCAGGTTTGAGCTTGAACAATGATAATATCGCCATCATCTATTTCATTATCAATCATAGACTGACCCCGAACTTTTAAGGCGAAGGTATCACGGTTGACTTTGATTTCCTCGGAATTTACCAGCACAAAATCCGCATCAACCCCATAACCCGGTTCATGATAGGCTACAGTCACATCATATTGACCCGCCGCTACTTCCCCTACCACTGGCAATTTCAGGTAACTAACCTGAGCCCAATTTTCCCAGGGAGCGGGGCCACTGTCACCTGCCACCATTTTTACGCTGCTATTATGATGGTTAAGTTGCACTTTGTTTACCTGAGTTTTATTTACCTGATTTTTAGGAATGGCCTGTCCCTGTCTTGTAGGTGTAGTTGGTTTCTGCCCTAACAAACGGTAAGCCTCGGTAGTATTGGTAAGTGGTTGCCGCCGATTAAAAGTAAAGCGGTTGCCGTCGGGGGATGCTTTGTCATAACGAAAATCCCAGCTAGTTTCGTCAGCCTCACCGTAGACCGCCTGCCCGATTAATTCATCTTCGTAGTAATCCGAATCCTCCACCATTCCACCGGGTCGAGGGGAAGCTTTTTTGTTTCGCTCCAACAGGCTATTTTTATCATTCTTACGGCTCATTACATCCACTCCCGCACGCAACAAATCTGGGACTCAACAGTAGAAAAAGTATTTGCGAATGGAACAGAAACCGGGTCGCCTGTTTAATTTTGACTAAACAGGCTTCAATATTTTAAGGCAGATAAACCTGAATTTCAGGCTAACTTAGTTGATAGCACTGCGGATTACACCGATTAGGCGACCCATTACGCGGGCATTGCTAAGTTCGGTGAAAATTGGCTCCATCGTTTGATTAGCTGGTTGAAGCCGTACTAAATCCTTGTTACTATCAGGATACCATTTTTTGAGGGTCGTCTCGCGCTCGCGTTCTAGCCAGACCGCCACGATTTCGCCAACCTCGGCGGTTTTCTGGGGCTTGATTAAAACTACATCCCCATCATCAATCAAAGCATCAATCATGGATTGACCCTTGACCTTAAGGGCAAAAATATCACTGTTGCGGTGTTTACCCAGCATAAAAGGTGGGACTTCAATCACATCTTCAGGGGTAACATCCTTAATATCAGGAATAGGCGCACCAGCGGCAATCGTGCCAAGCATCGGGATTTCCTCGGTATGGGAGCCTCTGCGATTATTAATCAGATTAATCGCCCGTGACTTACCTTCAGTACGCCGAATATGCCCTTTTTGCTCCAGGGCTGCCAGGTTATAATCCACGACGGAGGTGGAAGAAATATCCAACGCCACCTGGATTTCCCGCACAGTTGGGGGTAGTCCATTGTTATCATCAATAAACAGCTCGATAAACTCAAGCATTCGTTGTTGTTTGGATGAGAGTTGAATCATCTTGTGCCTTCCTCTTGTGTGAATTAACCGCGAACCATTGTCACTACCAGCCATTTCAGGTTCACCGCTTAACGCGTGAATTTTGGGACATACACCCAAATCAGCGACATTTAGATAGAATCGCCCAAATTGAAACAAATAAGCGATAGAACAATTATACTCACGAACCCTTGTTCTTGTCAAGGGGGTTTTTGAGCTTGACTCCATAGTTGCATAAGATATAATTGAAAAACAGAACTACCGGGATTTTTAATGGAGTAGTTGAGTCCGATTATGGTGGGCTAAAGAGCCAGTCAAAAAGGATAGTAACGAAACTCTATTGTTATAAGTGGGTGGCTGGGTTAAAATGCTGTAAGTTAATTACAAACGGACTATATTCTTCTCTTTATCACACTACTGATTAGGTCTTAAGGTAAATTCCTGGAGTTGGTTTTCCCACTCGATTGCCCATTAGGGCAGAACTGGATAAAAGCAGATGAATCTGTTTAAAAGAGGGCGGAAGTCGCCTCAAAATCCTGAAAAACCAAACGGGACAGTAGAAACCAGCCTAGAACAAAAACCGGGTGGGGTCAGCAACGTTTATTACAGTATTGAACTACCTGACGGCTCGGCTAATACTAATGAAAATATGGATTTTAAAAACCAATCCAGTTCTGCTAATAATGTAATGAAGACCTTGCGCCAAACTCTGTTACAGAGCCTTTTTGACAAAAAGTTGTGGCCGCACCGTCTGACCATTATTGTTTTTGCCTTCGTAACAGTCGCAGCGGTTAGTTTTACCTTGCTCTGGCAGGTTGATAACAAGGCGGTTTATCGTCAGCAAGTTGGGGAGGTGGCCCAGGATGAGGTTAATGCCCCCAAAGAAATAAGTTATTCAAGCAAGGTTTTGACCAAAGAGGCCCAGGAGCGCAATGCCAATTCCGCGGCAAATGATATTTACCGCCGCGATGAAAGCGTGGTTAGCAATCAGCGGGAAGCCCAACGCAAGCTACTTGAAGTTATTTCTAACGTGCGCGGCTTAGGGCCACTGGCTATTCCGGCCCTTAATTCCGACCCCCAGGTTCTGGCAGCAAAACTGACTGATACTGACTTAAAACCCATAATCTTTTTAAGTGAAGATAAATGGACTACAGTGGCAGCCGAAGCCCGCAACAGCTTCAACAGCGTTTTGGCCCGCAATATTCGCACAGAGCAATTGCAAGAAGAATTAACCCGACTTAGTAATTCAGTTTTTACCCCCTGGAATCTTAGCCCAAGTTTTACCCAACTTGACGTTGCTGACCGACAGATTGTTATCACACTGATTAAACCCTTTATTGTCGCTAATAATATGCTTGATATTGAGGCTACCAAGCGCAAACAAGACGAAGCCCGTAGTAATACCACCTCAGTAATCCAGACTATTGGGAAAGGGCAAAATGTCGTTCGCAAGGGTGAGCGTCTTACGGCCTTGCAAATCGAAATGATGGAACAACTGGGGCTCCGCAATAATTTCCTGAACTGGGAAACCATCACCGGGATGGTAGGTATTATTGCGATGCTCATTCTGGTGTTGTGTTTTTACTTTAGTCAGCTTGCGGCCCAGTTTTGGCATAACCGCAAAACTCTGGCTTTTATCACTCTTTCATTAGTAGTGGCGGCTATTGCTATCCGTTTGCTGGTGAGTAGTGATGAACGCACCTTGCGGCCTTATTTGCTGCCTCTGGCGGCTATCCCGATGGTAGTGGCGGCTTTGCTGGATGTCCAGTTAGCCATATTGCTTACCTCGATTCTGGCTTTATTAGTTGGGCTGGTTTCGGGCAACCCTGAACTAACTCTGGTTTATTTTGCCGGGGGTTGTGTAGGAGCCTTAATCCTCTGGAAAGCCGAACGGACTACCGCTTTTGCTTTTGCCGGGTTGGGCGTAATAATTGCCCAATTTACCGTAGGGGTTTGCTATTACCTGGTCATAAATAGTCTTGATGGTGCTACGTTGGGGCTGATGCTGGTTTTTAACCTTGCCAGCGGGCTGGTTAGTGCCAGTTTGGCTTTTTTCAGTTATAGCGTTTTGGGTAAGTTTTTTGGCGTTACCACCGTTATTCAACTCCTGGAGTTGGCTCATCCCAATCAACCGTTGTTACGCCGTTTGATGCGTGAGGCTCCCGGTACTTACCACCATAGTATGTTGGTGGGCACATTGGCGGAACAGGCAGCTGAAAGGTTATCCGGGGATGCCTTGCTTGCCAGGGTAGGGGCATATTACCACGATATTGGCAAGCTGGAGCGTCCACTATATTTTATTGATAACCAGGGTAACGGCCCAAATATTCATGATACCCTTGACCCTCGTCAGAGTGCCAAATTCATTCGTTGTCACGTTGAGGACGGGGTGCGGCTGGCCCAACAATACCGTCTGCCTAAACGGGTTGTAGATATTATTCATCAGCATCATGGTACCTGTTTAGTCAGCTATTTTTATAATAAAGCCGTCAAAATGGGCTTAGATGTTAACGAGTTGGATTTCCGTTACGCTGGCCCTAAGCCCCAAACTAAAATTGCGGCTCTGGTAATGCTGGCGGATGGTAGTGAGGCGGCGGTACGGGCTAATGTCCAGAGCGGACGAATTATAACCGGGCAAACTCCGGCGGTACAAACTCTTACGACGGAACAGGCTAACCGCAAAATGGTGACAATCAGCGAGGTCGTGAATAAAATTGTGGATGACCGCATCAAGGACAATCAACTCGACGAATGTGACATGACTTTACGCGATATTGAGCAAGTACGCCGCTTATTTATCGAAATTCTGACCAGTATCTACCACCCAAGAGTGGATTATCCAGACCCGTCTACCCCCAAACCCTCGGAAGGACAGGTCGTTTCGGCTACCACCGTAGTGGATGTAACCCCGATGGATCTTGCCCGTGTAACTACCAGTGCCGCCGACGGGGGTGCGCCGGAAGCCCATCCGGTTTTACCCGCGAAAACTGCAACTACCGAAAAAGAGAATCAAGACACTATTAACAATCCCAAACCGCGCCCAACTGGTGGAATTGGTGGGGCGGGGCGTTTGATTGGCAAAGAACGGGGGTCAGAAGAGTAAGTTGGATAGTCTGGGGGGAAATATAACTCATTTCACTATTCTTTGCGACATCGGCGAAGCCTTTCAAGCCCAGCTAAACGAGGCTGAAATAATTCGGGCGGTACAAGCTGCCCTTTTAACCGAAGAACTCGGCGGTCAACCTATCGAACTCAGCGTGGCGGTTAGCGATGATGCCGAAGTTCAGGAGCTAAATCGTACTTATCGGGGAATGGATAAAACTACCGACGTATTGAGCTTTGCCGCAGAAGATGAAGCTGATTGGGATAAGAGTCAGGAGTCAGGGGTCGGTGGTCAGATGGGAGAAGAAGGAAACTCAGTCCTTACCTCTTTCGTCTTGCCGCCCGAAATGGATCGTAACCGCTATCTTGGCGATATAATTATCTCGTACCCCCAGGCGGAGAGACAGGCCGCCGATTTTGGTAATACTCCCCCCCGCGAGGTTCAGGAATTGGCTATACACGGGGTATTCCACCTGTTGGGCTATGACCATGAAATCGAGGCTGACCGCGAGGTAATGCGGGCGAAAGAAGAAACTGCCGCCCAACTTCTGGACCAAATCGAAGGGAAACGAAAGCCCTCCTAAACCCTAAAAATCGAACCAGTGACAAAACAGGCTGAAAAATCCCAATCTGAAATTCCCTTAAAAGTAGGAAAAGCTACCTTTATTAAGAGTTTTTACTATGCAGGGCAAGGTATCTGGCACGTTTTTCAAACCCAACGTAATATGTGGGTGCATCTGGCGGCGGGTGTAGCGGTCATAGTAGTAGGGATATTGTTCGGGGTGAGTTGGGTGGAATGGGCCTGCTTGCTGACTATTATGGCTCTGGTCTACACCCTGGAAATCCTCAATACAGTGGTGGAAGCTCTGGTAGATATGTACACTCGCGAATATCACCCTCTGGCAAAAGTCGCTAAAGATGCGGCGGCAGGGGCAGTGCTGGTGGCGGCGATTTTTGCGGTTGGGGTAGCGGTGGTTATTTTTGTCCCTCGTGTTTTGCACTGGTTATTTAAAATCTAATGACAGCTAAAATCCTCATTCTCACCCCCCAAACTCCCTACCCCCCCGATCAGGGTGCGCCAATCCGCAACTATAACTTTATCCGTTACCTGGGGAGTAGTGGCAAATACAGCCTTACTTTGTTAACCTTTGCCCGCCCCGACGACGATAAAATTGCGCAACAGACTGCCATTGCCGAGCTTTCAAAATATTGCCAGCGAGTCGAGATTGTGCCAGCCCCAACTCCCCGTTCAAAACTAAAACGCTTGCGGGCAATGGCAACAAACTCTCGACCCGACCTGACCTTGCGCTTAAGTTCCAGCGATTTTGCCAGAAAATTACGCCAACTGGTTTTTGAAACTCGACCTGATACATTGCTGTGTGAGGCCCTGGAACTGGCCCCTTTTGTGCTGGAACTTTTTAGCGAACCCCTATCTTTCCGCCCCCGTCTGATTCTGGACGAACATAACGCCGAATATTTACTACAGCAACGGGCTTACGAGAGTGATAGCCGAGGCGGGCCACGTCGTTGGCCTACCGCCGCTTATAGTCTTATTCAAACCCGCCGCTTGCGAAGTTATGAAGGTGCCGCTTTGAAATTTTTCGACCAGGCGGTCGCGGTTAGCCCTGACGACAAAGCTGCCCTAGAAAGGCTAAAAGCTAACAAGCCAATTACTGTAATCCCCAACGGTATAGACCTGGAAGAATTTACCCCAACGGAGGATGTTGCTGAGAGAGCCGATCAACTGGTTTTTACCGGCTCAATGGATTTCCGGCCCAATGTGGACGCGGTGGTCTGGTTCGCCCAAAAGGTCTGGCCGCTTATTCGTCGGGAGAAACCCAAGGCCAGCTTTTATATTGTGGGCCGCCGCCCTGCCCCAATCGTCTTAGGTTTAGCCAGTCTGCCCGGAATTGTGGTCACGGGAAAAGTGCCAGATACTCGCCCCTATGTCTGCGAAAGTGCCTTGTATGTGGTGCCAATGCGGATGGGCGGTGGGGTGCGCTTCAAGGTGCTGGAGGCTCTGGCGCAGGGGAAAGCCGTATTAACTACCCCGATGGGCGCAGATGGTATTTCGCTGGTGGCGGGGCGCGATGCAGTGATTGCTAATAACCCCCAGGATTTTGCCAGCGAAGCTATCCGATTGCTTAACGACAAAGCCCGCCGCCACCAATTAGCGCAGAAGGGGCAACAGTTCGTCACTGAGAATTACGATTGGCGCAAAATCACTCCCTTGCTGGACGGGGTTTTGAAATGATTAAACCTGAAAAACCCCTACCTGAGATAATAGCCGAAACCTTTCCCAACGAAGATTCTGCTACTGTTCTGGAAATCCTGAATTTGTATGGCACCGAGACATATGAGCGAGACCAGGAATGGGTACAACGGGCCATTTTGAAGCTGTGCCACAGGAGTAATGTGGACGAATTGTTAAATTTAGTAGCTGCCGCCAAAACCGACTATCGGGATGTGCTTTATTGGCTGGAACTGGAATCTCAACGAAACGACAAGGCTTGATGCTGAAAATTTCCCTTATCACCACTGTTTATAACGAAGCCGACAACATCGAACGGCTGCTGGAAAGTCTAAATTCCCAAACCCGCCGCCCGGACGAGATTATAATTGTGGATGGCGGCTCAAGTGATGGTACAGCAACTATTATTCAAGGTTGGGCGGAAAAACACCCTGACCTACCCATCCAGCTTAGAGTTGAGTTTGGAGCTAATATCTCGCGGGGGCGCAATCTAGCCATTGCCGCCGCCAGCCATGAAATTATCGCCGCCACCGATGCGGGGGTACGTCTCCCCTCTGATTGGCTAGAATACCTTACCAAACCTTACCAAAACGCCAGTAACCCAGATGTGGTGGTATGCGGCTTTTTCCAGGCCGACCCCGCCCCTTGTTCGGCTCTGGAGGTAGCAATGGGCGCAACCGTGCTGCCCTCTGAGCAGGATATTAAACCTGAAAAATTCCTGCCCAGTAGTCGTTCGGTAGCCTTTAGCAAAACCGCCTGGAAAGAAGTGGGGGGTTACCCCGAATGGTTAGATTATTGCGAAGACCTAATTTTCGACCTGAACCTGAAAAAAGCGGGTTTCACTTTTATCTGGCAACCTCGTGCGGTAGCCCTTTTTCGCCCCCGAAGCAGCCTTAAAGCCTTTTATCAGCAATATTACCGTTATGCACGGGGCGATGGCAAGGCCGACTTGTTGCTGAAACGTCATATCCTGCGCTATTTTATTTATCTGGTTTTTGCCCCGTTAGTGGTGGGATTGGCTTTACGCTGGCCCTGGCTTTGGTTAGTGCTGGGCATCTGTGGAGAGGGATATGTCGTAAAAGCTCATCGGCGTTTATTTTTCGAGATAGCTGGCTGGCAAAATTTTTCTCTGCCAAAAAAGTTTCAGGCTTTTATCTATGTGCCAATTATCCGGATGGTGGGCGATGTAGCGAAGATGGCGGGCTATCCGGTGGGGGTAATTTGGCGGTTTCGGCATGAAGATGGCCCAAAAAGATAATCAAAGGTGCTAAAAACAAACTAACTAGCGTGGAAAACTTAAAAGAGGTAGTGGCAAGTCAGGTTTTAACCCTGATAAGCGAGGGCGTATCCCCACTGACCAATCGCTTACCACTGGATAAGACCGCTTAGAGCTTTTCTACAAAACCCCGGCCTACTGCCACAATCAAAACCAGTACAAATAGCACGCTGCTAGGAACAGCTTTAGCAGGTGGGTCGCCTCGTCGAAGATGAAAGCCCGCCCCCAGTAACATAACCAGTGCCAAACCTGCCGCCGCAACCGGGGTTAGCCAGGTCGCTATGCCAGTAACGGCGGGCAGAATCAGGCCAATCCCCCCCAAAATCTCGCTCACTCCAATAAAACGGGTCAAAGCGGGCGGCACCACCGCCACCCAATCCATTTGTTTACTCAAGCGGTCAAGTGGCTGAGTAGCTTTCATAGTACCCGCCGCCAGAAAAGCCAGACCTAACAGAACCTGCAAAACCCACAACACAATATTCATCAAAATCTCCTGTTTTAACTGTAGCACTATTTTAAGCAACTAAACAACAACTGTTGTTTATCATCATAAGGATATTGTTGATTACATCAATAGGCAAATTTCATATTTCGTTGTTTAAACAACAATATGGGCAAAGTGTTGCTTATCAGGCAGAATTAAATATCCTGAACGGCTAAGGCTTGACGGAGCTTTAGGGCGTAGGTAATGCGCTCGGCTGGTGGGCTGAGGCGATGGGGTGAAATATAGAGGTTGTCGCCCTCATAGCGGGGAAAGACATGCAGGTGATAATGCCAGACTTCCTGATAGCCATCTGGCTCGTTATGCTGACGGGTGGAAGTTCCACCACAACCATAAGCCGTTTTGAAAGCAAGGGCTACTTTTCGGGCAAGCCGGTGAATAGCGGTGGCATATTCCAGGGGCAAGTCATAAATATTCTCAAAATGCTGGTTAGGGACTATAACAGCATGCCCAGGATTATTTTCCCACCAGCGGGCATTGATAAAAACTGTGACCATCTCATCCTGAAAAACCACATCTTCGGCCTGGGTATAAATCCCTGCCGCATCGCCGACTCCTTCAATCAGCCGACAAAACGGGCAATTATAGTTAGCTGGTTCATGATTATACATAGCTACCTCTAAAGAATTCGGATTGTCTGGTTTTGCCTCAGTTTAAGGGCAGGGTTAGGTCAGTTCCCGTAACCAACCTTTGACCTGCCCGTTATATTATTTGCCAGTATGCTTTAATATGGTTATTATAAAGTACAAACTGAGGAATGACGAAAAGGAAATTCGTCTGGTTAAAAAAAGCTGTAGTCCGGGTTTGGTAAGCAGTCAGAGGAGAGGTGGAATTTCATGCGACGTATTAAACAAAATCAGGCCATCTATATGGTGCTGGTAGCAATTATCCTGGGGATAGTGCTTACCGCTTGTGGCGACTCTACGAAACCTGCCGCTACCGTCAGCACTACTACGGCGAGTGCGGCGACGGTTGCAACCACTAACGCCCCTACAACCAGTGCTGTATCTACTACCAGTGTAGCCGTTATTCCAACCGTAACCCCCACCACTGTGGCTGCTACTACCGCAACCACGATTGCGATATCAGATACGACTACGGTGGCTAATACTACGACCACTGCCACGGATACTACTGCCGTGCCGACCACCCCGCCCGTCACAACCACCAGTGCCGCTACCGCCACCCCACCCCCAACCGCCAATCCGGCTAATCTTAATAAGATTATCTATGCCGATCAGGGTAAACTATATGCTATTGATACCACCAATAAAAATAAAACATTATTAGGCTCTTCCAGGGATGGGGGGTTTTCCCGAATAAGCTTTTCTCCCGTAACCGGACTGATAGCGGCGGCAAGTAGTGAATATCCTTCCGTATTGCGAATATTTGATTTGCAGGGCAAAGACACCCAACTTTTTTCAAATCAGCCAGCCAATGCTATTGATATTGACCCAACCTGGGCACCTGATGGCAAATTGCTACTTTTCACCCGTGTTCAGGATAGCAACAAAGACCAGAAGTTTGATGTTAAGGATAAACACGAGCTTTGGTTAGCCGAAGCAACTGGCGCAAATGCCCGCAAATTAGCCGATGGGCAGCAGGGTACCTGGGCTTCGGATAGCAAGCGCATCGCTTTTGTAACTGACCCCAAAGGCACTTCGCAGGGTATTCCGGCGGACAATGCTCTCCACTTGATTAACTCCGAGGGCAAGAACGAATGGGAACCAATCAACACCAAAAAAATCCCAAGTGACTGGAGTCAGGCGGGTTATCCTTTTGGGGTTACTCCTACTTTAATTCAATATCCCGCTTTTGTGGATGGTGGTAAGAAAATCGCTTTTACCGGGGCCAGTAGCGGGGTGGTATTGAGTGTTAATGCCTTCGATGGAAAAGATGTAAAACTGTGGGGTGGCAATCCCGAAGGTGGCTATGGTAAGGTCTGGGGGTTGGGCAACTTGATGCTCGTGGAAAGCATGCCCCCTTCTGGTATCCAGGAAGTGGATATTTATGATGCCAGCGGCACCGCCAGTGCTACCAATCCGCCCCTGATCCGTATCGGGGGGGTGCGCCAGAATTTCAACGCCCTGTTGCCCGCCTTTTCGCCCGATGGCAAGCGGGTCGCCTTTATCAAAACTACCGCCAACTCTGAGTCAGCTTTGCCTTTCAAGGGAACATTGGTAGTTGCCACTATCAAAGATAATACTCTCGGCGATCAAGTTGAACTAACCACAGGTACTTTCTGGGACGTGACCTGGGGCTAAAAGTGAAATCTAAAATCGAATATCTAAAATAGGAACGAATTCCTAGGGGTAGACCAAGGTGTCTACCCTTCTTAATTTGCCTCTAATTCCATACCAAAATCTCTTATAAACTCCATAAATTTCCCTGTAATTATTTGCAGACTCCCCGCGTTATAACCAATGAAAAGAGAATTTTGCGAGCCACTTATGGCAATAAGGAGCGGAACTGAACCGGGAGATATAACGTCTGTATAAATAGAGCCTTTATGGAAAAGTCAGGCAATCTCCCTGAACCTCTCCCCGCAGAACCCGGTCTCACTCGCGGACAGCCAAATAGCTACTACTAACTATAGTTTTTGAAAGGAGCAAGGCTTTGAGAAAGCAGCCTTTGATTTCGCTTACCCTTTTTTCGCTGATGTGCCTGATTCTGACCCTGGTAGTTGCGGCCTGCGGGGATGCCACCGCCACCACTGCCCCACGCACCACTGGTACTGACAACAAAACCACCGCACCATATACCAACGCACCTTTTGAGCCAGCCAATACCGTTGGCGCGGCCACAACTGCTGCCCCAAAACCTACTTTTGCGGCGACTACGGCGGCAGCTACTACCACCTCAGCCGCTACAACGGCAGCCGCAGCAACTACTACAGCAGCAGCGGGGGCAAGTTCCGATTCTTCGGGAGCTTCCAAAGCACCTTTGCCAGTTCCCTATGCAACACCCTTACCAAGTTATACCAATCCGCAACCCGTCAATCAAGACCCCCTCAAGGCCGGGTCAGTGGACGATAACCTGAAGTTTGATGAATATATGACCTATTTACGCAACTATCGGGGCTCGCAGATACTAAACTTTGACGTAAGCGAACGTTATATCATTAACGTAATGGATGGAAACGCTCGTACCGTATCAAATAGTCTGGTCAGGGTTTACAATGGGCAAGATTTGTTGTTCGAGGGCAAAACCTACTCCAACGGGCAGACTATGTTCTTTCCCCGCGCGATTCCTAATGCGAAACAGGCTCAGGAATTTACTGTTACCGCCGAAAAGAATGGGCGCAGCATTAGCAAGCAGTTCAAACGCGTGGAGCAAGGGCAGGAACAGAACCGAAACGGCGGCGGTATTTGGACGCTGGAAATGAGTGGTTCGATGCGCCCCCAATTAGACCCACCCGCCAACCTGGATTTACTGTTTTTGCTGGACTCAACTGGTAGTATGGGCGGCGAAATCCGCAAAATCCAGCAGACTATTAGCGATATTTCCTACCAGATTAGTACCCTACCCGGCAACCCCAGAGTGCGCTATGGAGTTGTAACCTACCGTGACCGGGGCGATAGCTACCTTACCCGCAAGTTTGGCTTCACCGAAAACCTGGGCGAGTTCAGCAACTTCCTTAACTCGATTTCGGCTGGCGGGGGTGGCGACTATCCCGAATCGCTCAACGAAGGGCTACATGTAGCGGTTAATGATATGAACTGGAATAGTGGCGAGGCGGTGCGCCTGGTTTTCCTGGTAGCCGATGCACCCCCGCACCTTGATTATCCCAACGATTATCGCTATACCGATGAATCAGTTGAAGCTATGCGACGGGGTATCAAAATCTACTCTATCGGTGCAAGTGGCCTGGATACCAAAGGGGAGTTTGTCTTCCGCCAGATTGCCCAGATTACCCTGGCTCAGTATCTCTTTATCACGCGGGGCGGTGATGAAAACCAACCCGGCAGTGGTGGTCCCGCCAGTAATACCAACGTGGTTACTGAAGAACGCCAGCTTGACAAAATAGTGGTCAACATCGTCCGACGTGAAGTGACCAACCTGACGCAATAAGATTAGCATCTAAAATCTAAAACCCAAATCGAAAATCAGAGGCCAGATACATGTTTTGGCCTCTACGGCTGTTAAATAAACCTGATAAGGTTGGATGTAACTATTTACAGGTCAACATTCTTTCGGTTTTGGACGCTGGATCTCGGATTTCAGATTTTTTTCGGTGGGTACTAGACATAAACACGGAATTATGCTACTATGGGATAAGTAATATAATAAAATTTATGAATACCAGAGAGCAGTCCTTTGGAACGACAATTGAGCTGTCCCGCCTCCCGACAAAGGCGTTCCACAACTCCAAAGTACAAGGCTGGCCTATATTTCATGGCGTTGGCCTTAATGCTTCAGGCCTTTTACCTGGCCTTATTTCCGTCTGACACCTTTGCCGCGACTCCCCCTAAAGTAAATGCCCCAATTGCCCTGGCGGTAGATGCCGCAACTGGGCGAATTTTGTATTCTAAAGACGCCAATCGCCGCACCGCTATGGCTAGCACTACCAAAATTATGACTGCCCTTACCGCGATGAGCGTGCCTGGGGTGAATCTGAACGAAAAATATACGGTGGTTAAGTCCGATTTGGTAGGTGAAGCCGCGATGGGTCTGGTGGAAGGCGATGTTGTCACCTTTCAGGACTTGCTTTTCGGGATGCTGATTAATAGCGGAAATGATGCCGCTACTGCTGTTGCCCGTTACGCCGGAAGCAAATTACCAGGTCAGGGTGATCCTGTCGCCCGCTTCATTCAGCAAATGAATACCAAAGCCAGCGAATATGGCTTGCGAAATACCCACTACTCTAATCCCCATGGTCTCGACCAGGCAGGTCATTATTCCTCCGCCTTTGATTTGGCCATTACGGGGTGGTATTTACTTAAAGAGCCTACCCTCTCCCAGATTGTCCAGGTATCAACCGCCGTTCGAGCGGGTAAAAACCTGCAAAATCTGAATCGTTTCCTGAAAAACTATCAGGGCGCAACCGGTATTAAGCCGGGCGAAACCGATAACGCCGGATTATGTCTGGTGGGAAGTGCTACCCGTAACAATAAAACCGTTATTACGGTTATTCTTAAGGACGATTTTGCGGGATATAATGCGGACCCAATAACTCTTTCGGATTTTGCCTTTGCCGAACTTAATAACCCAACCCTTGCGGCTGGCGGTGGGGCGGCCAAGGCTGAGTATATTGGCAAAGTAAGTGGCAACAAATTAATTGTTGACCAGATAGCCAATGTTGGTGGGAATCCCCTTCAGGTTATTGGTAATAACCCCGAAGTTTTGAACGCCCCGATTAATGCCCAGGTGGTAACTACTGCCCCACCCACGACCCGTACCGCCGCCCCAACCTTCCAGCAATCAACTGGCAACCTGATTACCGTGCGGCCTGATGTTACCTCCAATCAGACCGAATCGCCGCAAACTAACGCCACACCGGGAGGCAACGACAACGATAGTAGCAAAAAGAAAGATGCAGGCGTGAGTCTACCACTAATTTTATTTGTAATTCTGGTGATTTTGGGGGGAGTCTGGCTGGCAGCCCGTATGGGTTATATTGCCGGAGACCGGGGCCGCGACATGGCTTATACCGTTCAGGATGGCCTGGTTGCCGGGGCGCGTTGGCTTTGGCATTGGACCAGGAAATTGATGGTACAGCTTAAGCCTGGCCATCATGACGAAGAACCAAAGAGTCGCGAAATACCAAAGGGTGTGCCAGCCCAGGCTAATCGTCTGCAAAGTAACAACTATCGCACCAGGGTACAAGCCACTCCTACCCGTCCGGCTACTCGTAACGATAGCCGCCCGGTGGTGGAGGATTATCATCCAGCCCCTGAGAATGTCACGCGCCGCCCTTCCAGTGGCGAATACACTTTCACCGATAACACCCGGCCCACTTCCCAGCGTCCGAATATGGCCCAACCGATAGGCCGTAATCCGGTTGTTCCTAACAACCTGACCAAGCCTAACCCGTTGGATAATTTCTTTGATGATGTGCCGCCCTTCCAGGTTGACCCCCATTCCGAGCCACAGGGGGACAGTTCCTTGCGTCCGCCTGCCCCGCTAGGCCAACCCCGCCCGGCTGCTTATCAGAATCACCCAAATCGGACAGCTGCCGAGCCTCACCAGACCCCCGAAGAACCCTACAAGGCGCGTATTCCTGCACCGCTATCGTCAGCACCTTTGCGGCCTAATCCAGCCCCTGCACCTGTTAGCAATCAGCCAGTGCCGAATGCCTGGGGAGCGGAAAATATTACAATGCGGGCCCGTCAGGCCATAGATTACGCCTACGCCGGGCGGCTACAGGCCAGCACTGACGAGTTTCGCAAGGTGATAGAAACAAACCCGCTGTTTGATTTTGGGAGCATTGATGAGTTTGAGCAAATGCCGGTGATGGGGTTCAAGGCTTTAGCCACAGCCTATCATTCGTCGGGTAAAACCAAATATGCGATGTTGTTATTAGACATGGCAGTGGAAAAATACCCCAACGACCTCGAATTACGCAACTTGTTCCGCTCAATGCGCCGCGAAATGGGAGCGTAAGCAGTAACGAGTAGTAAGTGCCGAGTAACGAGTTTTGAGCCTTAACCACTCAAAGCTCGTTTTTGTTTTAATCAAATTGCAAGGGAGATGTTATAGCTTTATTCCGCCACAAATATAAAAGTTGGCATTGTTTGAACCTCATATGCATTTCGAGTGATTTCTCTCAATAATTTCACCTCAGACTGAATATAAGTTTTTAGTTTATCGGGCACGTTCTCTAATTTACTCAGTTCAGTCATATAATCGGCTAAGGTGATATCAACTTCCCAGCGGGCATCCTGTAAACCTACAGGGACGATTGAGTCCTCCCTGATAATATTCCAACCCGCTCTTTCGGTAATCTCTCGCAAGTCGCTCGGCGTAAAAAGAGTGCGAATGTTAGCCTGGCTAATTTCTTTGAAACACTCGTATTGTGCCTGGATAGACACTGCCAAAAAGTGGGGGAATTGTTCGGCAGATTTGAGGCGGGTGTCCCATTCCGCAAAGCATAAATATTTGCCCCAGCTTTTAATCTTGCGCAGGAGGTTTAAAAGCTCTTCGGCTTACTTTAAATACCAGGAGCTATGTGAGAATACAATCATATCAAAGTGGCTGTCTGGAAAATTTACCAGGGAAGATAAGACATCAAATTCAAAATTCATGCTGATTTGTTTTCCCAGGCTGGATTTCTTTAATTGGGCTGCCGAGTCGCCCACTGTGAATGGGCTACCATAGTCAGGGGGGGCGATATCAACCCCATAGACCAGTCCTTCTTCACCCACCAGATAGGCTAAAACCGCTGTTGTGTCGCCTTGCCCACAACCTATTTCTAATATTCTTGAGCCTTTTTCGATAGCCCAGAACTCCGCTAAATTGAGGCGATGTCGGGTTTGCACTCTTTGAACCAGTGCGGCTTTGGGGCTAAGTTCCATAAGGCCCAGAATGTATTCAACCATTTCATTTTGTTTATTTTCTTCGATTTGTTCTGCGCTCCATTCCAATTCGTTGATAGGCTTTTTCACCTGGATTAAGTAAGGTGGTAAATCAAAAGTGTAATGCGGCACTCGGCACTTTTTACTCGTTACTCGGCACTATAGATACGGGTAGCCTGGAGTCGGGCGCGTCCTTCTTTCTTATCAATTTTACCTTCTATTAGCAGGATTTTACCCTCTTTGAGCAAAGCCGTCTGTTCTTTGTAGAGCTTGGGTAACACTGTCACTTCCACCAGACCACGCCCATCGTCCAGGTCAAACACATACATTGTGCCGTAACGCGCCTGCACCTGTCGCCCCCCCAGCACTGCGCCAGCCATCTTTACAGGTTTATCTTCAGGGCGGGTGGCTAATTCGTTGGTATAGGTGTCGAACTTGCTTTCCTGCGCCAGCCGCTCGATAGTTTCAGTGACAGGCACAGCCGTAATATGAAAACCCAGCATCTCGAACTCGTTGGTCAACAGGGTTTCGAGAGGGTGTTCCTCACGGGTGGGCAAATCTGGCTCGAAGAACATCTTACCTTTAGCGGCTTTTTGGGCGGCGGCAATCCCTTCCTCAATCTGCGCCCGATTACCAAAGGGAAAAGCCCCCACCTTTGCCAGAGCAGTCAGCGTCCGGGCATTGACCGCCCTACCGGGAACGCGCCGGATAAAATCGCCCAACCCGTTAAAAGGGCCACCCTCGCGCCGGGCCGAGATTATCGCTTCTAGCCCGGTTGGGCCAAGCCCTTTGATAGTTGCTAGACCCAGGCGCAAGCCCAGCTTGCTATCGGGCAACTTCTCTAAACCTATGCCCGGAATACTATGGTTTACATCCGGGCCTAAAAGCGGCACCCCCAGGCGACGACACTCCCCCACCGCCTTCACTACCCCTTCGGTATCAGTCGCTACGCTCAACAACGCCCCCAGATATTCCGGGGCATAATGCACCTTCAGATAGGCGGTAATATAGGTCAGATAGCCGTAGATAATGGCATGGGCCTGATTAAAGCCGTAAAAGGCAAAGGGAGGGAAGAATTGCCAGATAGCCTCGGCCTCATTTTCATTCAGCCCCTTCTGCCGTGCCCCAGCCACAAATTTCTGACGCTGGGCTACCAGTTCGGTCTGGTTCTTCTTGCCGATAGCCTTGCGCAAAACATCGGCCTCGCCCAGGCTATAACCCGCCACCTCTCGCGCAATTCTTAACATTGTCTCCTGATAGACTGGCGCACCATAACTTTCAGCCAGGAGCGGCTTGATTAAAGGATGGGGAGCTTCCAGGCTCTCCCGCCCGTTGCGCACCGCCAGAATCTTACCCAGGAAGGGCATCGGGCCGGGGCGATAGGCCGCAATCATCAGAGCCAAATCCTCAATACTGCGGGGCTTCATGCCCATCGCAAACTCGGTCATCCCCGCGTTTTCCAGTTGAAAAATCCCGATAGTATAGCCTTGAGCAATCGTCTGATAGGTCATTTCGTCGGTGGTGGGTAATAGCCACACGTTAAGTTCTTCGCCCCGCTCCCGCCGAATAAACTCCAGAGCCTTGCCGATTGCCGTCCAGGCCGTTAAACCCAACAGGTCAATTTTCAGCAGACCGCGCTTCTCAACTCCCACCATATCCCATTGGGTCATTACGTTGGGGGAAAGATATTGCTCTTCGGCGGCCTCACGCTGGCGTTGGCCCAGACCCTCGGTGCGGGTGAGCGGCACATACTCCACCACCGGGCGCGGTGTGATCACTACCCCAGCGGCGTGAGTGCCACTGTTACGCCCTGTCCCCTCGATTAACCGGGCGGCATCCAGCAATTCGCGGGTGGCTTTATCCTGCTTGTAAAGCTGGGCGACTTCCGGCACTTCTTCCAGGGTGCGAGTTAGAGTATATGGTTTCTGAAACTCAATCGGTATCAACCCCACCAGCCGATTAACCAGAAATATATCGCTGCTCAAAGCCTTACCCGCGTCCCGCAAGGCCGATTTTGCCCCCACAAAGTTATGGGTGATGATATGAGCCACATTGCTGGCACTGTAACGGCGCACCACATAATCCAACAGGCGGGGGCGGGCTTCGTCGGCAATATCAAGGTCAATATCAGGTGGGGCGAGGCGTGATTCGTTCAGGAAGCGTTCAAACACAAGATTATAAGCCAGCGGATTAAGCGGGGTAATCCCCAGGGCATAACAGACCAGCGAACCCGCGCTACTACCTCGCGGCGCACACAAAATCCCCAACTCCTGGGCTTTTTGCACAATGTCCGCCACAATCAAAATATACTGCGAAAAGCCCGACCGCTCCATTACTCCTAGCTCATACTGCATACGTTCTGTAACGGCCTCAGAGAGCGTTCCAAGCCGTTCCTGCAAGCCCTTCTGGGCGAGATGTGCCAGATAAACCCCGGCGGGTGAGATGCCCTGCGCATGTTCTACAAAATCGCTGGGAATGGGGAAATCAGGGATAATCAGGGTGGATTTTGCCAGCCGCGCCCGACAACTATCGGCTAATCTGGCGGCATTAGTAAGGGCTTCCGGCACTTCGGCGAAAATCCGGGAAAGTTCGTCATAGTTCAACGGATGGGCAAAATCCCCGGATTGGCGGCGACGTTTGGGGTCGTCCAGCCGTACATTATCGGCAATCGCCCACAATAAATCGCGAGCTTTGTGCTGTTCAGGCGAAATATAATGGACATCGGTAGTCGCCAGCAGGGGTAAATTGTGCTGCCGGGCAAATTGTACCATCGTAGAGTTAGGTTGCCCCGCTATCAATTCGACGAAAAAACGAGAACCAAAAGCTTCATGCATCCGAGAAGCATATTTTTCAGCCTCAGCCGGGTTATTTTTAGCCAGCAGTTGCGATAGCTTCCCACTGACACCACCCGAAAGCACGGCAATCCCCGCCGAATGTTCCAGCAAAACTTCTTCGGTCAGTAGCGGGCATTCGTTGCTGCTCTGGTCATAACCCTCGGTGCCAGCCCAGGTAACAAGTTTAAAGAGGTTTTGCAATCCGCCATTGTCCTGGGCCAATAGTATCAGATTAGAGGTACGTAGCCCGTTCTTGCCACCTTCCGCCAACCGCCGCGCTTCCACGCTACAACTTGAATTTGTCCAATCGCCACCTTCAGCCTCGTCCCACCTGACCGCAATATCCACCCCGAAAATAGGATTAGCCAGACCGTGTTTATCGGCGGCCTCCTGCAATTCGAGTAACCCGGCAGCATGGTCGTGGTCGGTCAGGGCCATGGCTGAACGGCCTAACTCCACCGCCCGCGCAACCAAATCGTCTACCGAGCTGACTCCATCACGGTAACTGTAGTGCGAATGTACCCGCAGGTCGGCAAATCCTGGCCCATTTTCTGACATCTTAAAGTCTCCTCGGTTATCGGAAGAATATTAACAAGGATGGACAGGATAAACAGGATATTTTAGAAGTGCTGAGTTATGAGTGTCGAGTAAAAGTAACGAGTCGAAAGTTAAAGGTCATAAATTTACAAATGATAAACCGACAACCGATAACTGACGACTGGCAACCACTCCTGCTCCTTGCTCCTGAATTCTTGCTTCCACCCTATTATATCCTAAATAGAGGGAAGAACGAGCCACAGAGGAGGTTTCGACCTTGACAAAATCAGGCCACCCAGAAGAAAAGAATAAAGCGGGTTAATAAACCACCTGCCAGAAGCAAACAAAAAACCAGATAGGTATAATGAAATACCGGCGAGCGTTTGCCAGCTTTAGCCAGCAGAAAAAAGGCCGGGAAGATGATTAATTGGTAACGGATAACAGACCGCAACGGGCTTTCCACAATCGGGTTTAACAAAGGCTGCATCAAGGTTATAACAAAAAATATAAAATAAGTTAGCCGAATCTCTCCTTTTAAGGCAGGCCGGATTGCTAGTGCCAATATTAACAGGAAAGCTATTACCAGGGGAGCTTCAAATCTCCCTGCCCCCGCTATTAAAGTATCCCAGGGCCAGGTAAACACCCGATTCCAATGGCTAAGGGCGGCTATAAAAGCAAAGGGATTACCGTAGGATAGCCAGTTAAAGCCCAGCCAACCGCCAAAGGCGATTACCGGTAAAGTGAAAAAGATTGCCCGCCGATCCAGGCGACGCGGATTCCAGCCTATTTGCTGGGCATATTCCACCGCCAGGGCTACTACTACCAATATCCCCTGATTTTTAGTCAACACCGTCAAACAGGCCAATAGAATTGCCAACGACCATTTTTCCCGCCGAGCGGCATAAAACGCCCCTATTGCCAACGCCAAAAAAAAGCTCTCAGTATAAACCGCAAACAGGAAAAAGGCGGTTGGAAAGGCCAACAAATACAAAACACTTAAACGGGCGGTTTCGCCATCATACTCAAAACTGACCAGTTTAAACAATAGTAGGCAAGTAATCAGGGCAAAAATAGAGGAAATTACGATTCCGACCGCCCCTACGGCAAAATAATTAAAACCGCCCAGGGTGAAAACAAAAGACAAGACACGTAGTAAAAGTGGATACAACGGATAAAAACTAACGGAAGTCAGGTCAGTGTAGCCTTTTGTAGCTATATCAATGTAGACCGCCCCATCCCAGTGCGTCCAGGTTCCAATCAAACGTTCCAACAACAGGCTGGAAGTAACAGGGTAGGTATCCTCGGTATCGGTAGGCATAAACAACGTTCCACCCAAAATTGGAAATATAAAAAGGGCAATTCGCCAACCTAGCCACAGAATTATCGGTGCTTTGTAAAATTTGAAAAAATCCAGTATACGGTCTTCCAGTTCAATTTCTGGTTTGGAATCAGGTATGGGCTGTGCTTCAACTTTGTTCATGTTTTTTCCAGAAAGTAATAAAACTATTCCAATAAAATAAAAAAGCCCCCTAATTTTACAATTAAGGGGGCCAAAATGAAAGAGGGGAAATTTTAATTCAGCTTTTTAACCGCCAGCACCACTTTTGAGCCTTTTTCAAGCTGGGTGGCCTCTTTGGGGTCAGTGCCAAGCACATCCCCCTCTTTGAGATTACGCCAGGTTTCAAGTGCTACCGGGTCACCGGGGAACCGCCGTTTTACATCATCCTCATTCCAGCGCACCACTTCGACTACAAACCCAGCATTTTGCAAAGCCTTAACCGCATCGGCCTCTTTGGTGCCAATTAACTTGGAAGGTACCGCTACCAAAACTGGAGTCGGCTTGGGTACGGGCGTATTGGTCGGCTGCGGTGCCAGGGTCGGCGTGACAGTCGGTTGGGGAGTGGCGGTTGGCAACGGTCCGGAGCTAACGAAGATTTTGATTACCACGCTCTTGGGAATCTTCTGCCCAGGCCCGCCTTCGGGGTCAGTTTTGATAACTGCGCCCGTCCCAATCGTATCGCTAGGTTGGTCAATTCGTTGGGTCTTAAAGCCCAGGTTTTCGATAGCCTGTTTGGTCTGGTCAAAGGGCGTATTAACAAAGCGTTGGGGCAATTCTACCGCATCTATCCCCTGGCTGATGGTCAAATCCACCTTCGAGCCTTTATCAGCCTTGCCCTTGCCCGCCGCGATAGACTGAGAAATAACCCGTCCACCTTCAACCTTATCATCAAACTTGGTATCGGTTTTGCCCAGCACTAACCCGGCTTGTTTCAGGCTATCCTCAGCCTCAGCCAGAGTTTTGTTCTTCAAATCCGGCACATCCACCTTCACTGCCGGGCCAAGTGTAGCCGTAGGCAGTGCGGGGGTAGCGGTCGGTTGGGGCTTGGTAAGAGCAGGTAATACCACAACAAACAAAAGCACTACCAGTCCTACTAAAAATCCTAGCAACAAAGTCCCCACCAACCAGGGCACACAACCTGAACCCTTGCGACCCGGTATATCCTCTTCCTCGTAATCTTGCACTACTGGCGGGATATTGGCCCGCGACTGCTGATAAGTGTTTCCCCCGCCATTACGCCCACCCTGCCCCTGGTAATAGGGCTGCGGCTGACGGGAGTTAGGGTCGTAATAAGTGCCATCCTGATAGTTGGTAGGAACAGGAGTTTGCCGCCGTCGCCCGTTATTATTGTTGTTATAAACCCCATAAATATCGTCGTTATTATCCTGTTCATAGCCAGGCTGATAGTTATTAGGCCGAGGCTGTTGGACCCGGTTGTTAGGGGTTGGGGAATAAAAATCATTCTCAACCACTACCGGGTTGGCGGGTGGACGATTGGGATTAGAAACTTTGGGTACGGCTAAGGTGCCTTTTTCGGTAGAATTCTCAAAATCTTTAAGAGCCTGAGCAAATGCCGCTGCATTCGGATACCGCTGGCTCGGCTGTTTAGCCAGAACCTTCATGACAATTTGTTCTAGCGCAGGTGGGATGCTCGGGTTATATTTGCGAGGCGAGGCCGGGGCTTCTTCAATATGCTTCAGAGCCAGAGCCAACGGGTTATCGCTCTCGAAAGGGATTCGCCCGGTTAGCATCTCATACAACACAATCCCGATTGAGTACAAATCACTTTGAGGTTGGGCGGGCTTACCCTGAGCCTGTTCCGGCGAGAAATAATGCACCGTGCCAAGCGTAAAACCAGCCTGGGTTAGAGTTACATCGCCCAGGCCTTTGGCAATCCCGAAATCGGCTACTTTAATCTGGCCGCCCCGGTCAATCAAAATATTCTGGGGTTTTATATCGCGGTGAATTAAGCCTTTAGAATGAGCGTAGCCAATTGCGTTATTTATCTGAATGGCATATTCAATTGCCAGTTGGGTCGGCAGAGGAGAATACTGGATAATAACATCCTTAAGATTCTGCCCTTCGATATATTCCATCACAATATAATGGACATCCCCATCCTGACCAACATCATAAACGCTTACAATATTGGGATGGGTCAAGGATGCGGCGGATTGGGCCTCACGATTAAAACGAGCTAAAAATTGAGGGTCACTGGCATAACTTTCCCGCAAAACCTTAACGGCTACGGTACGATTAAGCATGCGGTCAAGGGCCTTAAAAACCACCGCCATTCCACCATCGCCCAACTTGGAAACCAATTCGTAGCGATTATTTAATGTTCGTTGAGCCTGTGTCATTTATTTTTTCATCCCAAGCAACTAGCGTCAATATTATTAATTTGGCCCAAAATTCAGCCAGGTCTGGTTTAGGCTATCTGATATTATACACCTATTATACGTAATTTCGGTGATAAAAGTCACTACTTCCTAGACATAATTCTTTTTTCAAAGGGCTTTCCAACCTGAAAGCACACCCTAACATATACAACGCTTTATCTTGGTCATGAGTTCCATTAGAGAGTGATTAGAGGGAAAATTCTCCCTTCCCTGAGTCACCCTCCTGAGTTGAGTATAGGAAGGGCAGGTGGAAGGGGGCTAGGGGGTCAGGTCATCCTTATATCACGCACATGGATTTCGATTTTTTTCTGGCCCTGCCATTCGTTTTGTTCTAGAATAAAAGCAATATCCAGCATATCGCCTGGTCTTAAATCCGCCGCGCGCCAGCCCTCCCGGAAAGCAATCGCATCCACCGTTTTGAGGCGTTGTACATCAAAAAGTTTTAGCCTCAAGTGTACCCCTTCCGTGCCAACCGGGCGAGCTTCCCGCAATTTCAGACCATAACAGGCATAAAGTGGCTGGGAATTTTCGCTACCAAAAGGGGCCAAAACCCGACTTTGAGTAAAGGCTGTCTCTATTTCGTCCAGAGCTAACTGCATATCAATTTCCAGATGCGGATGCAGGTCGGCTTCGGTCAGTTTAGCTTCGGCCTGAGCCAGCATCCGGCTTTCCAGCTCCGGCAGATTAGCGGTGGCAATCGTAAAACCTGCCGCCTGCCGATGTCCGCCATAACGCGCCAGCAGGTCAGAACATTCGCTGAGAGCCTCGATAATATTAAAAACATAGGGGCTACGAGCCGAGCCTTTGCTAAATTCCGGGCCACGCTCCAGCACCAGCACCGGGCGGGAATATTCATCCGCCAACCGCCCTGCCACCAGCCCCACAATTCCGGCGGGCCACTCTTCACCACTTAGCAAAATCAGTTTTTGGTTTTCCGCCAGACGTTGGGATACTACCTGCCCCCTGGCCTCGTCCAGAACTTGCGCCAGTTTGCCCTGCCGCTCCTTGTTCTTCTGGTTGAGTTGCAAGGCTATTTCACGAGCCTTTTCCAACGACTCAGTAAGTAGCAGTTCATAGGCCAAAATCGCATCATCAATCCGCCCGGCGGCGTTGATACGGGGGGCTAAACCAAATCCGATAGAGGTAGTATCAAGGTCGCCCTGCTTATAGCCTGCCGCTTCAGTCAGAGCCACAATGCCGGGGCGGGCAGTTTTGTTCATGGCTTTCAGGCCACTTGAAACCAGCACCCGATTTTCCCCGGTCAAAGGGGCAATGTCCGCTACTGTGCCTAACGCTACTAAATCTAACAGGTCACTGGGACGCAAACCGTTGCTCTTAACCCCCTCTTTGCCCAGGGCCCGCACAAGGTGGAAGGCCACCCCCACACCCGCTAAACCCTTGTAAGGATAATTACAGCCGGGTTGGCGCACATTCAAGATTGCCAGAGCGTTAGGCAAAACATCGGGCGGACGGTGATGGTCAGTGACAATTACATCCATGCCCAGCTCAGTTGCCAACTCAACCTCGGCGTTATTGCTCACCCCGCAATCCACCGTAATAACCAGCTTGACCCCTTGCACCTGTAACCGCCGCAAAGCCGAAGGATTAAGTCCATAGCCCTCGTCTACCCGATGCGGAATACGCGGCACAACCTCGGCCCCGGCCGCCCGAAAATATTGCACTAGCAAGCTACAGGCCGTCACCCCATCCGCATCAAAATCGCCATAAATAGCAATGCATTCTTTAAAGGTCAGGGCCTTTTTAATCCGCTCAACTGCTTTATCCATATCTTTTATCAGAAAGGGGTCAGCCAGATTGGGGAAAGAGGCGTTGAAAAAATAGTCAATCGCTTCGGGGGTCTTGAGGTTGCGATTATAGAGCAGTTGGGCAGTGAATTTGCCATAGCCCAATTTATCAACCGCCCCCAAAAATTCTTGTGGCGCAGACTCCTTAATCGACCAGACCCGCGAGATACGGCGGGTTGGTAACTTGTCTGGCCTATTTTCAGGCTTTGAAAGAGTGTCCATGTGTTTCTAGGTTAATTTTTATTCCCCCTTCCCTGAATCAGGGAAGGAGCTAGGGGATCAGGTTTGTTTAAAACGGCAATTGTAGGAAAAATACCAGCAACAGAGCCGGAATTAAAACTACCACAATACTGCGCTGCCAGTTTAACAACGTGCTGAAGCGCACCCCAATCACCAGCAATACAATTTGATAAATTAGCGTGCCATAGGTGGATAACAGCAGGTAAGGATTTGTCTGGTCTTCGGTGCTAGGGTCGTAACGCAACCGAGCTAATTCCGGGATGAAAATCGCCAGTATTAATAAAAAGATGGTAATTACCATTGCCAGTTGGGCAAAAGTCGCCACCGCAAAAAGGCTGTAAAAGTTGGTTTTAGCCATTTGCTTGAAAAAGAGCCGAGCGGTGACCGAAACCGCCAGGGCAAATATCGCCGTAAAAGATACCCGGATGAGTGAATTAAGCAGAAACGGCACGACAAAACTGGCATCAATGGTAGGAAGAATATCACCCTTATTATTATAGGCACTGGTTTGCTTGTCACTTAACTTAGCCTCGGTCGCAGGGTTGTCCCGCAAGAAAATATACTGGGTATCGGTCAGGCGAGTAGCCTGATCATCCTTATCAGACAATTCATTTTTCTGAGCATCGGTTAATACCAATTCGGGTTTACCCGACTTATCGAGCGCGTCCTGTTGGGTAGTAGAAAGGGGAATTTGCCCCTCCCGTGCATTGATAATCTGGTTTGTCTGATAACGACTGAGTTTCAAATTGCCATTTACCACATTCTGTCCCCAGCTTAATATGCTGAAAGCCTGTAGAAAAGTCACTATTGCAATCAAGCCAAGAAAGACAAAGATACCCTGAATATAGGGGAAGGTGGCGGCAATCCGGCGCATCCCAACCATCGGGCGAATCAAAACATCACGGGCATTCTCCCAGAGGGCGGCAGGTTTTTCCAACTCTGCCCCACAACTAAAACATTTTTCATCTTCTACCGGATTCGGCTCCCGACATTCAGGGCACAACACTGTCGGGCTTCCGTAGCGGATCTCCTCATAAATCTTCATCGTGTAGTTATATTCCTATTCAGCAACCTCGGACATAATCCGGGTTATATCTTCCTGGGCAGCAGAAGTGATTGGTAATAAGGGCGGGCGCACCGGGCCACCATACAGTCCAATTTTGTCCATTACGTGTTTCAAGCCCGCCACCCCATATTTTGAGGTAACGGCGGCGTTAAAGGCTAAAGCTTTTTGCTGGGCTTGTTTGGCCGCAACCATATTTCCGGCCTGAAACTCGCGATAAATATTCAGACAGTTTTCAGGAGCGACATTCGCCAGGGCTACCACCCCACCCGATGCGCCCACCGCCAACGAAGCCAGCAAAAACGAAGCCGAACCAGCCAGAACCGTAAAGTTTAACTTGCGAGTTTGGGCCAGATTTACAATTTCGGCGATTTTTACGATATTGCCGGAACTTTCTTTCAGGCCAATAATGTTGGGGTGAGCCGCCAATTTCAGAATTGTTTCGACACTCATATCAATTCCGGCATAGGCAGGCATATTATAGAGAATAACCGGGATGGGCGAAGCATCGGCAACGGCAGTAAAATGAACCAGCATTGCTTCCCCGGTCATGGAGGGTTTGTAATAGGCCGGAGTGATAACAATCGCCGCATCCGCCCCGACCTCGGCAGCAGCCTGGGTTAAGCGAATAGTAGCGCGGGTGGACTCGGTGCCAGTTCCCGCAAGCAAAAGTTTGTGGGAGGGGATGGATTGGCGGGCGGCTTTGATTATTGCCAGCTTTTCGGCTTCATCCAAATAAACATATTCGCCATTGCTACCCAGGATGACGTAACCCGCCAGTTCGTGGGCGTTAAGTCGGCTGATATTTTCCTGCAAATAGCTGGGGGAAATCTCGCCAGCCTGGTCAAAGGGAGTGGGGACGGGCGGCATTACCCCCGCCAGATTTAAATCCTGGTTAGCCATTTTTTACCCTCTTATTACCCTTCTTTGCTCTCAGCATGCCCCGCCACCGCGTGGCCGTGCTGTACCTGGAATTTCTCAATATAATCTTCCCGGACAGGGCTAAAAACATCCAGAGCCACACAAGGAGTCGAGCCCGTAGCCCGTGCCCCATGCAGTACACCCCCTGGTATTACGTAGGTATCGCCTTTGCGGATTAATCGTCCGTCTTCTGGGTTCATGCTGCCCATGTAGAGGGTCAATTCCCCTTCCAGCATTGTACCAATTTGTTCGTGGGGGTGGTGGTGGAGCGGCACAATCGAACCGGGTTCGAGCGTAACAAAACTCATCATCGCCTTTTCGCCGCTTACCAACTTCAATTGTACCCCATTAGCCAGTTCTACCGCTTTAACTTCATCCAGCGGAAAATAACCAGCCTTTGCCTTAAAACTTTCTTGAGTATTTCCCATCTTTCTCCTCCTCCGAATTCGTTGTTGGTTGTCAGTAAAAATCTAAAATCAAATTTTTCTTACTTCTTTATGCTTGATTCTGACCCCTTACCGCTTTTTTTGGCTGGGCCAGAACGGAATCATAAATGCCAGTAGCGAACCTACCCCACCGCTTACCCAATCCAAAGGTTTAAGCGGGTTGAGTTGTAGCTGGTTTTGAAAATCGCTCCAGCCTAAAAACTGTAACTTGTTATTCGCTAGCACAGAACCGTAGACACATAAACCAAACACGATGGCGGCAGCCAGCAAAGCCGCTAATTGCATTAACAAACCGTGCCGATTATCACCACTTAACCGGGTACTAAAACCCACCACCGGCCCTATCAGGAAAAAAAGAAATAACCAGTTATTATGAGTAAGATTGGTTAATACAACCACTATTACCATTCCAGCTATCCCAGCCAACATACCCCCGAAAAATCCATAGGAAGCATGACCCATATCGCCGGGCGCAACCCCCCCATTATTTTGGGTGAATGTGCGCAAGTTATTGTGCTTATCCGCTTTGGGCAAACTGGACGAAATGGTGGGCGGTTGGTCACTAACTCTGGATTTGGTTAGAGCTTCCAAATCCATTTGCTGACGCATCGGTACGCTTGATTCAGGTTTTCGAGCCGTATTTTCCAGGGGCGGCTTTTTGTCAGGTGGTGGAGCCTCGGTTGCGCCAAGTGGTGGTGCAACAGGCACGCTATTATTCAACCAATCTGGTAATTCTGGCTCTGGTTGGCGGCTCATTGCGCCCTTCAAAGTTGTGGCAGTATGCAAAAGCTTCCCACAATTAACACACCTGGCACGGCCCTGTGCATTCTGAAACCCGCAATAGACACACCACATAACTTGCCCCGACTAAAATACTACTTCTCTAATTGCCCAATGGCTACTTCTTTGAACTGGCCTCCAGAGTTTTAGCCACTATCTGGATAAACTCCGCCGCCTTTAGACTGGCCCCACCCACTAAAGCCCCATCAATTTCGGGCTGGCTCATAAACTCTTCAATGTTTTTGGCATTAACACTACCGCCATATTGAATCCGAACTTGCTGGGCTAACTCCGGCGAATAGAGGTCAGCCAGGGTCTGGCGAATAACCGTCGCCACTTGATTGGCATATTCGCCATTAGCCGCTTTCCCGGTACCAATCGCCCAGATTGGTTCGTAAGCCACCACTACCTCAACCGCATCCTCCGCCGCAACTCCTTCCAGGGCCGCCCGCAGTTGACCGGTCACAATTTCGTTGGTTTGCCCAGCCTCGTTTTGCGCCAGATTCTCGCCAATCGCAATAATCGGCACAATATCGTGACGGATAGCGGCTTTAACCTTACGATTAACATCCGCATCAGTTTCACCAAAAAGGGTGCGGCGTTCGCTGTGCCCAATAATCACAAAATCACAAATATCCCGCAACATCAATGGCGAGATTTCCCCGGTAAAGGCTCCCTGTTCCTCCCAGTGCATATCCTGAGCACCCAGCCAGATGTGGGTTTCTTCTAGCAAATCCAGTACTGAATAGAGGGCTACAAAAGGTGGGCAGATAACTTTGTCCACCCCGTCCAGCACTTCCAAATCCTCAACCATATCATCAACCAGGTTAAGGGCTTCGTCTACTGTGGTATTCATTTTCCAGTTACCTGCAATAATCGGGATGCGTTTCCCCTTTTGCTGCAACCGGGCGGTCTGATTGAGTACGATAACCCTGTTCATTAGCGACTCTTTCCTTCAAAAGTTTTTACTGACAACTGGATATCCAACGACTGACAACTACTTATCGTTTAAAGCGGCGACACCGGGCAGAACGCGCCCTTCCAGAAATTCCAGACTGGCCCCGCCCCCAGTGCTGATATGGGTCATTTTATCGGCCAAACCGCTCTGCTCAACCGCCGCTACACTCTCGCCACCACCAATAATGGTAGTGCCATCAACCTCAGCTAGAGCCTGGGCCATTGCAGTAGTGCCTTTAGCGAAAGCGGCGAACTCAAATACTCCCATTGGGCCGTTCCAGATAACGGTTTTGGCATCTTTCAAATAGCCCCGGTAATTAGCAATGGTGTCCGGCCCAATATCCAGAATCCGCGTTCCGGCGGGAACTTTATCAGGCGTCGTTACCTGGAAAGTAGCATCGGCGGCAAACTTATCGGCGGCTAGAACATCAGTAGGCAGCACGATTTTCGCCCCGTCCTCGCGCGCCAGTAGCTCTTGAGCTACCTCTACTTTATCATTCTCCACCAGCGAATCAGCCACATCATAGCCTTTGGCCTTGAAAAAGGTATTAGCCATCCCCCCGCCGATTAACAGGCGATCAACCTTAACCCGGCTTAACAAATTTTCGATTACGCCGATTTTATCCGAAACTTTTGCCCCGCCCAGAATGGCGATTAGGGGTCGGGTCGGGTTAGACAATGCCCCACCCATAATCTCAAGCTCTTTTTGCATCAGGTAACCCGCCACGCTGGTCGAAATATAGTGGGTTACGCCTTCGGTGCTGGCATGGGCGCGATGGGCTGTGCCAAATGCATCATTGACGTAAATATCGCCCAATTTGGCAAGAGCCTGGGCAAATTCCGGCACATTCTTTTCTTCTTCGGCGTGAAAGCGCAAATTTTCCAGCAGAGCCACTTCGCCGGGTTGGAGGGCCTTAACCGCTACCTCAACTTCCGGCCCAACGCAATCATCAAGCATTTTAACTGGTTGACCTAATAATTCGGCCAGATGGTTAGCAACCGGAGTTAGCCTTAGCTTCTCGTCCACCCCTTTGGGACGACCCAAATGTGACATTAAAATAACTTTTGCGCCCTGCTTAACCAGATATTGAATAGTAGGCAAAGCCGCCCGGATGCGGGTGTCGTCGGTAATAGTGCTACCTTCCAACGGTACGTTGAAGTCTACCCGTACCAGTACCCGCTTGCCATTTACTGCTACATCTTCAATCGTTTTTTTATTCATAGTATTTACCAAAAGTCCTTTTCCCCCTTCCCTGTAGCAGAGAAGGGGGCTAGGGGGTTAGGCTATTTACTCGAAATACTCGCCAACATAGTTAACCAAATCAGCTACCCGGCAACTATAACCAAACTCGTTATCGTACCAGGCCACCACTTTAATCAAATCCTCGCCAATCACCATCGTGGAGAGGCTGTCTATAATCGCGCTGCGGGAATCGCCCTTGTAGTCACTTGATACCAGCGGCTCATCGCTGTAACCCAGAATATCGGCCAAACCACCTTCACCAACCTCAAGTTCGCTGGCTTCGAGCAGGGCGGCATTAATCTCTTCCCTGGTAACCTTCTTCTCAATCTGAGCCACAAAGTCAATAATCGAAACAGTAGAGGTTGGAACCCGAATGGCGAAACCGTCAAACTTACCTTTTAGCTCCGGCAATACCAGCGACACCGCTTTGGCAGCCCCGGTGGTAGTCGGAATCATATTGATTCCAGCGGCACGGGCGCGGCGCAAATCTTTGTGGGGTTGATCCAGAATTACCTGGTCGTTGGTGTAGCTGTGAACAGTGGTGACAAAGCCCTTGATGATCCCGAATTTCTCCAGAATGATTTTGGCAACAGGAGCGAGGCAGTTAGTGGTGCAACTGGCGTTGGAAATAATATGGTGTTTTTCCGGGTCGTATTGTTCGTGATTTACCCCCATTACAATCGTAATATCCTCGCCAGTGGCGGGGGCACTGATAATAACTTTCTTGGCTCCGGCAGTAATATGAGCTTGAGCTTTCTCCGCATTGGTAAAAAGCCCGGTGGACTCCAGTACCAAATCTACCCCTAAATCTTTCCAGGGCAACAAAGCCGGGTCACGCTGTTTCAAAATTTGAATTTTGTAATCGTCAACCTGGATAAAATCCTCACCAGCCTCAATCTCAGCATCAAAAATCCCGTAATTGCTATCGTATTGCAGCAGATAGGCCAGGGTTTTAGGATCGGTCAGGTCGTTGACCGCCACAACTTCAACTTCATCCTGATAAGTTTCCAATAGTGCCTTGTAACTCTGGCGACCAATGCGGCCAAAGCCGTTGATACCCACCCTAATTGCCATCGCGAAGTCTCCTTTCAAAAAAAATCCTGCTCTTGCAGCCATTATCGAGAACCCAAAATGGGGATAAACCCGAAACATTTCGCCCTTTGAAACGTTCTATTTACATCCGGCACAGCATTATAAATCTCTAAACGAGCAGTAATACCCTTTAATTATAGCACGCTCAAGGCTCGCAAGCCAACAATGGTTGGCGGTTATCGACTGTTGGTTTTAGTTTTTAGTTGTTGGTTGAATATTAAAAAGTTACCCGGTAATAAATCAGCGGGCTAAGAGAGCGATTTAAGAACACTCGCTCTTTTAACGCGGTGGAGCCTGTGCCCCCTGGGGGTATTAGTCCCGCGCAAATCACACCGATAAAAGCTGACGGCTGATTGCTTTCCAACAACTAACAACCAATAACCCTCAACTATTTGGGCCGTTTGCGTGATACGGAGGCTTGGGGTAAAATAATTAGCAAACAAGATTGCTCAGGAAACGTTTATTGCAACTGTCGGGCGGTACAAGGCAATAAGAAGCACAAGCGAAAAGAGGATAAAGCTACCCTTGTCATATAAAATATTGATGATTGCGCCCACCTCGTTCTTTTCGGATACCGGCTGTCATGTGCGTATTCTGGAAGAAGCCTGGATATTACAGGAAGCGGGCCATAAAGTCACAATCTGTACCTACCACATGGGAAGGCCAATTGAGGGTGTAAACATCAAGCGCAGTCTGGATGTGCCCTGGAAAAAAAATGTACAGGTAGGGAGTAGCCGCCACAAAATCTATTTTGATATTATGCTAGGGTTAAAAGGTCTGGAGACAGCCCTACGGGAAAAACCCGACATCATTCACGCCCACCTCCATGAAGGAGCTTTTATTGGTTGGTTTTTGAAATTACTTAGGCTGGGCAAAGCACCCCTTATTTTTGATTTTCAGGGAAGTATGACTAGCGAGATGCTCGACCACCATTTTCTGCGGCAGGATGGCCCATTTTATAATCTGGCTCTCTGGTTGGAGAAATTTATCAATCGCCTTCCCGACCGCATTATTACCAGTACCCATAATAGTGCTAATATTTTACGGGAAACTTTTGAGGTTGAGCCAGATAAAATTGTTACCATTCCCGACCGGGTTAACAGTCGCCGTTTTCAACCACAAACTACCCCGGAAGGAAAAGCGGCCACCGAACGGTTAAAATGCGAACTAGGTATTCCCTTAGACCGTAAGGTAGTGGTATATTTAGGATTACTAGCACCCTATCAAGGGACTGACCTACTACTTCAATCCGCTGCTCAACTAAAGGATGAAGTACCCAACGCCCACTTTTTGATAATGGGCTACCCTGGCGTGGATAGTTACCGGGAACTGGCTAATTACCTGGGTTTGGAAGGGTATGTAACTTTTCCGGGACAAATTCCCTATCAGGAAGCGGCTCGTTACCTGGCATTGGGCGATATAGCGGTGTCCCCTAAAATGTCGGCAACCGAGGGAGCAGGTAAAATTACCAATTATATGGCAATGGGTCTACCAACCGTAACCTTTGATACTCCTGTCAGTCGCGAATTATTAGGTGGGCTGGGCGTATATGCTCGCTACGGGGATGCTCAATCGCTGGCGGAAAACATTAAAAGCTTGCTGGTAAACGATAGTTGGCGCGAAACCCTCGGTCGTCAGGTGAGAGCCAAAGCGGTCAACGAAATGGGTTTGCATCATTCACGCCACCAGCTCGAGGAAATTTATGCTCAGGCGTTGGCAAAGTACCGCAAAGCTGACCTCCAAAATACGGGTTATGAGGGGAAAGCCACTTACGCCGCCGATAGTAGTAATCTGGAATTTGGCGAAACAGTACCGTTGGTTGCAAAAGTTAAAACCAGCCTCGAAGATTAGTCTATACGTAGCTGAAATCAGGGCAA
Organism: Chloroflexia bacterium; assembly: GCA_038207495.1. GTDB lineage: Bacteria > Chloroflexota > Chloroflexia > Chloroheliales > Chloroheliaceae > Chlorohelix. Next base: position 78,111 of record JBBQZS010000006.1, read on the forward strand.
GGGTATGGCGGAAGAATATATTTTAATAGTGGATGATGAAGAACTCATCCGCAAACAAGCCGAAGTCGCTTTACGCAAGAGTGGTTATAAAACCGCGACGGCGGGTGATGCTCAGACTGCCTTGAGTCTTATTCGCCAACAACCCCCCGACCTCCTGCTTACTGACATTCGGATGCCCGATATGGATGGTTTGCAGCTTTTTGGAGCCGCCCGCAAAATTACTCCTGACCTGATGGCAGTAATGATGACCGCCCATGGAACGATTGATACGGCTATTAAAGCGATGCAATTGGGCGTGCAGGGCTTCCTGCAAAAACCCTTTACCGCCAGCGAGCTTGAACGGGCAGTTCAGGATGCCTTGCAAAAAAGCCGGATGGCTCGTGAAGCCGTGCGTTTACGAGTGCTTAATCCACTGTTGGAAGCGCGCCGAATGCTGGCTACCGAATTTGACCTTTCGGCCTTTTGTCGCACAATGGTAGAAGTAATCGCCCGTGAAACCACCAGCGATTATTGCTCGGTCTTTCTGCCTGCCGAAACTGGCACCAGCTTGAATTCCGAGGCAACTTTTACCAACCCCAACAGTGTAAAATCATTTTCACCCAAAAGTTTCCCGGCAGGGCGATTAGCGGCGCGTTCGGTAGAGTTAAGCCGCACCCTTAGTCTGCGCCGTAGCACCGGAACGGAGAATCAAGCCCCCGACTCTGAGGCAGTGCCAGGAGTGGTAATTGCTGTACCGTTATTAATCGGTGGTAACGCGCTGGGAGCTTTGCTGGTAGGACGCGCCCAGGTTGAAAATACTTTCTCACCGGGTGAGCGTGAATTATTTGAGGTCATTGGCGGACAGTTGGCAAATCTGGTAGAAAATCGGCGCTTGTTCCGGGCGGTAGCCGAGCGCGAGGAACGCTTACGCCTGTTTATTGGCAAGTTTGTGTCCATTCAGGAAGAGGAGCGCAAACAATTATCGCAGCGTATTCGGGATGATTTGCTGCCACTTTTAACAGGTGGTCGTCAGAATCTCCAGGGCTTCATTGAAAAAGTCCGTCCTGGTGGCAATAGTGAGCTTATGCAAGCCGAACAGCGTTTCAAAGAATCTATTTCCGAAGCTCGCCGCCTTATGTATAATTTGCGACCCACCGAATTGGATGAATTTGGCCTGACCGCCGCCTTGCGACAATATGTGCGGGACTTAAACGACGACCCTGACAGCATTTGTAAACCAAATTATCGGCTGGAAGGACTGGAAGCTCCCCGGATGGATAGCGCGGTTGAAACGGCCCTCTATCGGGCTGTCCAGGAAGCTATCACCAACGCCTGTAAACACGCCAGGGGCAGCCAGGTCGAGGTTATTGTGCGGGTGCAAACAACAAAAAGTAAACCTACCCGTATCCAAATCGAAGTGCGAGATTGGGGACGGGGGTTTGATACTAATTCTTTACGTCTGGGCGAGCCTTCGCGCAAAGCTGGTTTATTGGCTATGCAAGAGCGGGTAGCCTTGATTGGGGGAACTTGTCAGATAGAATCTACCCCAGGGCGCGGCACAGTTGTCACTATTACTTATGAACTTAACTCCTGAAAAAGCCCTTTACCCAACCACATTACGATATTGTTATAGCCACTAATGAACGACACCCTTGCTAAATCGGTTCATAGCGTTAAAAAATGCCAAAATCTAGGACAAATTGGCTAGATGTTGTAATCATTTTTGTAACCTTTGTGATATAGAATTTGAGTGTATACATACAAGCAAGAAAAACTTTTTCTGCTTCCCTATAAGGTATTTGGCAGTGTACTCATAATAAGCTGGTTGGGTTAAATGATAGAACATCACAGTCAACTCAAAACTCAGGTACTTATCGTTGACGACCAACCTCTGGTACGTGAAGGGCTACGAACTATTCTTACCACCGAACCTAGCATCACAATTGTGGGAGAAGCCACCAATGGGGCGGAAGGGGTAGAAATGGCCCAGCGTCTTAAACCAGATGTGGTATTGATGGACATTGAGATGCCCGGTGAGATGGATGGTCTGGTGGCTACTCGCTTGCTGAAATCCACCTGCCGGGATTGTGATGTACTGATGGTTACCTTTCATGATGGTATGGAATATCTTCGGCAAGCCTTACGGAGTGGGGCAAGCGGCTATATCCTGAAAGACATAGACCGGGCTGGCCTAATCAAAGCAGTTTTGACCCTGGCCCAGGGCGGCTCACTAATTAGCCCAACGATGCTGCGGGGATTAATTGAAGATTTTGCCAATGACGAATTCTTTTTTCAAACCCAGGCGATACCTCGACCCACCGAACGGGGATTTAGCCGCCAACCCGACATTGCAGCCCTGAACCTTTTAACCCCGCGAGAGCGGCAGGTGCTAGCCTTGATTGGGGAGGGCATAAATAATAGCAATATTGCCCAACACCTGACTATTACACTGGAAACAGTTAAAAGTCATGTGCGCAAAATTCTGGAAAAATTAGAAGTGAGTGACCGCACTCAAGCTGCCGTTTTTGCGGTAAAAATGGGATTGACCAAACGATAATCAAGTAGCCCACTTCGGGCCTGTGAATAAAGACTAAGTCAAACTATGTTTATAAGTCGTTCAACCACCAAAGTTCTAGTTGTTGATGATGTTAGCAGAGCTGCTCAGGTTGTAGCCACTATCCTTAGCAGTAGCCGAGGATTTGATGTCCAGGCGGTTAACGACCCCCTCGAAGCCCTCGAAATCGTGCGCTCCCAACCCCCTGACCGTCCCTTTGACCTCGTTTTGATGGATTACCAGATGCCCGGTATGGATGGCATTGAGCTTCTTAGCAAGCTTAAACAGGCCGACGCTTCCACCACCTATGTTATGATGACCGGGCGCAACGACCTGAAAGTTGTGATTAGTGCCCTCAAAGCCGGGGTGCAGGGCTTTGTGATTAAACCTTTCAATCGCTCCGAACTTCTGGAAGCGGTAGATATGGCCCTCCAAAAAACTCGGCTGGTGCGTGAACATCTCCAGATGAAGGTGTATGGGCCGATGTTGGAAGGGGCCATTGGAGCTCTACTCAGCGCGTTGGAATACGAACATAGTGACACTGCCAACCATTCCCGGAAAGTATCCGACCTGGCTAAAGATATGGCCCTGGAATTCCAGATGAGCCACGACGAATTAAGTATTGTGCGGCTGGGGGCACTTTTCCATGACATCGGTAAAATCGGTGTGCCCGACCATATTCTACTAAAACCCGGCCCTTTAACCCCCGAAGAGCGCAAAGAAATGATGAAACACCCCGAAATTGGGGAACGGATTATCAAAGATGTAGAAGGTTTGGGGCAGGTGGCTAAAATCGTGCGGGCGCACCACGAGCGATTTGATGGCAAAGGCTATCCCGATGGACTAAAAGGGGAGCAAATTCCCCTGGGTGCGCGGATTGCGGCGGTGGCTGACAGTTTTGAAGCGATGATTGCCCGCCGGGTTTATTCCAATGGTCGCCCAGTAGAAGATGCGCTGGAAGAAGTTCACCGTTGCTCCGGCAAACATTTCGACCCGGATGTGGTTAATGTTTTTCTTCGCAAGATGAGCGTTAATATTAACAGCTACGAGATACCCACCCAAACTCTGAATAATCTTAATTACTGCTTCCAGCTAACCACCGATTAATAACTACGAGGGGCTGACCAGCGGGTTTGCCCTTTCAAAATCTTCACCAAAATAGTCTATCGGCTAAACCTTTGGTATCTGGGTATGAATCAAGTCTTTCAAGTCCTGGGGCGCAACCAGTAGAGCCAGGTCTGAAACGGGTTGGACTAGCTTGTTAGCTATAACAGAAACATTGAGTTGTTGATTCATCCAATCCGGGAAAATTAATAACCCGGCTATCAACAGAATCCCCACCGCCAATACTCCCTGAACAAAGCCCAAAAATGCGCCTAGTAAGTGGTCAAACAACCCCAGGAACAACAGACCTGATACAAAATATAGCACTGTGGCAATCGCACTGGCAATCGAGCTGATTATCACCACTATCAGAATAAAAACCACCCCCCGCGCTACTTGCGGGTTATTAATAAAGCCAAACCATTTGCTGATAGGCTCGCTCAGATTCGCCGCCAGAATCAGACCAAAAATCAGGCCACCCACCGCAATCGCCTGCCGGATTACCCCCCAGGCCGCACTTACCAGTGTAAAGGCTAGCACTAACGCAATTATCATTATGTCAATAAAGCTCATTTTTGTTTAACTTTCGTGATTCAACTAGATTTAATTTGGTTAGCTCAGGCTGGCTTACTGGTTTCGGCTATTTCTTTTATAAATAGATTCCGCGTTAGCAGTAGCTTCCGCATGTAATTTTCCAAAAACAATTTATCGGCTAAAACTCCTAGCGGGCCTAATGGGGATTTATAATCAAACTCATCCAGCATCAAAGTACCACCCTCGGCAGGCTGAAATTTATGTAAATGGCGAAAGCTTTTGAAAGCTCCACGCACCATTTCATCAACGAAATAATTTGGGAAATCAAATTCAGTAATTTTTGAAGTTAAGTGTTGCTTAACGCCAAAATGTACCGCTTCCCAGGTTACCTGTTCGCCCAAACCTATCAGGCCGCTTGTCACTCCTGCTACCGCCCTTTCTCTTGAGTTTGAAACTGAGCGAGTGTGCACATCAATGTCACGTGAAAGGTTAAAAACGGTTTCAACTGGAGCTTTAATATAAATTTTCAGTTGGATGAGTGGCATATATGCGGTATTCCCTATAAAGTTACCCATTTGGTTAGCCACTGGAATATCAAAGACAAATGCCTTCTTAGCGACTACCTTCTGCTGAATATAACGTATTTCCCGCCATTTAGTTCCAACCAGTGAAGTTGTTAGTTATTGGTTGTTGGTTAATAGTTGAGCTAACCCCTGTTTTCTTCATCCTTCATCCCTCATCTTTCATCCTTCGCGAAAATCCTCACATTTTCCTCATACAAAACGGCTAAATTCTCACACATTACTCACATATGATGCGATATATTAGTACCAACCAAAGTGGTTTAATACGCAGTCAATTAAACACATCGTTAGGGTTAGTTTGGGGGTCTGGTCGGGTAATTTGCGGGTGAACTCCCTTAACTGTCTCTGCTCGACAGTTTTGACGGTTCCCCGCTACCGGACCGGATTGAATACAGCCAGAAGTTTAAGGACTATTATCCTGGCTAGTCTCCACTCAAAGGGCAACTGGTTAATTTAAAATAACCTGCTGCCCTTTTTATTTTAAATTCAATACTCTAACCTAATAATGAGCTTAAACAAAAAATGCCCCCTTTACTGAAGCAGAAAAGAGGGCAAGAACCAGGTCGATTAATTAATCTTCGATGCGGATGGAGTGAACCAAACTCTCTTCAAGCGGGGCATACGGGTCATATTCCTGGCTACGCCGCAAGAACCAGCTCTGACTATCAAAAAGCGGCTCATCTGGGCCGGGCTCAATCCGTTTATAGGTACCATCGGCTAACAACAAGCGGGATTTCTGGTTGTCCTTTAGATAAGCCGCTAAAAGCCCGTTAATCAGGTAGTCTTTCAGGGCGGAGTCTTCGATAGGGAATAAAGTCTCTACCCGCCGATCAAGGTTACGCTGCATAACATCGGCACTGCCCAACCAGACCTCCGAATGTTCGCCACCACCGTTACTGAAATAATAAATCCGTTCGTGTTCCAGAAAGCGACCCACAATACTGGTCACTCGGATATTTGCGCTCTGGCCCTTAATTCCCGGTACTACACTGCAACTTCCCCGGATGATCAAATCTATTTTAACCCCGGCGTTACTGGCCTTGTATAGCTCCTCGGCAGATTGAAAATCGGTCAGGGAATTAATTTTAAAGATTATATGTCCGCCCCGTCCAGCTTTAGCATGTTCAATTTCCCGCTCAATTCGCTCAGTCAAGCCCCGCCGGATTCCGCCGGGCGAAACCAGCAACTTGCGGTACTGATCTATCACACTATAGCCCGTCAGCGAATTGAACAAATCCGAAACATCCTGCCCGATAGCCGGGTTGCAGGTAAAAAGGCACAGGTCGGTATACATCCGGGCGGTTTTAGCATTGTAATTGCCAGTGCTAAGGTGGACATAGCGACGAATACCGTCCGGCTCCTTACGAACCACCAGCAATACCTTGCAGTGAGTTTTAAGGACAATATCGCCATAGACCACATGCACCCCGGCTTTTTCCAAAGCTCTAGCCCATTCAATGTTGTTTTCTTCGTCAAAGCGGGCTTTTAACTCCACCAGCACCGAAACCTGTTTGCCATTTTCACTGGCTTCTGACAATGCTTCAACAATGGGCGAATTGCTGCCAACCCGATAAATGGTCTGTTTTATTGCCAACACATTGGGGTCATTGGCGGCAGTTCGCATAAATTCAATTACCGGGCCAAAGCTTTCATAAGGCTGGTGGATCATAATATCCCCACTTCGGATAGCGGCAAAAACATCGCTACCAACTCTTAAAGCAGTGGCGACCCTGGGCCGAAAGGGGGGGTCTTTTAGTCCCGGCAATTCGAGGTCATACAACTCCATCAGGTCGCCCAACCCCATCGGGCCTTCCTCCTGGTAAACATCTAGCGGCTCAATTTCCATTTTCTGCATCAAGAGGGTTTGGATTTCTTCGGGCATTTTAGTGGTAGCAATCATCTGGGTCACACTACCAAAACGGCGACGCGCCAGGCTTTGTTCAATAGTTTGTAACAAGTCGCCCGCTTCATCCTCCCGAATTTCCAGGTCAGCATCCCGAATCACCCGGAAAGCAAAACTCTCTATTACCTGCATTCCCCGGAAAAGGCTGCTCAAATGGGCCGCAACCACCTGTTCCAGCCAGACAAACCCTCGTTTGCGAGCGCGTAATACTCCATTGTCCTTATTTTCCTCAATCGGCAATTCCACCGGGAGCAAGCGCGGCAGAACCTGGGGAATCTTTACTCTGGCAAATTTCTCACCATTTTTAGGATCGCGAATCACTACCGCTAGGTTAAGGCTGAGGTTAGAAATATGAGGGAAGGGATGGGCATTATCTACCGCCAACGGGGTTAGAACTGGGTAAATCGTAGTATCAAAATATTCTTTTAGTTTGACACATTGTTCCGGGTTCAATTCACTATAGTTATAAAGATGAATACCCGCTTGAGCCAGTTTCGGCAACAGGGTATTATGATAACACTGCCAGGCCATTTCTTTTAACCCAAGCACTCGCTGGCGAATGAGCGTCAGTTGCTCACGGGGAGTTAAACCATCCTCACTGGCTTCCAGCATTCCCGACTCAATTTGCTCTTGCAAGCCCGAAACCCTAATCATAAAAAATTCATCGAGATTAGTATTAAAAATACCTAGGAACTTTACTCTTTCCAATAAGGGATGCCGCTCGTCCTGAGCTTCTTCTAAAACTCGCAAGTTAAATTCAAGCCAGCTCATCTCACGGTTAAAATAGCGTTTTAGCATGCGCTTTGCCCTTCTCATTGTTCGTTCCGTTTCTTCCTAAATATTCGTTTTTTATTTTAGGGTATAGCTTGATTGTATAACCTGATTTTGAGTTTGTCAAAGCCAATTTGGGGCAACAAATACCAAAATAGAGTAAAATAATCCAGGTAGTATATTTTTTAACAATGATTTCTACATAGAAAGGGTTTATTATGAATAAAACCGTCCGACTCCTGAGCGATGTAGCAGCGGGATTCAGCGTAACCGCCTGGATTAGTGGGCCTTTGTTCGAGGCATTCGGGATAAAACCCGCTTTGCAAAAAGCCAAGAGTGAGGCCGAGAAGGAAGCTATTGGTTCTGCTTATAAAGCTTATAGCAATGTGGTTCATATTGGGTTGGCAGGGTTGGCACTGACCAATGCTTTTAAGTTTTTTGCCGATGGCTTGCGGCGCAAAGGGACAAAGGGTTACAAGTTCTGGGCTACGATTGGCGATATTCTGGTGCTGTTGGTAATTTCGGTGGGGGCAGCCACTCGCATTATGAGCAAGAAGTTGAAAACGGCCCAGCCGGGTAGTGCTGAATATACTCAGGCCGAGCAAGTGCTAAAACTTACCAGCCCACTCAGCATCTGGCTATCAGTCGGATTGTTATGGACCAGTGCATCCCAATATCGAGAACGGGCCAAATCCGGCGAGAAGAAATAGTTCCGGGTTAAATCCAAAAAGATTTGGTAGGGGCGAACCTTGCCCCCTTCGGGGATGCTATGGTCTGTTCGCCCTTACAGTTTCCTCTGCTTGTTTAGACTTCAAAAAATAATTAAAGGGTTTATTTTAGCTAATTTGTGTTAAAATAAACTGACAACCGACCACCGATTACTGATAACAGCCTGGAATTGGAAGATAATGAAACTTATACCTTTGGGCGGCGCGGAAGAAGTTGGCGCAACCTGTACTTTACTGGAAATCGGCGGGCATAAAATCCTGGTGGATGCCGGGATTCGCATTGGACATCCCGACCCCCTGCCCGATTTAGCCCGTATCAGTGATTTTGGCGGAATTGAAGCGATTCTGGTAACGCACGCCCACACCGACCATACCGGGGCTTTGCCTGTAGTTCACCGCTCCTATCCCAATATTCCAATCTACGCCACCTCCGGCACCCAGGCGATTGTGAGTGTGCTGCTCAACGACGCCCTCAACCTGATGAAAAACCGCTACGAGGTTGACCGCGAAATCCCCATGTATAATCGCGAGATTGTGGATAGCATGTACACCCGCTTCCAGCCCGTCCAGCTTGGGCAGACTATCAAACTATTCGGTGGGGATTTAGCGGTGACATTTTTCCCGGCGGGCCATATTTTGGGGGCGGCTTGCCTCGGAATACAGGCAGCCAACGGCGAGAGTGCCTTTATCAGTGGCGATATTTCGGTGACACCCCAGCTAACCGTTGGCGGAATGCTGCCGCCTGTCTCGGTAGATAAACGCTTCCGCCCCCAGGTGGTGATGGTCGAAAGTACCTACGGCAACCGCATGCACGCCAACCGCGCCACCGAAGAACGTCGCCTGGTTGAATCGGTGGCTGAGATTGTCGAGGGGGGCGGACGGGTGGTGATTCCGGCCTTTGCGGTAGGGCGGGCACAGGAAATTCTGCTAATTCTGGCAAACGCTATAACCCGTAAAGCCGTTGCGCCCTTCCCGGTGTGGGTGGATGGTATGGTGCGTTCGGTCTGCGGGGTCTATACCCAGCATCCCTACGATTTAGCCAACGCCCTGCGAAGGCAAATTCTGGCGCGGGGCAATCCCTTTTTTGGCAGTGGCGCGTCGGTTAAAGAATCGGATTTTACGGCGATTAATACCCCCGAAGAACGCACCAGACTGGCTGAAAGTGGTACGCCAGGGGTGATTGTCGCCTCAAGTGGGATGCTGTCGGGGGGGCCAAGTGCCTTTTACGCCCGCTATATTACCCGCGAGGCCAAAAGCGCGATTTATATCACGGGCTATCAGGACGAAGAAAGCCCCGGACGAGCCCTGCTATCGCTGGCGGAGGCCACCAAACCCGAAGAAAGAGTGCTAAAACTGGATGGTGAGTCGGTGCAGGTGATTTGCAAAGTAGCCAAGTACAGCCTCTCGGCCCATGTGGATGCCGGGGAAGTCGCCGGGTTGATTGAGCAACTCGATCCCCAGGAAACGGTGCTGGTACACGGGGCGGGCGGGGCGCGCGAAGCTCTGAGCGATTTGTTGATGCAAGCCAAAGAACGCCGAATCCATTTGCCCAGCGCAGGCGATGAACTGATTTTTGCTCCGCGCAAGGCCGGGAAGAAACGCCCGACAGAAACCATTTCTGCTGAACCGAACGCTGAAATACGCCCAACCCTCCCTGCTTCTGCTGAGGAATTAGCCGCCATCCGCGAGAAAATTCTCGAAACCCTGACCAAAGGTAGAAAGGGTGGCTCTACTCCCAACCACTCCCTTACCATTCAGGAAATTGCCCGCTTCTGGCTACAGGCCAACGATAATGCCAGTTGGGAGGGCGAGCTAACCGCCGAGGAATACGCCGGGTTACGCACTTTGCTGACCCAGAAAGAAAGTGGCTTTTTCCCCGACCCCCGCCGCCCCTTCCTCTATCGGATGGCGAAAATGGTAGCGAAAGATAGCCCCAAAGTAGCCGAGGTGAAAAAGTCCGATTTCCCACTAGAACAAAACGCCGCCCTGGCAATCGTAGATAAGCTGTTTCCACCCTCAACCGGGCTGTATCGCAAGGGAGCGGTTACGGCGGAGCGCAAGTTAGTTTTGTATTTTAATTTCCCCGAACCAGCCGCCAAAAAATACACCGCCGAACTGGAAGAGCTAAAAAATAAAACGGGCTGGGCAGTCGAGCTTAATCCCGAAACCCACCAGGGAGCATTGTCCGCCGCCGTCCGCCAGATTATACCGCCTGAATTTAGCCTGACCAAAACTCCAGGGGTCTATCGGGAGGCACGCGAGGTACGGATACTGCTTGAATATAGCGGAGTTGATACACACCCCGACCTTGTGCCTATCGCCGAAGCCTTCAAAAACGAAACAGGCTACACTTTACAAATCAGCCTCCCCGGTGTGATTAGCCCGACCCCACCCCCGCCTGAAGATAATAATCGGCTGGAAATCAATGCGACTTTTGCCATTATTGAACAGCTTTTCAGTGAGGCGCGGGTGCCGCTTTTTCGCAAGAGCCTGAAACAAGAGCCTAATGGCAAGTATATCGAGCTCAGTTTTATCACCCGCGAATTTGGCGAGAGAAATCAGGCGATTGTTGCGATTGCCCAGCAACAAACGGGCTGGCCTATCCGCATCAACCCCGAACCTAACCAGCAAGCCCTGCGAGAACTTACCGAGAAGCTGGTTAAAGAAATAAGCCAGCAACTTTTTGTGAAAAGCTGGAGTTTGCATCGTGACCGCCAGGAAATAGTTATCAAGCTGGACGGGCAAGCTGATTTTGACCGCACCACTCTCCAAACCCGTTTTGTCGAACTTACGGGCTGGTCACTAAAAATTTAACTCGTTAACAGCTTTTCCCCAATTTACTTAGTTAGCACCGAAAGTTTATTTGGAAGCGTTTCAAACCCCTTCTCATTTCCAGCCAGAGGGGGTTCTCCAGGCAATTTTAGATCAATTTTTAACCTCGATTCTACCGAAACGTTTTGGTAAATTGTTTAGGGCTTTGCAACGGTATTTTTGATTGTTCCTGTTTTCCGAGATTTTAAATTAAATAATATCTGACCTTTACAACATCTGGAAAGCATGTTAGTATTAAGCAGCAATTTCTAATATAAATGGAATTGCTTCCATTCCATATAACAGGCTTTAAACCTCAATCTTACTAAATAATCTTAGACTTTTGGAAATGAAATAGTATGGCTGTAACGATTTATGATGTAGCACGGACTGCTGGCGTCGGGGTGGGTACAGTCTCAAGGGTACTCAATAACAGCCAGTCGGTTAAAGATTCCACCCGCCAGAAAGTGCTACAAGTTATTGCCCAACTTAAATATGCCCCCGACCCGATTGCCCGTTCAATGATTACCGGGCGGACAGGGGCGATTGGCGTTATTATTCCTTTTGTTACCAGAGCCTTTTCGGTGGAAGTGCTGCGCGGCCTGGCAAACGCCGCTTCCAAACTAGGCTACGAGTTGGTTATTTATAATGTTGAAGAAAATAGCCAACGCGACCACTATTTTAATCAATTACCAATGCGGCGGCGAGTGGATGGTCTGGTGATTGTCTCCCTAACCCCCGATGAAGAAACCGCCGCTTCATTTCTTAAAAATGGTTTGCCAGCCGTGCTGGTAGATGCCTATAGCCCCTTTCTAACTTCATTGGTGGTGAATAATGTGGAAGGGGCTTATATGGCGGTTAAAAGTCTAATCGAAAAAGGCCATCAACGTATTGGATTTATCAACGGTATAAGCGAGGGCACTTTCAAGTTTAATCAGGCTAATGACCGCCTGATTGGGGTACATCGGGCTTTTGGTGAGGCCGGAATTATGTATGACCCGGAGTTAATGGTTACGGCTGAATGGAACCGGGCGGGGGGACAGATAGCCTCCAGGGAACTTTTGAGCTTGAATAACCCTCCAACTGCCATTTTTGCCGCCTCTGATTTACAAGCAATTGGAGTATTGGAAACCGCCCGCACCCTCAACCTTTCAGTGCCAGAAGAAATTTCGGTCATTGGTTTTGATGGCGTAGAATTATCCGAAATTATGGAACTTACTACCATTCAACAACCTATGCAGCAAATGGGTGAAATGGGAGTCGCCCGTTTGATGGAGCTGGTAGAGGATTCCAAAAAAGGCCCAGAGCTAATTCGCCTGGATACAAAACTAATCGAACGGCGCACCACTTCTGTCCCAAAATGGTTGGCTAGTATTAAATAGCTTTCAGATATTAGCTAATAAAACCTAACGGCTAAAACCTGATTTTTCGGAGGAGGCAAAATATAAACCAATGCCTAATGTTCTTTATATGCGCCCAGCCACACGTGAGGCCTTTTGCAGTTTTCGCGATAAACTTGAGCCACTTCTCCAGGCAAGGATTAAAAAAGGCCAGCAACGAGACTACGATCTTTTTCTGGTTCGATTGGAACGCTATTTTGCCGACTTTTACGAATCCTACCACCGCCTTTACCAGAACCGGGGGGATTTTGAAAGCCAACTTGACCTACTTATACCCCTGCTGGTGGATTTTTATGCTGCCCGCCCGGAAGCTCTAAAGAAACTTGACCTTGAACGTGAGATTACGCCCGATTGGTTTCAGCGCGAGAAAATGTTGGGCGGGATTTATTACGTTGACCTCTTCGCCGGGAATCTGGCCGGAGTGCGCAAACATTTGCCTTATTTAAGCGATTTGGGTCTAACTTATATTCACCTGATGTCCCTGCTCGAACCGCGTCCCGGCATGAATGATGGCGGTTATGCCGTGATGAACTACAAACAGGTTAACCCGGCTCTGGGTAAAATGGACGACCTGGCAAACTTGGCAAGCGAATTACGGGCCAATAATATGAGCTTGTGCATTGACCTGGTTGTAAATCATACCGCTAAAGAGCATGAATGGGCCAAAAAAGCGGCGGCGGGCGACCCCACCTACCTCGATTATTATCTGACTTTTGATAGCCGCCAGCTGCCAGATGCTTACGAGAAAACCCTGCCTGAAGTTTTTCCCGATTTTGCTCCCGGCAACTTTACTTTCTACCCCGAAATAACCGAAAAGGGCAAGTGGGTCTGGACAACTTTTAACGAATACCAGTGGGATTTGAATTACACTAACCCGGCTGTTTTCCGCGAGATGCTCGATTATATGCTTTATTTGGCTAACAAAGGGGTCGAAATTCTGCGGCTGGATGCAGTGCCGTTTATGTGGAAGCGGCTTGGTACAAATTGCCAGAATCAGCCCGAAGTACACGAGCTTTTACAGGCTTTTCGGGCGATGGTGCGAGTGGTGGCCCCCAGCACTATTTTCAAGGCCGAGGCTATTGTTTCTCCCGAAGACTTGATTCATTATCTTGGAACGGGGCGGCACACTGGCAAGGAATGCGAGTTGGCCTATAATAATTCGCTGATGGTTTTACTGTGGAGTACCCTTGCCAGTCGCAAAGTGACTCTGATGACCCACACCCTGCGCCAGATGCCACCTACCCCGGTTGGCACAACCTGGATTACTTATGTTCGGCTTCACGATGATATTGGCTGGGCGGTCACGGACGAGAACGCAATGGCAGTCGGTGAGAATGGCTTTTTGCATCGCCGCTTCCTTAACGAGTTTTATTCGGGGAAGTTTCCGGCTTCGTTCTCGCGGGGTGAAATTTTCCAGTTTAACCCTGTCACCTTTGACGGACGCATGAGTGGAATGACCGCTTCATTAGCTGGCCTGGAAACGGCTCTTGAAAAAAATGACCCAGCCGCGATTGATTTAGCGATTGGGCGGATAATGCTGCTTTATAGCGTTATTTTTGCATATGGCGGGATTCCCCTGATTTATATGGGCGACGAACTCGGCCTGCTTAACGACCATAGTTATTTGCACAACCCCGACAAAGCCAAAGATAATCGCTGGATGCACCGTCCGACGATGCCGTGGGAGCTAACCGAAAAGCGTCATGATATCACCACTGTCACCGGGCGAATCTTCGGCGCGATGCAACAGCTGATTTTGGCACGCCAGAATACTCCCCAACTCCACGGAGCAGCCCCCGTATATCCAATCTGGACTGATAATCAGCACGTTTTTGCCTTTTTACGGGTAGACCCAGTGAGCGGGCGACTGTTGGGGCTGGCTAATTTTAGCGAAACAGCTCAATCTATAAATTTGAATGTTCTGGTAGAAAACGGCATAGTGGGTAAAATTCGCGATGCAAGCCAACCGGGCAAACCCCCTTTAACCCTGACAGGGGAGCGACTTGAACTCCAAGCCTTCCAATTTATCTGGTTAACTTCCGAGGAGGATTAATATTATGTCAAGTCCTGCAGTTATTTGCCTGGGCGAAGCTCTAATTGACTTCACCCCACCTGAATTAGGCCAAAGCATTATTGCCAGCAAGCGATTAAAACTCGCGGCAGGTGGTGCCCCCGCAAATGTAGCGGTAGGTTTGGCCCGCCTGGGTTGCCCTACCGGGTTTGTAGGCAAGGTTGGGAATGATTTTTTTGGCCAATTTCTGCAAGAAATCCTGGCAAGTAATGGGGTTGATACCACTTCGATGCTCTTTGAAACCAGGGCCAATACTGGGCTGGCTTTTGTTACCTGGAATTTGGGCCATGAGGCGGAATACCTCTTTTATCGCAACCCTTCCGCCGATACCCTCCTCGAACCAGCCGACCTGAATAAAGCCTATTTTTCACAGGCAAAGGTCTTGCAATTTGGTTCATTAATGCTGGCAACCGAACCGTCTGGCAGCGCGGTAATGACTGCCCTGAAAATATCGTTTGAGGCCGGGGTATTATTGGCTTACGATATGAACCTACGGGCCAACGCCTGGAGCGACAAAGAAACTGCCCGCGCCGCCGTTAGCAAACCCCTGGAATTTACCCACATTCTTAAACTCAATCGTAACGAACTCGAATTTATGACCGGAGAGAGCGACCCCTCCAAAGGTACCAAGTTAATCTGGCGTGAGCAGTTCAAACTGATTGTCGTGACGCTGGATAGTAAGGGCTGTTATTATCGCGCTGCCAGTAGCGAGGGTTTTGTGGGGGCTTTCCCGGCCCAGGTAGTGGATACGGTAGGGGCGGGCGATGGTTTTCTGGCTGGTCTTTTAGACCAACTATGGCGCAACGATTTTAATTTTGAGGATAAGGCTGGAATTGAGAAAGCTTGCCGCCAGGCTGCGGCAGTTGGAGCAATTGTAGTCGGACGTTCGGGCGCAATCGAGGCGATGCCCTTTCGCGCCGAGGTTGATAGTTTTCTGGCAGCAAAATAACGTTTGTAGGGAGTAGTAGAAAATGAACAAAGTGGAATTGCCAGCTGTTCTTATTCCTTAATAGCGGTGATTTGGATTGCGGCGCGGTTACCCAGCAGGTAGCTCAGGGTAACGGGGAAAATCATCAGATAATAATATATTTTAGCAATCCGACTTTGAATAAGTTTTTGGCTGATTTTCAAGGGTAGTAGGGTCAGGAGACTATCACTGAAAGTTACCACTGACATTGAGGGTCGGATTTTTATTTGGGAAAAGCCGTTACTTAACAACAATTGACGGACGACAGGTTCGCGGAAGTGAAACAAGTGGCGGGGTAAATCCAGCCCTCGCCAGTTTTTACCAAAGAACCTGGCCTCAAAACTACTAAAGTTTGGAATTTCCAGCATTAGCATCCCACCCGGAGCTAATAGCTCGTAACATTTGTTTAAGCTTAATACCGGGTCCGGTAAATGTTCCAAAACATGGGACATTATTACTAGATCAAAAGACCCCTTGAAGTTCAGCTCTTCTATATTTAATTCTGAGAGAGAAGATTGAGTAACATTTGCCCCAGGCACTCGCTTTTTTGTTACCTCTACTGCTTTCGGGCTAAAATCAATCCCCCAGCAGTTCCAGCCAAGTGACTCTGCTCTTTTTAGAAAATAGCCTGAACCGCAGCCAATCTCAAACATCCGCCCTTTTCCGAAAGGTTTAGTTTGCCACTCGGCTCTGCCAAAGCGAAGCAGATAGGGGGACATAATAGCGTCCCGCAAAAATTCGCCAATTTTTGTACCCCGCAGCGAAGATTGTCGGGCATTATACGGTTCATATTCTTCAGTGTAATATTTGCCGAGTTCTTTCTCATCAAGAAAGGGAGTGGTAAAAACCAGTTTGCAGTTTGAACATTCCAAAAGTTGCCATTTTTCGGGCGAATTGTAATAGTTATTCTGGCAATCGGCCAACAATAGCTTTAGGGAAGCTGATTTGCAAGCAGGGCAGGAATACTCACCAATAATCATTCTTTCTCCTGAATTCTGACTCCTTTTCTCAGCACTCATAACTCAACACTCATTTTGCGCTGGGGTCTTCGTTGGTATCCAAAGGCTCGTCCTCGCCGGGGAGCGGAGTGCGCCGCACTCCAACCGCCGCCCAATCCAGGTGGGAAGATAAGGCCAACATTGTTTCACCCCGCCCGATGCCCGGTATAGACTGGATTTTGAAAATCAGAATGTGCTGCAAATGTTCGGTGCTACGCGCCCGTAACTTGACCAGCATATCAATCTGCCCGGTGACGGTGTGCAATTCCTCCACTTCGGGAATTTGTTTCAGGGCTTCGATAACCTCCACCGCTTTTTGGGACTGGGAAGTTTGCAAGCCCACAAAAGCGGTAATGGGATAGCCCAGCCGTTTGTAATCCAGGTGGGCATTGAAACCCTTGATAATACCCTGCTCTACCAGACGGGTTAAGCGTTCCGAAATTGTGGTACGGGAAGTGCCTAACTGTCGGGATAGCTCTAAAAGACTAATTCGGCTATCCCGTTCCAGGGCGCGGGCAATCGCCGTATCCAGTGGGTCAAGCGGGGCCTGATAGACTGGCTCGAATTCGACATCCTCTTGCGCCCCTACCCGCCAACTTCCCGCTAAACGGGCAGCATATACATCCTTGGCACTCTTTAAATCTTCCCCCTGCTCATTACCTGCCATTCCCTTAACCCTCCTCCAGAAATCTTATCGGAAACGTAGTGCTAAATTGCTATTTTTGTAACTATTTTGAGCATATCGCCGACTAATTGCTAAATAAATTACCAAATTACTAGGCAAAGTGTCGGAAAAACCTTGACAGCTCGGCGAATTTGTGGATAATCATATCATACACCATTACGCAAACTTTTTCTTGCGTAATCTCGGCACTATGTTCAAAGGAGACCTGATGGGCCGAAATTATTCAAAAGAAACCATGCAACAGCTTACCTATGGCAAGGGCCAGACTCTTAAGGGTGATATGGCCCTGGTGGTACTGAAAGCCTTGCTGGAAAGCGGGGTAAGTTACCTGGGCGGCTACCCCGGCGCACCCACCTCCTCCCTCTACGATGCCATTTCCGACAGTTATGAAGATATATTAAAACCACGCGGAATCTACTTCGAGGGTTCGATTAACGAAGCCGCCGCCGCTGCTTTGTTACAGGCATCGGTTAATAATCCAGTGCGGGGGGCGGTCAATTGGAAAGTGGTTGGCAACAATGTGGGGGCGGACGCGCTGGCCCATATCGCCCATCCCGGACTGACGGGCGGGGCAATGGTAATCGTAGGTGAGGATTATGGTCTGAATAGCACCAGCGTCGCCGAGAAAACCTTGCCCTTTGCCCATAAATCTGGCCTGTTGTGTATTGACCCCCGCGCCGATGCCCAACTTATGGCCCATTTGGTTAAAAAAGGTTTTGAACTGAGCGAGGCCAGTGGCACCATCGCCCTTTATCTTTTCCGCACCCGCACCGGCAACCTTAAAAGCTCTATAATTTGCGATGATAACCCCGAACCTCAAATTAATATGAATAAGCCGGTAGCAAACTGGAACAATAAACTGAGTTCGATTCCCGTCCCGCCCTATAGCCAGGCGCAGGAGAGACGCAAGTTTGAAGAGCGCATGCCCGCCGCCCGCCGCTTTATTCAGGAGCACCAACTTAACGAGTTTTTCCCCGGTGCTAACGAACGCATCGGCCTGATTACGCACGGGATGCTTTATAACACGCTAATACGTACACTCTCAACTTTGGGTGAGGCGGACTCGGTTGGTCAGTGCAATTTCCCTATCTATAATATGAATGTTATCCACCCACTTGTGCCGGAAGAAATTGTTAATTTCCTCAAGGATAAGGACAAGGTTTTAATTGTGGAAGAAGGCATGCCCAACAGTCTGGAAATCCAGATTCGGGCGATTGCCCAGAGTTATGGGCTGCACGATGTCAAAATCTACGGTAAGGGGGTTTTACCGGAGGCCGGGGAATACGCTCCAATGGTGTTGCTGCGCGGACTGAGCAAGTGGCTGACCGATGAGGTTTACCAAAGTAGCGCACCCCAGATTGCCGAGGTTGCCGGGGCAATGCTGGCTCATATTAACGCTGCTGCTAATATTTTTAATGGCGAGTTGCCCGCACGCCTACCTATTTTCTGTACTGGCTGCCCGGAGCGACCTATCTTTACCGCCCTGAAACTAACTGAGAAGCAGCACGGCACGCCCCATTACGCCGGTGATATTGGTTGTTACATTATGGGGATGTATCCACCCTTCGAGCAGACCGACAGTTGCACCGGGATGGGTACAGGGTTAGCCAGTGCCGGGGCGATGGCCCGTATGACCGCGCAGAAAACCGTCAGTTTCCTGGGAGATGGCACTTTCTGGCATAGCGGCCTGACCACCAGTGTCGCCAACGCGGTTTATAACCAGCAGGATGCGACACTCGTAGTGTTTGAAAACGGCTGGACTTCGATGACCGGGCAGCAGGAGAATCCCGCCACCGAAGAAAATGCCCGCCACGAAAAGGTCAAAACGATGGATATTGAAATGGCCTTGCGGGGGGCGGGGGTCAAGCAGGTGGTGGAGGTTAACCCCTTCAAGGTAGGTGAGGTAGTCAAAGAGCTGAACAAGAATTTCGCCAGTGACAAAAAAGAGCTAAAAGTGATCCGCTCGGTGGGTGAATGTCAGCTTGAGAAGCAACGCCACGAGAAGGTTGAGAAAAAGGAGCTACTAACTGCCGGGAAACGGATAGAAGATGCTCGTTTTGGTATTGATGATGCGGTTTGCACAGGCGACCATAGTTGTATTCGGCTTAACGGCTGCCCCTCCCTGACCATCAAGGACAACCCTAACCCCTTGCGGAGCGACCCGGTTGCCAGTATTAATCATAGTTGTGTCGGTTGCGGGTTGTGCGGGGAACTGGCCCACGCCGCCGTGCTTTGCCCCTCTTTTTACGAGGCTAAAGTTATCACCAACCCTTCCCGTTTGGAAAAAATGCGGGACAGGTTCAGTCGGAGTCTGGTCAAACTGGTCTTTGGGGTAGCGGTCTGACCTAACCCCATAGCCCCCTTCCCTATAAACGAAGGGGAACATAAGGACGAAATTATGTTACAAGAGCAAACAATTATAAACAAAGTGGGTCGCCGCTCTAATATAACCATTAAAACCGTGCTGGTGGGGGCCATTGGTGGGCAGGGCGGCAATGTGCTGGTGGAGTGGCTCTTTCTGGCGGCGGAAAACGATGGGCGACGGGCGCAAGCTTTATCCCTGCCCGGTCTATCGCAACGGGGCGGCGGCACTACTTTTTACCTTGAAATCGCCTCACTTGTAGAGGGTGCAATCATAGCCGACTCCCAGGATGAATTACAAAAGGCCGTTTTCGGGCAACACCCCTTCCCCGGCATGGTGGATGTGCTAATCGGGCAGGAGTTGGTGGAGTTGGGCCGACTGTTGCAGCAGGGTTATGCCAGCCGTCGCACCACGATTGTTGCCAGTCGCCAGCGTCTTTACACTATCGGCGAGAAAATTCCGGCTTTTGACGGCATTTTCCCCAGTGAGAAAATTATCGAAGCGGCGGCAAAGTTAGGGGGGGCTTTCTCGATTATTGATACGGAGGAAGTAGCCCGCCAACACAACCTGGGCGATTTGGCGGCTAACGCGATTTTGTTGGGCGCACTTTCGGCCTTGCCCGGTGCTTTGCCGATGTCGCCGGAGGTTTATCGGGGAGCAATCCGGCAATTTGGGCTGGCGGTAGAAATGAATCTGGTGGCTTTTGAGGCTGGTCGCAGTTATCAACTTGCCGCTAATGCCCACCCGGTGGACGCGCTTTCGGGTGACGACCTACCCACGTTGCCCGCCACTGTGCCTGTTACCGCGCCGGGAGCAGGGGCGGCGGATAGTGGTGCGCCTGTCAAAGCCAAACGCCAGCTAACCTTGTTGCCTGTACTCAAATCCGAGAAAAGTAAGCCGCAAAACCGCAACGTACCCGAACTAATTAGTCGCCATCTGTCAGCCTTGCCCGAAAAATTGCGCCCCGGCTTTGGCAAGTTGGTGGCCGAGGTGCAGGGGCAATTCCCCGAACTTTTGCACTGGACACTGATTGAGGCTATTTTCCAGCTAACCGACTATCAGGATTTAGCTTATGACCGCCGCTATCTCAAACAGGTTACGAAAATTTATGAGCTTGACTCTGGTCAGGACTTTAAATTAACCGAAGCCTACGCCAAAACTCTAGTGGCGCGGGCCACCTATGAGGATGCGGTGCGGGTGGCCTGTCTGAAAATAGATGGCAAGCGTTTTGCCCGTATCCGGCAGGATATGGCGGTCAAGCCGGGTCAGGTTTTGGTGCTGACTGATTACCTCAAGCCCGATGCTGCCGAGATTTACGGGATTATGCCCAACTTTCTAGTAAGCCCGATGCTGTTACTGGGCAAAGTTAGCGGGATTGGGGGCTGGGCCGAGAAAAAGCATTTCACCCTGCAACTCCATCCCCGCCCCAATCGCTTTAGTGGCTACCTGACCTTTGCTTTCCTGTCCTGGTTCAAACCCCTACGCCCTATCTCCCACCGCGCCGCTCAGGAATGGAAGCTGATTAACGCCTATACCAAAGAGGTAGCCCATTATGCCAAACTGGACTACGAGTTAGGTCTGCTGCTGGCTGAAAGCGGCAAACTGGTGAAGGGCTACGGCGACACCCGCCGCAAGACTACTACAGCCAGTCGTCGTTTCTTCGCAACTGTCTTACCCCCTCTTGCAACCTGGGAGGGAAAAACCCACAAGAGTTACAGCCTGACCCTGGCGGTAGCCCAACGCGCTGTACGCCTCATCGGGCAGAACGATGCGGGTATCGAGTGGGCCGAGCAACTGGCAGAATGGGCCATAGCCGAGGCCAAAAGTGGTAAATCCCTGTCGCAGATTATCACCGAAATAGAGCCAACCGCCCGCGCCCTGTCCACCAAAAATTGATATTACCAGGGCAGGGAAATTCACCCTTTATTTTTTCTCGGCTAACACTACAATAGTAGTGTGAAAGCTAAATTATGGTATAAATCGTGAAAAAGAGTTATAGAAATGCCCCAATTGGATTGCCCACATCAAACTACCACTGAAACCCGCTTAATTTGTGTCCATTTGCTTGAGGCTATAAATCATGACGATACTGACGAAGATTTTGAGTTTTTCAAATATTTCACAGGTATTGGCAAGGAATACTCTCTCATTTGTGACAAATGCCACCAAACCCCCCTCGAATCTTCTGCTAATATTCGGACAGTTTGCCTGAAATGTTTTCAAGAGGCCGAGGGGAACAGATCAATATCTGAATGGATTGGTAATGTCGGGAAACCTCAAATATTGGAAAGGGCTACAAATTTAAGTTTTACCCATACTGTAATAGAGTTAGACAGTTTGATGACTGATAATATTTTAGATATTCAGCCAATAGAAACTTCGTTTAAACCCATCTGGGTAGCCTTGACTAAAGCGGGCAACCTTATCCAAATAAATTTTGAGAGCCAGGAAATTTCCCACCTTGCAAATCTTCCTGAATCGAAACTCAACCTTGATGAAAAAATATCTTTGCATCTTTCGCCTGAGGGTAAGGTGGCGGCAGTAGTTAATACCAAAGGCTCGCATGGGATAGTAATTGATTTGAGTAGCGGCAAAATGACAATGCCTTTATATCGAGGCAATTATCATATTGAGCATTGCGTCTTTTCTATAGCTTTTTTTACTCACGAAGGTCGTTTGTTACTTGTTCATGCCACTGAATGGAATCGTTTGGATATTTCCGACCCCCTAACTGGGGAATTAATAACTGACCGACCATCACCCCGTAGAGTTCGGGATACACCCATACCAGAACATTATCTAGATTACTTTCATTGTGGGCTTTTGGTTTCGCCCGACCAGGAATGGATTATAGATAATGGTTGGGTTTGGCATCCTGTAGGTATAATTTACAGTTGGAGTCTTCACCTTTGGCTTGCGGAAAATGTATGGGAGTCAGAAGATCGCATCCGAAAAAACTTTTGTCGGCGAGATAATTATTGGGATGGGCCAATTTGCTGGATTAGTAATAACACTCTAGCTATCTGGGGCTATGGTGAATACGAATACCATTTAGTGGCAGCAGTTCGACTATTTGATATTCCATCTGGAAAAGAAATACGTTGGTTTGTTGGGCCAACCGGAGATTTGGTTTTTGATGTATATCTTTTTTCATTTGGTAAGGAATATGGTGCCTCTGTTTGGGATATCGAAACAGGCGAACGTTTATTATTGGAAAGTGAATTTTGTCCTACTGGTTACCATCGAGGCGCAAAGCAATTTTTAACTGTGCTGCCCGATGGTAAATTTCAACTTAGCCACCTGTAACTTCTTACCACAGAGGCACAAAATAAATTAAATTTTACTTTGTCCAACAAGTTGGAGGCTACACTCTGTCCTCTGTGGTCAATAATTAACCCCCGTAGCTGACGCGGTAGATTGCCCCGGCGATGTCGTCGGTGATGTAAAGTGCGCCGTCCGCCCCAACCATTGGGGCTACCACCCGCCCCCAATAGCCATCTTTGGCGGAATTAATCCAGCCTGTGGCGAAATCCTTTACCCCCTGCTGCATCTTGCCGGGACGGGTCGAGACAAACCGAATCCCATCGCCGTAGACGCTGGAACGCTCGCCGGGGAACGAACCGTGTTGCACCACAAACAACCCGGTACGATAGACCTCCGGGAAATGGCTGGCATTATAAAAAGCCAGACCTAGCGGCGAACTGTGGGCGGGCAAAGCTATCAACGAACGATCAACGGTATTCTGGCAGAAATCGGCCTTACCAGTCCCAAAATCGGGGTCGGGGGTGGGTGGATTGTTGCCTACACAGTAAGGCCAGCCGTAATTCCCACCATCCCGAATAGGTGTTAGTTGCTCAGGTGGCAGATTATCGCCCAGGCCGTTGCGCCCGTTGACCGTCGCCCACAGCAAGTTGGTTTTGGGGTCGAAGGCGATACCGACCGCGTTACGCAAGCCACCCGCGTAAAGCCGCCCGCCCGAACCATCGGGGTTAAACTGCCAGACCGAAGCCCGGTATTTGTTGGTCTCAATACAAACATCACAGGACGAGCCAATCGAAACATAAAGCTTATTATCCGGCCCAAAGGTGATAGTGCGGGTTTGATGCCCGTTCAGCACGCCCGCCTGACCTGAAGGCAGGTCGTTGATAATCGTTTCATAATTAGCCCGCGCTTTAAGGTCGCCCGACTGGTAGGGATACCGAATTACTTTGGTTTCGAGGGCTACATAAAGATAGCCACCGTAAAAAGCCACCCCGTGCGGATAGGGAGCTAACCCCTCTGCGAAAGTGTAAATATTATCGGCAATGCCATCGTGGTTGTTATCGGTCAGCACTTTGACATTGCCAGGGTAACGTTCGGTGAAAAATATATCGCCGTTAGGGGAAAGGGCCATCATTCGGGGGTCGGTCATGCCCGCCGCAAAAACGCTAATTTTAAAGCCCGCCGGAAGGTTAAGCGTGCGTTCGGTCTGGAATGGCGTGGTGCGATATTTATCCGGCACAAGCAATTTGCTGGGAACATTATTGGGGGGCGGGTCCGGGTAAAAAGCCCCGCCTGTTAACTGGTTGCCCAATAAACCCAACAATACCTCGTACTCTGTGCCCTTGAATTCGGGGTGATACTCGAAACGGTTGCGCTCGAAATATTGCACCACGTAGGTCTTGCCATCGTCGGGGTTAACCTCGTAAAATTCCTCGCTGGTGGGATAGCCAAAAATGGGTAAACCACCCCGTGTATCCCAGAATTGCTTGAAACTGTTTCGCAATGTATGACCAGTCTGAGGGAAATAATACTGACCTGGAATCTTGGGGTCGCTGAAGTAGCGAAAAGCCCCTTCGTTGCCGCGCCCGATAGTCACCTGATTGCCCAACAGACCCAACAATACCTCGTACACGGTGCCTTTGAACTCTGGGTGATACTCGAAGCGGTTGCGCTCAAACCACTGCACCGTATAAGTTTTTTGGTCAGCCGGGTTTACCTCCAGAATTTCGTCGGTCAAGGGGTAACCAAAAATAGCTAACCCGCCTTGTGCCCGCCAATACTCCAGAAATTTGCCTCTGACGGTGTGATTAGTCGGCGGGAAAAATTGGCTGTCGTCCTGGGCCGCTACTGGCCTAAACTGGCTAATCAACCCAAACATAAGCAAAGCCGTAAACAAAAGCGAAATATATTTAAATTTGCTTTCATTTCCCCTGGTCATAAAATAAGTCCTTCCTGCTGATAAATGAAAAACCTGTCTTTAATTATAACGAAAAGCAGGGGTAAGGGTTGTGTGAGTGGGTTAACTCAATTCGATTGGGTAGTGTGTAGCGGTTTTGAATACGGTAACATAGTCAATAATACTTCATTAGTCGTATCTATTGGCTTCATTTCTGCAATTTAATCGGAGGTTTCTGTGGATATCAGAAATTGTTGCGGCACACTAAGATGAAGCCAAACTCAAGGCCGATATTCTCACTTTTCTGGACACATCCAAATTTACAATGGTTGGCACTAATGCCAGAGATGGATGGTATATAGCGAGGATAATGGGTTTTGTGCGAGAAGTTTAACAAAAACGAGCTTGAACCCGCTTTACTAAGGTTTTGACCTGTTTGCCACTTGCAAAAATATCGAGGGATTCCAGCCTTCACCCAATGGCTATTTGATTGCGGAGGCAGTTCCAAAAGCTCGTAAGAAGGGTTGGTAATAAGAGATAGGGGAATATTTGCAGGGGTTAGCACGGGGGCCTAGCCTGAACTTGGAAATATGGTTCCCCCTTCCCAGTAGGGGCAGACCTCGGTGTCTGCCCTGGGGGTTGGGTCGCATTAATTAAAAAGGTTCATGGCTTTGTTGATGCCGTCCGAGAGCCAAACCTCAACCGCCCCTATCACTTTATCAGAAATTTCTTCAAGGTAGGGTTGCTGGTCACGGTCAAAATTATTCAGCACATAGTCGCGGGTGCTACCAACGGGCGGGCGACCAATACCCACCCTTAAACGCTGCACATCCAGCGTCCCCAACAGCTCGAAAATATTTTTGAGGCCATTCTGCCCGCCACTGCTGCCGTTAGGGCGCAACCGGACTTTTCCTATCGGCAAGTCCATATCATCGGCAATAACCAGCACGTCCTGTTTTGGGTCTAGCTTGAAAAAGTGAACGATTTCAACCACGCTCTTGCCGCTCAAATTCATAAAAGTCTGAGGTTTCGCCAGAATTACATCATGCGTACCGATTGTGCCCTTGCCCAAATGGGCGTTCATACTTTTTTTCTCAAACTTAATATTGTGCTTGTCGGCTAGTCGGTCAAGGCACATAAAACCGATATTATGACGATTTTTAGAATAGGTTATGCCCGGATTGCCCAGGCCAACGATTAGTTTCATGGTTGAGAGATTAAAAGTCGAAAGTCAAAGGTCGAAGGTCAAAAGTTTTGGACTTATGACTTGCGACTTTCAACAAGGGTAGACGCAGAGGTCTACTCCTACAACTATTCTTACTCCTTGCTCCTTAATTCTTGCTCCTGATTTTCCCCGCCGCTTCCCGATAAATGTCCAGAGTTTCCTCGGCAGCCTTGCGCCAGGAAAAACAGGCGGCCTGGATTGGTCCTTCTATCAAAGTTATAGCTTTGTAATACCCTCGCTTGTGCCAGACCTCCTGCAAAGCTTCTTTCCATGCGTTCACATCTTCAGCAGGTAACTTTATACCAGCCTCGCCCACTACTTCCGGCAAACTGCTGGTATTTGCCACCAGAACTGGTAAACCACAGGCTAGAGCTTCTAACGGCGGTAGTCCAAAGCCTTCGTAGAGGCTAGGCATCGCCAGACAAGCCGCCCTATTATACAACCAAAGCAGTTCCTCAGTCGAGACCCCTCCAAGCCAAACCAGGTTATTTTCCAGCCGTAATTCTTTCTCCAACTTGTAAACATCCTGATATAACCAACCCTCCCGTCCAGCCAGCACCAGCTTTGGGGCAACTTCATTCTCGGTGACTTCATCCAACACTGCTCGAAAGGCTTTTAGCAGGGTTGGCAGATTCTTGCGCGGCTCAATCGTACTGACAAACAGGATAAAAGTATCTGTTGAGGTAATTCCAGCCTTAGCCAACTTTTGAGCTAAATTCTGAGCCTCTTTTTGACCCAACATATCCATCTCCGCCGAGGAGAGCGGGCGAAATAACGGGTTTGCCGCTTCGTAAACCACCCGCACCTTTTCGGGGGGCGTGCCAAGCTCATTACCAATGTCGCGGGCGGTAATGTGGGAAACCGCAATCACCAGTTCGGCACTGGCGGTAGCCTGTTTAACCTGCCCATAGTAACGGGCACTTTCCTCAGTTAATAATTCGGGGTAGCGCAAGAAAGCCAGATCATGAATCGTAATTACACTGGCAATCCGGCTGGGTCGCCAACCAATCCATCGCCACCGCCGAAATGGCGGGATAAAATCCGGGCTATGAAATACCGCTGGTCCAGCCAAGCCTAGCTCCAGTGGTAAAGCTAATTGTTCGTAGCGGTGGTGGGGGGGCGTCCAGAGTTTACGGCTGGGGTAGGAATTGCCCAACCACTGGGCGGGGGGGCGGCTTTCCTTGCGACTCTGAAATATAGTTATGTCAACTTGCCTATCATTAACATTTGCCATTTCCTGTAACAAATTCAAAATATACTGACCGATTCCGGCCTGACGGTAATAAACCATGCGGGCATCAAAGCCCACCCGGATGGTGTTATAATTTCTGGCGTTATCAGTCTGAGTTTGGTTGACCATAGCCGCTATTGTGCCTTATAGCCCGTGCATTTGCAAGGAGGGAGATGTTTACTTCCAAACAAGTCAAAATCTTTAGTTTTACCCTATTGGGAGCCGGCTTGCTTTATCTTCCAGCTTTGCCGTTCGCCAGCGAACTTGCCCGGAATTTGCCTGAGGCCAAACGCTGGAATGAGCCACCCGAAAGCGGAATATTACCATTCCTGTTTATCTATTGGGGAGCAATAACAGCTCTGGTTTTGTTATATCGTGATAAGCCAAAAAGTACCCTCGTAAGCCGTATTGTCAGATTTGCATCAGTAAGTAGTTTAGGTGGCTTAGTGGCAAGCCTGTTGTTGACAGTTTTAGGGCGGGGTTGGGAAGGATTTTTGGTCTGGTTTAATCCGGCCTTCTGGCTAATGTCGCTGGTCATAGCCGGGGTTGGATTGGTTACAGGCACGATTTGGGCGGGTTTAGTAGTAGCATTCAAAATCTAATATCTAAAAAATACCCCTAATCTTTTTGTCCACTCTTAATTCAGCTCATAAAAGGGGGCGACGGGTTAGAATAGCTCCCTCCATTTCAGGACTATTGTCTCTTTCTTTAACTATCCCTTGCAATATTCCTTTTTATAGAGTAGAATGTAACCACTGTTACAAATATTTTACCGATAACTAAAAAGGAGGAGCGTAAGGTTTACGGGACTGGCTTTTACTACACGCTAAAGTACCACGTGAGCCTGGTGCAAACCGGCTATATGTCTGGTGGAAGCTGGAGCGGTCTGAATAGCCAAAGTTCTCATGGGGGAATCGAAATGGATAATTATATACGGGATATGTTAGATGAGGCTTTAGCCAGACAAACCCATTGGCGCAAGCAAGCGGAGCTGGATAAAATCGCCGCAGAAACGGGCAAAGCCCTATCAGATAATTTGGCTGAATCCTTGCGTTATCGGCTAGGCCACCTGTTAATAAAAATAGGTATAGGGCTATCGCAAACTCCGAAACCCAACAATCTGAAGTTTAACAAAAATAAAAGTCAATCTTAGAGGAGAGAGTTATGAAATGGATTACCCGTGAGCGTGCCAAAGTTGACCGGATTGCCTGTCCCTGGCTCATTACTCGTTTTATTGACCCTAACCCGGAATTCCTGTATGTTCCAGCCGAGAAGGTTTTGAGCGAAGCTAAGGCTCAAAACGCCCTGCCTTACGATATACCTGAGGTTGAGTTGGGACATAACGGCCCCTTATGCAGCTTCGATGCTTTTATGAGCAAATATGGTTTGCAAGGGACTGACCCGGCCCTTGACCAACTGGCTCTAATCGTGCGTGGAGCCGATACCTCCGACAAGGATTTAACGCCCGAATCGCGGGGACTGGACGCGCTGGCGGGTGGCTTCCAAATAATGGAAATCTCCGACCACCGCAAGCTTGAGCTGGAATTTCCACTTTACGATGCCCTTTACATCTATTGCGGCGGGAAACTGCCTGTCACTAGACCGCTTGCCCTTAATTCATGAGAGGGCTTTGTGACGCGGACGGGCAACGAATTCTACTGGCCCGCGCCTTGCGTACTTTCGGTTATGGTTTTCTATCGGTAGTATTGGCCCTTTATTTAGCCCGCCTTGGATTGAATAGTTTTGAGATTGGGGCAATGATAACCGCCGCGTTGATTGGCTCGGTGCTGCTTACTTTACTTTTTACGACCATCGCTGACCAATGGGGCAGACGTAAAGTGTTAGCCTGTTGTGCTATCTTGATGGCAGGGAGCGGGCTGGTTTTTGCCATTAGTGATAATATCTGGCTGCTACTGGCGGCCTCACTCACCGGGACAATCAGTGCTACCAGCGGTGAGGTCGGCCCATTTCTGGCACTAGAGCAAGCGATTTTGCCCCAGACCACCCCGGACTCCCAACGCACCCGCCTGTTCGCCTTTTATAACCTTCTCGGCTCTTTCGCGGCAGCCTTTGGCGCATTATTTAGCGGATTGGTAGCCTGGTTTGTTACTTACTTCTTCCCCACGCAACCCCTCTTAACCGAAAAGTTTTTGTTGGTCATTTATGGGCTGCTTGGGCTGACGAACTTGTTGATTTTCTCGCGTCTTTCTCCGGCAGTTGAGCGAGAAATCAAACCTGCCAATCTCAATCGCAAGGGTTTATATAAATCTCGCAAGACGGTGCTGAAACTTTCGGCTCTTTTTAGCCTAGATGCCTTCGCGGGGGGGTTCGTGGTGCAGTCTGTGGTGGCATACTGGTTTAATTTAAAGTTCGGCCTCGGTTTAGAGATTCTTGGCCCAATATTCTTTGCGGCTAATACCCTATCAGCCCTGTCGTTCCTGGTGGCAGCGCGGGTGGCCGCCCGAATTGGCCTGATTAACACAATGGTCTTTACCCATTTACCCTCGAATATATTGCTAATGTTTGTTCCTTTTATGCCTACCGCCCCTCTGGCAATAGCCTTATTACTAGCACGGCAAGCTCTTAGTCAGATGGATGTGCCTACTCGCCAGTCCTACACAATGGCGATGGTAGAACCGGACGAAAGATTAGCTGCCGCCGGAGTAACCAGTATCGCCCGAAATATAGGTTCAGCCGCTGCTCCTATCGTGAGTGGGTACGCTTTGCAATTGGCGAATCTGGGTTTGCCTTTTATCTTTGCGGGGGGTCTCAAAATAATCTATGACCTGAGCCTATGGTTCACTTTCCGGCAAATAAAGCCGGTGGAAGAAAAAAGTTCCCCAGGCTATGAGGAAGCGAAAAAAGAAAATGCCTAAAGTAGTAAACGTGCGGGTTATTTAATTGAGCCAGAGAAAGGGTTTTTATGCTTATACCCTGGGGAAGCGTTGTGATTATGGCAGCCCTGACCACTATTGTTACGCTGGTCTTATTATTGATATACCGCCTCTGGAATAAAGAATTGAGCGTTATAGATTCGCTAGGTCAGGCCCTGGTCGGCGGGGTTGGCTTTGTAGTTTGGTTTGGGATTTTTAATGTTTTTTCGTTGAGCAGCTTGAATCAGGATTTACCTATTCCTCTTTTTCCTATTAGCCCGGAAGATATGGGCTGTGGCATTATGGTTTTGCTCCTTACTTTCATTTATGGTTTGTCAGGAATATCTTTCAGCAAAAATAATACTGCTCAAAGTAGCTGGCGGCGTTTTGGCTTAATCGCTTTATTGCTTCCGGCTTTAGTGGCATTAGTGAGTGATGTCTATTTTATCTAGGGCTGGCAAAGTGGAAAGTTGATGGTTATAATGTTGTTAGTTGGCGGTGGTTAATAATTTTACGACTTTCGCTTTGGAACTCACCAGCTAGATGAAATAGCTCCAATAAGAACTTAATAACTGGCCTCAAGCGAAAGTCCTAAATTTTTAAAGTAAGGGTTGTTTTTGATGGCAAAACGCCGAATAACAATTGGGTTGGTATTCTGTTCTTTCATGATATGTGGGTTACTGCTGGTGGCCTGTAGTGAGACCAAACCCACCCCGAAACCTCAATCTACCACAATCCCACCCGGTACGCTGGAAGCTTCAGCCCAGGCTACGATTATTGCCCACCTTGCCGCCACCGAAGCAGCCCAGGCGGGTTCAGTGGCAAACCCCGGTCTGCCGGTGGAGGATCTCGAAAAGCCCACCCCCACCCCCGGCCCTACCCCTGCCGCCAGTAATAAACTGCCCAATCTGGCAACTATTTCAGCACCAACCGCTGCCCCTTCCAAACTCAAACTTATTGGACAGCTTGGCGGCATTCAAGATGGGATAACCGCCGCCGCCCTTTCGCCCGATAAAAACTGGCTGGCTCTGGCTAATCGCTACCAGATTTGGCTCTACGAAATCGCTACTGGCAAATTCCAGATTTATTATATTTCCACCGCCGATGATGAGGAGCGGGGAGCGGCTTCGCTGGCATGGTCGGCGGACGGGCGTAAACTGGCGGCGGGTAGCTTTCACGGTCTGGTCAATATGTGGCGTTGGGACAGTCTGGAAAATCGCTTGCGACCCGGCCCGGCCCGACTACTACCCTATTCCCTGGCAACCGCTTTTGGTGAGCAGGTCGAAGCCAGTTTTTCGCCTGACAACAGGTTTATTGCCGGATTAGGCAGCGAGGGGGTGCTGGTTATCTGGGATAGCGAAACCTATCGCCAGTTGACTTCTTTTAATACCCTCTATGCGGGCTTTTTTAGCTGGTCACCCGATAGTAAAATGATAGTGGACGAATATCTTAGTTTGCATATTTTGAGTCTGGGGCGGAGTGCTCGCCCGCTTGGTGCAGCTACTATTTCGGGTGACAGGCCGCAAGGGGTGGCTTTCTCGCCCGATGGTAAGAGTGTGGCGGTCAGTGCCGAGGACTTTAAACTGGCTACTTTCGTGGCCCCCGATGCTAATACCAATATTTATAACCTGAACAAACTGCTGAACAAAGCCGAATTTAGCGATAGCTCAGCTATTACCCGCGACCACCTGAAGCTTGGAAAGCGGGTGGCCTACTCACCCGACTCGAAGTGGTTAGCAGTCGCCAATACTCCGGCAATGGGCAAGGTCAGCCTCTACAATGCCGCTACCGGGCAACCACTCTTTGAAACCTCCGTAAGTTCCAAAGCCCTCAACGCCCTTTCCTGGGCCGCTCCCGGTCTACTCTTTGCCGCCGGGGATGACGGTATTATCCGTTTCTGGCAAATCTCGTGATGGGGTATGGAGTCAGCTTCCCCCAATTGTAACCTAAACACTACGTTAGGTAATTTTGGTTAGGCTATAATTCAAGCGTAGAAAAAACTGCAAACGAACAACAAAACTAAATCAGGTTGGTCGCCAGGGAAAGTTTGTAAAAACACAGGAAGTAACCTC
Source organism: Chloroflexia bacterium (assembly GCA_038207495.1). Classification (GTDB taxonomy): domain Bacteria; phylum Chloroflexota; class Chloroflexia; order Chloroheliales; family Chloroheliaceae; genus Chlorohelix. Next base: position 110,121 of record JBBQZS010000006.1, read on the forward strand.
AATTTTTACCGACAACTAAAAACCGACCACCGACAACTGCCTAGAATTTGAGGAAATGTTATGGAAACTCTATCGAGAGTCACGGGGGGAGATTCCCAATCAGATGCGGATAGTCGCCAGTCCGCTATCGTAATAGGCGGCGGATTAGCCGGATTAACTGCCGCCAAACATCTGGTAGATGCGGGCTACAAAGTAACCCTGTTAGAAAAACGACCTATCCTGGGCGGCAAAATCTCCGCCTGGAAAGATAGCGATGGCGATTGGATTGAAACCGGGCTACACGCCTTCTTTGGGGCTTACGAGTATATTTACGAGTTGATGAAAGAGCTTGGCACCTACGACCAGGTTTTGTGGAAGAAGCACGAGCTGAAATACACCCTGGGTGATGGTGACTCTTTTACTTTTACCACCGCTAACCTGCCCAGCCCTTTCCACCTGTTGCCCGCCGCCTTCAAAAACAAATATTTCACCTGGGGCGAACGCCTGACGCTGGTAAAGGCTCTGCTGCCGATGTTGTTTGGCACTGAGAAATATTACAAAAAGATTGATAACGAAACCTACGAGCAGTGGCATTTGCGCTGGGGCATCAGCAAACGGATGCTGAAAAAGATGTTCCTGCCGATGGCCCTGGCCCTGAAATTCCTGCCGCCTGACCAACTTTCGGCAAAGGTGGTCTTAAATGTGACCGGGATATTCCTGCGCAAAAATCACGCCAGCAAAATGGGGCTGATTAACGGTTCACCTGCCGAGAAACTGACTGGCCCGCTGGCTGATTGGATTACCCGCAAAGGTGGAACTATTCGGAACAATGCCCGTGTCAAGGAAATTGTGCTGGACGAAGCCGATAAACGCAAGATTGCGGCAGTGGTACTGGAAGATGGTGAACGCCTGACCGCCGACCACTTTATCACCGCTACCCCAATCCACAATTTGCAAAGAATCATCCCGCAGGAGCTTTACGACCAGGAGCAGTTTTTCGCTAACCTCAAACAGTTCGAGGGGGTTCCGGTGGTGTCGGTGCAGCTCTGGTTAGACCGTCAGGTCAGTTATATTGATAACCTGTTATTCTGCCCGGATGGGCCAATCCCGGTCTACACCGATATGGGTAATTCCAACCCGGAATACGCGGTGGATGGCAAGAGCCGCTTTCATGTGTGTGTCGCTCCCGCCAAAGATTTAATCAAGAAGCCGGATGCCGAGATTGTGCAAATTGTTTGGGATAGTCTCAAGGGCTGCTTCCCCGATAGCTCTAAAGATGCCCAGGTGGTCAAAAGCTCGGTGGTGCGGGTGGCGCGTTCGGTCTACGCTCCCCTGCCGGATATTGACAAACTCCGCCCCACCCAGAAAACCCCGGTTAAGAACTGGTTTATGGCGGGTGGCTATACCCAGCAAAAGTTCTACGATAGCATGGAAGGGGCAGTACAAAGTGGTCGCCTTGCGGCCCTGGCCCTGATTGAGCAGAACGGCCCCGGCGCAAAACCCGCCCGTTCCGCCTCGCTCTATGGTATTTAGAAACCATAAAAAGGGCGGTTCGCGAACCGCCCCTACCAAGATTCTGTCACTTCTTTTCCAACAACACCGACCAGCCCTGCGGCCACGTTTTAGGGGCGTAGTCGGGGTTGATTTGCCAGCGCGTCACTTCGTACTGCCAGACTGGTAAATCGGGCCGGGTGGAGAGCCGTTCGTAACTCAGTAACCCACTCACCAGCGCGACTAGCAAAATCGCCGCACAAAACCCCGAACGAAAAGATTGCAGGAGCTTTTTATCGAAGCGCAAATTGCCAAGAATTAAAATTAGCAGGATACAACCTGGTACATAAAAATAACGCCGCCCGTCACCAGCACTAATCAGGGCCGCCTTTGGCTCAATCGAAGTGATAATTGAAACAATCAGCAGGGTCAGATAACTACCCAGGAAAATAACCCGTCGCGTCAGGTCAAGCTGGCTGGAAACAAATTCCAGTAAGAAAAAGCAAAGTAAAAATAGCCCCAGGCACAGCAGGAAAAAGCCGAATTGATTGGAATTTTGCAGCTCGCCTAAACTCTCACCCACCCCCTGCGAAATCCCAGGCCCGGCGATTGGCTGAATAATCGTCTTGTTCCAGATAATTGCGATTAAAGTTGGCACATCGGGCGCAACCAACCTTTTATTAGCTATATTTTCCGGTGCACTCAAATTAACCAACAGACAAATAAACTGTACAGCCGAGCAAACCATCAGAATCCCGGCTTGCAACCAGTATTCCCGGCTTTTATCGCGCCATGCCCGAAAGATAAAAAGGGGGGTCAGGAAACACGAAACCGGCCCGGTAAGCCCCGCTACTAGCAAGAAACCCCGATAGAGCCACTTCTTGAATTTTCCTGAATTTTCGCTTTCTTCCAGCAAAAGCAAGAAAGTAATCAGACAAAAATAAAACTGGCAGGTGGTAGTGGTTAGCCAGATGTCTTCGGCTAGCGGGTTAATAGTCAGGAGTAGACAGGCCACAACTTTACGGGAACGGCTGTCCCAAAAGTTGGCTTTACTCCACAGAATAATTGCCAGCGAAACAAGCTGCACCAGCAGACAGGCCAGCGTAGTAACATAGGGAGCGTAGGCGAGTGGTACAAAAGTCGCGCCAAGCACCACAATATTGTAGTAAAAACATAAATAGCCGAGGAAGGATGGCACAAAAGTCAGGGTTTCGTGCCAGGAGTGGGCATAAGCGTAACCAAAAAAAACGCCCCCCTCCTCCGCCCAAAAGCGGGGCTGGATAAAGAGGTAGGGCATTCGCAACAAGATTAGCAACAGTGCCACCAACAAGACGGCAGTATTAAAATAGGCCGACTTTCGCCAAAATTTAGTCAATTCCCGGCTACTCGATAATCACCTGACAATTCAAGGCCATAGCTGGGCCATCCTCGTTGGGATCCCAACCGAAATCACTCTGGTCGTCGCAGATATTTTCAAAGAAATTCCCGCTCAGAGCGGCCTTAACCTTGCCCTTGATTTCGCCATTCTCAATGACCAGCGTGCGCGGAGCCGAAAGCGAATAACGTCCGCTGGTGGTATCCTGAGTATGCATCCCTAGCACCCCATAGACCAGCAAGCCAGAATCCACTTCTTTAATCAATTGCTCAAAGGGCTTCTGCTCCCCTTCCACCAGCACATACAAGCCACCGCCGGGGGTAGGCTCAAACCCAGTAATGCCTGCATATTTCAGGTCGAGGGCGGGCGACACCAGCTTGCCGTTTTGCACCAGATAACCCTGCCCACCTGGTACTCCTTCGCTACTGCAACGACTGGCGGAGGTTTCAAAGGAGCGCAAACCGTCAATGAATAGCGAAATATCCTCGCGCATTATACTCTTGCCTTCCTTAAAATCTTCCAGCTTAAAGGCCGATTGACGATTCGCTACCCCACTCCCTGACAAATTACTTGAAATATAACTGTTAATAAACGAGCCAGCCACGCCCGTATCCAGAATAACCCGACAACCCGCCGGGTCAGGCGTGAATTTACCATCCACTTTCAAGCGGGCGGTGTTAAGTTTTACATCTTCGATAATCCGCTCAATCTCGCCTTCGGGAAACATATTGCGCTTGCCATAGCCGTTGCCATAAAGACTATCAGCATAAAACGAGAAACTGACCATACTGCTGGGATAGGTCAGACTCAAATCTTTGGAGTTGCGCAGGTAACGCATACTGACACTGGCACTTGTCCCAGCATCCAGAAACTCCACTCCGGCGGGTCGTAATTCGGCCTCGCCCTGTTTTAAGATGCGAAACAACAGGTCAATATTTCCCTCGACCAGTTCCAGAATCGCCGGGTCAAACATCTCAACTTCCGGCACGGGCTTTGGTTCCAGAATATCGGGGGCGCGTTCGTCGCTAAAAGCACTGGCCCGCCATTCTTTCAGGCGTTGCTCAAATTCGGGTATAGTGCGGCGGTCAATTGAGGTGCTGGTGCGCTGCTCATCCTCCCAGATGAGGTAAATCCCGCCCCCCAGGCTATCACGAGCGGTAGCCGGGCCATAAACCCCGCCCAGCTTATTGTCTACAATGCTGAGAGTGACACTGCGCCCTTCGCTGGCATCAAATCGCCAGCCCCGCAGTTTAGGGACTCCGGCATATTCGCCACGCTCGGCTTTAGCCAATAAATCCATAAGTTCTTCGGGGAAACTACTGGTGGTGACACCTTGAACCTTCTTTTCCACACTTTCGGTACTTTTCGTCATAATTAAGCCCCCCCAATGGTAACATTATCGTTGCGGTCAATCACCACGAAGCTATTAGCCCCGCCGCTACTTGGCACACTCTGTCCATTTTTGCCACAGTGTCCCTGCGCGTCCAGCAGTATTGGGCCAATCCCCGCCAGAATTGAGTGTAAAGCCGATAATACCTTGCCGCTAAAAATAGCGGGTTGGTACAGCTTGGGTTTGCCATCTTCCAGTTCGTGTAAGGCGTAAATACTGGCACAGTTAAAAACAAAATCGCCATCTTTCGGATTGACCTGTCCGCCCTTATAGCCCGACAGGTATAAAACTGGCTCGTCCCGCTGCATCAAGCCGTTTGATAACAAAACTTCGCGTAATTCTTCGGGCGTAACCAGCTCGAAGCGGGTATTAAAAGGAATCGGGTTTGCTACGCTGATACGGATATTGGTCATACGCGGTACGGGCAAATTGCGATAGCTTTCAATTCGCTCCGCCCCGGTAATGGGTACGCCCGCCTTACCCGCCGAAAAGAGGTCGCCCAGGCCGCCCATCAAAATCCCGTCTTTCAGGATTTCGACGGTCTGGCGGGGCATGCCGTTAGCACTGACTGGCTGATAGGCGTAGTCACCCAGCACCGGCCCATCGGTAATAGTCACCCGACTGGCGGCCATCTGTTCGCCGACCTTCATTACCCCGTCCTTGCCCAGAATGCTGGTTTCCATCCCGTCCGTTTCGCTGGCGTGCCCAAAAGCCTCGTGCGCCAGCCCTTTAGCCAGAGCATAATCTATTACTATTTTGTAGCTTCCACCTTTGGGTTGGGGAGCGTGTACCAGATTTTGAGCCAACATAGCGGCCTTGCGGGTGCGCAATTCAAGTCTTTCCTTGAAAGCCGGGTCGAGCAACACCGAGGAATCCGGCCCACTGACCGCCCCAAAGGTACTAACTGACTTACCGTTGCTGCCGTTCATAGTCAGCCCAATCGAAACCGAGGCATGAGGCGTATCAAAGCTGATGTCGGTACCATCGCTACGCACAATCCGCCAGTGGGGGTCACTTACCCCATGCGAACTCCGTACTGATAGTTCGCTATTATAACTTCGGGCCAGGGCATTGGCTTCTTGCAGTTGCCGAACCTGCTCATCATAGCTGGTTTCATCCAGGGTCATAAAATCAGTAGCAATCGTTTGGACCCCGTTCGACTCAATCTCAAAAACAGCCTTATTTGGCTCAGTCCCAAACGCACTACTACTACGGGCCAAACGGGCGGCGGTGTCTATCAAATCACGGGCGACCTCCGGGGTTATTCGGTCACTGCTGACAAACCCGGTGTGACCATCTTTGGTGAAAACGCTAACCCCAATCCCTACCGCGCTGCCAGTGCTAATACCTTCCAGCCGCCCGTTATTAATCGTCATGCTGCGACCTTGGCTGTCCATCACTCGCCCAATAGCGTAAACATCCAATTCCCGCGCCCGTTGTAATAAAGCCTCCACCGCCTCGGTATATTTTTCTACCCTGAGCTTTTTCGGCATTAGTCCCTCCTGCATTTCACTTATCAATTAACAAGATAACTGCTAAACCTAACCCCCTGGCCTCATTCCCTAAAGTTGAGGGGGGAACAATATTTCCAAATTCAGGGTAGACACATTGGTCTACCCCTACAAAATTCTTTTTATTCTGACTCCTGACTCCCCCGTCGCATCACCATCTGAAAATCCTCAAAGCCCTGTTTCTGCCAGAAATTATGAGCATAAGTATTCCGAATATCCACCTCAAGTTGCAAGCGTTCTACCCCTTGTTGCCGAAACCAGTCATAAGCCTTCTCAAGCAATAATTCTGCCGCGCCCTGTCCTCGATATTCTTCATTGAGCCACAGGTCGGCAATATAACCGTAACGATTTTGAATAAAAAGCGGGGCTTCATAATGAAAAGAAGCCAGTAGATAACCACCGGCGACTTCGGAATCAGGGGGATAAACCAGAGCCACAAACCAATCTTCCGAGCCAGCCGAACGACTTAACCATTGCTGGCTACCCTGTTGCCAACCAGCGCGGGTACGCCAATCCGGATGAAGGGTGGCATGATAATCGTACATGCGCGTCATTAATCCAACTAACTGTTCAATTTTAGCTGAATCCTGACCATTATTAAGAAGAACTATCCGAAAATTTTGAGCTGGCATGCTTTCCCCAATCCTGTTTCGTCTGCGCAGATATTAAAAATATTATAGCATAGCTCCCGGATGCTTCGATGCAAAATTGCGTTCTAATTAGTAAGAATCAAGTTTAAAACTAATAGTGGAGGGGCTTTCTAAATATGTTAAAATGAATCGTATCGAATTTACAGGAGTGAGAAACTGCTTTAGATGGTAATCAAACGAACAAACCGTACCAAAGGCAAACCCGTCAGCGACGAAACCCGCAACGTCCTGGACGCCGCTATAACCAATATTGTCCAAGCGTTGGGCAGCAAAGCCAGTGTACTTGTTTTTTGGGATGAGAAAAAAGGCCGACCCAGCCACTTCTCGACCTATGGACTGAGCACACCCGCCTTTGACGAGTTACGCCCTTTGCTGCAAGATTTAACCGCCCGTCTTTACGAACGATTGACGGCGGGCAGCGAGGAGTTAACCGCCCTCCAGAGCGATATTAACACCCAGCAAGGGAATATGCACGTAGTAGCCTTGCCTATTCAGGCCGAAGGACGTTTTATCGCCGCGTTGTGCCTATTCCAGCCGCTAAACCTTTCGGCAGGCTTGCCTTTTATGGAGTCCCACGCCCTGCCCTCCGCCAGTTCCTTGAGCCTTGCTGCTCCGGGGTTTGAATCCGCCGAGCATGAAACAGGTCTGACGGTTGACCAGGGAGATTTGTTGGCCCGCAACGCCCGTTTACTCAAACGATTGGTAGAGGAAAAAGAATGGTGGAAGGCGGTAGTCAGCCATAGCCCCGACGGTATTCTGATTGTTGATCGGGAATGCAAAATCGTGGGATTTAACCCGGCTTTTACCCGCTTGTCTGGTTGGACTATTGAGGAGCTGCGGGGGCAGGATTGTATGGAAGCTTTCAGCCTCACTACCGTTCGTCCGGGCGATAGATGTAGCATGTTATGTCCCCTGAAACTTGTAACACCTTATACCGATGACCAACGGGTAGAGATGGTAATGTACACCAAAGACGGGGAGCGGCGAGATGTGGAATTGAGTTACTCGCCAATTCTATCGGTGCGGGGCGATATTCTGGGGAGCATTATCGGGGCGCGTGATATTACCGCCCGCAAAGCCGCCGAAGAATTACAAAACACCTTTCTTTCGGTAGTTAGCCACGAATTGCAAACCCCGATTGCTATCATCAAGGGATACGCTGGCTTTCTGGCGGACGAAACTACCGAAATGAAACCCGAACAGGTACGCGAGAAGATGCAGATTATCGAGGAAGAAAGTGACCGCCTGAGCAAGCTGGTAGATAATCTGCTTTACGCCTCTCGTATCCAGGCGGGCGGGATAGAGCTGGAACGCATCCCGGTAGATTTGGGCAACCTTGTCCGGCGGGTGGTGCAAAAAATGGGCTCGGTCAGCAAGCAACATATGTTGGCGGTCAATCTGCCGGAAGAATTACCCACTGTAGTTGCCGATTACGATAAAATACAGGAAGTGCTGGTAAATTTGCTGGAAAACGCTATAAAATATAGCCCTGCCGGGGGTCAGATTAGTGTGGATGCCGAGCCCACTAGCTCTGAGGTGATTATTGGAGTTAGCGACCAGGGAATCGGGGTGCCGGAAGGGGAGCGGCAACGGATTTTCGACCGCTTTAGTCGTCTGGATAGCCGTTATGTGCGGGAGCGCAAGGGCGCAGGGTTGGGCTTATATATTTGTAAAGCTATAGTGGAAGCACATGGCGGGCGTATCTGGGTAGAGGCCGCCGCTGGCAACGGATCGCGGTTTTGTTTTACCCTACCCCGCGAGGTCCCGGCCCAACTTCCGGTGCTTTTTGGAAATGTATGAATTCGTTTTTAACCACAGAGACCACAAAGGTTCACAGGGATACACTAAGGGTTTAGGAATTTATAATCCTGTATATCCTGTCCATCCTTGTGAATCTTAGAATCAGGAGAGTTCGCGAGTGAGCCAAACAATTCTTGTAGTTGATGACGAGCCTAAACTTTTGGATTTAGTGCGTACTATCCTCGAAAAAGAGAGCTATAATATTATCGAAGCCCGCAACGGTCAGGAGGCTATTGAGAAAGTACGCCAGGAGTTGCCCGACCTGGTATTACTGGACGTGATGATGCCGCAGATGGATGGCTACGAAGCCCTGGCCGAAATTCGGCGGGCCAGCAACACCCCCGTAATAATGTTGACCGTCCAGGCTACTGAAAGCGATAAGGTGCGTGGTCTGGAACTTGGCGCGGATGATTATGTGGCTAAACCCTTCGATCACCGCGAATTGGTAAGTCGGGTTAAGGCGGTGTTGCGGCGGGCGGCGATGCCCCCCAGTCTTAGCCGTTCCGAGAATCAGGTTAAAATTGATGAGGATTTCCAGATAGATTTCGACAAACGTGAGGTTATTGTGCGTGGCAAGGCGCAAAAGCTGCGCCCCACCGAGTATCGCTTGCTTTATCACCTGGTCAGCAATGCTGGACGCTTAATCAGTCACGATAACCTGCTTACCAAAGTCTGGGGGCGGGAATATCGGGATGACGAGCAACTTTTGCGCCTTTATATTACCTATTTGCGCCAGAAAATAGAAACTGACCCTTCCCATCCCAAATATATCCTGAACGAGCGCGGTCTGGGCTATCGTTTTCTCGATTTTGAGCGTTAACCCTAAAAGTCTTGTTCCCATTCCCTGGGTCAGGGAATGGGGGTTAGTTTTGATTTCGTATAAAATAAAGGCGATGCTTTGTTAAGCATCGCCTGGCAGTAGTAAAGTTGGGTATTAGATAGCATCTGGATAGTGTTCTAAAGGTGATGAAGCTGGAAACTGGCTGGGTTTGTTACCAAATACCTTCCTTTGCCTGAACTGCCAATTTAGAAAAAAGATTATAATTACGCCCTTGTTCTAGACCAACACCAACCTCTGACGATTAGTGTTTTTACTTCTAGTAGTTTATAGCCTAACCGTGTTTTTGAACATAGCGCAGTGGTACTAATAAATGACCAAACCACTTGGTATATTTAGCTGACACTTTCCTAGTACCTTTAGTGTGCGCTTTTCAGCTTCCCTTCAACGTGTTAAAATTAGCCCTAGTAATAACTTAAAACGGTAAAATAATTGATTTTACGAAAAGGACGGCCTGGGATGACCATCCAGAACAGTAGTAGTGAAAAGTACAACCTGGAGAAATATCAAAAGCCTTCAGTTACGGTGGATTTACTAATCTTCACCATTCTTGATTCTGAACTGAGAATCTTACTGGTTAAACGTGCCAGTTGGCCCTACGAAAATAGTTGGGCTATTCCGGGCGGTTTTGTGCGGATGGATGAGTCACTGGAAGATGCCGCTAAGCGCGAGTTGCACGAGGAAACAGGCGTGACTGACCTTTACCTTGAGCAGCTCTACACCTTCGGCGAGCCCGACCGCGACCCCCGCACTCGCGTTATCACGGTGGCTTACATCGCCCTGATAGATAACGAGTCGCGTACACTCCGAGCCAGCAGCGATGCCAGTGAGGCTCAATGGTTTCCGGTCAAGAAGCTCCCGACCCTGGCCTTCGACCACTCGACCATTGTGGAATATGGCCTGAACCGTCTGCGTAGCAAGCTAGAATATAGCAATATCGCCTATGGTCTGCTGCCGACGGAGTTCCGCCTGAGCGAATTGCAAAGGGTCTACGAGGTGATTCTGGACAGGCCCATAGACAAGCGTAATTTTCGCAAGAAGATTCTCTCTCTCGGCTTTCTTGACTCTACCGGCGAGAAGGAAATCTCCGGTGCGCACCGCCCGGCCATGCTCTATCGCTTTAACAAAAAGGAAATCGTCTTTTTTGAGTGAGGAAACTTTAAATGGCAGGATACGAATTTATTACCGATTTGCCAGATAATTGGCCTGAACTCGCTTCTAGTGAGCTAAAAGCTTATATGCCAATTTTGGCGCGTCAACTAGAAAGGATGCGTAATTCAAATACACTTCAACTGTTTAATGAAAAATTAGCCAGAGAATGGGCCATTGAAACGGGTATTATTGAGAGACTTTACACTATTGACCGGGGTACTACTCAATTACTCATCGAAAAAGGCATTGAAGCAAGTTTAATAGAACATGGTTCAACCGATAGACCCGCAGGATTAATAGTGCCAATACTACAGGTTCAACAAGCCGCTCTTGAAGGTGTTTTTGGCTTTGTTAAACAGGAACGCGAACTTTCTACCTCCTTTATTAAAGAACTTCACGCTGTTTTAACACGTTATCAGGAAACTACCGAAGGAATAAACACATTAAGAGAATTAGTAGAAGTACCACTAATACGTGGTGAATGGAAAAAATGGCCTAATAACCCGAAACGTCCAAATGGAGAAATATATTACTATTGCTCGCCGGAGCATGTCGCCGCCGAAATGGACAGGCTGATTGAAATGCATAAAAGCCATATTGCAAAAGGAATCCCCTCAGAAATAGAGGCAGCGTGGTTACATCACAGATTTACCCAGATTCACCCTTTTCAGGATGGAAACGGGCGGGTAGTTAGAGCTTTGGCATCTCTAATATTTATCAAAGATGGTTGGTTTCCACTTACTATTAATCGTGACCAAAGATCCAAATATATTGCTTCTTTAGAAGCAGCAGACTCAGGAAAGTTATTGCCATTAATCGAACTCTTTACCGATAATCAGAGAGGAATTTTCCGAAAAGCGATGTCCTCAACTGAGTATACCGTGCCTGAAACTATTCTCCACTCTTCAGATCCAATACGACAAATCATCTCTGCGGTGGGAGAGCAAATAAAAACTATGAAAACAAAGGAAGAAGAAGAAAAAGAAAAACTAGAAAAAATGGTTGAATTATCTAGCCATATAGAAAATATTACTGAGAAAAGATTTTATGATGTAGCGACATTATTAAATGAAGAATTTCGACCAATGAATAACATCGCATTGGTGGGGAAAAAAGAAAATGGAACTGATGAATTGGTCAAAATTCAAAAATATACCGAAAAATCTGCTCAAGAACTAGAATATTTCGCAGATATAAATACGTATTTCGCAATTCATTGGTTAAGAATTGAAAATTTGGTCAAATTTGGACTACGTAATACCAACATTATTCTATCCTTCCATTCTGTAGGTAGAGAATTCGTTGGAGTAATGGGAGTCATTGCATTCGCCGATATTGATTATTATAATAAGCCGCTAAGTGGATCGAGGGGAATTGATAATCCAATTCTTGTTGGGAATATTTTCCAATTTGTTTATTCTGAAGAAAAAGAAGAAGTAATCAACCGTTTTGAAATTTGGCTTAAAGAAATTCTATTAGATGGTCTCAACCTCTGGCGGCAACAATTATAAAAGGTTTTCAATTAGCCTTTTTTGGTGTAGCTACCGAGTTTTTCGAGCTGACTCATGGTCAGGCGGTCACGCAGTCGGTCAGGTAGACGTTGGAACAAAAGGCTAAAGCTAATTCCTTTTCCCACTTTGTAGCGCGTTTTGGGTTTAGGCGATATTAAGGCCTGTTCGACCACTCGCGCCACATCCATTACGGGTGCGCCATTTTTAGCCGAGCTACGGGCGAAACGGCGCATTCCGGTCATATATTTCCCATAATACTGGTTGGCCTGGGGTGAAAGGGATTTTTCGAGTTCATCGGCTGCTGAAAGACTCCGATCCCAAATGGGGGTGGCTATCGCGCTCGGCTCGATAATGACCACCTCAATTCCCCAGGGCAGAAGCTCCATCCTCAAAGCATCGGTCAAGGCTTCCAGAGCGTATTTCGAGGCGGAATAAGGGCCAATCAGAGGCGAGGAAGTAAGCCCGCTTACCGAACCAATATTTATAATCCGCCCGGTGCTTTTTCGGATTAGCGGTAGAAAAGCCTGGGTAACAGCAATTTGGCCTGTTACATTTATGTCAAGTTGTTTACGTAATTCGGCAATTGGCAGAAACTCCAGGGGGCCTGAAACCACAATTCCGGCATTATTAACCAGTCCATACAAGCCGTCCTCGCCCAACTCTTTTTCAACCAATTTAACTGCTGCCGAAATAGAATTTTCATCGGTGACATCCAGCATAACCGGGGTAAGGTTGCCGGAACTCTTGTGGCGGAGAGCCTCAGCATCGGCTGCTTTTCTTACTCCCGCAAATACCTTAAACCTGAGTCTATCAAGATGAATAGCACAGGCTTCCCCAATGCCACTCGATGCACCCGTTATTAAAACTGACTGCATAAATATTATTAACTCCTGTGTTTGACCTAACAAATCCTTTAAGCCGAACCATTATACAATAACCTGGCAGAAGCTGATATTGAAAGTAGTATCGATCAAATGTCTAAAACCTTCGCCCAAATGCAACAAAAGCTGGCTGAAATGCTAAAAATGTCAAAACTACCCCTCTTTGGACATTTCACGTCTATTCGATTGTATTTCTCGTACCTCTATGCTAACTTTAATTAATATAATTTTAATCTGTTCCACAGTTTAAAGCACTTTCCAGCATAATCAAGCCATTCGTCATCATAGTGGTGCTTAGTTTCGCACCTTTCTTCAAAACAATTTCAACGGGATGGACAAGCGACCACCCATAGTTTTGGGTATCGCCAAGTTTAATAGGGGAGGATACATCAATGTCAGATGTTGCCAATAAACCGGGAGTCAAGGTCAAAGCTCGGGCTGTTGAGCCGGAATTGACCGATGAACAACTGGCTAAAGCCAGGCTCTATGAGGAGCTGGAACAAGGCGATGATTTCAAGCAGTTAACTCGCGCCCGCCGTAACTTTATTATCCCGGCGATGATTATTTTCATCGTGTATTATTTTGGGATGTTGGTGCTGATTAACTATCTGCCGGACGTAATGGATGCCAGAGTTTTAGGGGTTAATCTGGCCTACCTGATGGCCCTTTCGCAGTTTATTCTGGCCTGGGTTATCGCCTTCGTTTACCTCAAGGTCTCAACGGACGTTTTTGATAAACTGGTGGCCAAAATTGTAGCCAAGGTCAAACATCACGATGACCAGGCAGCCGACCGCAAGACTGCAAAAGGAGGTAAGTAATGCACACCTCTTACAACCAGCTTTTTACCAAGCTCGACACCAGCGATAAAACTGTCGCGATTGTGTTATTTGCAATCTTCGTGGCAATAACTTTAGGTATTACCTTCTGGGCTTCGCGCCGTACTAAAACCACCGCCGAATTCTATGCGGCGGGTCGCTCGATTAAAGCCTGGCAAAACGGGGTAGCGGTAGCGGGTGACTATATGAGTGCCGCTTCGTTCCTGGGTATTGCGGGTATCATTGCCTTTAGTGGTTTTGATGGCTTTATGTATTCAGTGGGTTGGTTGGTAGCCTATTTAACGGTGCTTTTGGTAGTAGCCGAACCGCTCCGCAATGGTGGCAAATACACTATGGCTGATATTCTAGCCTATCGCTTGCGGGCGAAACCGGTTCGTGCCGCTGCCGCTTTCTCCACCCTGACCGTCAGCACCTTTTATATGATTGCTCAGATGGTGGGTGCCGGGACGCTGGTTAAGCTCTTATTGGGCTGGGATTTTGAGTTGGCGGTAGTTGTCGTCGGTATTTTGATGATTGTTTATGTGGTTTTCGGTGGAATGCTCGCCACCACCTGGGTGCAGATTGTCAAAGCCCTATTGTTGATGGTTGGGACAGTTATTCTCAGTATTATGGTGCTGGGACAATTCAACTTCAACATAGGTACTTTCTTTGATGAAATCACCAAAGTTCGCACTGGAGCCTTAGCGGCGGACGCTAAAGCGGGTGATACTACCGTGGTGTTGAGCCAGAATCCTGGTGCAGCTAATACCGTAATAAGAATTGGGAATGTTACCAGCAACCCGCAGTCCTACACTGTCACTAAAGTTGAGCCGAAAGACAAGACCTTTGTGGCAACCCTGGACAAACCCCTAACTCAAGGCTACGATAAAAACACCAACGCCGGGCCGAATAAGGACTTTCTGAAACCGGGCTTGTTATACAAGGACGACCCCAAGACTACGCCCTTTGGCAAGCTCGACCTGATTTCGCTAGGTCTGGCCCTGGTTTTCGGTACCGCAGGACTACCGCATATTCTGGTACGCTTCTACACCGTGCCTACTGCCCGTGCTGCCCGCGTCTCGGTTATCTGGGCAATGGTGATTATCGGTTCGTTCTACATCTTGACGACCTTCCTCGGGTTTGGAGCGGCCTTGCTGGTAACGGGGCCAATTATCACCCCCAACGGTGGCTCTAATATGAGTGCGCCATTGTTAGCCCAGGCAGTGGGCGGCACTTTCTTCTTCGCCATAATATCGGCGGTGGCTTTCGCTACTATTCTGGCGGTAGTGGCTGGGCTAACAATTACTTCCTCCAGCGCAATCGCTCACGACTTCTGGCTGAACATTGTAAAGAATGGCAAAGAAAGTGAGAATGAGCAGGTGTTAGTAGCCCGTATTACCGCATTCCTGGTAGGGGCAGTTTCGATTGGCCTGGCAATCTTCCTGAAAAGCTCGAACGTGGCTTATCTGGTCGGTCTGGCCTTTGCGGTAGCGGCCTCGGCTAACCTTCCAGTAATTATTTTCAGCCTGTTCTGGAAGAAGTTTAATACTACCGGGGCGGTGACAGGCATCGTAGTCGGGCTGGTTGGCTCAATCTTCCTGATTTTGATTGGCCCTAACGGTTTCGCCTCTACTAACGGGGCCGCAAACTACACCGACGCTATCTTCAAGCTGTCGAACCCTGGCATCATCAGTATTCCGCTGGGCTTCCTCGGTGCGTTTGTCGGCACGTTCTTTAGCAAAGAGCCTGCCGCCGAAGCCAAATTCCCCGAAATGTACTTCCGCACCAGCACGGGGGTAGGCGCAGAATAAATCTACTTACTTATATTTAGTGACAACCAATACTGGCGGTAAATCTAAATAGGTTGCCGCCAGTTTTTTTTGTGCTACAATAGGGCAAGAACATTCGTTTCCAAAATTCTTTATTCTTACTCCTTTATTCTTTATTCTCTAAAATATGACTGAACAAGCGCAAGAAAATAATTACAGCGAACTGGCACGACGCGCCTATCTCTTTTTGGAGAAACTGGGCGGGCGGGCCTCCGAAGAAGCCCTGATTCAAGGGGTCTTTGGGGTGCGCGGCAAACTGGAAATCTGGAGCGGAATATTGCGGCAGGTTTTGACCGACGAAAATCTTTTCCAGAGGTTGCCGGGGGGGGATTGGGTCTTGCGAACCCATACCGACCCCAAACTGGCCCTGCACCAGCTTGAATATGTAGTGATTGACACCGAAACCACTGGGCTTAATCCCCGTAACTCTCGTATGATTGAAATTGCCGCTATCAAACTAAGGGGCGGGCAACAGGTTAGCACTTTTCAGAGTCTCTTAAATCCCCATCGCCGAATTCCCGGCTTTATTAGCAAAATGACAGGTATCAGCGACGAGATGACCGCCGCTGCTCCCGGTTTCGGCAAGGTAGTTGACCGTTTTATGGAGTTTTTGGGAACAGCGATTATTGTGGGTCACAATATTACCTTTGATATGCGCTTCCTGAACCACGAATTAGAACTGCTACGTCGCCCAAGTCTGGTTAACGAAACGGTGGATACTATTGGGCTGGCGGTGCGGCTATTCCCCGGGCTGAAACGGCCTAACCTGGATCGGTTGGCGGGTCTGTTGGGTATTCCGGCTAAAAATCGGCACCGAGCATTTGGTGATGCCAGTATTACCAGTGACGCTTTCCTGAAACTGCTGGATATTGCCGGACAACATGGTTTTAATACCCTGGAAGATTTGAGAAACGGGCGAGTTAAACAGGCCAGTTTGCCCATTCCCCAAGCCGAGAATCGCATCGAAATAAAGCCGGAACAAAGTTTGTTTGAGTCGGAAACTTTACAGGAACGCCCCGAACGGATTCGCACTATTCGGCGCAATTATTGGCCTGAAGAACCCGAAGGTCTGACCAACCGCGCCACCGCCCACGCCCGTGATATTCTCTCCCGCGACCTGCTGCAAAATCTTCCCGAAAAGCCAGGGGTTTATCTGATGAAAGAGGTCAGTGGCAAGATTATATATGTGGGCAAGGCCAAGAATCTACGCGAACGAGTGAGCAGCTACTACAGCCAGCCGCTAGGTTACACCCGTAAGATGGACGGCTTAATTGAGTCTATTGCTCAAATTGACCATATCGAAACAGGTAGCGAGCTTGAGGCCCTTTTGCTGGAATCGCGCCTGATAAAAAAATACCAGCCGCGCTACAATACCCTTTTGCGGAATTATGAGGCTTATCCTTTTATTAAGATTGATATTGGGCTGCGTTTCCCCAGAGTACAGGCTTGCCGCGAGATTCTGGACGATGGGGCGCGTTATTTTGGCCCCTTTAAGAGCCTGCGTTCGGTGGAAGCGACAATCAACGTGATTGAGCAGATGTTCCAGGTACGCAATTGTACCCGTTCTTTTGAGCCCGAAACGCTGGCCCGTCAGAAAAAAGCCAAACCGCCCTGCCTACGCCTCCATACCAACCGTTGTCCCGGCCCTTGCACCGGGGCGCACTTCGACCAACAACATCTTGAGTATATGAAGATTATCGAGGATGTGATTAACTTCCTTAGCGGTGAAAAAGAGGCCGTGCTGGACGAAATCTGGCGGCGGATAAATCGGGCTATCGTTGAGCGTAACTTTGAGAAGGCGGCGGGCTTACGGGACGCGCTGGCCCAGGTGCAACGGATTATTTCCAGCCAGCAATATCTGGCGCGGGCGGTGGAAAGCAATCATGTTCTTATTTGCTTGCCCTCCACCGAAAAGAATGTAATTGAAGTGCTGTGTATTTTCTCCGGGCGGTTGGGGCGACAGGTGCAACTTTGCGTAGGTGAAACTTTACCTGAGCAGATTCAGCACCTTCATCAGACCTGGCAGGAGCTAACCGAGCAGGAGGCCCATTTAGCCGCTACCCAACCCGGTTGGGGCAAGAAAGGCGGGCGGGTAATTGGTCAGGATGCGGTGGATGAGATTAATATAATCTCGCGCTGGATTTATTCGCACAGTGGCGATCCCGGCCTGATTCCCATTCCCCGCGACAATATTTTCGATGAGGAATTCTGGCAAAAAACCATCGGGCAGATTGGTCTTTTGGGGATAATCTAAAATCGCATATTTAAAATCCAAAATCGAAGAAAAACAGGGAGTCAGAATAAAGCGGTAGCTTTTTGTTATACTGAGGGTGTAAAATGAAATGGATGTTAAAATAACAAAGCAGGGAGCTATATTATGAAGACTTTAGCCGAACAATATATTATAGATGCTAATGGCAAAAAGACCGGAATAATTCTTTCGCTCGAACGCTATCAGCAATTGCTAGAGGATTTGCACGACCTGGCTATAATAGCCGAACGACGTGACGAGAAAGCTATTAGCCTAAAAGCATTGAAACTTCGGCTAAAAGAAAATGAACTCATTTAATGTTGTTCTCAAGCCATCAGTCGAAAAAGATTTAAAAACCTTACCAAAAACCATAATTTCTCGCGTTATTGAGCGCATCGAAAAATTAGAAACTGACCCGTTTCCGTCTCAATCAATTAAATTAGCTGGTGCCGATAAAATGTATCGTATTAGGGTTGGTAACTATCGAATAATATACGAGGTGGATTCGGAAAACAAAGAAGTTACTGTACATTATGTGCGTCACCGCCGCGATGCATATCGAGGGCTGTAACCTAATTATGGATTATTCAACCTGGTAAGAATTTCTA
Organism: Chloroflexia bacterium; assembly: GCA_038207495.1. GTDB lineage: Bacteria > Chloroflexota > Chloroflexia > Chloroheliales > Chloroheliaceae > Chlorohelix. The sequence continues at coordinate 128,202 of JBBQZS010000006.1, forward strand.
ACCCAATGGAGTGAAGAACTTCTTAATTTCGACAATTATGAAGAATGGCCCTATTTCTGCACCGATTTCACCACGAAAGAATTTGAGTCAGGCTGGATTGGTTATGAGGGCGCAACCGAAGAACAAATCAGTCAGGCCGAAACCAGGCTTGGTACTAAATTTCCACCTTCTTATCGAGAATTCTTAAAGGTTTCAAACGGTTGGCGTTGGACTTCCCCAGGAATGTTAAAGGTTTGGGCAGTCGAGGAGAATGATTGGTTTCGAGTTAAAAATCAAAATTTGATTGATCTTGAACTAAAATATATCTGTAGCGTGCCTGACAAGGAATATTTTGTATATGAGGATAATCAAACCCCTGAGTATAGAAATGAATATTTATCTTCTCTCTTAGAAATTGCTATTGGAGATGATGGTTATTCTTACGTACTTAACCCGTGTGTTATCTTTCCTGATGGGGAATGGGAAGCGTGGAATTATAACTCTGAAGGCCCTATAAGGTAGCGCTCGTTCTGGGAATTAATGCAGTCTGAAAGGGTCTTTTTCGATTGGCCTGTGGAAAATATTCGCCAAGGTGGCTGGGCAGGGGATTAACAAAGACATTCTTAGCTGTAAATTCATTTCACCTGATTTTCTTCCACCCGGAATTGTAGAAATGATTTGCTGTGCTGCCCATTAATCCCCAATATTTTTAGCAAACGTTGTCCCGCCGCCCTACCTAAAGCTTCGCCATCATAACTCAGGCTGGGTATCCCGGCCCATTGCGCAATTAACGAATTACCAAAACCAACCACCGTAGTTCCTGAGGATAGAGATTGCTGCAACCTGAAGGCGGCGTTATCGTCGGTGCAAAGAAAAGCAGCTGGTACTTGCCCAGAAAAATCTGCATCTGTGAGGTTTGTTTCGGTGAAGAACTGAAAATCCGGCCCGGCGAACTGACTAAAGATATGGCGGGTTATGTTCGGCTCTAGTAACGAATCCGCCCCGACTACCAGGCCGATTGTTGTATGACCCTGTTCCCGCAACCAGTTCCAGGCGGTTTTAAGCCCCTCAGTTAATAACTCCTGCTCCAACAAAACGGTAGGGCGACCACTCTGGGATAACTCCTGAGCTTCAGGGCTGTTCGCGCCCCACTGCGTCAGCAACAACCCTTCCAGCCGATTGTTATGGAGCAGCTCAAAATAATTTTTCTGCTGAAGATTGGCTTCTTTTTGCAAAACCGGGCAAATCAGGAGTTGCATTCCGGCATCGCCCAAAGTTTCCTGAAGGCCATTAATAATATTATCCAGACCGGGGAAATTCAGGGTTGGTAACAATAACCCCACCAAATCCCCCCGTGCCTGATGCAAACTGCGGGCATTGGCGTTAGGCCGATAGCCAAGTTCTTCCACTAGCCGTAAAATACGAGCGGTTGTAGCCGGGGCAATCCGGTCACGCCCGTTAATCGCTCTGGATACAGTGCCGTAACTCACCCCCGCCAGTTCCGCCACCGTTTTCAGGGTCATTTCGCGCTGGTTGGCAGGAGTAAAACGCTGGGTTGTGGGGATTAACAAAGTTGCGCCCGGCAGGTTAGCCTGGTGTAGTTGCACCAGGGCGGAGAGCAATTTTTTTTCAAGTTGGTGAGGCAACCCCGGTCGAATGGCGATTGGCCCTCTGGATAGCAGGGGTGAGGTTGCCAGCACCCGTAAAGGTGGTTGGGGATTCTTGAGGGCATATTGTAGAAATTCACCCTGCATCACCGCCCCGGCTAACAATTCACCCCGCTCAACCGCCTCGGCTACCGCCTGATGACTTAGTAAAAAATGCGGCTGAATGTCGCTAATGGGGTCAAGTCCTGCCTGTTCCAGCAAAAAGGTTGGCACAAGGTAGCCGGTGGTGGAGTTACGGTCTACAAAACCGAATTCAGCTCCTTTTAGCTCGACCAAATTGGTAATCCCGCTGTCGGCGCGAGTGATAATTACGCTGCGGTAGGGGGCGGGGGCTACGTCATCGGGGGCGGCAATATCAATCGCATTCACCAAAGCTCTAGCCCCAAACCGGGCTTGTGCCAGAGCAAAGGCGTATTGACCGAGGCGGGCCGCATCAATCTCACCCTGCTCCATCCCCAGCAAAGTTTCTTCGTAACTATCCCGCACACCCACCTGGACGGGTAGCCCCAAAGTATGGCTGAGATATTTTTCCAGACTTTCAATTGCTTCGGTCTGTTTACTCAGGTCATGACCTACCACCGGGTTGACCGCCAGCACCAGCCGCTCTATTTCTGAATTCTTTTGACTCATCCCGATATTATATCCTACTACCCCTGATTTTGCCTTGACAGGGCCCTTAAAAGCATGTTATAACTAAAGTGCGTAAAGCTTTACGCAACCTATTATACCTTAAAATGTCGGTTTTGACGAAAGGTTAAAAGGAAAAATTAACTGATGGAAAGAGATAAACGCTTTGAGATTATGGCAGGTGGACCAGCCGCCCCGCTAGTCGCGATGGCTGACCGCTTATTGGAACAGGATAATCTAATTGAAATTATCCGCGAGCCAAAACCAGCCGTGATGATGCTGCGCGCCCGCGAAACCGCCAAAGGTACGGTTTTTAATTTTGGAGAGGCGGTTGTAACTGAAGCGGAGGTGCGCTACTGCGGACAGACGGGCTATATGCTCATTCTAGGTGATAATCAGCTTCATGCTCTGGCAGGAGCGGTATGTGATGCCGCACTGGAGGCAAATCACCCCCTTTCGCCCGATATTCTGGAAACTCTGGCGGTATTGACTCACTTTCAGCAAGCCGAAGCCAGAGCTGATTGGGCCAGAATTGCGCCAACCGCCGTTAACTTTGACGAAATGGAGGCTTAAATGACTTTTAGCCCTTCTTTAACGAATACCCGTTTTGATAAAATCGCGGATACTCAGAAAATCTTTCGGATTATGCTGGACGCAATGGCTCGCCCTGGCAAAATCTACCAATTGCCCTCGGTTGGATTATTATTAAGCAATACTCCTAGCAAACTTGCTCCTTTTGAAACTCTGGCAGGTGTCCTGGCGACCTTGCTTGACCATGAGGTTACTTTCTGTCTGTTGGGTAACGATGATAGTGCTATGAACCTGACCCCTATGCTAGGTGCCGCCACTGGTAGTCGCAGCCTTACCCGCGACAAAGCCGATTATGTAGTAACTCTTGAAGCTCCCGAAACCAGCTTACTTTCTCAGCTTAACCCCGGCAGTTTGCAATACCCTAACACCGCCACGACCCTGATTAGTCGGGTGGAAAATCTGGCGAACGAAGCCGAAACCGAGGGTAAAGGCACAATATTGGAGTTACGTGGGCCAGGGGTAGAGCCTGACCAAAAGCTGTGGGTGGCGGGAACTAAAGCCACCTTTTTTAATGCCCTGAGCAGCATCAACGCGGGCTACCCCACCGGGATAGATATTATCTGGGTCACGGCGGGCGGCAAACTGGTGGGCTTGCCCCGCAGCACCCAACTCACGGTTAGTAACGAGTAACGAGTTAAAGAATTGTTGATGGCTGACAGCTTTTCCAATCAGGAGGTAACAAATGGGTTATGTGGCAGTTAAGGGTGGCTTGAGTGCTATCCAGGCCGCTGAAAGTTTAGTGCAGCGCGGACGACTGGAAGGCCAGAGTCCCCTTTTACAGATAGAGCAAATCGTTGAGCAGCAACGCCTGGTGGTAGACCAGATTATGGGCGAGGCCGGGTTGTATGATGAAAAGTTGGCGGCGTTATCTTTCAAACAGGCTGAAGGCGATATTACCGAGGCGGTTTTCTTGCTGCGGGCTTATAAATCTACCCTGGAGCGGGTTGGCTATTCCCTGCCGATTGATACCGAGAAAATGATAATATTTCGGCGTATTTCAAGTGCTTTCAAGAGCATACCGGGTGGGCAATTGCTGGGACGCACCCGCGATTATACCCAACGCTTGCTGGATTATGCCTTGCTGACCGAAAGCAAACAGAGCCAGGTTAACGTGGCTTTGGAAGAAACGACTGCCTCGCCCCGTCGCTTTAGCCGGGTGTCGGATGTATTGAGGGGGGATGGGTTGCTTGCCCCCCTTGAACTATCGAATGAAAAAGAGCCTTTTGATGTTACCCGTGAGTCGCTGAAATTCCCTGCGCCTCGCTCGGCGGTTTTGCAAACTCTGTCTCGTGGCGAAAGTGGCGCAATGGTCACTTTTGGCTATAGTTCAATGCGCGGTTATGGGGCGGTTCATCCCACTATCTCCGAGTTGCGTTATGGCAAAGCCCCGGTGGAATTTCAGCATCCGATTACAGGGAACCCGGTGCGGATTGGCTACGTGCGCCTGACCGAAGTGGAGGGTATTTCCCACGCCTATAACTCCGAGGGTAAGGGTGGCGAGGAAACGACTATGAATAAAAGTAGCGAGGCAGGACAAACCGAGGAAGCCAAACCGCTTTTTGAGCTGGGCTATGGTCTGGTTTACGGGCAGAACGAACGCAAAGCTATCTCTATGGCGATTCTGGATAAAGCCCTGGAGTTGGGCGGCGATTCTCCCACTGGTGACCAGGAATTTGTGCTTTATCACGTTGATAGCGTTGAGTCGAGCGGCTACGTGGAGCATTTGAAATTGCCCCACTACGTAACCTTTCAATCCAGTCTTGACCGCGCCCGCGAAGAACGCCGCCTGGCCTTTGAAAAGGAGATGCAAAAGTAATGGCTTTACAAGATTTGGTAGCTCCCCAACAGAGCTATAACTACGCCTTTCTGGACGAGGGCAGCAAGAAAGAGATTAGGCGAAGTTTGCTAAAAGCGGTGGCGGTGCCGGGTTATCAGGTGCCATTTGGTTCTAGAGAATTGCCGATAGGGCGCGGTTGGGGTACAGGTGGTTTGCAAATCACCCTGTCTTTGATTGGCAAGGGCGATATCATCAAGGTGATTGACCAGGGAACAGATGCCGGAGTGAACGCTGTCAACATCCGCCGCCTGATTGAGCGTACCACCCCCGATGTCACTACTACCCTGGAAACTGCCGAGGCTACCGTTATCCAAACTCGCCATCGCATCCCCGAAGAAAAATTACGGGCTGACCAAACCCTGGTTTTTCAAGTGCCGTTGCCTGAACCCCTACGTCTGGTGGAACGCTCCGAAAACCAGACCCGCCGCATGCACGCCGACAAAAATTATAGCCGGATGTGGGTAGCCCTCTACGAAGAAGTGGTAAAGCACGGCCTGATTGCCCGTTCGACCAGCTATCCGGTGTTGGTCAACGGGCGTTACATTATGGCGACCAGCCCGATTCCGCGCTGGGATATTGATAAACTCCATCAGAGCGACCATCTTTCGTTGTTTGGGGCTGGTCGGGAAAAACGGTTGTATGCCGTGCCACCTCGCACTGAGGTTATCCCCCTGGCTTTCGAGGATTACCCCTTCACGGTGGAAAATTTTAACGGTATGGGTTGCGTCCGTTGCGGCAGCACTAATACTTACCTGGACGAAATTGTCACTGATGATGGGCAGAAGATTTTTATGTGTTCGGATACGGCCTGGTGTGATGGTCGGGTTGCCCGTCAGAGCAAGGAGAGTGTTTAATATGAGCATCGAACTGGAAGCTACTACCCGCGACCAATCGCTTGAGGTCGAAACTCCCTTGCTGGTGGTCGAGAATCTTTTCAAACGCTACGGCAAAGGTTGTGCGCATTGCCTGGAACTGACCGGGCCGGAACAGGATACTAACCATTGCCGCAACTGTGGCGCGTTGATTGCCTGTGCCGAGGTCAATTTCGAGATTTACCCCGGCGAGGTTCTGGGGGTGGTAGGAGAAAGCGGGAGCGGTAAAACCACCGTTTTGCGCTGCCTTTACAAAGATATGGAACCAACTTCTGGCAGGGCTTTTTTGCAGGCTTTTGACAACGGTCAGACCGATATTTTCCAGACCAATAGCCAGCAAACCCGCTATTTGCAGGATTTCTTGATGGGGATGGTGCGCCAGAATCCGGCGATGGGCTTACGTTTGCACATTACCGCCGGGGGTAACATTGCCGAGCGGTTGCTGGCGGCGGATTGGCGCAAGGTTAGCGAGATTCGGGAGCGTTCAAGCGGCTTGCTAGACCGCATGGAAGTGCCGATTAAACGGATGGACGATTACCCGGCTTTCTTTAGTGGCGGGATGCAACAGCGCGTCCAGATTGCCAAAGCCCTGGCAAACCAGCCAGTATTGATTTTACTGGATGAGATGACTACCGGGCTGGATGTTTCGGTTCAGGCGGGGGTGATTGACCTGGTGAAAGAGGTGCAGCGCGAGAGTGGCGTGGCGATTATTGTGGTCTCCCATGACCTGGGGGTTATTCGACTGTTGAGCGAACGTACTCTGGTGATGAAAAACGGGCGAATTGTGGAAAGTGGCCTAACCGACCAGATTATGGAAGACCCTCAGCACGCCTATACCCAACTGTTGGTCAGTTCTACCAATTACTAGGGAGTATATATGAACGGATTTCATCTTAAAGTAAATAATTTGAGCAAACATTTTTTGTTGCATATCCTCAAAGGCAAGCAGGTACGAGCCTTTGAGGGAGTCTCGTTTGAAATTAAACCAGGCGAGTTTATGGGTATTGCCGGGGTGAGCGGCAGTGGCAAAAGCTCCATTCTGAAATGCATCTACGGTACTTATGTTGCCAGCGACGGGGAGATTTTCTACCAGCCAGAGCAGGGTCAGGTGCGGGAGTTAACCAAAGACTCAGCGCGGCAACTGGCTGGTTTGCGTGGTCACGAAATCGGCTTTGTCTCTCAATTCTTACGCCCTTTACCCCGCACAACCACCCAGGACCTGGTTGCCAACCCGCTTTTACAAACAGGAGTAGCAAAAGCCGAGGCGCGATTACAGGCACAGGAGTTGTTGGGTCGGCTGGGTATCGGGCCGGAACTGTGGGATGGCTACCCGGTTTTCTTTAGTGGCGGCGAGCAGCAACGAGTTAATATCGCCCAGGCTCTAATCCGTCGTCCCCGCCTGTTGTTGCTGGATGAGCCAACCTCGGCCCTGGATACCGAGAATCAGGCGGTGGTAGTGGCCTTGCTGGAGGAAGCGAAAGCGGCGGGCGTGACAATGCTGGGCGTTTTCCATGACCCGGCCCTGTTGCAAAGATTGTCGGATAAAGTCATAACGCTGTCGCGTGGCAAACAGGTGGCTTAAATTAGAAAGAAGAATATGCAACAAATTATTCTGACCAACGGGCGGGTCGTAACGCCTGACGGGGTGCTTGAACCGGGGAGCGTGGTGGTTGAGGCTGGGTTGATTGTTGAGGTTAACTCGAAAATATACCCCACTCAACCCCAGACTATTGACGCAAAGGGGCAGTTTATCCTGCCGGGGGTGATTAACCTCCACGATGATAGCTACGAAAAAATGTTACAGCCGCGCAAAGGGGTATTTCTTCCGGCGGCTCTGGCTTTCCACCAGATGGAATGGGCTCTGGCGGCGGCGGGCGTAACTACTACCTATCACGCCGTATCTTTTGACAAGGGCTTGTTCCTGCGTGACCGCACCGTAACCAGAGCTGAAGAAATGGCAAAGCAGCTATTGTCATTCCGTCAGGAAGGCTTTTCTTACTTAAACCACCATCTGCTCTATCGCTGCGATTTACGGAGCGAAGGTGCCCTTGACGCGATTATCCGGGTGTTGCAAAGTCGATTGGCGGGCGAACCACCCCATTACTTATCGCTGAATGACCACTCGCCAGGGCAAGGGCAGTATGGCAAACAACATATTCTACAGGCGATGATAAAAGCCTTGCTTGGCCCTGCCGGGGACAAACCCGAAGTGGTTGCCGCCCGCGAACAAGATTTGTGGAATCTAAAAGCCGAAACCGAGCCAGTCCGTCAGCACCAACTTGCCCAGGTTGCTGACCTTATCAAACGCAGCGATAGCATAATCGTAGCCGGACATGACGATGATAGTGCCGAGACGGTGGATAATCTTTATGAGCTAGGCATTCGGGTGTCGGAGTTCCCGATAAACTTTGAGGCGGCTACCCGCGCCCGTGAGCTGAATTTGCCGATTATTGCGGGTGCGCCCAACATCGTACGGGGTGGCTCACATACGGGTAACGTCAACGCTCTGGAACTGGTGCAGCGGGGCTTGTGTGATGTGCTGGTGGCGGATTATGCCCCTTCGACCCTACTACACGCCGTTTTTATGCTTATCGAGCAAAAAGTATTGGGGGTTGTCGAGGCGGTAAATTTGGTTACGGCAAACGCCGCAAAGGTGGTCGGGTTAGGCAACAAAATCGGCACTCTCCAGGCTGGTCTTTCTGCTGACATTGTGATAGTAAATACCCGCACCAACCCTGACCTCAATAGCGTGCAGTTGATGTTGGTGGGTGGGCAGCCTTATCATCAGCAGACCAGTCTGTAGGTTTGACCTAACCCTCTAGCCCTATTCGATTTTAGGTTTAAGGGCGGACAGTTTTATTAAAAT
>JBBQZS010000007.1:0-127166 GCA_038207495.1 Chloroflexia bacterium
GCATCACAAAGCCAAATCGCCGTCCTAAATGCTCGCCTTAAAACTCTGGAAGAACAGTTAGCCAAAGATAGTCATAATTCCAGTAAGCCCCCTAGTTCGGATGGCTACAAACGGTCTCCCAAAAAGCGGAGCCTCAAAAAAACCAGTGAGAAAAAGAGCGGTGGTCAACCAGGTCACGAAGGGCAAGTGTATTATTCATCAGGTTGAGCACCTGGGCTTGATTGCGATTTAACTTTTCAACCCATATCGAGCACCCAAACCCAGCGATTGAACCCGGTTTGGAAGTAATAACGTCCTACGCCCGCTTTCGACCAATAGGGATTTGCCATATTATTAAGGTGAATATCATCACTTTGCCAGATGCTCAGGTTTTCGGCGGCATGCTCCAACCCACCCGCAATATTTTCCCCGACCCACTTGCTGCCAAACCCAAACGCCTGAATCCGAGTGGCAACAGGTCGTCCCAGCGAATCGGTATGATTAATATAACTTTTGGTTGCCATATCCTGGGCCATCCAGCGGGCCGATTGGAATAAATGAGGGTCGAAGGTTAGAGGCTGGCTATTTTTGGATTTCCGAAAGGTATTTAACAGCTCCAGAAAATTTCGCTCTTCCGCATCGGGTTCACCGGGAGCTATGCTAACCTTGCTATCAGGTGTAAAGGTTGGTAAGACAATCGGCGTAATATTCATGGTTGGCGCGACTGTTGGGTAGGTGACGCTGGTAATATTGGCAATCGCGATAGTGGTGAATGCTTTGGTGGGGGTGGGTGGCACTCCATCGGTTGTTACACCCGTTGTCGCTACTGGCTCGCTACTCACTGTTTTATTAGTGGGTGTGGGTAGCACTGTTGTGTCAATCGCAGCTACTGAAGTTGGTGGAACTGAGGTCGCAGCGGTGGGCTGAATTGGGATGTCGCTGGTAGGGGTACTCTCCTGACCGCAGGCACTGAGTAAAGAAATAGTAAATATTATGAAACTTAGGGTCAGGGTAATTTTATGTGTTTTCATTATTTCCTTTGTTTATATAAATAGTCTTCTCCCTTCTTATGGCTTAAAGCGTGCCATCACTTAATTTTCCACAACCGAATGGTCTTATCTTTGGAGGCAGAGGCCAGCCTCGTCACCTCAGCGGTATGCCCTTTTAATTCTATCGAAGTAGGGGCGGCACTCCCATAGGGATCAAGCTAAAAGTTGCTGATTAGCCGATTTTCTAGCCAGTCAGCCCGCAAGCCTTGCGCAATTGGACTTACCGATGGGGGTGGGTGGGACTAAAACGGTGCCGGGTCGGTTGGTGGCGGTAAGGGTGCAAAATGAAAAAGTCCAAGCCCAACGCCAACTTCACTTAAAGGAACAAGCTCGCAAAAGGCCGTTAGCCATTAGCCCTGGCCAAATTGTAGTCAGTGGCTGGCTAGTTTATTTTACTAATCTGACCTCAGCCCAAGCTAGTTTGACCGAAATAATAGCCTTGTATCGCTTACGTTGGCAAATCGAGCTATTGTTCAAATTATGGAAGCAATCTGGGGCTTTAGAAGAATGGCGTAGTCACAAACCTTACCGAAGATTGTGTGAGCTTTACGCCAAATTGATAGGGGTAGTGGTGACCCATTGGATAAGTTTAGTGAGTGGTTGGGAGTAAGGTGAGCGCAGTCTGGTCAAAGCCAGTCAAGTGGTCAGGTCATATGCTCTAAATATGGCTTTGCTTTTGTCCCAGCCTAGCCGCTTAGAGCTTTTGTTTAAATTGGTTAAAAAGATTATTAGGGCTACTTGTCGGCTCAACAAACGCCAAACCCACCCTTCGGCTTTTCAAGGTTGCCTTGACCCAGCCCGTTTCGCCTTAACTTGATGCCTATGGGTAAACACATTGGTCTACCCCTACGCATTTCCCAATCCGGGGCAGTTCACGAACCGCCCCTACGAATACCCAATCCAGGGTAGACACGGAGGTCTACCCCTACGAATTCGTAATACCGGGCAACGACAAGGGTTGGCCCTACGAATTTTTCATCCTTCATCCTTCCTAAAAGGTTACTTTCTGGCGGGCCTTGCCACCGCGCTCGGAAGAGGCCGTTACTTCTAAGAATGATCCCGAAGCGGCCTTCACCACCCACTCGACTTTGCTGCGGTAGTCGCTGTTGTAGCCCATCTGGAAGGGGCTGATGCTGCCCTTGTTGCTACGGCCCTCCAGGTGGCCCACCTCTTGCTTCTTTTGCCCGGATACCAGCTCAACCCCCGCCCCTGGTTCAATTTCAACCGATAGAGGTTTAAGGATTTTACGTTCCAGAGCCTTTTTGCTGACGTAGGTGGGCAGGTAGCCGCTATTCTCAACCACCGCCGTAATTTTATACACGCAATTCGCTCCCTCATCGGCTACTTTTTCGGCAGTTACTACTGGCAAAGTCAGTTTGGGAGACATCCCGGCACAGGCGAAGGAGAATTCCATATTAGCCTGAGCCAGTTCGCGCAGCCATTTTGAGCCAGGGGGTGGATTCTGCCAGCTATACACAAAATCCCAGCCACCAATCTCAACCGCGCCCAGTTGGGGATGGTCAAAGGGAGTCCAGTTCATATATGAGCCAGGAATATTTTCATCGGCCCACCTGAAAATTTTCAGGTCGTCTTCCTCGCTGCGCTCCCGGCTCATAAAATCAATAAAATCGCGCTTCTCAATACCGCTTAATTTGATAATATCCCAGAGTTCGGTGCTGATGGCAAACACGCCCTGATGTTCATAAGCCCAATCCAGGAACGCGCCATGCAAGACCGTTTTGGGGTCGTAGCGGAAGCCGTGATAAATGCTGGCATCGGGGTAGCCACTCAAAGTCGTACCGCGTTTGCCCATCAGCTTGTAAAATTCAAGGTCTTCTTTAGGAAAAGCCTCATCCGGCAGGGCACTATAGGGCCGCAGGATTACCCCGGCAAAGGTGTGGTAGCTTTGCGAGCCACAGATATTACGATGTTTTATCCAGAATTCGGTAACAGCCCGTGTTTCAGGCTCCGACAGAGGGTAGGGGCCTGCACCAAGTTGGGCGTTGTCGGGCTGCCAATCGTGCCCATAATTGCGATTAAGGTCCAAGCCTTCTTTCAGAGCCGGAACTTTCAAGGTGTAGCCATCAAAGTTACGAAGTTTGCCTTCGACATACACCCGGTAATAAGTGCCGCCCTCTTCGTCTGGCTGGCGTTTTAGCATTAGACGGGGGTCTTTGTCAGAAGCTTTCCAATCGCCAATAGGGTCTTGCACCCGCATGTGGCGAATAACCCCATCGCCGTCCAGGTCGTCAGGATATAAACCGTCTTTGTCCTCCTCGGTGGGGTAGGGGCGAGTGCTACTTCGCAAGCGGCGAGGGGTAGTCAGCACTCGTTCTACGCCATCGGGGGTGTGGCGTGGCTCGATATAAAAAGCCCGAGTGTCCAGCAAGCGACTAACCTGCGCCATTTTGGGGTCATTCGCGGCCTCTCGCCCATAATTTGCCAGCAGATAGGCAATAGTGTAAAGGGCAGTTGCCCCACCAGTAATTTCGGCGGAGTGAATATTGGCATCTATCCAATAAGCTGGTTTTTCTTCGGCGGGGCCAGTGGAAAAATTAGTGATGGTCATTACCCACAAGTCGCGACCCTCGTAGCTTTTGCCAATAGACTCTAGCTTTGCCAGATGGGGATATCTTTCGACCAAATCCTCTAGAGCAGCGGTTAATTCTGCGTAATTATAATATTTATCCAGGTACTTCTGGGGGTCTAGCCCGGTCTCAGCCATTCTCTTAACCTTTCATTTTTCAACAGGGGAGCTTAATTTCTGGAATTCAGTGCCAAATTATTGAGGATATGGCAAAGGTTGTCAACTTAAAAGGCAGCCTACGCACCATAAGAGGGAGTTGGTAATTCGAGGAAACGCTCACTCTTCCCGTAAGCTGGCTTCTCCCCTTCCAGGGGGAAGGTTGGGTTGAGGGGGTTTCTATGCCAATTCTATGTTTGGCGGCTACGGACATAAAAAAAAGAGGTCAGGGTCATAACGGCCCTGGCCTTTTATTTTTATACTTGCCCATTTTCTTTAATTATGATAACGCGGGACTAAAGCCACCGCGCTAAGAGAGCCTATATTATTAACTCGCTGTTTTAGCCCGGTGATTTATTACCGTACAACCTCCCTGCAACGTTAACCCTATGCCTAATGCAGGATTTCTTGTATTCGTAATTCAGAATGACAAGCTTCGCGAACTGTTACAGGAAGTTTATTAATATCCCTGAATTTTCCGACAACCGATAACTGACAACCGACAACTATTCCTTCTCCGCTTCTGCCAGAGCGCGTACCAGGTCGGGCGGCAGAGGTGCTTCAAACTCGCGGTATTCCCCAGTTGAGGGTAGTTTCAGACCCAACTTGGCAGCATGCAAAAACTGGCGTTTCAGGTGGAGGGTCGGTTTGCGCTTACCATAAACCGTATCGGCTACTACCGGGAAGCCCAGATAGGCAAAATGCACCCGAATCTGGTGGGTGCGCCCGGTATGAAGCTGCACCTGAGCATAGCTATGTTTCTCGAAATAGTTCAGTATCTTGAACTGGGTGCGGGCTGGCCTACCGTTGCGCACTACCGCCATTTGCTTGCGGGCACCGGGGTCGCGCCCAATCGGAGCATCAATAATCCCCACTGGCGGCTGCACATTTCCCTCCAGCATGGTCAGATACTCTTTGAGGGTAGTACGAGCCTTCATTTGTTCAATCAGGCTGCCCAACGCCGCATCGGTTTTGGCAACCACTAACAAGCCACTGGTATCTTTGTCCAGGCGGTGGGCAATACCGGGCCGCACGTTACCGTTGATGTTCAAGTTAGGAATATGATAGAGCAGGGCATTAACCAGCGTGCCACTGGCGTGTCCGGGGGCGGGATGCACCACCATTCCGGCGGGCTTGTTGATTACCAGAATGTCAGTATCCTCGTAAATAATATCGAGCGGAATATTCTCAGCGACCAGATGTTCCAGGGGTGAGGGCGGCGGCACTTTAAGGTAAAATTTATCACCTTTGCGCAATTTGTAACCCGATTTGGTGGCCTTGCCGTTCAGGGTCAAGATTCCTTCGTCAATCAGACGTTGGGCGTGGGAACGCGAGAGGTCAGGCCGCAGCACCGACACAATTTTATCCAGCCGTTCGCCAATCTCGTCCTTAGCCACCTCATGCTCCAGCACGTCGGGTAGGTCAAGGGCTGGACTGGCGGGAATATCGCCGCCAATCAGGTCAATATCCAAATCTGAGTCATCGTCAGGAAGGTATTCTTCCTCTATCACGATTTCTTCTTCGGTCATTAGCTTTCGATAGCTCCTTTGTTACGGCTATCTCTCCAGGCCCGTACCAACGAAGAAACCACCATTGTTGTGACTCCGATTGTGATGCTGGAGTCAGCCACGTTGAAATTTTTGAAAAACTCGAACCAGGGGAAATTAATCATATCGGTAACGGCCCCGTTGCGGAAAATCCGGTCAAAGAGATTGCCCATCACCCCCGCCAGAATCATCCCGGTACAAAGCTGATACACCCACACCCGCGTGCCGTCCATCACATACCAGATTATAATCCCCGCGCTGGCAAGTATTGCCAACCCGGTGAATAGCCAGGGAGCATCTTTGAGCATACCGAAAGACGCGCCTGTATTGAGCACATAGCGGAAGCGCACCAGACCCCCCAGCACCTCGACCTCTTTACCACTACCGTAAGGCCCCAGGTTGGTCTCGGTCAGCCACTTGGTGAGTTGGTCGAGAGCCATAACTCCTACCACCAACCCAAAGGGCCAGTAATAACCCAGGCTGCGTTTGGTTTTTTTATTATCCTCGGTCAATTGTTCCGTTTCGTTCACCACTACGTTCATCTCTCTTATAGGTGTTAGGTGTCAGGAAAATCTAAAATCTAAAATCGAATATCCAAAATCCAAAATGCAACTATGTTCGACTTTTGACCCTCGACTGGTTACTACTAATAACGGGTTGTGTCGCCTGCCGCGCCATCTTCTTCACCTACTAAACTGGTAGCCCAGGGCAGGGCTTGTAGCCGCTCAATCGGAATGGGTTTGCCCGAAACCTCGGACATCCCGAAAGTCCCGTTATCAATCCGCTCTAACGCTTTCTCAATTTGGGACAAGAGTTCGGTGGTATCGGCCCGAACCGCTAAAATACCTTCTTCCTCAACCACGTCGCTGGCAAGGTCGGCATCATTCCCAAAAGTGCCTTCACTGGATTGAGACTCGGCTGTCTCGCGGCTTTGCTGGTCAAGCGATTCCAGCTTTGCCAGGGCCATCGCTTTTTCGGCGGTCAAACGCGCGCGGAAAATCTCTAAAGTTATATTATCCATTTCGTCTGTTCCTTTTCGCAGTAATCTTAAATTCGCCCGCCTATTATTGCCCAGCCAACCTTTAGAGTCAAGAAAGCAGTCGTTAGGTAACAAGTTTTAGGCGTTAGCTGTTAGGTAAAATACAAAAATCAGTTGCCTAATTTTTCGGGTAGCAAGAATAAGGCCAGGGCTATATTAGGAGAAAAATATGATAAACAGGGATAAAAGGGTGAGAGTGGTGGTTGTATTCCAGGTTTAGAACGATGGTGGAGGTGAGGGGGCTCGAACCCCTGACCTCTACAGTGCGATTGTAGCGCTCTCCCAACTGAGCTACACCCCCATCGTTGAAACCTGTGAACCGTAAAAGATTATATACCGTGCATCAGTTGGTGTCAATCGAAGAAATTGGTATATAATTCAGGGGGGTAGGAGATGGGGGATAGTGTTTGGTTAATTGTATTGGTATTGGATTTTCGACTTTTTTACTCGGTACGATAATTTGGAGGAGAAAAACATGGGCGTTTTGGACTTATTTAACCTGTCGGGCAAAGTGGCCCTGGTTACAGGTGGGGGGCGAGGTATCGGCAAAACTATCGCCGAAGCTTATGCCGAGGCGGGGGCAAAGGTTGTTATAAGCGGGCGACGCGGCGAATGGCTAGACCCAACTATTGCCGAGTTTACCGAAAAGGGTTTTGATTGCTTTTCAATCGTGGCGGACGTTTCAAAACCAGAGGACGTCGAGAGAACCGTAAATAGTGCGCTTGAAAAATATGGTCAAATTGATATTCTGGTGAATAATGCCGGACAAACCTGGGGGCAGCCCGCCGAAGATTATCCTTTGCGAAAGTGGCAGCAAATTCTGGACGTAAATCTGACCGGGATTTTTATGATGTCACAGCAAGTAGGCAAGCATATGATTGAAGCAAAGCATGGAGGGCAGATTATTAATATCGCCTCGGTAGCGGGTTATACTACGGGTGGGGAGGAAATGCGAACCATTGCCTACAATACCAGCAAAGCGGGTGTACTATCCTTTACTCGAAATCTGGCGAAAGAATGGGGCAAATATGGTATCCGGGTAAACGGGATTGCCCCTGGTTGGTTTCCCACTCGCATGGCTTCGGGTTTAATTGAAGCTAACCGGGCGGCATTTGAGGCGGCCTCGGCTCTGGGACGCGTGGGTGATTTGGAAGATTTAAAGGGGGCGGCGATATTCCTGGCCTCGGAGGCTTCCCGACACATCACCGGGCAAACTATAGTAGTAGATGGTGGGACGTTTATCTAAAACAAAAACCCCTTCAGATAAATGAAGGGGTTTTTTGATTCTAAGGAGTTGCGGTTGGTGCTGGCGGCGTAGTTGCGCCCGGTGCCGTAGTCACGCCGGGACTTCCTCCGGCAGGCGGCGTAGTGGCCCCACTACCGCCTCCACCGCTACTTGTATTTCCTGCCACGGGACTACCAGGATAATACAGGGAAGGTTCTTTTAGCGGGGGGGTAATCCCTAACCTGTTAATTACTTTACCAAATATTTTGGCAACCTCGCGATGCCCGGCTACCGTCATGAAAAATCCGTCCTCAATTGAGATGTATTGAGCATACTTGGCTAGCTCAATGCTTGTCAGGTCGGCTACAAATACCCGATTTGGATTGCGGCGGGCTACATTGTCAATAATTTTATTGTAATCCTGCTGAGTTTTGCGCAAAACCTCAGGCGAAAAACAAGGCTTGAAATACCACATAGCGGTAATATCAGGTACATTACCAATTACTACTCTCGCCCTGGTTTCTTTCATTAAACGATCCACGAAAATGTTTACCGATTCTTCATAAGCTCGTTGATACACGGCGGGGTCGGTATCAGGGTCAATTAGCTGAATGGTCAGGTTATTCAACACATGCCACATAAGTACCAGGTCAGGCCGGAATTCTATCATACGGGTTTGATAGGCGATTGTGCCCGTAATATTCAGAGTAGACTGGATTTCAGTGCTGACGGGTGGGCGCACATATACCGCGGTAACAGCGTCAAACCAGGCACCCTCGGAAGCGCGGGCGGCTTGACCTGGGAAATCAAAGGGGTTAGCCGGCTTGGTAACATTGCTGGCGGTTAAAAAGGCATTCCTGATACATTGATTGGTTAGCGGGTACAGGAAACCGCGTCGGGCATCGGTATAGCCCGGGAATTCCTCCATTATTTCCCCGCCAATTCGAATCAAAGCGGTTGGGGTTGGGGTTGGGGGTGGGAGGGGGGTTGATGTTGGCTTCGGAGTAGGCAAAGGCGTATTTGTAGGAGTAGCGGTTGGCGTAATGGTAGGTGGCGGCAATAATAAATTTGTCGGCAGTGGCGTACCAGCACCCACTTCAGTTGGGGTAGGCAAAATCAGCGGGATTTCGGTAGGAGTGGGGGAAGGGCGGGCAGTGGTAACAACTGTGCGTGGTGCACTGGTCGAAGTTACCTGCGCCTGAATAAAAGCAGCATTATCAGGTTGGGAATTACTAACCTGGGCGGCAGAATTGTCACTACAAGCCCCGGTACTCCACATTGCTCCCATTACTACCAAAAATACGAAGACCCTATAAGCAAAGGATTTGGAATTCATAAAGGCCACTCCTGGATTTTGGCACTAGCGTCGGACAAATTTATTAGTCATTTTATCAAAGCGAGCCGCGTAATTAATCGTTATGACAAGTTGCGTTTTCATTATACAATTTATTGTCAAGTAAAGTCAACGGTTTGAGCTAAAACCTTATTCCTATTTATTAACCAATATGGGACTCACAATATTGGTAAGCGAATATAGAGCTGGTTTTTATGGGCAAAGAAAAGATTTAGACACTCAACTTTAGCTCAAATAAGCGGTCTACACTAATGTTGTCCGGCTATCTGAGGCTAAATTGGTCTGATTGCAACAAATCAGCTAATATGCTATACTGTCTTCATTAGCCGACAAAGTACGCTGGCCCAAGATAGACCTTAAAAGAGGGTTAATATTGGCAAGGCAAGCTTGGTCTCTACCTGCTGACAGAAATATCAAAAAACTGTTAGTCAGGTTTGGGCAAACAAAAGGTAAAACTTTAAGAGCTAGTTATTACGGGACTAGGGTTGGCAGTGAAAGTGACCGAACCGAAATCCAAACATAAAGAAAATAAATTAGTTTGAAAGTCTTAAATCCGAAAGGGGGTTTGTGAATGTCGCTGCAAAAAGCCGAAAAGGATGGCATAATTGAAAAGTATGCTGCCCACGCTGGCGACACTGGTTCACCCGAGGTTCAGATTGCGTTATTGACCGAGCGCATCGTCCAGTTAACTCAACACCTCAACGACCATAAGCATGATAATCATTCACGGCGAGGTTTGCTAAAGCTGGTTGGCCGCCGCCGCCGCCTGTTAGCTTATCTTAGCAAGAAAGATATTGAACGCTATCGCACTGTCATCGGCAAACTGGGTCTGCGCCGCTAAGGGCGACCCTACTCGCCAATTGGTAAGAGACCTGAAGCATTTAAAATGCCAGGTCTTTTTGTTTAGCAACTAGCTGTGCTTTACATTAGTCCTGGACTCGGTTATATTGTAATAAGTATAAAAAATACTTGTAGGTAAATTAATTTAGGTGGGGGAGTTAGGTATTGGAGCTTGGAGCTAACCGGCTCTGGTAGTCAAGAATAGAGTTCGTATGTGGTTAGATACAGCCTCCAGTTCCTAACCCCCCTTTTGGAAAAGTAGAATATAGTGCTGAGGTTGAAAGGTTCAACCCAGATTTGGTGTGTCCTTGCTTTTCCCTGGAGGTTAAGAATAATTAGTTATGTCAGAACGACAAATCCACAAATTTGAGACGACCGTAGGTGGTCGTACTTTCAGCATTGAAGCTGGAAGAGTGGCTGAACAGGCTGCCGGAGCAGTATTGGTACGCTATGGCGATACTATGATACTGGCAACCGTCGTAGCCAGCCCCGAAGCCAAAGAAGGGCAAGATTTCTTCCCTTTGACAATTGAATACGAAGAGAAAATGTATGCGGCTGGTAAAATCCCTGGTGGTTTTATCAAGCGCGAAGGCCGACCCAGTGATAACGCCATTCTGGTAGCTCGCCTCACCGACCGCCCCCTGCGCCCCCTGTTCCCCAAAGGTTATTTCAACGAAGTGTTAGTTCAGATTATAGTTCTCAGCACTGACCAGGAAAATGAGCCTGATACTCTCAGCATCATTGGAGCCAGTGCCGCCCTGGAACTGAGCGGCTTGCCGTTCTCTGGGCCGGTTGGCGCGGTTAAGGTTGGTTATATTGATGGTGAGTTTGTTTGTAATCCAACCACTTCTCAACTAGCCGATAGCCGCCTGGATTTGACGGTGGCCGGAACTGAACAGGCCGTAATGATGGTTGAAGCGGGTGCCTGGGAATTGTCCGAAGAAATTATGCTGGAAGCGGTAAAATTCGCTCATAAGGAGCTACAGGCCAGTATCCAGCTTCAAAAGCAACTGACTCAGGCCCTGGGAGTTGTCAAGCAGCAGGTAACTGCCCCGGCGGTAGACGAAACCTTCAAAAATGAGTTTAAGAGCTGGCTGGGCGACAAGTTGAGTGGGGCAGTTCGCAACCGCGATAAGCAAGCCCGTATGGACAACACCGAATCCTTGCGCAAGGAAGCGATTGCCAACTTCACCCAGGGCATTGATGAAGCAGCTCTAGCAGCCAAAACCAAAGAGGCTGAAAAAACCTTTGACAGCCTGATGAAAGAGGAAGTCCGCAGTGCCATCACCCACGAAGGCATTCGCCCCGATGGTCGGGCAGTGGACGAAATCCGCCCAATCAGCAGCGAGGTTGGGATGTTGCCGCGTACTCACGGTAGCGCGCTCTTTACTCGTGGTCAGACTCAGGTTTTGAGCATTACGACCCTGGGTACTAGCGGTGAGGAACAGATTTTGGATGGCATCGGCGTGGAAGAATCCAAACGCTTTATGCACCATTACAACTTCCCGCCCTTCAGCACTGGCGAAGTAAAGCGTCCGCGTGGCCCTTCCCGCCGCGACATCGGACACGGTGCATTGGCGGAACGTTCGCTCGCTCCGGCTATCCCGGACGAAGGCGATTTCCCCTATACCATTCGGGTGGTTTCCGAAACTCTTAGCAGCAACGGTTCAAGCTCGATGGCTAGTGTTTGCGCCGGAACTCTTTCGCTAATGGATGCAGGTGTGCCGATTAAAGCCGCCGTCGCGGGCGTGGCGATGGGCCTTGTTACCGATAAAGACGGTAGCTGGAAAGTTCTGACCGACATCCAGGGTATCGAAGACTCGCTGGGTGATATGGACTTCAAGGTTGCCGGAACCGCCGAGGGAGTTACGGGCCTTCAGATGGACATTAAGACCACTGGCATAACTTTCGAGATTATGCAGGAAGGTTTCAAGCAAGCCAAAGCCGGACGCTTGTTTATTCTGGATAAGATGATGGAAACCATCAACAAGAACCGCACTGAGCTTTCGCCTTTCGCGCCGCGTATCGTTAAAATCATGATTAACCCGGAAAAAATCGGAGCCTTGATTGGCCCTGGTGGTAAGAATATCCGGGCAATCATCGAGGAAACCGGGGCGAAGATCGACGTGGAGGATGATGGTTCGGTCTTTGTTTCCAGCGTAGATGGCGAGAGCGCGAAAAACGCTATCCGCCGCATCGAGGCTCTTACCAAAGAGGCCGAGGTTGGCGCAATCTACCTGGGTAAAGTCGTTCGTATTATGCCCTACGGTGCTTTCATCGAAATTATGCCGGGTAAAGATGGTCTGGTTCACATCAGCGAACTGGCCGACTATCACGTGCAGCACGTTGAGGAAGTCGTCAAGATGGGCGACGAAATCAATGTGATGGTTACGGATGTGGATAAAAACGGTAAAATCAGCCTTTCCCGCCGCGCTATTCTGACCGGGCAAATGCCTGGGCCGAAGAGTGACAATGGCGGTGGTGGTGGTGACCGAGGCCCGCGCCGTGATGACCGAGGTGGCCCGCCCCGTAATGGTGGTGGTGGCGACCGAGGCCCGCGCCGTGATGGTGGTGGTGGCAATTTCCGCCGCTAATCCAAGCGGTTAATCGAAATTTGTAGGGGCAGACCAATGTGTCTGTCCTTTTTTTATTCATTCACAAGAATGGATATGATGTTTAGGAAACGATGAAGGATGAAGGGAAATTTGTAGGGACAGGATGGATTATGTCCTGGCATAAGAAATTACTTTAAAGCCCATTTTAATCTGGCACTTTTTTATTACGTGCTGGATTGCATAGGGTATGTAAATCAGGTTCTATTTCATTCCTCTTTCAACCACTAGATAGTACTCATTTATGAAACCTGTCATTCTGAGGCAAAGCCGAAGAATCTCAATGTTTAAACAAGACCCTTCACTTCGTTCAGGGTGACATGCATAGTGAAGATTTACAGTATATATTGATCCCAGGTTATAACCGCTCAAACCATTTAACAAAATAAACCTGCGAAGGAGAGTTAACTCTATGGAAGTAATGGTGAAATCTGTCCCAATCTATTATGAGGAATGTGGTACGGGTATCCCGATATTAATGTTACACGGTACTCCGGTAGACCACCGTTGGATGATGGCTAATATGGAACCCATTTTCCACAACCGCCCCGGCTGGCGACGGATTTATCCCGACTTGCCGGGTCACGGGAAAACACCAGGAGCGGAGTGGATAACAAATCAGGATAATATTCTCGAGGTTATGCGCGAATTTATCCAAACGGTTGCCCCAAACCAACGCTTTGTTGTTGCCGGGCTATCTTATGGCGGCTATCTGGCGCGGGGAATGGTCTACCAAATGGGCTCTATGATTGATGGAGTAGCACTTTGGATACCCCAGGTTGAAACGGATAAAACCAGGTTACAAGCACCCCCTCATCAAGTTATAGTTGAGAATGCCCAATTTCTCGCCGCTTTAACTCCTCAAACAAATTTTCTCCCCGACATGTGTGTTGTCCAAAGAGTTGAAACGATTGAGTGGTTCACTACCTATGGACAGCCTGCTTTTGCTCTGGCTGACTGGCCCTTTCTTAACCGAATTGGTGACCTCTCCAGCTTTTCCTTTCCCTTAGACGAGTTAGCAACACCCTTTCCAGGGCCTGCCCTAATCGTAACGGGCCGGCAGGACTCGATGGTAGGGTATAAAAACGCCTGGCACATCCTCGACAATTATCCGCGGGGTACTTTTGCGGTGCTTGACCGGGCTGGTCACTTTTTAGATGTTGAACAAACTTCTCTCCTTCAAACTTTGACGGGTGAATGGTTGAATCGGGTGGAAGAATATATTAAGTAAGTTTCTGTTTGAGTAACAAAATAAGGGTAGACACATTGGTCTACCCCTGCGAAAATTCTTTTTATTCTGACTCCTGACTCCTGAATTCTGACTCTTACTTTGCGGTTGAAGCTTTTTGGACGGCTTTGGCGGCATCTATCCGTCCGTAGCCGTAATAATCATCCCGCCCGCTGGGGCCTAAATCCTGGCTGGTGCTTTCGAGGATTTGGGTTACCTGCGTAATACTCAATTTAGCATTAGCCGAAAGCATGAGGGCGACGGTACCGGAAACATAGGGGGCGGCAAAGCTGGTGCCACTGGCTACACAATAAAAATCGTTACGATAGGGGCGGCAAATTTGGTTTTGGGCTGAACGCGCCCCGATAACATTAACCCCCGGTGCGCTGACCGCCACGCTGCGGTTATGATTGCTAAAGGCCGCAACGGTATCACGTGGCCCGGTGGCCGCTACCGAAATTACCCCGGCGAAGGAAGCTGGATAATTGGGCTGGTTGCCCTCATTACCTTCGTTGCCGGAAGCGGCGACCACCACCACATTCTTGCTTATAGCATAATCTATGGCGGACTTAATATTACGCGAGGCCGAGTCGCTACCCAGACTCAGGTTGATTACTTTAGCTCCGTTATCCACCGCATACCGAATGGCTTTGGCTACCCGCAAACTGTTACCGCTTTCGGTATCGTCCATCACTTTGAGCGGCATGATTTTGACCTGGGGGGCGATTCCGCTAATCCCCACCTCATCATTGGCTCTGGCGGCAATCAGGCTAGCCACAAAAGTGCCATGCCCCACAATATCATTGGTGTTGGTATTGTTATCAACGAAGTTATAACCTTTGACCAGTTTGCCCTGTAGGTCAGGATGACTGGCATCAACCCCGGTGTCTATTACCGCCACAATCAAGTCGCTTTTACCCTGCGTAATTTTCCAGGCAGTGGCGGCATCAATTTTCTGCAAAGCGTATTGCTGGTTTACTAGCTGTTCGTTTGGCAAAATACGGAAGCCAAAGTTTGCCCGGTCGTCCTGAGTAAGCGGGTCGGCTACTGCCCGGCTACTATCCAGATAGGACGAGGTAAAATAGGCCGCTACCAGCACAACCGCCGCTAAAAGGAAGAAAACCACCACCCCGGGTAAGCCCCTTTTCTGGGGTGGCGGTGGAGGTGGCGGATAATAGGGCTGATAATAGTAGGGATAGGGCGGATAGGTATTGTTATCGTTGCTATAGCCAGGATAATTATTATTACCATTGGGATAGCCTGGATAATTATTATTACCATTGGGATAGCCTGGATAATTATTGTTGTCGTTGTTATAGTTGTACATCTACTAACACCATCTATCTTTTTAAAGAATTTTCATGCTGAGGGGCAAAGTTTCTTTTGCCCTGTATAAATCTTACGCAAGAGGTGTTAAGAGGTTACAAGGAATTTGTAAATAATTTGTTATCTAACTATTGCTAATTATTAGCGAAAAAAGGGGTGACGATATGACCCTCCGCGATACTCCCGAAAACCCGGCACTTTTCCACGCCCCACCACCAGTAATAAAAGGCAATATAGGCGCACATTACCGCATCCAGCAAATCCTCATACTGTTTCAAGGCTTTGCCCCGGAGAAGTCGGGTATCCTTACTTAGAATTTCGGCAGGGATAATCAAACGAGGTTGAGTAAGCTGGGCCAGGTAGCTTTGATATTCGGCATAAGCGGCATGGCGGTCATTATCCCGCCCTCGCAACTTGCGCTTGTATTTCAGGGTTTTGTTAAGGCCAAAAAGCACCACCATAGCGGGGTGTGGGTAACACTCAAAGAATTGGTGGACGGGTTGTTGGGATTTGAGATACGGGTTTTGGTTTAGACCAAAGCGTTCAGTTAACAAGCGTGCCAGGGTTTCGCCCCGAATATCACCAGGCGGATTCCCGTAGTGGCCCAGGTTGGTACGGTTGGCGGGGTGAGTTCCAGCCTCGTATCGCCGAAAGATTTTGGATAATTCCAGATCACATTCCCGTGCCCCACTCATGTTTGGTACGACCAGTGGCGCATCTATGGCGATAAGTAGGGAGGAGGCTGGAGGAATTGGGCTGATAAAATCCAGAATCTCGGCATTACTGCCCAATTGGGCTTGCCAGTTTGTTATAATTCCGGCCTCGTTTCCAGGCTGGTACTCTATAACGGCAGCAGCAGTATTATTGCGGGTTGCCCAGGCCAAATCCAGCCCGACGAATTTAAAACTAGCCAACTATTGGCTCTGTTCCAAACTGAGATTCAACATCCCAAAACTTAGCACCCGTGAGTCGTTCTTAAAACCAAAATCGGCTACTGCCAGTCCAGGGTCGGGCGAGGAGAAGGTTAGAAAGTTACGGCCAGGGGCAAGTTTCAGGTCAAGGCTGAACTTCTGACGTTCCTCAACTAACGAGAGGCGTTTAATTTCCTGCCCATTTAGTTTTACAATCAAATCGCGGTTCTTTTTGAAGCTGTAGGCGGTCAGATTAAGTTTGGCGTTTTTGGATTCCTGGCCCAGATTATACAAATAAAGGTCGGCTTTATCGTAGCTTTTGGCCCAACGCCATGTCTCCCCGTTTTGAGTTTCGGGTTTGTACCAACCATCTCCCACATCAGCAAATACTCCGCTATTTTGGGTCAGAGGCGCAGCCGTTGGCACTTTGTAGGCGAGCATTCGGGCATCTTCGTAAGTCGGTCTGGGGTCTGGCAAAATCTGTTTCGCCAGGTCAGTGGCATATTTAAGTCCCGCCGGATCAAGGGCTTCCTTGTAAATTACCAGATAGCCAATTTTGTAATAGTTCAGGAGCGGCAAGGCCACGCTTTTGTAGTCGGGAGCGGACAGGAAATCTCGGTCTGGCCGCAACTCCTTCATGATATTCCCGGTAGTCAGCCAGTAAAAGTCCCTAAACAGGGTGTTGGTTTTCACGAAATTGTTGGGGTTGGAAAGTTTATGGTCACGGGCATAACGACCCCCCAGGCGTGGCTTGCCATGATAAACCTGATAAGCCTGATAAACATCTTCGCCCAACCCGCTTTCGGTAAAAGCCGGAATTTCGTAAATGGCGTAATCGGCCTTATCCTGCGCCAATTGCTGGTAAAAGGGCGGCACCTCCAGAAAATCCAGCTTATAACTACCCGCCGCGCCAATCAGCAAAGGTCCTACCGCCACCGCTACTACCGCGCCACTTAAAGCCAGTTGTCCGTGCCACAGCCAACCTCTGGCAAACCTTTCTATTAGCCACATCAGGCCGTAACCCGCCAGTCCCGCCACCGCCAGATACCAGACAATCTGAAACAATGAAGCGTTCCGACCCACCTGCATCCCCGGCAACGCACTAATCCAGGCATAGGGCAGACTCAGGGTAAAATCGCCTAGCTTGAGGGGTTGGGCATTATCCCATTGCAGGGCCGGGCCAAGCGAAACAAGCCCAAAAACCAGCGCGGCTATCGCCAGGAATCGAGTTGCCCCGGTGTTCTTGCGCCAACTTGCTAACAGGCCAATAATTGCCAGAATCAGGGGAATATAACCCAGATTACGCCCTTCCCAGCCGAGATAATCGAATAGCCCGGTGGCTTTGGACAAACTCTGGTCAGCACTGGGCCAGAGCCAGGGAGAATTGGCGGACTCAATTATCGTTGGGATAATAAACAGAGGCAAGGCCACCATACCGTAAAGTGTGCCGACCAGGGCAAAACGCCCCCAGACCCACCCCTTTTCCCGCCAGCTTTGGTTTTGGAACAGACTGTAAACCGCGTACAACCCGGTTAATACCACCGCAAAAAGCAGGTATTGGAGGTCAGTCAGGTTCAGACAGAGCAGCAACACCGCCGCTATTACAATATTAAGCCAGCGTTTGCCCTCGCCCCGCCCAACCTTGAACATAAAAAGCAGATAGAGCGGCAACCATTCCACCGCCACCAGATTAGCCTGTCCCGCCCCGAAAAACTCATAAATCTGGCTGTTGCAGAAGCCAAAAAAGCTGGCTCCCACAAAAGCTGCTAACGTGTTCTGACACAGGTAATAGAGAAACAGGTAAGAAAAGAAAGCATTGGCGAAAACAGCCCAAACCAGGGTCAAGTTGGTGGCCGCAATCAGGCCAAAGAGTGGGGCAAGCGGAATAGTGAATAGGCTGTTCAGGGGCTGTAAAGTGTGCAAACGGAGGCTGACGCCAAGGGGGTAATAAATAAAGTCGTTGAAGTAAGGATTTACATGACGGTCTAACAGGGCGTAACGTACCCACCAGTTATTCCAGAAATTCTCGTAGCCGTCTATGTTGCCACCGGGCATCGCACTGCCGATACTAACCCACATTCGCCCGGTGTAAAGCAGGGTCAGAATCAAAAAAGCCACCCCAACCCACAGGTAATGGTTATGTAACAAACCATTACCCTTCTCAGGGGTTAGCGGCGACTCTTTTACTTGGTTTAAGGTTCTAGAAATCCCCACTTAGTGAGTCTCTGAGCAGGTCAATATATTCCAGGGCCACGCCCGTGCCAATCGCCACACAGTTCAGGGGATTATCGGCTACGTAGCAAGGCACGCCCGTAACGTCCGCCAACAGTTGGCTGATATTGCGTAACTGGCTAGTACCACCTGCCATCACCATTCCCCGGTCAATAATATCGCTGGCAAGTTCCGGCGGGGTTTCTTCCAGCACTGTCCGCACCGCTCCAATAATACTTTCGAGTGGGTCAGCCAGAGCTTCGGTTACTTCATTGCTGCGGATGATAACGGTGCGGGGCAAGCCGCTAACCTGGTCGCGCCCGCGCACTTCCATCGAGAGTTCTTCCTCTAAGGGTATGGCACTGCCGATGCGGATTTTTATTTCCTCGGAGGTGCGCTCCCCAATCATCAGGTTATATTTGCGCTTGATGTAACTGGCAATCGCATCGTCCAGCTTGTTACCGCCCACCCGGATGCTGTTGCAAGTCACAATCCCGTACAGCGAGATTACCGCCACTTCAGTTGTGCCGCCACCAATGTCAATAATCATATTTCCGGTGGGCTCGGCAATCGGGATTTGAGCCCCAATCGCTGCCGCCAGTGGTTCACGGATCAACCAGGCGCGTTTAGCTCCGGCCTGAATTGCGGCATCGTGTACCGCCCGCATTTCCACGTTAGTTACGCCCGCCGGGATACAAATCATTACGTCCGGCTTGACTACCGCAAACCGCCCGGTGGCTCGCCCGATAAAGTGCTTGAGCATGGCCTCTGTGACCACGTAATCGGCAATTACGCCACTCTGCATTGGGCGGATTACCTCAACGGTCTCCGGGGTACGCCCCATCATTTCGTAGGCCGCCATACCTACCTGTAAAACCCGGTTATCTTTGGTTGAAATAGCTACCACGCTAGGTTCGCTTAAAACAATTCCCTTACCCTTAACATACACCAATACGTTTGCGGTGCCGAGGTCTATCCCAATTTGTCTGTTGTTAAACATTCATGCCTTTACGAATTCATTTATTACGCTTACTTCAAATCAACCCCAAAAATCTTTATAGTTTACCGAATTATAACATAGATACGGCTTTAACATTAAAGGTGTAGGGTGTGAGCGGGTTCAGGCCATTAGTTCAATAAAAAGAGCAGGTGCTATAGAAGCAAGTAATCGAAAGGGAACTAGATTCTATAGTTCAAATCGTAACAATGTGCTATGATATTAATGACTTTGGACAATAAAAGATTTCTGAAACCTAAATCAGGGGTGAGCTATGAGCGTGGAACAACAACTTGGAACAGCAACACAGCCTTTAAGGGTGGCAATTATCGGGGCAGGTCCGGCAGGGTTTTATGCGGCGGAGTCCTTATTCAAGCACACCGACCTGGATTGCCGAATAGATATGTTCAATCGCTTCCCGACCCCCTTTGGCCTGGTGCGGGAAGGGGTAGCCCCCGACCATCAATCCATCAAGGCCGTCACCCGTATTTACGACAAAATTGCCGAAAATCCCCATTTCCGCTACTTTGGCAATGTTACTTTTGGTTCGGATATCTTGCTGGAAGATTTACAGAAATATTATGACCAGCTAATTTTTGCTTTTGGGGCCCAATCCGACCGCCGGATGGGTATCCCCGGCGAGGATTTGGTTGGTAGCTATCCGGCAACTATTTTTGTGGGTTGGTATAACGGTCATCCCGACTATTGGAATCTGGAATTTGACCTGTCCTGTGAACGGGTAGCGGTAGTGGGCAACGGTAATGTAGCGATGGATGTGGCCCGGATTATAGTGACTAACCCGGACGAGCTGGCTACTACCGACATTTGTGATTATGCCCTGGAACGTTTGCGCCAGAGTAAGGTCAAGGAAGTAATTATGCTGGGGCGGCGCGGCCCGGTTCAAGCCGCCTTCACCAATCCCGAATTAAAGGAGTTTGGCGAACTGGAGGGGGTAGATGTGATTATTCACCCCGCTGACCTGGAGCTGGACGAAGCCAGTCAAGTGGCCCTCACCACTGATAAAAACGCCACCCGCAATGTCGAAACGCTTAAAAAATATCTGCCCAGAGAGCAAACCCCCGAACATCGCAAAATTGATATGCGTTTCCTGGTTTCGCCAGTTGAAATTCTTGGGGAAGATGGCAAGGTAAAAGCGGTTAAGCTGGAGAAAAACAAGTTAGTGGCCCAGGCCGATGGCAGCGTTAAGGCGGTTGGTACGGGCGAATATGAGCTAATCGAGGTGGGGATGGTTTTTCGCTCGGTGGGTTACAAAGGGGTGGCGGTAGCGGGGCTACCCTTTGACGAAAAGAACGGCACTATTCCCAACAAGGCCGGACGGATTTACAATCCTCAAACCGACCACCTGGTGGCGGGTAGTTACGTGGTGGGCTGGGCCAAGCGCGGGCCAAGCGGGATTATTGGGACGAACAAGCCCGACTCCGCCGCAACCGTAACTTCGATGGTCGAGGATTTACCGACCATTACTCCCATTCCTGACGAAAATCGTAACCCGGAATTGATTGTCGAACTGCTACAAACCCGTAAGCCTGATTATATCACCTACGCCCACTGGCTGATTATCAATAAAGCTGAGATTAGTCAGGGTGAGGCGCAAGGGCGGCCCAGGGTAAAATTCACCAGCGTCCCGGAAATGCTAGAGGCGTTGAAGCAGATTAATTGAGCCTGGACATAATTCGTAGACTCAAAAGGATTTAATCGTAGGAAGATGCTCTGTCAGCCGATGGGCTTCGCAGGCCGGAGCAGCCTCCTACTTTTTATTTGGGGAAAAATTAACCGTCCCCTTCACGAAATCCCACACTTGCAACCCAAATAGCCCCACCAATAAAAGGTTACGCAGCAAAATTACCAGCATCGGTTGCCAATCTACCGCCACAACCCCCAGCACCATAAAGGGGAAAGCGATAAAACTGAGAGTCAGGGCGGCAAAATAAAGCCAGATTTTAGGGCCGCGCCAGAAAGCTGCAAAAGGCAACAACCAGACCAGATATTGGGGCGACAAAACCTTGTTGCTAAGTATAAACCACAGAATGGCAATAGCTCCCGCCTGTAGCATCCAATCTACCCGCAGTCGTCGCCCACTCTGCCGAGTAGCCCACCATAGATAGCCAAAGAAGGCCAGTAGCCCCGCTACGGTTAAAAGGGTGGCGGTAGTAGCTAAAGTTTGCCCCCAGCTTGAAACAAAGTTAATCGAGCCATGATCCACTGAGGATTTTATGTTGGTCAGGCCGAAGATGCTCCCCAGCCAGATAAGGCTGGCAAACAAACTCTCTACCTGCACCCCGCGCTCCCCGTGATACTTCAAGAACGCCAGCAACCCCGGCAGCCCGGTTATTACGAAGGGCAGCACCGTCACCCCTACTGCCATCCCAAACCCTACCATCGTCCGCAGGGCAAAATCCCGGTCGCGCTTTCCACGCCAGTAATAAATCAGCATTATGGGCAACAACACGGCGGGAAAAAGTTTGGCGGCGGTGGCTAATCCTAGCACGGCTCCACCCCAACCCGGTTGGCGTTGCTTGTAGAGCAAATAAAACGAAAGCGTCACCAGAAAAGTAGCCGAAATATCAAAACGGCGGAAGACATATAGACATATCAGGATAGTAGCGGCGGTAAAAAAGGCCAATCGCCAGTTCAGCCGGGCTACAGGATAGAGTGTCCGCAAAAGTTGCCAGACCAGAATCAAGGTAGCTACCGCTAATAAGAAAGACTCGGCCTGGAATAACAAAATATAACGTTCGGGATTATATGCCCCAAAAGAGTTAGAGATAATGGCGGGAAGAATGAAAAAGATTAGCGAGAAGGGCGGATATTCGATATTAAAATCGCGATAGGGGAGACTGCCACCCAGTACCCGGTTGGCGTACTGGTAATACAACTCCACGTCATCCCCGGTGGGCATTATGTTATTAAAAACCGTAAAAACCAGAAAAGCTACCGTAAGGGCAGCGATACTGGCGGGAAGCATCCAATCGCGTTTGAGGTCATAACTGGGTCGAAACGAACGCGAGCTTCCCCGCACCTCGGAAAAGCTGGTGGTTTGCATATTAATCTTTCTAACCTGTTGTTGACCGTCCTGGTCAAACCACTTCTGTTTGGTTGGCCCGGTTGTTAGCCCCAGTGCTACTCCCGGCAAGTAAATTTTCTCACAATTAGCTTTGGTCAATATAACCAAATTGACGCAGGGTGTCAATTCGCCCTTTGGCCTATCTCATAGAACGGTTCAGGTTTTTGACCATAGCTGTTCAGGCAAGTTTTATAACGCCAAGAGATTGAAGTCTAAAAAACTTAATACCCTCTGCTCAAAAACTTGGAGAATAACACTCTACTTTGTAGTGAAAATTAACCTAAAACCAAACTTCTAAAACCTATTGTGAGCCGTGGCGTTGGCGGATTTTGGTGATGGCATTCTGGGCGGCTTCGCTGATGGAGCCTCCCCAGGTAGTGGGTTTGAACTGTCCAGTGGCGAAAGAATGGAGCAAAGTCAGGGTTTCGCTGTTGCCGATGTCCCCCATTACCGATACGACTGAATAAACCAGGTTGGGGTAGGGCCATTTCAGCATTTGATATAGCTGGGGAACTATTACAGGTCCAACCTCTCGCAAAGTCGCTACCACCAAAACGTGCATTTCCAGCACATCATCCTTCAAAATGGGGATAATATAAGGGACAATTGCTGGTCCAATATGGGCTAAACCGCTTATGACGCTGTTTCGTACCTGGGT
This sequence comes from Chloroflexia bacterium, assembly GCA_038207495.1. Classification (GTDB taxonomy): domain Bacteria; phylum Chloroflexota; class Chloroflexia; order Chloroheliales; family Chloroheliaceae; genus Chlorohelix. The sequence continues at coordinate 22,805 of JBBQZS010000007.1, forward strand.
TTCGCGGTCTTTGTAGGCGGTGAGTAAGGGGCGGATGGCGTAAGTGCCATAGCAGGAGAGACCAGTAGCGGCTTTGCTTCGTACCTCTGGGTCGGCATCCTTCATCGCCCGCACGAAGTAAGGAAAACCGCTCGGTAGATGGGTGGTAGCTAATTCCCCAACTGCCCAGGCGCGAATAGTGGGGTCGGGATCGTCCAGGTAAGGTAGCAGGGCTTCGGGCTGGGAAGGGGGAATCTGGGGAGTAGGCTGTTTATTTTGGGCTGGGGTTACGGCAGCAATTTCAAGTTCGGTGATGCGTTCCTCGATTTTTTGCTTGCCGCGCACCAGATTCGCCCGTACCACCGGGTCGTCAATTTGACCATTAAGTTGGCGTTCAAAATTGGCTAATAGCTGGTAACTTTTTGCCAGACGGCTAGAAATGTTGGAATTGAACTTTTCAGTCATATTATCTACTTTGCGATAGGCTATCTGTTTTAGTGATTGTAACGGTAGAAACCCACCAAGTCAATTTATTTTGCGCGACAAATATGAACAAACGCGCTATAATTAGAACATTGTAATGTAAATTTACAGGATTAGGTGCAATGGCTGACGCTGAAAACTCCGAACGAACAATTTCCCCTCGTGGTAAGGCCGATGAACGGGCTTTTGAGGCTACCCTGCGCCCGCGCCGGCTGGCTGAATATATCGGGCAGCACAAGGTTAAAGAGAATCTGCAAATTCTAATAGATGCCGCCAAAGCCCGCAAAGAACCGCTTGACCATATTTTGTTTTATGGCCCGCCGGGGTTGGGCAAAACCACTCTCAGTAATATTCTGGCCTCGGAGATGGGGGTAAATATCCGCGTCACCAGTGGCCCGGCGATTGAGCGGGCGGGTGATTTGGTGGCAATTCTGACCAACCTCAAAAAAGAGGATATTTTATTTATTGACGAAATCCATCGCCTGAACCGCACCATTGAGGAAGTCTTATACCCGGCAATGGAGGATTTTGCGGTAGATTTGGTGACGGGCAAAGGGCCAAGTGCCCAGACTATTCACCTGCGCTTGCCCCGTTTTACGATTGTGGGCGCGACCACCCGGTTAGCCCTTCTTACTTCACCCTTGCGCGACAGGTTTGGGGCGGTTTATCGGCTGGATTTTTATGATCAGGTGGCAATGGAGCAGATTGTCCACCGGAGCGCGGCGATTCTGAAGGTGCCCATTGACGATGAAGGGGCCTCCGAAATTGCCCGCCGTTCGCGTGGTACGCCCCGCGTCGCTAACCGTCTTTTGAAGCGGGTGCGGGACTATGCTCAGGTGCGGGCGGAGGGCCATATTACCAAAATTGTGGCGGCGGAGTCTTTGTCCCGACTGGATGTGGATGAACTTGGCCTGGACGATGGCGATAGGCGGGTTCTGAACGCGATTATTGATAAATTCGATGGCGGCCCGGTGGGTATCGAGACCCTGGCGGCGGCTACCAGCGAAGAAACCGACGCGATTATGGATGTATACGAGCCCTATTTATTGCAATTGGGGTTTTTAATCCGTACTCCGCGCGGGAGGATTGCCACTCAGCAAGCCTATGACCATCTAGCCAAAAAGCCGACCAACCGCGCCCGTGAACGCCTAGGATTATGGGCCGACGAAGTGAAGCAAGCCGCTCCAAGTCAAGCCAGCCTATGGGACTCAGTTGCCGAAGATTCAAAAGAGAAATAGTCGGCGGTCAGTTGTCGGAAAATTTATAAAGAAACCTAACCCCCTTGCACACTACCTCCTGTGGAATTGCACAAGCAAGGAAGGGGAATAGAAAACAGCTGTTTATGAAAATCAGGTTCAAGGGCGGGCGTTATACCCGCCTGTTTTTTAATGGGTTGGTGGTAGCAATATTTGGGATGGCGTTCATTGGCTTCAGCACCCTTTTGCGGGAGGTAGCCTTTTTGGGTGGGCTGGTCAATTTTCTAGGGTTAGTGTTGATAGGAATAGGCGTTATCGGCTCGTTGGTGGCGGGGGTGGCCATACTCCAGATTAGGCGGGCTTATATATTACTCAATCCTGAAAGTTTGGTGATAGCCGCTAATAGCCGCAAGCAGGAGGAAATCCCCCTTGAACAAATCCAAATATTGGTTTGGGACTACGAGCGCATCCTGGCAAGCCGGAAGGGTTTACGGTTTGACCCGCCTACCCCAACCGGGCTACGGTTGCTTACCCACCGTACCACCGCTATTATCAAAGGTTCGTTGCTTGCCACACCACACCGGGCTGCCCTTGAAAAATACCTCACCGACAAAACCAGTTTGAAGCTCGAAAAACCGAAATTTGGCCCCGAAGCTGCCAGGGTAAAACTTATCAGCGAAATTCATGAATTCAAACCTGATGCTGGGTTAGCTATTCTGACTTCGAACTCGTTAATTGCCTACCGCGATAGCCGCGAACGGGCGTTGGCCTATCGGCAGGGCAAAAGCTGGTTGGCCTTACCCATGAGCGAAATCGCAAAAGTGGAGCGGCAGGAAGACAAGCTGTTTATCATAGCCCGTGACGGTCTGGAATATGAATTAACTTTCGCCTATATCGGTGAGGATGCCACCAAAAAAAATAATGGTCTGCTGGATAGTTGGTATAAAGAGCTAAAAACAGGCTTGCGTTAACTTCAGGCCAGATGTATAATATTCGTTGCCCCGAAGTGCTGCGGCCTTCGGGATTTATGTGGGTAAAATTACCTTCCCCAATATTATATTTTTAAGGAGTAAGCGGCTAAAATGGCAAAGGACGTAAAACTTTCAAAAACAGTACCTACCGGCTTGAACGTGAACCTGCCAACCGGGCATAACTGTGACAAGTGCAGTTTGATGACTACCGAGCGCACCCTGATGGTGGTTAAAACCCTCAAGAATGATGGTAGCAAAGTTACTAACTACTTCCACCGCGATTGCGTTAAGTATTAGTAAGCTAAAATAATGCAGGCCAAGCGAGTTGTAATAGTTGGTGGCGGCATGGCAGGTTTAGCCTGTGCTGCCGACTTAGCCGAGGCGGGCGTAAAAGTTACGGTGCTGGAAAAACGCCCGGTAGCGGGTGGTAAAGTAAGTAGCTGGAACGACCAGGATGGCGACCCAATCGAAAGTGGTCTGCATATTTTTTTCGGTTGTTACAAAAAACTGTTCCCTTTTCTCAAACGGGTGGGTGCTTACCAGCATATAAACTGGAAAGAACATACTATCCTGGTGGCGCAGGCCAACGGTAAGACCCACCGCCTTCATTTCCCCAACATTCCCGCCCCTTTCAGTGGCATTGTGGCCTTTAGCTGGAACAAGTTATTCACTCTCAGCGAGAAACTCACCAATATTCCGGGGCTATTCGTGGTCTATGTGCGCGGGTTGGGCTACAATAAAAAGCTTGACCGATTTAGCTATGCCCAATGGCACAAACGCCGCTGGATGCAGCAAAGCGTGGTGGACAAGCTCTGGAACGCCATTTCGCTCTCGACTGGCTTTATCGGGGCGGATGAGATGAGCGCGCGCCCCATGACCACCGTTTTTCACTACTTCGCCCGAAGCACCAACGCCTCAAAGCTAGGCTTTTTGAACGGCACGCCCGAAAGACAAATTTTTGAGCCGATTCGTCACTACCTTGAAGAGCGTGGCGGGGAAATTTTGCTGAATCAAAAGGTTAAAGAAGTCGTCGTGGGCGAGGATGAGTTGGCAAAGGGCCTGTTAATGGAAGACGGCAGCCTGATTGAGGCCGATGCTTACATTATTGCTGCTCCTTTGCATAGTGCCCGCCAGCTTTTGCCCGATAAGTTGCGACGTTACAAATTCTTTGACAATCTTTGGAAACTCCGCAGCGTCCCGGTAATGAACGCCCAAATCTGGTATGACCGCAAGATTTCTGAGGAGGATAACCTTTTCTTCACTTCCGAGGCAATTTTCTCAGTTTTTGCCGATTTAAGTATCACCAGCCCCAAAGCTTATGATAAACACGGTGGGTCGTTGGTTTCTATGGCGATTGCGCCAGCCGCGCCACTCTGGCAACTTTCGGACGAGGAAATTCTGGACAAAGCCCACGCCGATTTGGTGAAACTCTGGCCCAAAGTGGTTGAGGCCAAACGGTTAAAAGGTTCGCTGGTACGGATTCCCAACTCGATTTATCGGGAGGAACCGGGCAGCGACAAATATCGCCCAACTCAGTTTACCCCTATTCCGAACCTGTTTTTGAGCGGCTGTTATACCGCCCAGGACTACATGGCGAGCATGGAAGGGGCAGTGCAAAGCGGGCAGTTAGCGGCAAAAGCGGTTTTGAAAAGTTTTTCGTAGGATATAAAATAAAAATGACCCTGAGAGGACTCGAACCTCCGACACACGGTTTAGGAAACCGATGCTCTATCCACTGAGCTACAGGGCCAGGGTTAGAATCCCATATTAGCAGTTTGGGGCTTACCCGTCAAGCCAGAATCATCGCCCGTAGTTGCTCCACGTTATGGGCAATACCATCCGGGCCAAGTTGGGCCAACGCCAATTCCCCCCACGCTCCCCAGGTTACTCCAATCGAAGCTACTCCCGCCCGTTGGGCACAGATTATATCATTATCGGTATCGCCAATCATCAGGGTATCGGCGGCGGTCAGGTTGGCACGCTTTAAAAGCAGATTCAGGATATAAGGGTCGGGCTTCAAGGGGAAGCTATCGTGGTCAGTTCCCTGCACAAAATCCAGATAGGGTTTCAGGCTAAAATGTTCCACCAGTCGTTCGGTAGTAGAAAAATATTTGGTGGTGGCTACTGCTGTAATACGTCCGGCGGCTTTTAAGTCTGCTAACAATTTGGGCATGCCAGGAAAAACTTTGGTGTAAGTGGTCAGGTTGTCGGCGTAAAAGCTGCGGTAGGCTTCGACCATTTGCGGTATCAGGTGCTGCTGTTCATGGGATAGAAACGGTAAGAAGGTTTCGACTAACCCTTTGCCCAATAAGCTGGTTAATTTCTTACGGTCTATCTGGTCGGGTGCAATGCCACTAACGCTGCTGATGGCATAAACCTGGGCGTTAGCTATATCCTCACTTGAGTCAATTAATGTACCATCCAGGTCAAAAATTACGAACTGGCGGTGTTGAAAATTTGCAGACAATCAGGAAATATCCTCTCTAAACGGTGGTCAGTCGTCGGTTGTCGGAAAGCAGTCAGCCATCAGTTATCAGCCGTCAGCATTTTTTAACTCGGTCCTCAGTCCTTTCAACTCGTAACTGCCCGATTAAAAATCAGAATCAGGCCGGAAGCCGCCAGAAAGAGACCACCCGGCAACCAGTGTAACACATAAAAAACTTCGGTGAAAGGGTGAAAGGACGAAAGTTCCAGACCAATCCCGCAAATTAGTAGTAGTAACGGGAGAAAAATAATCCAGACCCGTCTCTTGTGAAGCTGCCAGACTACCCGCCCGCCCCAACCACTTACCACCAGCATTAACACCAGAAATAACCACAAAGCGAGTGGCAAGATTAGTTCAAGATTGGCGACCAGCACAAAGGCGGCTATCAGGTTAGTTACCGCCCCCGCCAGTGCCATCAGGCGGGCCGCCCCTTCCCACTCGCTCTGAGGGTTGCGGTTGGTATTAAAAATATAGCGCATGGCATATTCGGGCGGTTCGTCCGGGTTTTGGGGAGGCTGATAATCGTCGTCACGGTCTTTTTGGTCAGTCAGGGTAGGCATAATATTTTCCCGAAGCCTGATATTGTAGGGGTAGAATGTGTCTACCCTAATCGGGCGAGGTCATTCATCGAAATGCAGATTTTTTAAGGCCGACCAACGTTTGTCCACCTGCTCAACTTGTGGTTCTTCCTCGACTTCTTCCGCAACAAAATCGGCGTTAATCTGGTCAAGATACTGGTATAGGCCGGGGCAATCCTCCCGACAAATCGGATACATCGGCAAGCTGACCAGAATTTGCTGGCGCAGGGCTTCCCCCAGGTCAAGCAAATGATTCTCGTCAATCAGCAGCATATCGTCGGCATCCTCGCCATCTTCCGGCTGGACCGGCAACCCGGTTAGCACATCAATGCTAGGGCGATAAATATCTTCCAGCTCAAAATCCACGTGAGTGTCGAAATCGTTAAGACAGCGTACACATTCTACTACCGTATCGGCCTCAAACTTGCCCTGTGCCAGCACATCGTGGCGAACACGGGTAAAAGTAACGTTACCTTTGATATCGGTGGCAGTACGTTCGCGCTCGTTTTCCAGTTCAAGCTCGTCGGTTTCGACCTCGTAAGAGCGGGTCGCCCCTTCAGCACTTCGCAAAAGTTGAGCCACATTAAAAACCAGAGGGCCATTTTTATCCAGCACAGTATGGCTGTCCTTGAGCTGCTTGCGTAAAGCTCGCCGGGTCTCACGCTCAAGGTTTCTGGCCGGCGGTGGCGGCGGTGCTGCCGGGGCCGGTGGCGTGGTCAGGCGATTGTTGGAAAAATTAAAACGGGGGCGAACAGGCCGTATCGGACGATTTTCCGGGCCAGGGTTATTATCTGAGTTTGACATTATTTTACCTTCGGTCTAAATAGAGGATAAAAGCTTGATTTATACTTCCTCATCCTCGTCCTGCTCACCTTTTTGACCGGGTTTTGGCACAGGTTTCAGGGCTGGACGCTGAGTAAAATTGTTGCCCGGTAAGGTTGGGCGCGGCTGTTCCCCCAAACTATGCCCCTGTAATTTTGAGGGTGGTGCGGCGGGTGGGGTGGGCGCAGGTTTTTTGGCAATATTAGGCTGATTGGCTGGTGGCGATTGCGGGCGGCTAGGCGGATTCAAATTTCCAGCCTGATAAGTTCCGGGTGCGTTAACCTGTCGCGCTCCGTTGCCACTTTTGGGCAAGGCTGGCTCGGCTGGGCGTTCGCTTGGGCGTTCGGTGAGTCGCTCGGTCTGTCGATTAGCTGGTTTAGAAGGTGCGGCGTATTGGGGACGATACTGGTCGTGATATTGATCCATCTGTTTCTGGTATTGGTCGGCTTGCTCCCGGAAACTTTTGAGGCCATTCTGCACCATACCCAGGTGCTTACCCAACAGGTTTTCCATCTCCTGTAACACCTGCATGGCGTACAAATTTGCCCCTTCGCGCATCTCCTGGGCCTGGGCTACCGCTTCATCATACATGTGTTGAGCCTGGGTGCGAAGTTCATAGGCTTCTTGAGCGGCCTCGCTCATCAACAGGTCGCGTTGCCGCTCGGCTTCGGCTAACAGCCCATCCCTTTGAAGCATCGAGTCTCGTTCGCGTTCGGCTCGCTCCACAATCTGTCGCGACTCGTCCTCGGCATCCGCCAGAATTCGCTCGCGGTCAAGAAAGGTGCGTTTGGCAATTTTGACTTCTTCCGGCACTGTGACCCGCATCTGGTCAATCATGTCATAGCATTCCTGCTCGTCTACCATTACCTTGTTGCCGGTAAGGGGCACACGTTTGCCATTGCGGATTAGGGCTTCCAGACGGTCTATCAGATAATCAATATCCATGCGGTTCTACCGTTTCACCACTTGAAGTTACTACTACTTTCCATAATAAATTCGGTCATCATCTATTGTATATTATATGGCAATAGGTTTGCCAGTTGAAGTCAGGATAAAGGAGTCAGAAGTCAGAATAAAGAATAAAGGGGTAAGAAGCAAGAAAATAAGGCTTGCAACTAATCTTTAAACTCAACACTCCGCACTCATAACTCAGCACTTTTAACTTATCTTGCCTCTCCTGTCCATCCTTATTAATTCTTTTCCGACCACCGAGCTAAAACATTTTGGGGGTGGTTTGGTAGGCGGCATAGAGTCTGTTCGCCACAAATTCAGGCACCATTTTATGCACATCTCCACCCAACCGGGCAATTTCCTTGACCATACTACTGGCGATATATGAATATTTCAGGCTGGTCATAAAATAACAGATTTCAATATCAGGGTTCAGGTTGCGATAGTTCTGGGCTAATTGCAATTCGTACTCAAAATCGGAGACCGAACGCAGCCCCCGCACAATTACCCCTGCCCCGATTTCGGCGGCATAATGAGAAGTTAGCTGTTTGTAGGATTCTACCCGCAGATTTGCTACGTTCTTTAACGACTCTCGAATAATCTCAACCCGTTCTTCGGTGGAAAAAAGCAAACTTTTGGAAGGTGAGTCATAGGGGGCAACTACCAGTTCGTCAAAAAGATTCGCGGCCCGTTGGGCGATGTCAATATGTCCATTGGTGAAGGGGTCAAAACTTCCAGCATAGAGGGCCAATCTCAAGGCCGGTTCTCCTTTCGTTGATAAACTGCATTGTTTCCAGCGATACCAGCTACCTGCGCCTTACTCTTCCTCATCCATTCCGTCAATATCAGCCGTTTCGGTTGAGTCAGACTCCAGGCCAAAGCCGTAAGCTTCGGGTTCACCTGCCAGAAAAATTGAAAAAGCCGAGTCGCCATGAATCCGCAAACGAATACGGTTGAGGACTAACTCGTTGCTATTTTCTGACAGGTGACCGTAACTTTCAGCCAGGATAACACGGGGTGAATGTCCCACTACCACCAGGCCGCCGGGTTTCACTAATCCACTTCGGGCGACATGTTCAATCGTTTCCGGGATTTTCGGGTCGGCATAAGGCGGGTCTAGGAAGATTATATCATATTCTTTGGAGGGTGGCGGGATTTCAGCCTCAATCGCTTGTTCTGTAGCCAGTGCTTCCTCCAAACCGGGTGGTAGGGGTGATTTGGGGTCACGATGCTTACCCCCCTTGCGCCGATGGAGTCCGCCAGCCGCTCGATTCTTCTTATCGCCTGGGGGTGCCGGGGGTGAGTTGAGGAATCCGGCTACACTGCGATTATTAACACGGGCCACTTCACTAAAATGGGTGTGTTCAAGGTTCTCGGAAATTATTCGGCAGACCCCGGCATTAATCTCTACAAAATCAGCCCAGACCGCTCCCCGTGACAGGGCTTCGATGCCGATTGAGCCTGTTCCGGCGTATAAATCCAGCACTCTCCCCCAATCGCGGTCTAGTGGGGCCAGCAAGTTGGATAGCATCGAATAGACCGCCCCCTTGATTTTGTCAGCCATCGGGCGGGTGGTCATCCCTTTAGGGGCTTTCAGGTTATGGCCTTTGGCAGTGCCGGAAATAACGCGCATGCTTGCTCCGTCTGTTGGTGGTATTAAAAACTGGAATTACATTATTGATAATAATACACCAGTTGGGAATTAATGGTGTAGGAAATAAAAATCCCGCCCACTGCTGGACGGAAAAAAAAGTGCTAGTCGCTTTTCAGTTCAGGAGGCTAGCGGGCAGGGAATTTAGCATCGTTTTTTGAGGTGACAGGGCCGGCCACACGAATAACACCAATACCAACAGAAACACTGTCACTATTGCCATCACCGCCAGGAAATAACCAGCTAATTTTACCCGATCCATACTCATTCCTTTAGCTTCGCTTATTATTTTATGCTTCCGACTAATTGCATTCCCCAATTAATCAGTAATTTGCCGATTTTGTGCCGAATTGGATTTAGATAACTACTACTTACTATAAATTGTTCTGTCACTAGAGATAACGCAAGTTGCTCCCGTTTAGTAACTGCTATATGGTAGGTCTGGCGATATTCGATTTCGGCTTTGATAAGGTCAGGGTTAACTGGATACATAGCTACCTCCGTTTATTATTTCTAAAAATTATTCAGTTTCTACGTCACCACCTGTGGTGGGAGTAGTATCAACAACTGGATACATTGCCATAATCAGAGCAAATTTTATCCCAGGCTCTTCAACCGTATGCCTATCGTCACCACACTGGTCAAATTCTTTGATTAGTTCTCTTATACGCGCCACGAATTGCCCATGTTTTTCAGGACTCATCTGGCTAATGACATGATTTAACATCAAATCTGGCGACTCGGTTTCGGTTTTATTTGGGTTAATTAGTCCGGCTTTGAGGCTGCTTTTAATCTCCTCTAGGGTACGTTCAAACAGGCTGCCGAGCGCAATATCCAGAGTTTCAGAGTCTCCATCGGGACCAAACGATAGAAGGGAACGCTTCAACTGAAAGGAATGGGCGCGCACCTGATACATTTTTTCAATAATGCCGGATACTACTCGCGTACTGACCACTCGAATTATGCCGTGTTCTTCCAGCATATTAACGTGGTAATAGAGCTTGGTAGGCGGGATATTCAAGATTTTGGATAGCTGCTTGACGTTGCGCGGCTCGCCCATCAGCAGTTCGATAATTTTCATCCGGGTAGCATCAAAAATGACTTTCAGGGTTTCGGCATTGTCAATAATATAAACTTCATCTGGTTTGATTTCTTCAAGCGATTGATTAGTTTCAGACATTTTATTTTCCTTAATCATTCAAATTTATTTAAATGCTCAAATTTATCTTATAACCATTTTGCTGACTTGTCAAGGGGTATTTTCGGCTAATTTCGTATCCACATCATATTCTCCAAATTAAATAATCTAGCACGTTGTAACCATTCACGAAACCTGTCACGCCCCTTTATGGGGTGTGAGCGTAAGCGAAGAATCTCAATGTTTTAAACAAGACCCTTCGCAAGCTCAGGGTGACAATTATGGTGAACGCTTACAGCACGTTTGCCTAATAGCTATTGACAGAAACCACTTTGTATAGTATAACCAGCTAAGGAGATTCACAGGTATAATCGGCTAAAGTGAAGCAGGCCCAGGCAGTCAAAAACCGCCCACTGGTGGAAAGCCCGATGTCGCGACCCTGTGAACTTCCGAGTGGCAGAAGTTGCTGCTCCCCAAAGAAAATTTCACCCAAACCTGCAAGGAAAGGAGGCTTTATGAAGAAACGATATAGCCGCGTTTGTGGCCCATTTCTCTATGTAAATAGTGAGGTGGCGACACAGTAAGCTGCGCCTTCCTGGTAGGATAGGATAATAAAATATTCTTTACGACCAATGGCGCAACTTGCCCGGGGTCGTGAAAAACGGCCCAGGCGCGGTTGAAGCCCTGTGGTCGAAAGGCCACAGGGTTTCCCCCTGTGGTTTTTTTATTCTTTACGAGCAATCAGATTTATGGGGAATAGAATTTCTCGAAAACCTTTTTCGGTGGTTTGAGCCTGTATTTCCTGTCGCATCTCCTCTAGAATTTCGGCGGTTTTTTCAGGACTTAGCCCGACAGCCCAATAAGCCGAGGTCGAACGGAACTGCATTATCAACATTTCCGGCGGTAAATATTGATAACTTTGCCGCCCCCAAACCTCCGAATCTTTAAATCCAGCTTCTTCAAGCAACTTTTCAACTCCTAATACCGAGTTCCAGGCTTGCCCTGAACCGGGGCCAAAGCCCGGTGGCGGTTTCAGGCCGTGTTTGGTCAAAACCCGGTGGCGGATACTCAGCGAATTTTGCCGCGCCCCCTCCCCCTCAAAAGCCATTGCGACGCGTCCACCTGCTTTCAGTACCCTCTTTATTTCCTGCAAGGCCTGAGGGCGGTCTGGAAACCAGTGGAAGGCATTATGGCTGATGATTAGCTCGAAAGAGTTTTGTTCAAAGGGCAGATTTTGGGCATCCCCTTCCAGCCAGGTTATAGGGTGGTCTATAGTTGCAGCCTCGACTTTGGCGGTTTCCAGCATCTGCGGCGACAAATCCAGTCCCATCACTGCCCCAACTTCGGGGTAAAGTTCCAGCAAGGTAAAGAGGGCGATACCTGTACCACAACCCAAATCCAGCACCCTATCGCCGGGGTTAGGGCGGGGGTATAGGTTCGCTAACAAATGACGGGCACTACTACGCTGGTAGTCGCCGCCCGAACTATTATGATATACCGTAGCCGCTCCCTGATAGGCGGCGAGGACTTTGCTTTGTTCTTCTAGATTTGGCATAAAATTTTACCGTTTTAAATTCGGATTATCTAAATGTTGGGCACAAATAATTAGACCAGATTTGTAAGGGCGTTACACTTGTGCCTGCTATCCTGCGCCCTTTTGAAATCGGGCAGAAATGTAGGTCTGCCCCTACATTTAAATCCAGAGGGCTGGTTTGAACAATATTTAAGGCTACATTTTTTAATACCAATGGCGGATTTATTCTTGCTCAAATTCGGGTATCATATTGTTAAACTGTTCAGCTTGTTTATCCAAAAGTTTGGAGAATTTTAAATGGATTCGGACTCTGTCAGCCCTGACACTGAAGTTGCGGGCAAAATCAATCTAACTGTGCCAGTTAGCCCAACTACAAAAATAACTCCCCCTGCTCGTCCGCCAATGTTTACTGCTTTAAGAATGCGTAACTTTCGCCTCTTTTGGGGCGGAGCTTTTGTCAGCAACATCGGGAACTGGATGCAAACCATTGCCCAGAACTGGCTGGTATTGGCCCTGACCCATTCGCCATTTTTGTTAGGGTTGGTAAATTTTATTGGGAATCTGCCAACCTTGATTTTCGGTTTGTACGGTGGGGTAATCGCTGACCGCAATTCGCGCCGTCGGGTATTGTTTATTACTCAGAGCCTGATGCTGGCCCTGGTATTGGTTATGGCCGTATTGACCTTTCTGGACGTAATTAACATCTGGCTGATAATTTTTATTACCCTCGGCATCGGGGTGGTGCAGGCTTTTAATGCGCCAGCCTACCAGACCATAATGCTGGATTTAGTAGGCAAAGAGAAACTGATGAACGCGATTGCCCTGAACTCAATCCAGTTCAACCTCAGTCGGGTGATCGGCCCTTCGCTGGCCGGGTTGTTGGTGGTAGTTTTAGGGGTAGCGGCCTGTTTCTTTATAAACGCCCTGAGTTTTGGGGCGGTGCTGTTGGCTTTGTTTCTGGTAAAAATGCCACCGCCGCAAACCAGGGTTAAAAATAGCTCGGCCTTTGGTGATATTCGAGAAAGTTTTGGCTTTCTAAGAAGCAAACCTGCACTTCTGACCCTGATTCTCACTTCAACCTCTTTTTCGGTGTTTATTTTCCCTTATCTAAGCCTGTTGGCGGTTTTTGCCAAAGATGTTTTTAAGTCGGGGGCGGATGCCTACGGGTTACTAATGGGCGCAGTCGGGATTGGGGCGGTGATCGGTGGGTTGCTGGTGGCTCGGCTCAGTCACCTGGAAAAGCGTTCTATCCTGTTACAAATCGGCTCTGGGGTGATGGCCTTTAGTCTAATATTGCTGGCCTTTGTCCCTGGTATATTGTGGGCTTTGCCCTGTCTGGCACTGGCGGGCGGCGCGATGGTACTGACCCAATCCTCTACCAATACGATTGTGCAGGTCAACGTGCCTGACCACATGCGCGGGCGGGTTATCAGTATCTGGCAACTCTCCTCAATGGGGATGTTGCCCGTCGGGAGTTTGCTGGGCGGCACTTTAGCTCAATTTATGGGCGCACCTTTTACAGTAGCGGTAGGCGCAGTTATTTTCGGGGTTACAGTTTTAGGGGCCTATCTTTTCGTGCCGAGCCTTCGTGGGTTGTAATTGGCGGAATAAAGAATAAAGAAGCAACCCCTCCACCCAAACTTCCTTTGTGAAAATAAGGCGACTAACCACCAGGACACCAAAAAACCAAGAAACCATAATTAATTGGCGTTCTTGGCTTCTTGGCGGTTAAATTTTCTTTTCGTCTGGTACAACTTCCCCACAAAAGGTCACAATCCAAATGGGAGAAGGAGTAGACCAACAACACTATTCTTGCGCGTAGGCTCGCTTTAACCCGGCAATGTCAATTTTACCCATCTGAAGCATGGCCTGCATCACCCTCTGGGCCTTTTCCGGGTCTTTGTCCCCTAACATCTCACCCAGGGCAGTAGGAATAATCTGCCATGACAAACCATATTTATCTTTAAGCCAACCGCATCTATCTCCTTGTCCACCTTCAGTTAATTTTGCCCACAATTCGTCTACTTCTTCCTGCGAATTGCAGTTCACGAATAACGAAATGGCGGGTGTGAAACTATACTCAGGGCCACCGTTTAAGGCGAAAAATTCCTGCCCTTCAAGCTCGAAGGTAACGCTGAAGACCGGGCCATTGTCTCCAGCCCGACTAATGCTGCCAACTTTAGAATTCTTAAAGATTGATACATAAAAGTTCATGGCCTCCTCGGCCTGGGTATCGAACCACAAAAACGGAGTAATTTTATTCACAGGTTTTCTCCTTGTGCTGATAGTTTAATAAACAGTAACAAACACCCGGTTGTTTCCAGGGCTCATTGGGTTCTGCTAGAACATTTGTATTATAACTTAACTTGCAGTGGCGGTCTTGTATAAAATGGCAAGCTGCTCAGGTTTAGTTGATTGAATGATTTGTCCGGGAGTACGACCAATAAATTGCTTGAGAGAACGGGTCAGATGGGGTTGATCGAAATAGCCAGCCTCTTCCACGGTGTCGAGGATAGATTTGCCCTGTCGTAAAAGGGTGACGGCTTGTTGAGCGCGTTCGGCCTGACGGATATGGCTTTGGGTCAAGCCAGTGGTATGCAAGAAGCGATGCCGCAAGGTGCGCGGTGACATATCGGGCGTATGCCCTTGTAAGGCGGATTTCACCACTGGGTCAGCTACCAGCAAATCAGCCCGCACCAGTCTGTCTACAAACGTTTCGGCGTTATTGAAGTCTGGAAATTGCCAGGCCGAGCCCTTCAGCCAGAAAGATTTACTCGCCGCTCCTGGCAGAATTGTTTCTTTATTCCTCAATCGTTCAGCAGGCAAATGCGGTATGAATGTGCCAAGTTTAAACTTGAGCCAAAGCACCTCCGCACTTCCTTTCCAGGATACCACCCCAGATGTCGTTAATGGCCCAACCACAATTGGTTGTACCTTGCCATTATGGCGTACGAAAACCATGTGCCAGTGACATTCGGCTGGGCGGATAGTAGAGCCATCGGCTACTGACCAACCCTGAGTAATCGTTTCGATATAGGGCGAGTCCGATAATCTTTCCTCATAGCTAAGGGTCATGCTTATGCTCCTCGTCTGGCTCTCTTTTCGATTTCAATGAATATGTCCGTGTACCTATTATCATAGTTCGGGCAAGTTTAATTAGCAATCTTGAGATTTGGCAAGGAGTGCCTGATTGTCAACTCCAACCAATCATAAATTCTGACGGTGATGTGTTGCTAATTTGGATATAACAAGCACATATGGGCAAAACCGGAACGCTCCCACAGCTCGCTCAATATTTCTGAATTAGAAATTATATGGCCGCAAAAACACATTTTGGAGAATTGTAATTTAATTCAAGCGAAATCTGTGTTTTCAAAATTCTCACTATAGATTTGAACTAACATATCGTGAAAACCCCATCCGATATCTCGAGTGTCAGCAACAACAGATTTGCAGCGTTCATTAAATTGAGCTTGCAATTTCTTGGTTCTAATTAATTTCAAAGCACGTTCATACATGCTCTCCAGGCTACTATAGAATGCCTCATTAATATCACCGTAACTATTGGTATATCTAACCCCGGTTTCCACATAAAAGAGCATCAAATCAATCAAACTTTCTGAAGTTTTTGAGACTTTTTGGAAATCAGTAACGGCCTTGCGAGCCACCGAAAGTCTGGCATCACCATAACCTCTGGTCGGGAAAAATTTCTTTTCGATTATATTTTTGTACTTCTTTAGAGCTTCCTCGTCTGTTCCTAGCCGCAGTTGATAGTAATCTTTCACAGTGTCTAGCCGGGTAAAAAGTTCAGCTATTTCCTCTACCAATTCGGTTTGGCTACGTTGGCGAAGATATTGCTTCAATAACCCTACCGTTAGGTTACTCATTTAGTACCCTCACTTTCTTGTACTCACCTTACTTTGACTTTTTTAAGTTGCATCATACGCAAGGATTCGGCCCGCCAACGTCCCCACCATCACCTTTACCACCAAGACTGGTTAACTTACGCCAACTTATTTCAGCCATTTGGTTTGTTCATTTTCTCAGCACATTCTTTGAGAGTTTATATTTCCATCCTGACTACCATAACTTTACCATCTTTAGGCTTAAAATTAAAACCTGTTAAAAGCACCTTACCCTACTAAGAATCTCTCAGGGCTACCAGAAGAACAGGGGGAGATTTTCGTTTACTTATTAAAACTCCTTGCGTTTGAAAAAGAACAAGCCCGCCCCAAACAACCCAATTACCAATACTGCCAGAGCCGGGATTAATGCGCCACTTAGTTTGTAATAACTTCCAGTAGCATAGAGGCCAAAAACATTTCGACTCAACAAAGCAAAAGCTATGAATATAGTGAGTAAAACAGCTAACGAAATACTCAGACTATATAAAATAGAGCGGCTAAAAATTGAGATAAAACCACTGAGGCACGTTACCGCTGTACCCAGCAATAACCACAGCCCCGTTTTTACCAGAGCTTCTCCAAAAGTCACGGTGGATGCCATAATCTGGCTAGTGGTTATAAGCGGGGGTAGATTTTCTCTACGGGTAAATTCTTCCATAGTAAAGACGCGAGGCTGTTGGTCAATTAAAAACATAACGATACTGATTATTAAAAATATTACTACCCAGGCGGCTGTATTTAGCAGGATTTTGGTTGCGAAAATCCTGGTACGGGTGAGCGGTTTCGCCAATAGAAAACTAAGCGTTTCCTTGTCCCGCTCTTCCGCGATTATATCCATTCCTGCTAACAAGGCTGCTCCTAAACTAATAAAACCAGCATATTTTAGCCATTCATCATAAAATGGAATAGTAAAAGGAACAGCATTATTATCAAAATAGAAATGTGTGGGACGGGCAAAAAACTCGTTAGATTGAGGTATAGACAAATATAGATAAGCCGCCAGCAAGCAATACGCGCCTAGTACCAGCAATAACTTTAGCCGCACAGCCCGCCACTCTTTGTAAAGCATGATTTATTTTCCCTCACTATTGATTAGTTTTGCAGATGCGCCACGAAAATTGACTCCAGGTTCATATCCACCACCTCCACCGAACGCGCCCCTAACTCTTGCACCCTGGCGGCAACCTGTTCGACATCACCCCGCACCATCAGGCGGTAGCGTCTACCATCCTGCAAAACTTGCCACACACCCGGAATATTCATTAATTCTTGTGACTCTATCGGACGGTCAAAGCCTACTTTGAGGGATTTTTCCCGCAGCTTGAGGTTATCCAGTTGGTCAGCCAAAACCAGTTTGCCTTCGTTAATAATCGCTACCCAATCGGCGATTTGCTCCACCTCATCCAGGTTGTGGGAAGAAAAGAAAATAGTTCGTCCGGCGGCACTCACCTCCCGCACAATCTGGTTTAGAAATTCGTGGCGTTTAAGGGGGTCAAGGCCACTGGTTGGCTCATCCAAAATCAGCAATTCGGGTTCACTGGCAAGGGCAATCGCCAGAGCCAGTTGACCCTTCATCCCTTTGGAGAGTTTGTTAATCTTCTGGCGGGGTGACAGTTTGAACAGCTCAAGATAGGGCTGTTAATTCAGACCGGGTGATTAGCGTGATAAGGCGAACGGAATAGGCAAAAATTGTGGCTTTTGCTATTATTCACACTAACCAGAAGCTCGTTCAGCATTTAAAGGCCCTTTCAACAAAAAAATGCTACTGTTATTTATTATTCGACACTTTTTAGAGGAGCGTTATTAATGACGGAAACAACTACCCCGGGTTTTGTGGGCGATGAATTAGAAGAAATCACCATTGGCGAAATTCAGGAAAAAATGAAAAGTGGGGAGTTAACCTCCCAACAGTTGGTTAGTATTTATAAAGCTAGAATAGCGGCGATTGATAGTGCTGGGCCATCCTTACACTCGGTTATTGAGGTAAACCCCGATGCCGAGGAAATTGCCCTGGCTCTGGACGAAGAATACCAGAAAAGCGGTCCGCGTAGTCCCTTGCATGGAATCCCGATTCTAGTCAAAGACAACATTGATACTGCCGATAAAATGTTGACCACCGCCGGGTCGTGGGCACTGGTGGGAACGAAACCTCAGCAGGATTCTTTTATGGCTCAAAAGTTGCGCGAGGCCGGGGCGGTAATCCTGGGTAAAGCCAATATGAGCGAATGGGCTAACTTTCGCTCAACCCGGTCAAGTAGCGGTTGGAGCGGGCGGGGCGGACAGTGCAATAACCCCTATATTTTAACCCATAATCCATGCGGCTCAAGTTCCGGTTCAGGGGTGGCAGTTTCGGCGAACCTGTGTGTGGCGGCGTTAGCTACCGAAACCGATGGCTCGATAGTTTGTCCGGCTACTATGAGTGGTATCGTTGGTATTAAGCCCACCGTTGGCCTGACCAGTCGGGCCGGGGTTGTGCCGATTTCTCATTCGCAGGATACTATCGGGCCACACGCTCGCACTGTCCGAGATGCCGCTATTTTGTTAGGCGCACTGACCGGGATAGACCTCCGCGACTCGGCAACGGCTGCCAGTGCTGGGAAACTCTTCAGTGATTATACCCAATTTCTGGATGCGGATGGCTTGAAGGGGGCACGGATTGGAGTAGCGCGCAAGGTTTACTTTGGCTATAACCCTCACGTGGATGCCCTAATCGAACAGGCGATTGAGGTAATGAGGTCACTGGGTGCCACCGTTATTGACCCACTGGATATTCCTACCGCCGAGGAGATTAAAGAGAGCAAAGATGAATTCACAGTGTTAACCTATGAATTCAAGGCCAACCTGAACGCCTACCTCAACACCCGAATGGCTGACCCGGCCCACCCGGAAGGGGTAGTTGTCCGCAATCTGGAAGAGATAATTCAGTTTAATCTGGACCATGCTGATTTGGAGTTGCCCTATTTCGGTCAGGAAATTATGGAAATGTCCCAGGCTAAAGGCCCTATAACCGACGAAGAATATCTAACCGCCCTGGAGAATAATCGGCGGCGGGGTGGTAAGGATGGTATAGATGCGGTGATGGATGCGCATAATCTGGATGCCCTGATTGCGCCTACCGGTCAGCCAGCCTGGCCTACCGACCTGATTAATGGCGACCATTTCTGTGGAGCGAGTGCTACGCCCGCCGCGATTGCTGGCTATCCGCTTATCACTTTACCTGCTGGATTTGTTTATGACCTTCCGGTTGGTATTACCTTTATGGGTCGGGCTTACAGCGAACCTACCTTAATCAAATTGGCCTATGCCTTCGAGCAAGCCACCAAGGTGCGAAAAGCTCCCCGCTATAAGCCAAGTTTTAAGTCTTAATTGACGAATATTTGAGGTTTAGTGATTTGAAAGTCTAAAATCGAGGCTTAGAAGTTTTCGATTTTAGACTTTTGATTTTGGATTTTAGATTAAATATCTTGCAAAGCTTGACCGACTTTATCGACCAACACCTCAATTTCAGCTCCAGTCATAGCGGTAGAGACGCAGCCAAAGGCCGAAGCCCCCAAATAAATTCCCCGGTCTAACAAACCTCGATGAAAGGCAGAAATTTTGGCTGCCTGGGCGGGGGTGGGTTGGCTGGTTCGGTAATCCAGCAACGGTTCGGCGTGAGGGTGCAAGTTGAACAATGATCCGTTCCCCGTCACCTGCCAATCAACTCCCAATTTGGCGATAACATCCCGCATTCCGGCACGGGCTTGCTCGCCCAGATTGTTAAAGTTGTCAAATTCAAGGGGGGTCATCAGCTCCATCGTTTTGAGTCCAGCGGTCATACTGATAGGGTTGGCGTTATAGGTGCCGCCGTGGGGCACGGCTGGCTTGGTGCTGGTTGGGTCAAATACTGCCATTACTTCGCGCTTACCACCGATGGCACCCACCGGGAAGCCGCCGCCGATAATTTTCGCCAGGGTGGTAATATCCGGGTCTAGGCCATAAAGCCCCTGCGCCCCATTGTAACCTAGCCGGAAGCTGATAACCTCATCCAGAATCAGCAAAATACCCAGGGCTTTGCACTCGGCTTGCAAGGCCGCCATAAAATCGGGGCGGGCTTCAATCAAGCCTAAACGAGTAGGTAAAGGGTCAAATAAAACCGCCGCCAGTCGCTCTTTATTTTCCCGCAAAAGGGCAATGGTTTCAGGAATATGATTAAAAGGCATGACCACCACTTCGTCCAACACACTTTGGGGAGTGCCTTTGGAATAGGGCAGCGATAGCGGGTGGTCAAGGTCGCCCCAATCCGGCGCACTGGACGCCTGGCTGACCTCGGCAAAGTCGTATGAACCATGATAGGCTCCCTCAAATTTAGCGATGGCGGGTTTTCCGGTGTAGGCGCGCGCCGCTTTTATCGCCGTCATCACCGCCTCAGTGCCGGAGTTGGTGAAGCGCAACCGTTCCACCGACGGTAGTCTTTCACATAATAACTTTGCCAGTCCCACTTCGGCCTCGGTAGTCCCGGCGAAAACTGTCCCCCGATGCATGGCCTCCACCACCACCGCTTCCACTTCCGGGTTAGCATGACCATGGATCAGCGAAGTAAAGTTGTTGATAAAATCCAGATAGTGATTACCATCTACGTCATAAAGGTGGCAACCCCGTCCCTCTCGCAAGTAAATCGGGTGGGGCTTGTGGTAGACCGTCAATCTGGAGTTACCACCCGCCAGATAATTCTGGGCCTCTTCAAACAAACGCTGGGAATTAAGGTAACGCGAAGTTTGAACCGTTTCGGCTTGTATGGTCATTTTCTTTTTCTCCTTTGTTACATAGGGTTGGTGAATAGGAGAATTATAGCACCCTTATAAAAGTCCTTACAATCCAATTGGAAATTATTTTTCAGGCCGCAGAATTAAACAGGTAGTAGTGCCATGAGCGTAAAGCCGCCCCTCTTTATCGGTCAGGCGACATTCGGCGGTGGCAATTCTTCCGCCAGTGTGAATCGCTTTACCCTCGCAAAATAGCTCGCCAGTCTCGCGAGTTACCGCCTTGATGAAATTTACCTTTAATTCCAGGGTAGTATAGCCAACTCCTAATGACAAGGTGGTGTGAATCGCGCAACCCATTGCCGAGTCACAGATGGTGGAGATAATTCCACCATGCACAGTGCCAATCGGGTTGTAATGAAATTCCTGGGGTACCAGAGTGAAAACCACCCGCCCTGCTTCCACCTCCGAAACCCCACTGCCTATCAGTATCATTATCGGTGGTGGCGGAATCTCGCCTCGACCCATCGCCTGAAAAAACTTCAGACCAGTCATCTGGCGGGCGGCTTTAGCACTAATCATTGGGTCTTCCCAGGTAAAGGTGCGGCTACGGTCATTATCTTGCATATTACCTCATTTCCTTAAACTAAATGCATAACTATATAGCATAGTATATATTATCAAAATAGTCCGAAAGCAAATGATAAAATCGAGTATTTTCACTACTTGGGGTGGTGGGAACCACATAACGGATTTCCACCTCTTCCTCTTGTACAATTACCCGATCAACCAATAATTCTATCAATTGCCGTTTCTGCTCGAAAGTTGCTTCATTCAAGCCCTGACTAACGCGCCCGCAAAAATCCGTTATTGAGGTGGCTATTCCCATCAGCTCCACTTGTTGGTTGATGCTCGCCGCTAGTTGTTCTTGCTGCCGGTGCAGACTTTGCTGACGTTGCTCTAGCTCCACCCGCCGCCGTTTGTACTCTTCCAACTCTAGCACTCCCGTTAGATAGGCTTCCGTCCATCTTTCTAATTGTCGTCCTAAACTGGTTTGTGCTTTGCCCAAATTCTCACGCTGAGCTTGTAAACTTTGGGGTAGCCACTCTCCCGCTTGGGTCCGTTTTAAGGCCTCCTCTATTATTTCTGGACATCTGAGTATCTCACCCAGATCTTTCCAAACTAGCTCATCCAATTGGGCTGAGGGAATATAGCGTGACCCACATTTTTCATCCCGATTGGATAGTATCGGACTATATTTGGCCCGACAGATATAATAACCCTGACCACCTCGTTTTACTGAAACACAAAAAGATTTGCACTTCCCACAACTTACTAAAGCTCGCAACAAGTAGGAATGGGTTTTGTTGTTGCGGCGGGCCATTCTTAAATTGTCACTCAATTTCTGCCGAGCCATTTCAAATTGCTCCTGGCTGACTATCGTTGCTACGCGACAAACCTCAATCCATTCTGAGGGTGCGACCTTCTCATAGCCCCTGCCAGCCCCAATTGGCTTAAGGGCGGAAAGCCGCCGTTTGATTGGTCGGCTACGTTCTCGTCCGGCATAGACTACCCCCGTGTAGACCGGGTTAGTCAATATTCTGCGTAAACTGGAGACTGCCCAGCGTTTGTAACCTTTGGGGCTCTTAATGCCCAAATTTAGGAAGTGTTGGGCTATTTTCCCCAAACCATAATTTTGTTCTAAAAATAGACGATAGATCTCGGCTATTACTGCCGCTTCAGTTTCTACTAACGCTACCCCTTGAGGGTCACGGGGTCGGTCAGGATTAAGCGCATAGCCATAAGGGGGGTGGCTCCAGGGTAACATTGCTCCAGCTTTGTATTTCTGCAAGCGCCCTCGCCGCATTCTTTCCGCGATCAGGCTTCGCTCATATTCGGCTACTGCCCCTCTAATCTGAAGTAAAAGTTGATCATTAGGCTCCTGGCTCATCGGTCGCTCCACAAATTCGACCTGGCAGCCTGCTTTCTCAAACTCCTCGATTAAAAGCATTTGATGGACATATTTACGGGCCAAGCGATCAGGAGCGGTGATTAGTATTAGCTCAAAGGCGGCCTGGGCTACTTTATCTCTCAAGCGGTCTAAGCCCGGTCGTTTTAATTTACTACCACTAAAACCGTCATCTCGGAAAATCTGCGGCTCCTCGCACGGCCAACCTTGAAGCTGACAATGCTGACGAAGCCGTTCAAGCTGCTGTTCGATGGTCTGGGTTTGCGCTTGATGTTGGCTCGATACTCGTACATAAATGGCTACTCGCATGCTCAGTTACCTCCTGCCTTAAGGTTGTTAAATTACCCTCTCCAGCCGCGGTGGGTTGTAAAGAGTTAACCGTCCATTGCAGAAGACACTGATAGACCTGGTCCCAACGGGATTGTGCTTGGGATGTTTCAAATCCCTGGTGTTTAACTTTCCATTGGTGCTTTTTCATCGATATCTCCTTCTAGAATTGAATTAGGTGGTTATCTCTAGAAAGAGTATATTGCGAAAAAGGCGGAAACTGTCTTAATTCGAAGTGGAAGTCAAACACTTGGGCCGGAGTTTCAGCCCAGTGAACCGTGTTAGACAAAACTTATCATTTACTATCATACCATTAAAAGGACATGTGTGATAATGAGCTTTGCACCACTCCAACTCTAAGCCAACTTATCCCGCTAGTTTTGAAGTTGACATCAAACCCTGTTTTATAGTATAACCAACTAAGCTAAACTGATTTTGATGCTAGAACTGAGAAATAGATGTTATCGCCAATGGAACTTATTGATATTGGAGTAAATCTTGACCACCGCTCCTTTGACCATGACCGCGCTGAGGTTATAAAGCGGGCCATTTCGGCTGGGGTTGGGATCATGGTTTTGACGGGTACTAACCTGAAAAGTAGCCAAACCGTTCTTCAATTAGCCAAACGTTACCCCAAAGTTTTTTATTCTACTGCCGGGGTTCATCCCCATAACGCCCGCCAATGTGACGCAAATACGATACAAGTTCTCAAGGAATTAGCCCAAAATTCTGAAGTTGTGGCGATTGGCGAATGTGGCCTGGATTATAATCGGGATTTTTCGCCGCGTCCTGTACAGGATCGCTGGTTTGAAGCCCAGGTTGAACTGGCTTGTGAATTACAAATGCCGCTCTTTTTGCACGAACGGGATGCTCATTTTCGTTTAGTAGAAATTTTGGGAAAATATAAAAGTTCGTTACCGCCGTCGGTGGTTCACTGTTTTACTGGCACGGGCGAGGAACTTGAGGCTTATCTTGAAATGGGACTTTATATTGGCATTACCGGGTGGATTTGCGATGAGCGGCGGGGTTTGCACCTTCGGGAGTTGGTGAAACGGATTCCGCTGGATAAATTGATGCTGGAAACGGATGCCCCTTTTCTTACCCCGCGTGACCTTATACCCAGGCCAAAAGATGGGCGCAACGAGCCATCATTCCTGCCCCACGTCCTTCAAACGGTGGCGAGGTCTATAGGAAAATCGGCGGGGGAAATAGCTCGCGCCACTACCGCCACCGCCCGAAGTTTCTTTCAATTATAGTTTGAACCAGTAATAATCGTGGGGACCAACCGTCAGGAAATACGGTGACTCCCCAATGGTTGGAAAGGCTGCGATTCCCAACAGGTCGTGGGGAGTCGTGCTTTTGAACTGGCCTAAATCGAGTTGGCAGGGTTGAACGTGGCTGGATAAATTGTTTACTACCAGGATATGGCTATTCTCGTAACTGCGGATATAAGCCAACACCTTGCTGTTACTGGAAGTTAAAAATTGGCAGGTTCCAGCCCCAAAGACTGGGTTTTCCTTGCGAACTTTAATCATGCCCTTCATCCAGTTAAGTAGTGATGAACTGGAACTTTGCTGGGCCTCTACGTTTATCCCTTTGTAGGTAAAAACCGGATCGTCTATCAAAGGGTAAAAAAGGTCATCCGGGGCAGCTTCGGAAAATCCGGCGTTATAGCCACTATTCCACTGCATCGGGGTGCGTACCCCGTCGCGGTCTTTCAGGTTAACATTATCGCCCATCCCGATTTCATCGCCATAATAGAGAATAGGCGTGCCGGGTAAGCTGAAAAGCATACTATTCAGCAGTTCAATCCGGCGGCGACTATTATCCAGCAAAGGGGCCAGGCGGCGGCGAATCCCCACGTTTAATTTGTGGCGGGGGTCGGGAGCATATTCGCGGTACATATAAGCCCGCTCCTCGTCCGTCACCATTTCCAGGGTCAATTCATCGTGATTACGCAAGAAAATACCCCACTGACAGTTGGAAGGAATTTCGGGCAGTTGGCCCACAATCTCCACAATCGGGGTACTATCCTCTTGCTTCAAGGCCATATATAACCGGGGCATCAGGGGGAAGTTAAAAGCCATGTGACACTCGTCATCGTCGCCAAAATAGGGGCGCACATCCAGTGGCCACTGGTTAGCCTCAGCCAGCAGCACCTTGCCGGGATATTTGGTTTCTACTTCCTGGCGGACCTTTTTCAAAAAGACGTGGGTTTCGGGCAAATTCTCGCAATTAGTCCCTTCCCGTTCGTAGAGATAGGGCACCGCATCGAGGCGGAAGCCATCAATCCCCATATCCATCCAGTATTTAACAATCGCTATCATTTCATCATGCACAGCCGGATTATCGAAATTCAGGTCGGGCTGGTGGGAGAAAAAGCGATGCCAGAAATAGGCCTGGGCTTCTTCGTCCCAAGTCCAGTTACTTTTTTCGGTATCGGTAAAGATTATCCGGGCTCCCTGATATTTCTGGTCGGTATCGCTCCAAACATAATAGTCGCGTTTGGGCGAATTGGGGTCTTTACGGGCTTCCTGAAACCAGTGGTGCTGGTCGGAGGTGTGGTTTAGCACCAGGTCGGTTATAACTTTAATATTGCGCTGGTGGGCCTCTTCCAGAAAAGCTTTAAACTGGGCTAGATTGCCATATTGGGGGTTTATTTCGGTGTAATCGGCAATATCGTAACCATCATCCCGAAGTGGCGATTTATAAAAAGGCAGCAACCACAGGCAATCAATTCCCAAATCCTGAAGGTAGTGCAGTTTTTGGCGCAAACCCTCGAAATCGCCAATGCCATCATTGGAGCTATCAAAAAAGGACTTAACGTGTACCTCGTAAATTGTGGCAGTCTTATACCAGGGAAGGTTATTAGCCATATTTTTCTCTTTTGTTAACTAATGCTGCTTTTGGAAGGAGGTCTAGCAATCGGCAAATTGACTGGTTCAGGCTTCTTTTTTTGTGATACGATGTTTAGGATAGTATCACCACGAAACAGTTCAGTCAATCAGAAGAATACAGGCTTAATATTTTTTACCACCTCCCGGAGGTTTAAGGATACCAATGAACAAAAACCACTTCGCCTATTGGCTAAAACCTGTCTTACTCATTTTTTTATTATTTGGGGCAATTATCCCGGTTAATTCCGTCAGTAGCGAGGCAGGCTACACCCAACCCAGGCCTTTTGTTGCCCCCAGCCTAAGTGTGAATGGACTTGCAGACCAACACCCAATCAGTCCATATATTTATGGCATAAATTTTTATGGCACCAATTTCGCCGATTTTACCACTTTAATGCAGGATATAAAGCTCCCGGTTAACCGTTGGGGCGGGAACGCCGCTACCCGCTACAACTACCTGACCAACTCTTTTAATTCCGGTTCGGACTATTTTTTTGAAGGCAACCCTAACACTGCCAACGACCCAGCATTAGGCGACCCTTCCGAATCAGACGATATTATTACCCGTGACAAGGCCAACGGTACCAAAACTATCATTCAAATGCCCATGATTGGCTATGTTTCTAAAAGCCATGACCCCCATATCTGCGGTTTTAGTGTAACTAAATATATAGTGCCGCAACAACAAACTGATACTCCCTTTGCCCCTGATTGCGGGAATGGCGTGAAACTTTCCGACGGCTCGTTTATTACGAATAATGACCCGCTTGATACCAGTATCGCCATAAATCAGACCTTTGCTACCGGCTGGGTTAATTACCTTAAAAACAAATATGGAATGGCAGCAAACGGTGGGGTGCAATTTTACGAGTTGGACAACGAGCCCAGCGACTGGTACGAAACCCATCGCGATGTTCATCCGGGTAGGCTAACTTACGACGAGCTGCGTGACCGAACCTATCAATATGCCCCTGCCATAAAAGCCGCCGACCCCACCGCTAAAACTATTGGCCCGTCGAATTTCGGTTATGGGGTGTATGCTGACTCGCTTGTAACAGGAGATAAAGCCGCCCATGGTGATAAGGGCTTTTCGGAGTGGTATTTGGAACAGATGAAGCTATACGAGCAAAATAACGGGGTGCGGATTTTGGATTATTTCGACCAGCACTATTATCCAGCCCAACCGGGTGTGACTCTCGCTCCGGCGGGGAATGCCGCTACTCAAGCCCTGCGGCTGCGCTCTACCCGTTCGTTGTGGGACTCTAGTTATTTTGATGAAAGTTGGATTGAGCAAAGTGGCTTTCCGCCCGTGCAGCTTATCCCCACCTTCCGAACCTGGATTGCGGCTAATTATCCCGGCACTAAAACTTCAATCAGCGAGTACAATTTTGGTGGGTTAGAGGATATTAACGGGGCTTTGACCCAGGCGGATGTGCTAGGGATTTTTGGGCGGGAACAACTGGATATGGCGACCCTCTGGTCTGGGCCAACCAGCACCCAACCAGGGGCTTTTGCTTTCAGGATGTATCGCAATTACGATGGGGCGCACAGCACTTTTGGTGATAGCTGGGTACGCTCGACCAGTAGTGATCAGTCCATTCTGGCAATCTATGGGGCGAAACGGAGCAGCGATAATGCCCTGACCCTGATGATTATAAACAAAACGGGCAGCCCTATAACCAGCAACCTGAGCCTGAGCAACTATTATCCAGCCAGTACCGCTAGAGTCTATCGTTATAGTGCCGCTAACCTGAATGCGATTGTCCGGCAGCCTGATTTGGCGGTAAACCAGGGTGGCTTTAATGCGACATATCCCGCCAGCTCTATAACCCTGGTAGTTCTCGGTGCGGCACCTCCGCCCTTAGTAGTGAAAATAGCGACTGATGATGGAAATGTGAATACGGCTGATACGCTCTCCTACGCCTTGCAACATGTGGTAGTTGGGCAGTCGGTTACTTTCGATTTACCCCCTATCGCCAACAATACTATTATGGTTTCCCAGGCCTTGCCCGCCGTGAAGGTTGGTACAAATATCTATGCCCCCTGCAATGCTCCGATTACTCTTGATGGTAGCAGCACCCCTTCAAATCTGCCGCTTGGTATTATTGGCCTATTATTAAGTGGTAATAATCAGGTGCAGGGGATAGTTGTTACCCGGTTTAGCGGCACTCAAATTAAAAATACGGGGGGCGGCAACCAGCTAAAATGTGTCAAGGCGATAAAAACCTAATATTTACCCGCAGCCTGACCGGGTGGGCCTTTGCGTGGGCCGTAGGGGCCTTCGTCCAACCATTGCCCGGCTTTTTTCCAGTAAGGTGCAACCAGTGCTGCTAATATCCGCTTGGATTTCATAACGCGAGTGCGGGTGTGGATGTGGTCTAAAGCCAACCCGGCGGCATCTCGGTTATAACGAGCGGCGGTCAACCGACTATTAGCCGCTTGCTCAATCAAATCGTTGGCGGTGGCAATATCGGGAGCAATCAGAGCGGCATCAATAGCATTAGCTGAGGAGACCGCATCGGCTACCCCTGAATTCATACCTCTAGCCCCGAATGGTGCAAAGAGATGCGCGGCCTCCCCGACCAACAATACCCGCCGATTACTATCGGTAAACTGTTTGGCGACCAGTTGCAGGAACTGGTAAGTTGAAATCCAGGTGATGTGCTCGGCATATTTGGGCGGCATAACTTTGGATAACCAACGTTTTACCCCATCCTCACCACTAAAATCGTCAGGGTTATCCTCCTCCAGGCATTGCAAATCCACCCGCCAACCGCCCATAAATGGCACAATTAGAATATTTCGATGGCCCGCCCCCGGATGTTCATAGTGAAAAACTCGCTCCAAAGGTAAGGGCGCGGCAGGGTCTTCACTTACATCCACCACCACATAGGAATTTTCGGAGCGGCTACCTTCCATTTCAATCCCAAGAGCGCGGCGCACTCCTGACCTCGAACCATCGGCCCCAATTAGATATTTGCTTTTCCAAACCTGACCGCTGGCGGTGTAGACAGTTATTCCACTTCGGCTGGTTTCTACTTTACTCACGGCAGCACCCCAGGTAAATTCTACCCCCGCCTTTATGCAAGCTGCCATTAAATACTTCTCGATTTCAACCTGGGGCAAGCTGGTGAAGGGCGGTAGTTTGGTGGGGTCAGGAGTGGGATAGTGGCGCACAAAAACCTCGCGCCCCCGCCAAAAAGTTCGTTTGGTAGGCCAAACCAGCCCATGCGAGGCTATTTCCCGACCCAGCCCCGGTAGAATCTGCTCGAAAAGCTGGAGGGTGGCTTTATGAATGAAAATGGCGCGGCTGCCTGGTCGTTGGCGACCCTCAACTTCTGCTTCCAGCACCGTCACGGCCCGACCTTTGGTGCGTAAAGCCAGTGCCGCCGTTAACCCTACCGGGCCAGCTCCTACCACCAGTGTTTCGGCATAAAATTCGTTGGTATTCATTTATTCAAGTTACTTTCAAGGTTGAGTTATATTAAGATTGGAAAGTTAGCACCGCTCAATGTTGTAAATCTATTATGATTTTAGCATATTTTATAGGGATAGAATATCTATACCGGGAACAGGGCGGGTGGAAACAAGACCTAATGCCAGAGAAGGAAGTGTAGGTTAAGCTGAGGATTGATTGTAGTAGTGACTTTAGTCGCTTCTTCGGTCTAAATTAAGAAAAGACTAAAGTCTTTACTATATTTTCTAATCCTGTTCTATAAAGTTAGCCTTGCAGAAGCTTGAAGGCAATGTCGCGATGGCCTCGCCGCGAAATGGTAATCCACAGTTTCGCCAATGATTCCACCATCGCCGCGCTGGAAAGTGGCCCGGTATCTACCAGCTCAAAACCCACTTCTTCCACTAGCTTACCGACGATTGTTTTGGCGGTTTCATCATCACCACAAATAAACATAGAAATAGTTTGAGAATTGAGAGTTGGATTCAATAAATGCTCGGCCCCGATGGTATTAAAGGCTTTGACTACCCTGGCGGTAGGGGCAAGGCGTGCAATATCTTCGGCGGCAGATGGGGCTGCTCCTGGCGCAGGCGCGACCATGCGGTTGGTACAATCAATGAGGATTTTGCCCGAAAAGTCTCCAGCACTATTCAGGGTTTCTTCCACCGCCAGCCAGGGAACGGTCAGGGCTACAACTTCTGCAAAAGCGGTAGCCTCGGCAATATTCAAGGCTTTGGCGGTAGGGCCAATTGCTGAAAGAGCCGCCTGAGTTTTGGAGCTGTTCGGGTCGCGCACCCCAAATACAACTTCATGCCCGTTTGCTGCCAAACGTTTCCCTAGATTCCCACCAACATTTCCGGCACCAAGAATGGCTATTTTCATCCTTATTTCTCCTATAGCTTACAGGACGACCTGGCAGGTCGCCCCTCGAATTGTTAGAAATTTTAACCAATATCCAGAAACTATTTCCATATCTCGGCGTGGTCGGCGGCGTATTGCTCGAAACTAATAGGCTGGCGGCCCAATACCTCTGTCACTGTGTTGGTAACAATCGAAGTCCAACCGTTTCGTACTAGACCATAAAGCATACTCATAGTCTCGGCAATTTCCTGCGGCCAATGTTGGGCAGTTGTTATCGCTCGGAACTCTTCATCGGTAATAGGTTCGTAACGCACTTCCTTGCCAATCGCCTCCGAAAGTATAGCCGCAACCTCAAAATGGTCAAGAGCTTTCTCGCCTGTAATAATATAAGCTTTATTAGCATGTCCCTCTTCGGTAAAAGCCGCTACTGCAACGGCAGCGATGTCCCGCGTATCTACGAAGCCGGTTTTGCCCTCGCCTGCCGGGATTCTAATCTCCCCTGCCCGGATATTCTCAAGTTGCCCGGTACTAAAATTCTGGCTGAACCAGCTTGGCCGCAGGAAGGTGTAAGCCACTCCGGAGGCCTCGATATGCTTTTCGGCAATCCGCAAGGGACTATTATCATTAGCTTCTACCCCTGCTGCCGAAAGTTTCACGATGTGCTTGACTCCCGCCTTTTTCGCCAGGTCGGTTACGCGGTTTTCCTGCTCGGCATTATTGCCGGGCGACATCAGAAAAAGCTTGTTAACGCCTACCAGGGCTGCTTCAACAGTGGCAGGGTTGCTATAGTCAAAAGCTACTACTTCTGCCCCGGTTACGTTGGCCTTTTCTGGATGATGGAAACCAGCCCGAACATCCGCCCCTTTAGCGATAAGTTGTTTTAATATTTCGCTGCCAACCTTGCCGGTTGCGCCAGTCACTAGAATCTTGTCACCCATTGTATTAGGCTCCTTGTAAAAAAAGTAAAGTTGAATAAACGGTTATTTCGTAACCGAAGCGATTACAGTTCGGTTAAAAAAAGAGAACAGATTGATTATTCAGTTGTTTATTTTGGTTGTTTGGCTCGGCTAAAAACGGCCTGCTTGATTTGAGCCAGGGTTGTTTCTGCCAGACTTTGCTCCAAAGCTGATTCGGCTTTCCCAAAAACCCCCTGCAAAACTGGCTGGATATTACTGCCACAGGGGCAATATTGATTTGGTTGGTGGGTATGCAGGGAAAAAAGTTGTTCTTCCTCCACCGCTTTGTAAACTTCTAAAAGGTTGATTTGCTCTGGGCTACGCGCCAAATAAGCTCCACCGCCCACTCCGGGTTGAGAATCCACCAATCCGGCTTTTCGCAATCCGCCCATAATTCGCCGGATAAACACCGGGTTAGTGTTGACGCTTCCTGCCAGGTCATCCGAGGTTTTCGGTGACTGATTGTCAGCATCTAACATGGTCAGAATATGAATTGCTATAGCGAAACGGCTATTTACAGCCAATTAGGGTTGCTCCTTGTTAACTGTAACCAGTATAGATACGAATTCCGAATTTGTCAAGACCTTATTGTAATAAGAAAGATTAAGCTTTGGTAAACGAAGTGCGGTGCAGTTTGTGTGGTTAGTTTGCCACAACCCCGCTTGCATATATCCTACTATTGCCTTTGTCTATATAATTAACCTGAGCTTTCCTTCAAACAAATATTCAAATATAGATTCTTCTACTATCAGGAGTTTTAGCTATGGAGTCGGTTTCTTCCCACAATTCGTCAATGACCCAAGTTAGCAGTACCCCTGGTCAACTTTTGCAGAAACGTTTGAGTAAATATAATTTCGATCAGGCTGATCTGGCAGCTTTTGGTGATTATCTGGATAGGGCCAGCGATATCGAACTTTATCGGTTGAATCCGCGCCGCGCCGCCGCCAAAGCCGAAATTGACCTACGAAGAGCGATTGAGATTGCTGCTCTGGCTACTCGTGAGGGTATATTCGACTTATATTGGGAAATTGGTTGCCAAATGTGTGCCGCTCCGGTTTGTACTTATTCTAATCTGAACCAGACTCCAAACAAGGCAATCGCCTGTCCGGCCTGCCAAACTAAAAATGTGGCAGATGCCGACCATAGTTTACGGGTTCTATTTTCCCTTAATAAAGCTGTGCGGGATATTCAGCTGGCTGTACCAAAACTGGAAGTACCAGAAGGGGTGGCGGCAGGCGATATACCGGGCTACTTACATACCCTTAAACCTGAAGAAAAAATGGTTATAGAAGAATTTCTTCGGCTCACCGCAGAACACGCCCCAATTACTGCTTTGGATTTGATGCATATTCAACTCTTCCGCGATTTTTTCAAGGAGCAAGTATTACCCATCCATGTTAGCCTAAAAGTAACACGCGTGGCTCTGGTTTTTACTGATTTGCGGGGTTCAACGGCCATGTATGCGGCTAAGGGTGACCCCCAGGCTTATAATCTGGTTCGGCAACATTTTGACCTATTGGCCCAGGTTACAGTTCAAAATGGCGGGGTAATAATCAAAACTATTGGTGACGCGGTTATGGCCTCTTTCAAGCATGAGGTAGATGCGGTACGGGCGGCGGCTGATTTTCACAAAGCGATTGCCGCCTTTAACCTTGCCGAAGGGTTGAGCTTGAAAGACGCCCTTATTCTAAAGGTGGGGGTGCATGCTGGCCCTTGCCTTAGCGTTAACCAGAATGATTTGATGGATTATTTTGGTACAACTGTCAATATGGCTGCCCGGATTGCTGCTCTTAGCAAAGGTGGCGATATTATCATGTCGAAGGAAGTGCTGGATGATAAGGAAGTGCGGGAAGTGCTAGCGGCGGCGGGCTTTAGCTTGCGGGACAGTGCTTCAGTAACCTTGCGGGGAATGCCCCAGGCCACCGAGGTCTGTCAGTTAGTATCACTTGACTCACCTAATATTATTGAGAATTTTACCCCTCGCCAGCTTGGTCAAACTACCATTTAAGGGCTAGGGGTTATCGGTCATCGGATGACAGTAAATTTGCATACCTAATAATACTAATCAAAGCGTAAAGCTTCTACTGGTTTTAGGCGGGCAGCTATTATGCCGGGCAGAATTGCCGTCATTAGGCTTAATAATAGCGTTCCACCCGTAATTGCCAATAACCAATCTAGCCCTGGTAATAGGCCCAGACCGTGACCCAAAAGTATATCAAACAGGGTTCGAGATACTACCAGACCAAGAATAAGGCCCACCAGCACTGAAGCCAGAGTCAGTAGAAGGGTGTTGCAACCGATACTTAACAGTAATTGTAAGGGCGTAAAACCCACCGCTTTAAGAATACCCAGTTCGCGGTATTGTTCCCTGATCCTTATTAACCCACTATTTACTAATCCAGCTAAACCGCTAATGATTAATATCCCACTCAACAGTGTGACCAGGAAACGCACCTGTTTTACCTGTTCAGGTAACTCATTACTGGACAGACTTATATCGAAATTACCGCTTGAGTCCGCTAATAATCTCTGCCGCAGCCTTTCTTTGTCAGTGCCCGTTGCCAATTTCAGGCCATAACTGATAGCCTCGGCCTTTGGTTCAATAAGTTTAAGGGTATCCAGGCCAAAAATTACTACCTTTCCAGCGTGATTTGTTACCACATAACTGCCAGAAATGTGCAGGTTAATGGTTTTAACCGGAGAACCGGGCGGAAAAGGGATAAGGTCGAGCTTCAGGTTATCGCCAACCTTCAGGCCAAGCGCGTCCAGCAAACCTAGCCCCACAACCGCCTCCCCAGGGGCTGAGAAAATCGAACCTTCTACCAGTGAGAAGGGAAACTTCTGGTAATCTCCCCCAACGGCTCTTGCTACAATTTCAGTCTTACCGCTAATAGCGGGCCTCTCAGTAAAGGTAAAATAGTTTTCGATTTCTGGGTACGTTTTAATAATTAGCTGCGTTTGACTGTCTGACACCTTTGCTCTGAAAATCGCCATATCGTAAGGTAAACCTCTAAAAGCTGCTTCGGTTAGCCACGAGAGGCTGGACTGGGTAGAAACTACGAAAATAGTGGTTACAACCGCTAAAACCAGACTCAGAGCGGTCAGCATAGCACGCGGCGGGTATTCTTTAACCCCGGTTACTATGGCAATTGGCATTTTCAGGCGCAATGCTAACCCCGCCAGGCGCGAAGGCCGCCGATAAACTCTGCCAACTCCACCGTTTAAGACTTCGACTACGCTTAACCTGGCGACTCTCCAGGAAGGCAGCATAGTAAATAGACAAATGGCCGCCTCCATCGCCAGAAAAATACCCGATAACAGTAGCAGGTTAAAAGTGACTTCAGGGGTCAGGTTTAGTAAAGAAATAGCCTGACTCTGAAAGAATGGCGAAACCAGTGACCCAAGTGTTAAGCCAATGAGACTTCCCACTAACCCTAAAATCAGATATTCAAGCAAAAAAAGTCTCAGCACTTGCCCAGGGGTAAAGCCACTGGTTTTAAGCAGTCCTATTTCTCTGGAACGGGCAAGTAAGCTGCTCGAAATAGCTCCAGCCACCAGAAAACCAGAGACGAGCAAAGCAAATCCGCCCGCTAATCCCAGAAAAATAGCATTTATTCTGATTGAAGCCTCGATTGAATCTTTGACTGATTGGATGTCATACCAGCCAAAACCCGATTTTAGTAGCTGCTGGCTTTGTTCAAGAAAAGCTCGAGCTAAATTCGGGTTTACCAGTCTTATCCCCATAGCATTGCCCCAAAGGCTTTTGTCTGGCTCAAATTTGTCTAGAGTAGACGGCAGAACATAAGCCAATCCCGGCGTGGTGTCGGGGTAAATACCTTGAATTGTATTAACGGCTAACCCTGCTACTTCTAACTTCAGGTGGCTTTTGTCCCTGGCTTCAAATTCTAGCTGGTCGCCAACCTGTAAATGCAGGTTACGGGCAAAACTTAAATCCAGCACAATTTGATTTGGCGAGTTAGGTTCTAGCCAATGTCCTTCGGCAATCAAGGGGCGATTAA
This sequence comes from Chloroflexia bacterium, assembly GCA_038207495.1. GTDB lineage: Bacteria > Chloroflexota > Chloroflexia > Chloroheliales > Chloroheliaceae > Chlorohelix. Next base: position 57,723 of record JBBQZS010000007.1, read on the forward strand.
CGGTAGGTGGTATTGCCCCAAACCCAAAAAGGCTAACTCCATACCTGATATTATTCTTTACCAGAAACTGTTCTTTCAAATAGGGTACAGCTCCAGTGGTTTCCTTGACTTCGGGCAGGGTATTAAGCGTGGCTAAATCTAGGTTTGAGCCAGGGGTAAAGAGCCAGAGGTGCGCGCCGTTGGTAGCCACGAAGCTCTTTTCCCAACTATCATTCGATAGCACTTGCAGATTTATTGCCAGGGTCAGGGTAGCTGTTGCAATAGCTAACACCCCTAAAATAAGACTATTTTGAAAAGGGCGACCTAATAAATCCACCCGAATTTTAGAAACATATAGACTGAACACAGCTAAACCTCCTTTCGGTATGAGTCAAACTGCTTGCCCGAATAGAAGTTTTCAATAATTGCCCCGTCCCGCATAACAATCACCCGCTCGGCGTGCTGGGTTATCTTCTCATCATGTGTTACCAGTACAATCGTCTGGCCTTGAATGTGATAATATTTTAAGAGTTCCAGCACTTCCCGCGCATTAGTAGAGTCAAGATTCCCGGTTGGCTCATCCGCCAGTAGCAAGGTTGGTTGGTTAACCAGCGCGCGTGCCAGTGCTACCCGTTGTTGCTGACCTCCCGAAAGTTGGGAAGGTAAACTATTAGTTTTATCGGCTAATCCCAATTCTCGCAACAATTTTTCGCGACTTCGCTTAACTTCCAACCGATTAGTATGGCTAAGTAGGGCTGGTAACTCAATGTTAGCGGCTACGCTTAGGTTGGATATAAGGTTAAAGAATTGAAAAACAAAGCCGATTTCCTTTCGCCGCAATTTAGCCAGTTCTGTTTCGCTCAGGTGGTCAATACGGCGACCTTTTAGCAATACCTGCCCAGAAGTGGGGCGATCCAACCCCGCCAGCAAATGTAGCAGGGTGGACTTCCCACAACCACTAGGCCCGGTGATAGCCAAAAACTCGCCGCCAAACACTTTTAAATTTATTTCTTGCAAAGCGGAGAAAGGTTTTCCGGCAGCCGGATAAGTTTTGGTTAACAAGTTTGCTTCGATGGCAATTTCCATAGTTTTACCCTTCTAAAGTTTCGCACTACTTCCCGAACAAGTTTTCACGCTGGTGACAAAATGTGGTACCTTTTCAGTTTAGCGGGGAACTTTTTAAGAACTAATGGAGAACTGATGGAGAATTGATGGATAGGGCAAATCTGGCAGGCGGTGAAGATTTCCATTAAATCTCCATAATTCTATACTATGATTAGGAACAGGATTAATAGATGCTTATTTGGGGGCTATGAGGTTTGAATGAGTCAGACAATTTTGGTAGTGGACGATGACCGTAAAACGGTGGATATCGTCAAACTCTATCTTGAAAAAAATAATTATCGGGTATTGGTAGCCTATGACGGCCTGGAAGCGGTGCAGGTGGCGATTAAAAAACAGCCGGATTTAGTGGTGCTTGACCTTATGCTACCGGGAATGGATGGGCTGGAGGTTTGCCGCACCTTACAGGTTGAAACCAGGGCGGCGGTTTTAATGCTTACGGCCCGCACTACTGAGGAAGACCGTCTGGCTGGCTTTGCTACCGGGGCGGATGATTATCTGGTGAAACCATTTAGCCCACGTGAACTGGTAGCCAGAGTAAGGGCGGTCTTAAAACGGGTCGGCGAGAAAGAGCCAATGCAGCTCAAACTAGGAGATTTTTTTCTGGACACCGCCCGCCACGAAATCCAACTAAAAGCCCAGCCCGTGAAGTTAACCCCTAGTGAATTTAAGCTTTTACAAACTTTTCTTCAAAATCCGGGTCGAGTCTTTACCCGTTTAGAGTTGGTGGAGATGGTTTTTGGTATGAATTACGAAGGGCTGGAACGCACCCTGGACTCCCACATCCGTAACATTCGCAAAAAAATAGAGGGTGACCCGGAAAAGCCGATTTATATTCAGACGGTCTATGGGGTCGGCTATAAATTTTACGAGGGAAAGGCAAATGTGGAATAGTCTTCGCTTTCGACTGGTGCTAGCCTTTTTAGTAGTTGTGGTTGTGGCAGTAGGGACAGTGGCTTTGGTTTCCAGCCAATCCACCGAGAGTGCCTTTGCTCAGTACTTGGGCAACAGACCTTTTAGACCTTTACCTTCCTTATCAGCTACTTTTTCACCACTACCAATACCAGCATTACCACCCATCCCCGCAGCCCCACCAACTCTGGGATTTGGCTCGCCAGAGCAAACCTTTATAAACTCGACCAATGGTTCGCTATGGCTGGCGGCTTTGCTGGCAAGTATTGCGGGGGTAGCCTTAGGTTTTGTGTTTTCCAGGCGTATTGTGCGCCCAATCGAGACCATGACGCTGGCAGCCAGTCAGTTGGAACAGGGTGATTTGAGCCAACGGGTAAGCGTAAAAAGCCGGGATGAATTGGGAAGATTAGCTAGTGCCTTTAATTCTATGGCGGCGGAACTAGCCCACACTGAGCAATTAAGGCGAAATATGATTTCGGATGTCGCTCATGAATTACGCAGCCCTCTAACCAATATTCGGGCTTATCTGGAAGCTCTTCAGGATGGTTACGCCAGCCCTGAGCCGGAAATGATAAACTCCCTGTTAGAAGAAACAATGCTACTAAACAGGTTAGCGGACGACCTCCAAGAACTTACTCTGGCAGAGGCGGGCAAGTTAAAGTTCTGTGTGCAACCCCTTGAACTTACCCAGCTAATCGAAAAAGCCCTTGGTACATTTCAGGCGCGAGCTCAGGGGAAGAATATAACGGTCAAAACCGCATTTCCCTCGCCCTTGCCGCCCGTCTTAGCCGACCAGGAACGAACCGGGCAGGTTTTGCGTAATTTATTGGATAATGCGCTGGCTTACACTCCCTCTGGCGGTCAGATAGTCGTTACAGCCCTGACTGAGGGCAGGATGGTATGGGTTTCTGTTATAGACAATGGGGAAGGGATTTCCGAGGAACATTTGCCTAATATATTCCAACGCTTTTATCGGGTAGACCCCTCACGGGCCCGCGCTACCGGGGGGAGTGGGTTGGGCCTGGCGATTGTAAAGCAGTTGGTACAATCGCAAGGTGGGCAATTGAGGGTAGAGAGTAAACCAGAGATGGGTTCTAAATTTTCTTTCAGCCTCCCCCTGGCTTAGTTTTTATGACCACTAAGATTTCTTCTGAACGGTTAACTTGATTTGCGTAAATTAGCATACCAGAATAAACCAGCCGCAATCACTAAAACAATTGCCCCAATAACCGACCAAATTATTTGATTGGTCATAAAACTGCCCTTAATTACACCGATACCTTGAAAAAACCAGATGACTCCGGCAACGGCTAAAAGTGCCGAAACTACCGAAATAATTATTTGCTTCATAAATATTTTATCTTCTTTCAAAGAACTATTGACAAATATTAGTTGTTGGTTAGGACTGCCTCGGTGGGTTTGGCAACCGGGGGATTGGTGGTCAGGTTACTTTCCAGCACAATTTCGGGCAGGAAGATGCGGAAAGTAGTGCCAACCTTTTCGTGGCTGTCTACCGAAACCCGCCCGTGATGCCGCTCGGCTACCGACTTGACGATAGCCAGGCCCAGCCCGTGACCCCCGGCCTTTTTACCTTCGTCGGTTTGTTTGCCCGGTTTAAAAATCTCCAGGCGGTCAGCCGCATTAATCAAGGCTCCATCATTCCAGACAAAAAGCTCGATTTCGTATTCGTCCAGCGTACCAGCTTTACGTACTTTGCGAGTACCAACCGCAATCCCGCTCTGGCAGAATTTGCGGGCGTTGCTGATAAGGTTTAACAGGGCGTGCTCCATCAAAGCCGGGTCGAAAACGGCCTGATTAACCTCAACCTTGCGCTGCACATCATACAGGCGCAAATCTACCAGACTTAATAATTTGTCTACTAACTCGCCTAAATTTACTATTTGTAAATCCAGTTGGGACTCCTGGCGGGCTAACAGTGTGCTAACCATATCTACCCCTTTGTCGGAAACTTTTACGATTTCCGCCAGGTTATTTCGGGTTTCGTTATCCAGGTTTGGCTGCATTATTACCGATAATTCTGCCAGACCTTTAATGCTGCTGAGAGGAGCTTTAAGGTCATGACGAACGGCGGTGAGCATTTCATTATTGTGGTCAATATCGGCCTGCAAATGATTGAGGCGGTCAGTGAGATGCTCGGTTTGTGTCCATAATAGTTGGTTTAAGTGCTGATTCAGACCACCCAACGGGCGCACTACCTTTTGTCCTACAAAGAAAAATGCCGCCACACTTAGTAGTAAAGCTACCAGAGTAATAAAGACTACCAGCCCCACCCCGTTTTGCTGAACATTTTCAACCTCATCGGTAGCACTCATAACGGCTTGCTCTCTTTGATGTAGAGTAGTGTTAGTTAGTTTAAGTAGTTGGCTTATGGGCTGTTGAGTGTTTTTCAGGGTTTCTTTGACCAGAACCGGGTTATTATTATTCAGGGCGCGGGCAGCTTGGCTCAATTGTGAGGCAAGCTCATTATGGGCAGCAGTTAAAGGGAAAACATCAAAACCTAATGATTGCAGGTTGTAAAGATGCGAGTCAAAAGCGTTTGAAATCTGGCGAATAGTTTCAAGCGAGGTTATATTAAATTCAGACGAGCCAATAATAGATTGGTAAGCTAGAACCCCGTCCTGCAAATCTCTTAGATGCTGAGCTTGCCGTTCTAGTTTTATGGCGTAATTATGGGCATTACTGGTCTGGCTAAGGCTGAAAAGGGCACTGATACTGATAGTGGCAATCAAAACAATCATAATGCTGAAAGCAATAAAAATCTTGCCAACAAGGGGTTTCGTTAGCGAAGTTGCCGTCACATTCATTGTGCTTATGGGTTTGAAAAGGGGCATAACTTAACTTTCATTTTTAAGACTTAACCCGAAAATTTAATTGGAATAATGCTGGAAGGGGAAAGTCAAAATAATGCTTAGTAAACGGGAATTTGCTCAAGGGTATGAATCAAAGCTAATAAACCGCCCTGTTCACCACCTTTAGAAACAACTGCGCTAAAACCCCAGCTTCGGTTTTTCAGAGCCTGTTCCAGCATTTTGTCATCACTGGAATAGAGAACAAAACTGACATTATCTGGTAGACCGTTGCGCCTGAGCCAGTTTAAGAGGGTGGTTGGCTCCACATCTATGATTGGGCGACCCTCAGTGTCGCGGGCTATATTATGACCATCTACCACCACAATTTGGGGGGGCAATCCGATTTCGAGAGCTTTTTTGAATTGTTCAAACATTTCGGAAGCATGGGCGGTATTGATTACCCTGGCGATATGACCGCGAGCGATGAGAGCCCGTTCTACAATATCGAGGCTAAGTTGATCGTCATCGGCGTATAATACGAACACTAATGTACTCCACTTTTGGCAGCCTGTTCTACCGCCCGGATTAGAGCCAATAAGCCACCTTGCTCCCCGCCCTTGGGTACAGAATCAAAAAATTGTAAATGGCGATTGGAACGGGCTTGTTCTACCATTTTATCATCGTTAGAGTAAAGTATAAATTTGCAGCTGCTTGGTACGCCGTTCTCGCGTAGCCAGGCCACCAAACCTAATGGAGTCATGTCATAAAGCTGATTTCCGGCTTTATCCAGCAGAATATTATGTCCATCCAGAATAAAAATGTCGGGCTTACCTTGTTCTTCGTTTAATTTTTTTAAACGTCCACCCATATCCTCGGCCCGGCTGGTATCCAGACCAAATACGCTGTGTCCTCTCGCGGTAAGGGCTTTGATAACAAGATCGCGGGCTATTTGCTCATCATCACCATAAAGTATTAGCATCTTGAATTTCCAGTCAGGCTCAACTTCTTTGTTTATAACCAACAATTGTGATTGAAATTGCCTCTCAGGAATGAAGTTTGGCAATTATCACAGGACTGGCATGGCTGTCCTATTTTGAATTTTGCGATAGTATACCATCTTTGTCACAAAAAAGGTAGGAGTTAGTTCCCTAAGATTAACAATTAGGGGCTGGGGACAGGGGCAGAAAATACAAACCCCACCCTCTATTAACCAACAACGAAAAACTAAAAACCAATTACTTTGTTTGCCCACCCTGTGGGATTCTGCTATAGTGATTTCAAGTTATATTTCTACTAACAACTGAAAATCAACGATGGAGCTTACTGATGAGCGATGAACAACTGCGGGCAACCATAATTGAACGGCTGAACTTGAATTCCAGGCTGGCAGGTATTAATCTGTCCGATGCAGATATTCAAAGTATTCAGGATAAAGGTTTCCTGGCTACGGTAATGACCTTTGAAAATATCGTGGAAGGGATGCCATCTGATAATTTGCCCGATTACCTCAAGGATTGGGATGATAGCCCCCTGGTTACTGGTTCTAAAGCTCAGGAAGCAGTTATTTCTGCCTCCGACCCGGATTCCATTGCCGGAGTTGCCGCTTTGCTTAAAAAGCGGGAAGTATCACCAGTCGAGTTGACCGAAAAAGCCCTGCGCAAAATAGCTGAAAAAGATGGTGACCTGAATGCCTTCCAACTGGTGCTGGCAGAACAGGCATTGACCGCCGCAAAACAGGCCGAGCAGGAGATTGCTAAAGGTGACTATCGGGGGCCATTACATGGTGTCCCGCTGGCGGTCAAGGATTTGCTAGCAATGCGTGGGACTATTACTACTGCCGGGTCAAAGATTCTGGGGGATAATCTGACCGATTATGACTCGGCGGGGGTGGAGCGGTTGCAGAAGGCCGGGGCTATTATCGTGGGCAAAAACCGGATGTCGGAGTTTGCTTATTCTCCCGGCTCTAATAACGCGCACTATGGTCCTACTCGTAACCCCCATAATCCCGAATTTGACACGGGTGGTTCAAGTAGTGGCTCCGGTTCGGCGGTAGGAGCGGGGCTGGTTTATGGTGCGTTAGGCACTGATACGGGTGGTTCAATTCGCATTCCCGGATCGTTTTGCGGAGTAGTAGGGCTAAAACCAACCTTTGGGCGGGTGAGTTTGTACGGCGGTACAACCCTTTCGTGGTCGCTTGACCATCTTGGCCCGATGACCCGCACCGTTACTGATGCTGCCCTGATGCTGGAAGTGCTGGCGGGCCATGACCCCCGCGATATTCGTACTCGCCCTAATTCTGACTGGTCAATGGCGGGTGCTAATCTGGAGGGCGGAGTGAAGGGCTTGCGAATTGGAGTATTACGCGATAGTACCCAAGCCGAACTAGCTACTGGCGAGATGCTAGCGGGGTGGAACAAAGGCTTGAAAGCTCTGGAAGCACAGGGGGCTGAACTGATTGAGGTTGATTTACCTTACTGGAAAAACCTCTGGTATATCAACGGGGCGATTATTGGGCTAGAGGCTACTACTTTCCATGCCCCCTGGTTCAAGTCTCGCCTGTCCGATTACGGCGATTTTATGCGTCATAGGGTGCTGGCGGCTTATGGTTTCAGCCCCCGCGCTTTTGTCCAGGCTCAACAAGCCCGTAACTTCTATCGCCAAAAAATAGCAGCTATCTGGCAGCAGGTGGATTTACTAAGTACGCCCACCATGCCCTATACTGCCCTGCCCCTTGGCAAGCCCGCCAGCACTATTCTAACCGGACCGTTTAACCTGCTGGGTTGGCCTACGATTACGGTGCCAGTTGGGATTGGCGAAAATAATCTGCCGCTTGGTATGCAACTGGCGGGCAAGCCCTGGGATGAGTCTACTGTGCTAAGGGCCGCAAGAGTTGTTGAGGCTAATAATTAAGAGATTTGAGGTAATCCAATGTCAGAAGTAAATTATCGGGAAATTGCTAACAGTCTGTTCGCTATCAGGCCCACCGCCGGGATAGTGCCTCCCCCTTCAGCCACTAACCCAAACTTCAGTATAGAGGATGGTTATGCGGTAGGGGCGGAACTTTTAAGGTTGCGGATGGGAAGTGGTTACAGCCCCATTGGTCGCAAAATCGGCTTTACCAATAAAACTATCTGGCCTGATTTAGGAATGAGCACGGTCATTTGGGCGCACGTCTACGATAAAACCCTGCAATATGCCATTGATAATGCTGCAACTTTATCGTTAGAAGGAATGGCGGCTCCCTTTATCGAGCCGGAAATTGTTTTTAAACTTAGCTCTGTCCCGGCTGAAGGTATAAAGGATGAGCTTGGCCTTTTGAAAAATGTGGAGTGGGTAGCGTTAGGCTTTGAAATTGTGGATTGTAATTACCCTGATTGGACTTTTAAGCCCGCCGATGCGATTGCCGACTTTGGTTTGCACGCCGCCCTGATTGTAGGCGACCCTCATCCCGTAACTGAGGAAAACCTCCCCGAACTAGCCCGTAAGCTTCGGGAGTTCCAAGTTTTCTTATATAAAGGGGCGGAAAAGGTGGCGGATGGGCTGGGAAGCAATGTGCTGGATAGCCCGGCTCTGGCTTTGGGTTGGTTGACCGATACTTTAAGCCAACAGCCGGATACTACTCCTCTGACCGCAGGTGAGATTATTACCACTGGAACTCTAACCAAAGCCCTGCCAGTCAGCCCCGGCGAAATCTGGTCGGCGGAGGTAGCAGGTATCGCTCTCCCCAAACTTACTATAAGTTTCGGCTAAATTAGGTTTTAGGTATTAGGCTTAGTAGTTACCTAATACCATTCCGGGTGGGTTTCAAACCCACCCCTACTTTAATTTTAGATTATGGATATTTGATTTCAACCTATTTGAAAGGAACAATAATGGCAGAAGGAAAAATTGAGCAACGGTTGGCAGAACTGGGGATTGAGTTACCCCCGGCTTTTTCGGCACCTCCCGGTTTTAATTTTATTTCGGCGGTGACGGTGGGGGATTTGTTGTTTACAGCGGGACACGGCCCAACCGGAGCGGATGGTAAATTGGCCTATTACGGCAAGGTGGGCAAGGAAGTTTCGCTAGAGGATGGCTATAAAGCGGCTCGGCTGACCGGGCTGAATATGCTGGCGACTATCAAAAAAGAGCTGGGTAGCCTTGACCGGGTAGTAAAACTGGTGAAAATGTTGGGGATGGTTTACGCTGTAGATGATTTTGGCAAACAACCTATGGTTATTAATGGCGCAAGTGACCTGTTTGTGGAGGTTTTTGGCGAGGAAATTGGCAAGCATGCGCGCTCGGCAGTTGGCATGGGTGGCTTGCCCAATAACATGCCCGTAGAAATTGAAATGATAGTTCAATTTAAATAAAAATATGCAACTAAATTTTGGGGCTAATTGGCCTCCTGACAAAGATTTAACAGTTTTGACTACCCTGGAAACCCACGCGGCGGGCGAACCCTTGCGGATTATCATTGGTGGTATGCCAGAACTTCCAGGCGACACTATCCTGGAGCGGCGGCGTTATATGCAGCAAAATCTGGATTACATTCGTCGCGCCCTGATGTGGGAGCCACGCGGTCACTATGACATGTATGGCTGTGTACTGACCCCACCTGTGTCCCCCGGTGCCGATTTGGGTGTTCTATTCCTCCACAACGAGGGCTATAGCACGATGTGTGGTCATGGGGTTATCGCCCTGGTTACAGCCCTGATTGAAACTGGCGCAATTCCGGCAAAGGGCTGCACTACTCCGGTCAATCTGGATACTCCGGCAGGTTTAGTTTTGGCAACTGCCCACCTGAATGACGATGGACGAGTAGAGCGGGTTTCCTTTCAGAATGTTCCCTCTTTTGTCTACGCTCGTGATATTGTGGTAGAAACGCCTGAATTTGGCTCAGTCACGCTGGATGTAGCTTTTGGTGGAGCATTTTACGCAATTCTTCCGGCGGAGAAGCTTGGTTTAGAGGTTACTCCCGCCCAACCCCCCCAATTAGTGGCGGCTAGTGAGGCAATCAAACGGGCGGTAAATGCCAGAGTGAAAATTCAGCACCCCGAAGAAGAAGATTTGGGTTTCCTCTATGGCGCGATTCTTACCGGGCCGCCCCAGGACTCTGCCCACCAAAGCCGTAATATCTGTGTATTTGCCAATGCTGAGGTTGATCGTTCGCCGACTGGTACGGGTGTATCGGCGCGACTGGCTTTGCTCCATGCCAAAGGTGAAATTATGGAGGAGCAGGAAATCGCCATCGAAAGTATTCTGGGAGCGGAGAGCGTTTTTCGGGGTAAAGTGGGGGCCTTAACGCAGGTAGGTACTTTCCCAGCGATTATCCCGGAGGTTAGCGGTACCGCCTTTATCACCGGGCGAAGCGAATTTGTGATTGACCCACGCGACAAACTAGGACAGGGGTTTTTGGTTAGTTAGTTGCAGGGAGCGAAATATAAAAAGTCGTTCCTTGCCCAACCTGGCTATAAAGCCAGACCCGCCCGCCTTGTGCCTCGGCTAAATCTTTAACCAAAGAAAGTCCCAACCCGGTGCCGCCCGTGTCGCGGCTACGACTTTTATCCACCCGATAAAAGCGTTCAAACAGATGCGGCCAATGTTCGGGGGCAATGCCGCAGCCCGTATCCGAAACTGCCAGCGTCACTCGATTGGCAATTTTGTTACTACCTTCGCCGAGCCAACCACTGATGGTGATTTTCCCACCTTTTGGGGTATAACGCAGGGCATTATCTACCAGATTACTCAGGATATGGCGCAGGGCGTTACGGTCAGCCAAAACCTGCTGGGCCTGTGGGTCTAGTTGCAGCTCAAGTTGCACCTGGGCTTCCTCGGCTCTTGGTTTGAATCTATCCAGAATGGCTGGTAATTCCTTCGTCAGATTTTGTGGGAGAATTTCCAGCCGCTCCAGCAAACCCTGGGCGTTAAGCCATGTTCGCAACGAACCTACCATCCGGTCTAGTTCCCCCACATCTTCCAACACTATATCGTAAATCGCCTGGGGGTCGGCTTTGGCGCGGGGCAAGTTGTCGCGCAAGGCCTCGATATGACCTTGAATAGAGGCAAGTGGCGTTTTTAGCTCGTGAGCCACATCCGCCAGCAGTTCGCTGCGTCTTTTCTCAACCTGTTGGAGCTGCTCAGTCATCAAGTTAAAGCTATAGGCCACCTGACCGATTTCGTCATTGCCGGTTACTGGCACGCGCTGGCTAAAATTACCTTCAGCCACCATCTGACTACCCAGACGCAATTTTTCCAATGGCTTCACAATCCGGCGGGTCAAAACCCACCCGACGATAAAGGCCAAAACCGCCGCCGCAATCGCCACTGTTGACACTACCCGCGCCGCTTGCTCCAGCGAGTTTTCTACTAACTGGCTACCCGCCGAATCTATTGGTTTATTAAGCTCCAGCGACTCCGTTACCCTTTGTTTGACCGCTTCGGGCAGTCGCGAGTTATCAAGGCGGGTTAAGAAAGTTTTGCGCCCTTGCTCAAGATTGATACTGGCAAGATCGTTAGCCCGTTTCTGGTACAAAACCCCACTGAATATCGCGCTTAAAAAAGCCACCACTACCATCGCCACCAGTATTCGATTGCTCAGGGATGAAAAAAAACCCTGCTTGAATTTTGGAGGTTGTTCTGACAAATTGGGTTGTTTTTGCTTAAAAGCGGAGGTAGTAGCCATAAATAAATCCTGTTCTTAGTTGTGGGTTATTGGTGTTGGTCAGACTGTTTCAAGTTTTTCTTACTCACCCCCATCCTCTATTCCCCGACCCCTGTTCTTTATTCTTTCCTGATTTTATAACCGATTCCGTGAACCGTCTCGATAAGGTCTGGCGCACCGAATTTTTGAAGTTTTGCCCGCAGATTTGAAACGTGGGCGGCAATTGCCCGACTGCCCACCAACGAATCCACATCGTAGAGGGCTTCCTCCAGTTCGCTTTTGCTGTAGACCCGCCCCGGATGGCGAATTAGCACTGATAACAGCTCAAATTCCTTGGCAGTCAAATCCTCAACTATATGTCCGGCATACCGAACCTCGCGGGCGGCAGGGTCAACCGTCAACTGGCCTATCTGGGCGGCGGGTTGGGCTACTGCTGACTGCAAAGTGCCTTCTACCCTTCGCATGATAGCCCGCATTCGGGCCACTACCTCGCGTGGGCTAAAGGGCTTCACGATATAATCGTCGGCACCTACCTCAAGCCCTAACAGACGGTCAATTTCTTCACTACGGGCCGTAATCATAATTATTGGCACGGCACTGACCGCCCGCACCCGCCGACAGATTTCCATTCCGTCCATCCCCGGCAACATCAAGTCCAATAAAATAAAATCGGGCTTTTCCCGATTAAACATCTGCCAACCCTGCAAGCCGTCCCGCACAATCAGCGTTTCCCAACCCTCGGCCTCGCAATACATACTGAGATAGTTGGTAATTTTACGGTCATCCTCGATAATCAAAACTTTCCTGATCATTGTTACACAAATCTCCTGTTAATGGGGCTTTCTTGCGTTATCTTTACAATTCCTCGAAAGAATCTTGAGCCGCCTGTCATAAGCTTATCATAGCCACCACAACTAATAAAGTGGTAGGCAGTTGTAAAACTTAATTCGTAAATATTAACCGTGAAAGGAATGAATTGTTATGTTTCGTCGCCGCAGGTTTTTCGCACCATATCGAGGTTTTGGCTATCGCCGCCCGCTGATGGGCCACCGTTTTGGCTGGGGTCTGGGTTTACTCTTTCTGCCCTTAATATTGATTGCCGCCCTGGTGTTAAAGCTGGGCATTTTGGCCCTGGTTGGTTTGCTAGTAATCGCCCTGTTAATCGCCATAATCCGCTAGTATCAAACTCAATAATTCTTAGAGAGGAAATATAAAATGCAAAATCTGAATCAATTTAATAATCAAGCGACAGGTGTTTCAAACCAACCATCCAAATCGCTTTCGGATCGGCTGCTGGGTTATGCCAACTGGATTACCCTGGCTGGGACGGGTATGCTATTGGTCGGGTTGGGCTGGGATGGCGTGCTACATAGCCTTGACTCCGCCTTAGCCGAAAAAGAAGGGGTTTTCAGTCTGACTAATCCTGGACACTTATTGTTTGCAGGTGGGATTGCTGTAATAGTGCTGGGTATTTTGTCATTTCTAATTGGTAAAGCCACCGCATCCCATCAGCTATCCAAAATGAAAAAAGCAGGGTATCTAGCGGCAATTACGGCACTAATGGTTTTATCAATGGGCAGTTTTGCTATCGCCAGTGCCAGTGGGAGCGGCTTGACAGGTGAACATCAACACTCCCACGCTGAAGCTGTTAATACCGTCGGTGGCACAAGCGCGACACCAGTTACTGACTCCGGGCATACCCACAATTCACCAGTTGCGGGCACTACTCCGGGTCATTCTCACGGTAGTGATACTACTAGTGTCACACCTGAGCAACAAGCCGCCGCTGATAAACTGGCGAGTGAGGTAAAAACTGGCACCGCCCGTTTCAGCGATTTCAAGGTGGCTGAGAAAGAAGGTTATAAACAAATAACACCTTATATTAACGGCAAATTCGGCCCGGCTCATTTCCACAATGTGGCATATGTGGCGGACGGGAAACTACTGGACCCAACTAAACCCGAAGATCTGGTTTATTTGAAAATGCCAAATGGACAGATGATTTATCTGGGGGCGATGTTCCTGGCGGCACCGGGGACAGGGCCAGCACCGGGCGGTTCTATCACCTCCTGGCATTCTCACGACAAACTTTGTATCGGGCAAAATAGTGTGAAGGGCAAAAGCACCAACGGCACTTGCCCTGCCGGAACGGCAGCCATTCAGCAAGAGATGTTGCATGTCTGGACGTTTAATAATCCGGATGGCACCTTTGCCCACGAACTGAGTAAGGCCGCTCTTCAGGCTGCGGCAAAGCAAAACAGCCAGAAGTAAACCTCATTGACTCCCTACCCTCTTTCTTGCAGGAAAGAGGGTTTTTTGTCATAATTCTACAAGTGTTGTAAGATTGTTTGTGGTGACCCACTCAAATTATTTAGGGTTAGGAAGGGTTGATTAATTCGTGAGCGAACAAGAAGTTGCAAAAATTGGTATGGTTATTATAGCCCACCCCGACGATGCCGAGTTTGGGGCGGCAGGCACAGTGGCAGCCTGGGTGCGGGACGGTTGGGAAATGTACTATGTAATTTGTACTGACGGTTCTGGTGGTGGTTCAGACCATGCAACGGACGTCAGTATCGAAGCCCGTCGCAAAATCTCGCAACTTCGCAAAAAAGAGCAACGGGACGCCTGTGATGTATTAGGGGTTAAGGAAGTTATTTTCTTGGACTACCCGGATGGGCAACTTCAACCCAGCCTGGAATTGCGCCGGGATATTGTGCGGGTTATGCGCCGTTTCCAGCCTACGCGAGTAATAATCCAATCCCCTGAGCGTAGCTGGAATCCCGTATTGGCGATTGGGCGGTATCACCCAGACCATATGGCGGCAGGAGAAGCCTCTCTTTATGCTATATATCCAGCCTGTCAAAATCCCTGGGACTTCCCTGAATTACTAGAGGAAGGACTACAGCCTCACCGCGTCCGAGAGGTATTTGTAATGGGAGCCCCTTCCCAGAATTATAAAACAGATATTTCCGCCACTATTGAATTAAAAATCGAAGCTCTTCGCGCGCACGTTAGTCAGCATCTTAACTTTGAGGAAACCGAAAAGCGCGTGCGGGGCTGGAGTAAGTCAATCGGCGAAAAGTATGAAGTGGAGTACGCTGAGGAGTTCCATCGTACTGAGAACTAGGTTCAGGCAAATTTGAAATAAAAGCAGCCACCGATTTAGGTCGGCGGCTGCTAAATTACTCCAGATTTGACTAATTTTTCAGGGCTGGGTCAAAAGCATCTCTAAGCCCATCGGCTATCAGATAAACCGATAGAAGGGTTAGAAATATCATAAGACCAGGCCCAACTATTAGAATCGGATTTTGGTTCCCCGAGTAGGTCAGATATTTTGAAGAATTGGTCAATAATTTACCCCAACTAACATCAGGGTCACGAATACCAAAGCCGAGGAAGCTCAAAGCCGATTCGGTTAACATGGCAAGCGCAATATCCGCCCCTATCAACACCACCAGAATTGAGCCGATATTCGGTAACAGATGTTTTGCCATTACTCGCGGATAAGTTGAGCCAGAGGCAATCGAGGCCATAATAAAATCGCGTTGCCGAAGCGATAAGGTGAGTCCACGTACCTGACGGGCAGTTCCAGTCCAGCTCAAAATACCAAAAATTACGGACAGGAAGAATATATCAGGCCGGAAAATCCCACCCAGCACAATAAACAGGTATAGACCAGGTATATTATTAATAATCTGGATTACCCCATTAAAGAAATCGTCAATCCAGCCCCCAAAAAACCCACTGACCAGACCAACAGGCACCCCAATGGCAAGTATAATCGCCGTTACCAGCAGGGCAATTGAGAGTGAAGCACCCCCGGAGTGTAATAATCTGACCATCATATCGCGGCCCAGGTCATCAGTACCAAGCCAGTGGACTATAGTGGTGCCATTTCGCAAAGTCTCGGTTGAGCCAGGGGCAGTAAATGAGGGTGAATAACTTGCCCGGAAGTAATCAGGCGTAGTACCGAAAAGGGCTTGGGTATATAGCGGGGCTGTAAAACAAATCAGCATAATCAAAAGAAAAACTCCCAGCGAGATAATATTCAACTTCCGGCGGAAAAAGCGGTTCATGGAAGTTTGAAAATACCCTCGCGAATTGGAAGGGGAATTTTTACCAAGGTTAGCTACATTTGTTTGCGTTGCGCCAGATTCGGTTGTTTCGACAGTATTTTGAGTCATCGTTTGCTTACTCTATTTCGATTAGGGCTTTCGCTCCAGGCTAATTTCCAGGTTTAGTTTCTATAATTAGTTTGTTTCAAAGTGAAAGTCGTGTTATTAGTAACGTACACGCGGGTCAACAATACCATACAAAATGTCGCAAATAAATAAAACGACAACTGAAAAGGTTGAAACAAATATCAATACTCCAATCGCTATTGGGTAATCACTCCGCGTTAGAGCATCAATAGTCAATTTACCAATACCAGGGAAGCCAAAGATTTGTTCAAAGATTACCGAGCCACCGATAAACCCCGGAAGTGTAGTACCAAAGGTCGTGATTATGGGAATTAAGGCGTTTCGCAGAATATGATTGCGGCTTACCGCCTGGTCGCTCAACCCTTTGGAAATGGCTGTCCGCACATAATCCTGGCTAAGTACATCCAAAACCTGGGAGCGGGTTATGCGGCTATAAGTCAACCAACCCGTTAAGGCAATCAAGAGCGAAGGTAGCACAAGTTGCCATATATAATACAAAAGGTTATCTTTATTTTCAGCATTAAAACCTGGCAGGGGTAGAATTTTAATACCAGTGCTAATAGCAAAATTACTGGTAAACAAAATGATAATTAAACCAAGCCACCAGGTTGGAATAGAACTCCCGATAACGGTCAGCACCCTCACCGTACTATCGGCGGCACTCCCGCGACGTTTGGCGATATAAATTCCCAGGGGAACCCCTAACAGACCGAGGACCAGCCCACTTGTTATCAGTATAAGGGTATTGGGCAAAGCACGCATAATCTCATCGGTTACCGGATACAACGAGTCGTAGGATTTACCAAAATCCAGTTGAACGGCATTGATTAGCCATTTGAAATATTGAACAGGTACAGGGTCGTTTAGGCCATAATATTCGCGAATTCGCTGTAGATCCTCCGGTCTAATACGGGGATCAAGCGTATATTTAACTTCTGGTCCCCCTGGGACAAGATGAATTATCATAAAACCAATAAAGCTTATTGCTAATAATAGCAATAGGGATTGAATAGCTCTTCTAGCAATAAAGCGGCCCAACTTTTTTCCTTTCCAGGTTAAGACAGCAGGATACACCCGCCTAATTCAGACGGGTGTATCTTGTGCTAAAAAACTATTTTATGAACCAGCTTGTAGCGTAATCGTTGGCAAGGTAGCTCGCGCCAATACCTAGAGGAGTACCAACGACCCCACCGACACGATTATTCACCACCGCAAAGGCTGTCTGAGCAACCAGGTAAATGTAAGGCCCATCTTTGGACTCTAATGCCTGAATTTGGCTCATTAATGCCTTGCGTTTGATAGGGTCAAACTCGCGCTGGGCAGTAGCATACAGGTCGTTAACCTCTTTATTGACCCAGTTACCCCAGTTCAGGCTTGGTCCGGCTTTCCAGACATCCCCAAAGCCTTCAGGGTTAACTCCGGCACTCCAGCCGAGGGTAACAAAGTCAAAGTCGAAGGGCTCACCCTGGATGGTTTTCAAAACAGTATTGAAAGGAACCCCTACCAGGTCAAGTTCAATTCCCAAATCTTTCCATTCCTGCTGGGCGACGGCAGCAACTTTACCCGGCTCTGGAGAGTCACTGGAATAGACGAATTTTAGTTTGGGAATTGCCACACCCTTAGGATCAATCAGCTTACCATCCTTGAGGGTATAACCAGCGTCTTTGAGGATTTGTTTGGCTTTAGCCGGATCATAGCCCCACTTGGTTACTACTTTATCATCATATTTATCACTGGAAGGGGCCACATCGGAGTACATTGGAACCGCTAACTTGTTATAGACCTTATCGGAAAGTGCCTGGCGGTCAATAACCCAGGTTAAAGCCTGCCGGAAAGCCGGGTCTGCTTCAAAGGAGCGGCGGAAGTTGAAGGAAATATGTTGCCAAAGAGCGTTGGCTGGAAGCCACTTGTACACAGTAGAATTGGTTAATTTTTCAGCATCGGCTACATCCTGAGTAGAAAAACCATAAATGTTTTCAAAAGCGTCGGCTTCACCACTTTTGATTTTCTGGAAACCAACCGAGGCATCCGCAACCGTTATAACGGTAAGCGAGTCAAGGAGAGGAACCGGCCAGATGGTGGACTTGTCGTTACGGACAACCGTCCAGTTCTTATTTTTATTCCACTCTTTGAACGCCCAGGGCCCACTGGTAACGGTAGGATTGTCAATTGCCGGGTTCTTGGTGGGGTCAAGCCAATCCTTGCCTTCCCAGACGTGGCGTGGCAGGGGTAAAATGAAATCGGCCTTTTCTACAATGTCAAAGGTCAGGGTATTCATCTTAACCTTAACGGTTTTGGCATCTGGAGCTTCGTAACCAACCGCCCCGTTCTTGTCAGCGGTGCAGGGGTCAACACAAACATTCTGGGCATAGCGTGACCAGTTATTCTCTTTTTTGGTAGCCTGTTGATAGGTCCACAGGAAGTCATCACTGGTGATAGGCTTGCCGTCAGACCAGGTAATTCCATCCTTCAGGGTGTAGGAAACAGACTTGCCTTCCTTGTCAACTGTCCAGGACTTGGCGAAGTTACCAATCACTTCGAGGGTTTTAGGGTCGCGTTTCTGCATGGTGTTTCCAGAATACCCGCCGTATACCCGTCCAATATAAGCTATGCAATAGGTATCATCACAGTTGTAGGGGTGCATGGATTTAGACTCGAGGCTGGTAACCATTGTTACGGTACCACCCTTTTTAGGGCCAGCGGCAACAGTAGTGGTAGCCGCAGCGGTAGTAGTAGCAGCGGCAGTGGTAGCTACGGTCGTAGTAGCCGCCGCCGTGGTGGTAGTAGCCGCAGCGGTGGTGGTACTGTTAAACGCCGCGGTTGGCACAGCTGGCGGTATAGTTGCCACTGGCACAGTGGTAACCGGGGCAGAACTCGTAGCGGTACTGTCTCCACAGGCCGCCAACACCATACTCAAAAGCAGAGTCAACGCCGCCAGAAGCGGGAACGCAGACCTACGTACATTTCTCATTAAGATTCTCCTCCAAGATTCTAAGTAAAGGCCAATACGAAACAGCAGAAGGCGAATGCCCACCGAGTTTTCAGGGTTGAAGTGCATCATTGACTTCGGAAAAAAGGCTTCTCAATTTGCGGTCCAGGATTATTTCTAGCTAACTAAACTAACTTGTAAGCCACAAACTTTGAAAGATGAATACAGGGCGGAATTTTTTACAAAATAACCCCAGAGGCAAGAAGTTCCCTCTGTATCTACACACCCTCAAAAAGGTGCATAGTACCATTTTTTAATTGCTGATATTGTTGAGCATGGGTCGTGAAATGGTTTAGTGCATAAAGTTTAACAAATCTCAACCATTTTTACTATGTAAACCGCACCAAAATTTAGTCAATCTATTTGTTTTAAATTACAAAGGTATTACAGGTTTAGTCTGAAGATTTACCTTAACAACAGAAATATCCCAACTTAGAAGCTGCTTTCAATTACTTCATGAGCTAATATCACCACTAAACCAGACTATCCTGATATGGCTTTACAACCAGCTTGTAAAATTTAACAATGAATTAATCTGACGTTAATAAAATAGGTTTAATATTTAAAAGGATAGGCTATCCTACCTTCACCTCAATTTTCAGCTCAGAATCAGAAATCATAAAACCAAAAAGGAGATAATAAAAAGCATGAGGCTTTCAATACCTGCTTTGGCAAATATTCGTTTCCTGGGGTTGTTTATTTTCACTATGCTTATTTTTTCCAATGGTAATGCGCTTTTAGCCGCACCCTATGAGCAGGTAACCCCACCGCTTACCACCCCCTTTGCTTATGGGGTAGCCAGTGGTGATATGACCTCAGACAGTGTAGTTTTATGGACTCGTACTCCTGGTGCTGCAAGCGTTTTTCCTGAAATAGCCGAAGCTGATAGTTTTCAAAGCCCAACGCCCCTCACTCCTGTACAAACCAAAGCTGAGGCTGATTTCACGGTCAAAGTCGTTGCAAGCGGGTTGAAACCAGGAACTCAATATTATTACCGATTTAAGGAGGGTAGTAATGTCAGCCCGGTTGGAACTTTTAAGACAGCCTATGCACCAGACCAGAATGCTAAAGTTACCCTGGGCTTTTCTGGCGATGCTGACTGGAAATGGAAACCCTATCCTTTGGTCCAAGACCTGGTTAATGAGAAGATGGACTTTTTCTTCTTTCTGGGCGACTTGATATATGAAACCCTGGATATTGCGGGTAATACCTCGGCGGAAGATTTGGTGGACTATCGTTTCAAATATCGGGAGAACCGTGAAGTCAGAACTGGCGGTCAGACACCTTCGCTAAAACAACTTTACAGTGCCTTTGGCTTATATTCGGTTTTTGATAACCACGAAACGGGGCTTTCCAAAGCCGACAAAAATGCCCCTTCGTATAATGAGGGTGGCTCTCAGCTTAACGGTGCCTTCGCTAACCAAACTGAAGGCTTTAAGGCCAGAATTCAGGCTTACCGGGAATATCAGCCAGTGCGTGAACAACAGATTAGCGGTACCGGCGACACCCGCAGCGACCAGACCTATCGCTTCTATAAAGCTATTCCCTGGGGAGCTAATGTTGAGCTGATTATTCTGGATGACCGCAGCTACCGCGATATTCGTTTAGCCAAAAGTGATGACCCGGAAACTCTTAAATGTTCTCGCAATATGCTTGGCGAAACTCAAACCAAGTGGTTCCAGGATGAATTGCTCTCAACCAAGCAACGCAATGTAACCTGGAAGATAGTCGTGGTTTCCTCGCCAATGCAGGTTTTAGGGCGGGCATCACAGGTTGGTAGTGACCTGGATAGTGGCAAGTCCTGGGTGGGTGGCTATAATTGTGAACGCAATAAAGTTCTGAAATTTATTGATGATAATGCCATTGACAATGTGGTGTTCCTTACAACTGATAACCATTACACCGTTGTTAATAACCTGTTATATAACACTAATCCTGAAGACGTGAAATCGCCGCTGAAACCCGCTCGAAACGCCTTCGAGGTACTTACCGGACCTGTGGGGGCTAGTGCCGGAAATCCAATGGGGGCAAGAGCCGATATTACTGGGCTTTCCCAACGGGATGCTGACCGTAAGATTTTGGACATCTGGAACGGGCTTGCGCCAGACGCTAAGGGTACTACCCAGGGCTTGAAACAGGCTGGCCTGGACTTAATTGGTTTGGAAGCTAACTTTCCCGGCCTGGATACTGCCAGTATCAAAAGCCTTAACGGGAAAAATGGGGTAGCCGACCCGATAAATTTTGTCAGTTTTAACACCTATGCCTATGCTCTGTTAACTTTTGACAAAGATAGCATTGGGGTAATGGTTAAAGGGCTACCATATGTTTCTGATCCTGCTACCCTCAATAACCCGGCTACTTTAAAAGAATATGAGGGACGTAAAGCAACGGAATTATTAAGCTTTAAGGTTATGTCGCAGAAAAGTGACAATCAAAGCAATTCTGGTAGCCAATCGAGTAGTAATACCAACCAGGGCGGGACTAGCGGTTTACCCGCAACCGGGGCAGGTGGTGATAATAGTTCTGTTAATAACTTTCAACTGCTAGTTATATTCGGATTGTTGTTGTTAGGGGCTGGTCTGGCTAGCTGGGCTAAAACCAGGGTTGGTAAGAAACAGGCCAAATAGTTTGGCAAGGGCAGGATGTTGTTAGGGGAGGATTTAAAACCCTTCCCTATTTTTTAATTAGGTTGTTTCTCAAATATAGGAACATAGCATCAATTTCAGGGCTTGTGGCTAATTCTGACTTCTACCTTTGTCGGCTTTAACCAGGTCATCCATCGGGATAACCAGGTCGTTGTCCGCCAGGGTGTAGATGTTGGTACTAAGCATAATCGCAACATCGGCGGTGGCACCACCCCCCTTAACCTCGGTCTGGATTTTCTTCAGAACATCCGCATAGCCACCGACAAAGACAGTTTTAACATTGATGTTAGGGTTAGCTTTGGTAAATTTATCGGCATAGCCCTGGAAAGTTTTGGTAATCGGGCCTTCTACCGCCGTCGGGAAGTAAAAAGTTAAATCAATCAATCTTGGCAGCAGCGGCGGTTGTTGCTACGGCAGCAGTAGTTGTTGCCGGAGCGGCGGTAGTAGTAGCTGCAGCAGTAGTGGCAGGCGCGGCGGTAGTGGTCGCTGGAGCAGTGGTAGCGGTAGGGTCACCACAGGCCGCAATATAGTGGCTTATAGCACCAGAGCTAATAGCAACCCAAAACGTTTGTAAAGCTTAAAGTTTCTCGCTCCTTTCAAAACAGTTGTCTCCAAAATCAAATATCCAAAATCCAAAATCTGAAATTGATAGCCAATAGTAAATCTCTAAAAAAAAAGCTGACGGTTGATAGCTGATAGCTTTTCTAGCAACCAACAACTACTAACTCTACCAGTTTCGTATTAATAAGATTTTAATCAATGGTTAAATGGTCATTAACAACCAATACTTACCAGCGTTCGGCAACATCTTCGTCCAGCTGAAAATTTAAATTACCGTCAATTTGCTCAAATGAGGGCGAAACCGGGATAATTGTTTTGGTTTGGGCGGCTGCCAGCAAAGCTTCGATGGTTGGCTGGGCGGCCAGGCGTAGCAAATGGAGAATGGTGGGGTAAATCAGGTTAAAAGTTTTTGCCTGATAACGGTCAAGGGCTTCCTGCGGGTTAATCCAAAGCCCATCGGTAGTTTCTTTATAATCTGACTCGGCAATCTGGTCGGGACGCGCCACCGCCAGGAAGAAACGGGTATCGTAGCGGATTGGCTCAACCGACGGGGTAATCCAGTGCGAATAATAGGTCAGGCGGCTGGCATCCAGCAAGAGTTTGTTTTGCTCCAAAATCTGGGTAAAGCTAATTTCGCCAGTGTGGAGAGCCTTGCGATAGGCGGCAAACTCCTGTAAACGTTCTTCGGTTTCCTGGACGTGATATGGTTGATTCGCGCCTTCCGCCACCGCCAGTAATACCCCTGCTTCCTCGAATAGTTCCCGAAAAGTCGCCACAAACAGCCCGGACTCCTGCTCAGGGGTCAAGGCTGCAACATCATGATAGGCTCCTTCGTTGGGCAGGTCGCGGAAATAGGATTGTCCTTCTAACCTTTCGGGCATTTTATACAGTCGGGCAATCGCTCCTGGTTCGGAGTCGTGAGTTTCGAGGCCACCACCGGGGAAAACGTAGCGGTCTGGCAGGAACTTGCTGCGCGAGCTACGCCGCAACATAAAAACTTCCATCCCGCTCTGGTTTTGCGGCAAAGGTCGCACAACCATCACGGATGCACTGGGTTTTGGTGGTTTGGGAGTTTCGGGAGGTTGCATTTTTCTTTCTTGGCGTTAGCGATTCCTTACAAAATATAAGCTGTCAAGATTATATCATGAAAATAATTCGACTTCTAAATCCTCAAAACTCAATATAATTTGCCGCTTCCTGAGCGATTCTCAGGGCATCGGCGGCAGTGCCACCGGGGGCAAGGGCGGTAATATGGCCTAACTTGCGTCCAGGGCGGGACTCACGCTTGCCGTAGAGGTGAATATTCGCGCCAGCTACCCCTAATGCTTTATCCATCCCTTTTGCCACAGCCAAGCCTTGATTTGTGCCTAACAAGTTGACCATTGCGGCGGGGGCTATGAGTTCGGTTGAGCCTAGCGGCAGTCCGAGCACCGCCCGTAGGTGATTTTCGAATTGGGAAGTGGCACAGGCTTCAATGGTGTAATGTCCGCTATTATGGGGACGGGGGGCCAGTTCATTTATCAGAATCTCGCGACTCTCGGTTAAAAATAGTTCTACCCCAAAAATCCCTACCCCACCGATGGCCTCAATCGCCCGTTTGCCAATTTCGGCGGCGCGGTTGGCGATGGTTGGAGCAATCTCGGCAGGGGCGGTGACGGTGTGGCAGATGTGGTTTTTCTGGACGGTCTCCACCACCGGGTAAATCGCTGTGCTGCCATCTTGCCCCAGCGTGACCATCAAGGCCAGCTCTTTGGTGAAAGGGATAAACTGCTCAACCATAAGTTCGCGCTCAGGTGCGCCCAAGCGTTGAAATCCTTCGCTAATGTCTACTAAACCGTTTAGCTGAAAGTTGCCACGCCCATCATAGCCGTTTCTTCGCGCCTTTAATATCAGGGGCCAGCCAAATTCCGCCGCAAATTGCTCGATTTCGCTTGCACTGCTGACCGAGGTAAAAGCCGGGACGGGCAACCCTGCCGACTCTAGAGTCTGTTTCTGGCGGGCTTTGTCTTGCACCAGGGTCAGGGTCAGGGCATTAGGAAAAACCGGGCGACCACCCGCCTCCAAACCCCGCAAAATATGAGCATCTACAAATTCGTTTTCCAGGGTGATAACGTCACAGGCTTTGGCGAAGCGGTTTAGCAGTTCGGGGTCGTCCCAGCGTCCTACGAATTCATAGGCCGAGATTTGACCTGCCGGACTACCTTCCTCGGCTTCCAGCACCGCCACCCGAAAACCCAAACGGCTGGCTGCTTCCGCCGACATTCGGGCCAGTTGCCCGCCGCCCAATATTCCAATCGTTACATCCGGCAATTGCCAGTTCATTTTATCTCCAGTGCCTGCGCCAACTTGACATAAATATATTTTAGTTAAAACTAACGGTTTAAAAAAGGGCTAACCAAAAGGCGGCCCTTATATTATAGCATTTTCTATTTAATAGGGCCGGGAGACCCAGCCCTTACGAGGCTACACACCGGGGCGACGGGCTGCAATCAGGCGGGAGGCGTAATAGGAGTCGCTGGTATTGTCAATACTAACGCCCGAACTTTCGCTCTCGGCATGCACAAACCGCCCGCCACCCAGGTAAATACCGCTATGGGAGGGGCCAGCCTTGTAGGTATTGGCGAAAATCAGGATGTCGCCCGGTTGCATCGCATCCAATGGGACAGCCTCGCCAATGGTCATATCCGACTCAACGGTATGCCCGGTAGAAATATTGGCTACCTGACCCAAAATATAGTAGATAAAGCCAGAGCAATCAAAGCCAGTGGTCGGGCTAGTACCAGCCCAGGTGTAGCGATAGCCCACAAACTGACGGGCAAAATCGGCGATACGCTGCCCCAACGGCCCGTTGCTGGCGGGTACGGGAATAGGTTTCGCGGCTTGCACCGGGGCTTTCTGATTTGAGGGAGCGGGTGCGCTGGAAGTGGCAGAGTTGGTGCGTTGCAAGAAAGTGCCGTCCACATAGCCAACATCGCCGTTGCGGTCAACTTTGTACCAGTTTACTCCGGCAGCATCTTTGGTTGGCCCTGCCAGGAATTTCAAGACCTGCCCCTCATAAACATAGCCGTTTTCCGAGAATTGGCGACCTGCCCCGGTGCGGAAGCGAATCGGGTCACCATCGGTGTTGGTCACGCGCATAAAGCCGCCCGTCCCAGCTACGGCATTTTTACCCGCCGAGGTCAGGAATTTGGCACTAATATAGCCTGTGTAACCTGTCCACTCCACCCGGTAATAGGTGTTGCTATCGTTATCGCGGAACGGCCCTCCCAAAACCGTTACCAGATAGGTTTCACCTAATAATGAGAGGGTAGGAGAAAGCACATTCGGTTGTTGGCGCAAACGTACCCCATCGCCATCGGTGCCAGTAACGCGTGCCTGACCACCAATGGTAAAGCTAGAAGTGGTAACGGTTGCCTGGGTAGAAGCACTCTTCCCGGCAAAGGCCAGAAAATCCGCCGCCACATAACCAACCCGTCCCGTCCACTCCACTTTATAGAAATTTGTGCCGCTACTATCTTTGAACGGCCCTGCCATAACTGTCGTTAGCCAGTTTTCGCCGAGGTTGCCGACTAATCCGGCATCGGTAGTTGGCTGGGAACGCAGTCGCACCCCATCGCCGCCCGTCCCCGTCACTCGCACCTGACTGCCGGGAGCATAACCACCACTACCCGCCCGACTCAAATATTGGGTCATAATATAGCCAGTGCGATTGGCCCATTCTACTTTGTAAAAACTGTTACCCTTGCTGTCTTTGAACGGGCCGCTCAGGATAGTCACTTTCCAGGTTTCGCCCAGTGTGGTAACTACATCACCATCGGTGCTGGGGGTGTTACGCATACGCACGCCATCACCATCAGTTCCGGAGACACTGGCTTGCATGCCGGGGCTAAGGCCAAGTTCGGCATAAGCGAAACTTAGAGGTTGAACCAGAGGGGTCAGGCTAAACAGTATAAAAAATAGGAAAGAGAGGGAAATTAGGCGTAACTTTATATTTTTGTTGCGAGAATTGACGATTTTGGTGTTGCTGCTATTGCGATTTTGCTTCAAAAGACTCCTCCTGGCGGCGCATGAAGGAATGTTACCCGTAAACCTGACTCCTTCCAAAACCTTAAAACTTACTTCGGACGCACTTTTTATTACGCCGGATTAAGGTTTATTCGCACCTACCGCATATCGAATCCGTCTGTGTAAACCCATTTTCTCGATGAGTATTGAGGCTGTAAAGTTCAAATACGGGTGGTCGAACTTATAGCATCATTGTAACTATGTTAACATATCTTTAAAAAAACTGTCAAACTAACCAAATCCAAACGCATTATAAATCTCGAAGAAGGCCAAATGGTATCAGAAGCAGGTTGAATCTGTTATAATTGGGACGATTTTTGGCGTTAACCTACCGTATCAAGCGCGTCATTGGCTTTTGCCCCGGCGCAAGGAATAAGATTAAATTGATTGAGCAACGTTTTATCCGTAATTTTTGCATTATTGCCCATATTGACCACGGCAAATCCACCCTGGCTGACCGTTTGCTGGAAGTGACCCATACTGTTAGCAAGCGCGATATGATGAACCAGCTTCTCGACAGTATGGATTTGGAGCGCGAGAAGGGGATTACCATCAAGGCACGGGCGGTGCAAATGCACTACACCGCTAACGATGGGCAGGCATATGAGTTAAATTTGATTGACACTCCCGGACACGTTGACTTTACCTACGAGGTTAGCCGCAGCCTATCGGCTTGCGAAGGGGCTTTGTTAGTGGTAGATGCGGCGCAAGGGATTGAGGCTCAAACGCTGGCGAACCTGTATCTGGCGATTGAGCAAGGGCTAGAGATTATTCCGGTTATTAACAAAATTGACCTACCCGCCGCCCAACCTGAAGTGGTGGCCGCCGAAATTGAGAAAGTTACGGGTATCCCAGCCGAAGAAATAATTCTGGCCTCAGCAAAAATGGGCACGGGCGTTCCTGATATTCTGGAAGCGATTGTCAAGAATATTCCCGCCCCAAAGGGCGACCCGAATAAACCTCTGCGTGCCTTGATTTTCGATAGTCACTACGATGCTTACAAAGGGGTAATTGCCTACGTCCGGGTTTTTGACGGTATGGCTAAAACTACCGACGTGCTTAAAATGATGTCCACTGGCAAGACCGCCGACATCCTGGAATTAGGAGTTTTCCGTCCCGGTATGACCCCTCTGCCCGAAATTACGGCGGGCGAGACGGGCTATATTGCTACCGGGCTAAAAGTGGTGGGCGATTGTCAGGTTGGGGACACTATCACGGCGGTGGATAATCCGGTAAGTGACCCGATTCCCGGTTTCCGTCCCGCCAAACCGATGGTTTTTGCCGGACTTTACCCGATTAATACGGACGAATATGTTGAATTGCGGGATGCTCTGGAAAAGCTGAAACTTAACGATGCTTCGCTGGTGTTCCAGCCGGAAACCTCGGCGGCACTTGGTTTTGGTTTCCGGGTGGGCTTCCTCGGTTTGTTGCATATGGAAATTATTCAGGAGCGGTTGGAGCGCGAGTATAACCTGGAGCTTTTAGCTACCGCCCCCAGCGTGGAATATAAAGTGTTAAAGACCAACGGCGATGTTATTCTGGTGGATAACCCCAGCGATATGCCCGGCCCCGGCGAGATTGCCGAAATCGAAGAACCCTGGATGACTATAAATATCATCTCCCCCAGCCGTTATATCGGACAGATTATGGAGTTAGTAACCAATCGGCGTGGCGAATATAAAAAGATGGATTATCTGGACGAAACCCGTGTCCAACTTAATTACGATATCCCTTTGGGTGAGCTTATCGTGGATTTCTACGACCAGCTAAAGTCGCGGACGCAGGGTTACGCCTCGCTGGATTATATTTTTGGTAGCTATCGAGCCTCGGATTTGGTGAAGCTGGATATTCTGGTCAATGCTACGCCGGTTGATGCTCTTTCGCTGATTACTCACCGCGACAAAGCCTTCCAACAAGGTCGCGCCCTGACCACGAAGTTGCGTAATCTGATTCCCCGCCAGATGTTTGAGGTGCCGATTCAGGCGGCGGTGGGCTCGAAAGTTATTGCCCGCGAGACTATCAGTGCGATGCGGAAAAACGTGCTGGCAAAATGTTACGGTGGTGATATTTCCCGCAAGCGCAAGCTGCTGGAAAAGCAAAAAGAAGGTAAGGCCCGCATGAAGATGGTGGGTAACGTCGAAATTCCCCAGGAAGCCTTTATGGCAGTCCTGAGCCTGGACGACGATGGCACCAGTTTCCGTAAGTAACAGGAGGTGAAATTATGTCGGTTGATATTGATAAATTTATCGTTAGCACCCCTGGTGTTGTAGGCGGGCGACCTCGGATAGATGGGACTCGCCTTTCGATAATGAGAGTGGCGACATGGTGGCAAATGGGCGAAAGTGCTGAAGAAATTGTCAATAAATTTGATGTGGGATATCTTAATCTTGCTCAGGTTTATGCTGCCCTTGCTTATTACCACGCCAACAAAGAAAAAATAGATGCTGAAATAGTCGCGGAAGAAGCTGAGTATAACCGTCTTGCAGAGGAAGCCTGCCTTGCCAAGAATAAAAAGGCCGCGAATGTTGCATTATGAAACCACGCTTTTATATAGACGAAGACTCTATGGAAAACAATCTTATAAAAGCTTTCCGGCAGCGTAGCCTGGACATATTAACTGTTCAAGAATCTGGCATGAGGGGACGCACTGACGAGGAACAACTAGAATACCCAATTTCTTTAGGACGGGTTATCTACACTTCCAATGTGGCAGACTTTTGCCGATTACATGCAGATTATCTATTGCAGGGTAAAAATCACGCGGGCATTGTTGTAGTGCCAAAAAGAGGAATTCCAGTTGGGGAGCAGTTACGAAGGTTAGCCAAATTGGCAATAGCAAAAACTGCCGAAGAGTTTCAAAATGAACTGGTATTTTTAAGGAGTTAGCAATAAATTGGTTGCTTGAGGAAGTAAGTAATTAGACGATATGCAAGCTGTTCCACTTGAAACAAAATATTTCTCTTGGGATGGGCGTGGGCCAATTTTAGAGCGCTGGCTTACTCGGAGCGACTCGGATCCTATAGGTTGTCACTATACCTTTGATGCAAATTACACTGAAATTACTAGCAATGAACAAGAAGCCTGGGTTATTTTTGAGGAATTACAGGTTATCCAAATTGTACCCGAAGAAGTACATGCCAATTGGCAGTGGGAATATCAGGACAATAGTAGCAAAATTAGATTTAATGGAATCTGGATTATAGAAGATTCTCATTGGCTCAAATCTTTTAACCCACAGCATTTGAAAAACCATAATCACTACATCCTGGAATTTTACGATGATATTGTGGAGGTCATTTGCAAAGGGTTAAAATTCGGGTTAGGAGAGTACACGGAAGAAAATCTATAGGCAATAACGTATCATTCCGCAGTAATACTTTGAAACTAAAAACAAATAATTAGAAAGAGGAGAATGAGAAAATGGCGGTTATTCACACTAGAATGATTGATTTGCAAGTAAATGGCGAAGGGGCCCAGGCGTTTGTGGCCCGTCCCGATGATGATGCCCAGCACCCCGGCCTGGTTCTAATTCAGGAATATTGGGGTCTGGAACCACATATCAAAGATTTAGCCCAAAAACTGGCGGTAGAGGGTTTTGTAACGATGGTTCCTGACCTCTATCACGGGAAAATCGCCACCGAGCCGGACGATGCCGGGAAATTGCTGATGACAGTAGTGGGGAACATGGAACGGGCTCTTGGCGAAATTCAGGGCGCCATTAACGTTCTGAAAGAGCAGCCAGGCGTTGAACCAAAAAAGGTTGGGGTAATAGGCTTTTGTATGGGTGGCTTGTTAACCTTCAAGATGGCCGAAATCAGCCACGATATTGCGGCGGCTGTACCATTCTACGGCGTTATGTACGAACCCACCTATGAGTCAGTCGCAAATGTACAAACCCCGGTGTTAGCCTTCTTTGGTTCACAGGACTCTTACACCCCGCCCGAATATATTCAGCGAATCAACGAAACCTATAAAGGGGCTGGCAAAGATTACGAAGGGATAGTTTATAACGCTGGACACGCTTTCGTTAACCCTACTCACGGAGCAGGGGTTGAAGATGCCGCCCGCGATGCCTGGCCTAAAGCGATTGCCTTCCTCAAGAAACATTTAGGGCAGTAAAGGAATTATGCCCCCTTCCCGGATTCAGGGAAGGGGGTTAGGGGATTAGGTAAAATGGCACAAAAAATAAAGGTTTCGGTAATTGGAGTAACGGGTTACACCGGAAGCGAGACAGTACGTTTGCTGGCGCGTCGTTCGGATGTGCAGCTTTTGGAACTGGAAGGTCGAAGCGCGGCGGGGCAACCGCTGGGCAAAATCTTCCCCGCCCTGGCTCCCCTGAACCTGACGATTGTAGAAAAGCTAGAACGACCCGCCGAGGCCGACTTTATCATTATGGGCCTACCCCACCACGCTTCCGCCGAAAGAGTAGCCGAGCTACTGGAAATTGCCCCCAACACCCGCTTGATAGATTTATCGGCGGATTTTCGCTTGCGTGACCGGGCAACCTACGAAAAATGGTATGGGGCGCACCCCGCCGCCTACTTGTTGCCGGAGGCGTTTTTTGGCCTAACTGAGCTTTACCGCCAAACTTTAAAATCCACCACCCGCCTTGTGGCTAATCCTGGTTGTTACCCCACCTGTAGCAGTCTAGCCCTGGCTCCCGCTCTGGCAAAAGGAGCAATTATCGAACCGGAAGTGGTTATTAACGCCCTTTCCGGGGCAAGTGGGGCGGGGCGCGGCCTCAAACAGAACCTGCATTTTAGCGAACTTCATGATAGTGCCAGTGCCTACGGTTTGGAGGGACATCGCCATCTGCCCGAAATTGCTCAGATTTTAGGTGATGTTTATGGGCAGGGCGAGGTTAAAGTGTCGTTTACCCCTCACTTGATTCCCGTTGCGCGGGGAATGTTAGCTACTTGTTCTGCCAAACTTAATTCTGACTGGTTAGCCGCCAATCAGTCCGACTTGCAAGGGGCAATCCGTCGCCACTATCAGGAGTTCTACGCTGGCGAGGAATTTGTGCGGATTGTGGATACCGCCCCCACCACTAAAGAGGTTTTTGGCACAAACTACTGCTTTATTTACCCTCTGGTAGAGGCTCACACCGGGCGGTTGGTAGTTATTTCGGTAATTGATAATCTGGTGAAAGGCGCGTCAGGTCAGGCGATCCAGAATATGAACCTACTGGCGGGCTTACCCGAAACAACTGGCCTGGATAATCTGGCAATTTACCCTTAGTAATTCAGAACCGCGCTATATGTAAGGACGAACAAAGTATTTCCTTCCCGAAGGGAGGAAAAGTTCGTCCTCTTTAGAATTGCAGAGTTTTCCCCTGTAATTGATATCCCAACCAATAAGCCAATCTAAAAATTAACACTGTAACTAGCTCGAATTTTGGAAAGTTTTGCCTTCCAGCTATTGACAAGTTTTATTGGTTACGATAAACTGAGCATAGTCAGAAATGACTACGTTCAATAATCTCTAATTTAATGGGTCGGGCTAAATATGGAAACTAGTTTGCGTCAGCGAAATAAACAAGAAAAGTTAGCACGGATTAAACAAGCAGCCTATGATTTGTTCAAATCCAAGGGCTATGCCGCCACAACTACCAGAGATATTGCCGAAGTAGCCCAGGTTGGCGCTGGCACTTTGTTTTTATACGTCAAAGATAAACAGGATTTACTATCGCTGGTTTATTTTGATGAGATTGCGCGGCAAATCGAGGCAGCCTTTGACACCTTACCCGACAATTTGAGTTTATTAGACGAACTACTTCATATTTTTAGCTTTTTCTTCAAGTTTTACGCTGAAGACCCCGACACCTCACGAGTTTATATAAGTTCTTTGACATTTCAAAAAGAGCTTCAGGGGCAACGGCGGAAGGCTGCAACCCAGATTGCCCAGTTTGGTGGACGTTTGGTACAACGAGTTGATGCCGCCAAAAATCGGGGAGAATTACGCTCCGACCTTGATGCTGTTCAAGCAAGTCGTAACTTCTTCGCCCTTTATTTTGCAGCCCTGGTAGCCTGGTTGGGTGGCACTACTGATATGGAAACCGCTCTCAATCAGGTCTTGCGGGATGCATTCGATTTACAAATCAAAGGTATGATTAATTAAATTTAAAATGGAGTA
This sequence comes from Chloroflexia bacterium, assembly GCA_038207495.1. Classification (GTDB taxonomy): domain Bacteria; phylum Chloroflexota; class Chloroflexia; order Chloroheliales; family Chloroheliaceae; genus Chlorohelix. Next base: position 89,783 of record JBBQZS010000007.1, read on the forward strand.
ATTTAATGCCAAAAAAAGCGATTGTAATTGGTGGTGGAATTGGCGGTCTGACAACGGCTATTGCCTTACGAAAGAGCGGCATAGCGGTTAATGTATATGAGAAAGTTTCAGAAATTCGTGAAGTTGGGGCGGGTTTAAGCCTATGGACAAACGCCGTAAAAGCATTATACAAATTAGGATTACGCAGTGCGATTGACCCATTAGGAGTGCCTAACACAAGCGGCGGAATATTTTCGGCAAAGGGACAACAGCTTACTCACTTATCCAATCAGGAATTAGAAAAACGTTTTGGAACTATTGGTTTGGTAGTTCATCGGGCTGAACTGTTAACCGCTCTATATAATCAACTGCCCGAAGGAACGGTTCAGCTTGGTGTCGAACTGACAGGCTTTGAGCAAAATGAAAATGGGGTAACGGTTCAACTTTCTGATAACTCGCAAATTCAGGCTGACCTACTAATCGGGGCCGATGGTATTCATTCCAAAGTACGAGAGCAGCTATTTGGTGATTCACCTTTACGGTATTCGGGTTATACCGCCTGGCGCGGTGTTGTTTCCTATGAGCAAGCCACACCTACCGCCAGTGAAACCTGGGGCAAGGGGGCAAGATTTGGGATTGTGCCGATGAGCCAGAATCGTGTTTATTGGTTTGCCACTCACAATCAACCTGCCGGACAACCAAGCGGGCTAAACGCTACTAAAGCAGAATTATTGGATATATTTGGTAACTGGCATAAACCAATCAGGGAAATTCTTGAAACTACCCCATCTGAGGCAATCTTGCACAATGATATTTATGATCGATTGCCACTGTCAAGCTGGACCAAGGGCCGAGTAACCCTACTTGGTGATGCCGCCCACCCTATGACTCCTAATTTAGGTCAGGGGGCCTGCCAGGCTATCGAAGACGCGGTAGTGCTGGCAGATTACCTGTCAAAGGAAAGTAATATTGTGGCAGCTCTAAAGCAGTACGAAGCAGCGCGGATCAGCCGTACCAGCGAGATTGTTAACCGCTCCTGGAAAATTGGACAGCTAGGTCAACTACAAAACCCGTTAATTTGTGCTGTGCGTAATGCTTTAGTACGACTTACACCTTCTTCAGTGCAACTAAAGCAACTTGAGCCGATTGTAGGTTTCGAGGTTTAATGCCGGTTGCTGTTAAACCAGAGGTTAAATGTTGGAGCAGACAAAGGGGTCTGCTTTTTGAAAAAAAACTAAGCGAACTGGTTTTATCTTTTGAGAAGGAAATGGAGGTTAGTAGAAATGGTAATGGGTAGACTTGAATTTTTAGCGGTTTTAATTGGTATTCTGGCCTTGATGGTAATAATTCTAATCGGCTATGCCCTATTTGCCTGGCCGGGGACGGCCTTGATTTAAAACAACATCCGACCAGACGAATTCAGCCGAATTAAGTTGGGTTTGCCTGTGGCCCTCGCACCGCAATTTTCATCCCTCATCCTTCATCCTTCGCTTCATAACCTAGCCTTTTGTACAGGTCTATTAAACTAGACTTAATTGGGTGTAGGCTCTAAAATCAAGGGTGAAAGATTAATAACAGTTAAGCAGGCAACTTTGACCTACGATAGAGGGGGATTGAACAGATTTAATGGAACGACACATAATGATGATGGATGGGGGTCGCCCTACCGGGCCGGGCGGGGGTAAAGGTAAGAAATCTTCTAAAGAAGGTTTTGCGATAAGCCAGGTATTCGAGGCCTTTACCAGCTTGCCGCGTGTGCTAAAACTGGTCTGGAATACTCACGCCGGATTTACTTTAACAATGGGCATCTTGAGCCTGATACGGGGCTTTACCCCGGCAATTAGCATCTGGATTACCAAGCTGGTCATTGATAGCGTGGTTAGTGCCATAAAAACCCAGGATATTGGCCCGGTTTTGGCTCTGGTGCTATTACAACTTGGCGTGGAAATGGCAAATCGGCTACTTACCACTTTCAGTAATATAGTTCAGCAACTTTTACAGGAGCGGGTCTCAAACCGAATTCAGGTTATGATTCTGGACAAAGCTAATACCCTTGATTTGGCTTTCTTTGAGAACCCGGAGTTTTACGACAAGTTGCGACAGGCGGCGGAGCAATCCACCTTCCGCCCGGTGGCGATGATTTCCCAGACGTTTGACCTGGGGAGGACGATTATCACCTTTTTCTCAATGATTTTCCTGATGTTACGCCTCGAATGGTGGTTGGCGGTTGTGGCTTTGTTAGTACCAATCCCGGCCTTTATCGCCGACTCGCGCTATGGTTGGATTGGCTACCAACGCATGCGCCGCCAATCGCCCGAACGCCGCAAAATGACCTACTATAACAACGTAATGACTACTGACCAATATAATAAAGAAATAAAACTCTTTAACCTGGGCAGTTTCTTTATTGACCAATATCGCACTCTAGCGAATAAATTTTACGAGGAAAATAAACTTATTCTGGTACGCCGTTATGTGACTAATTTCTTCTGGAACGGCTTAACGGTGGTGGCGAACGCCGGAATTTATCTCTATGTAGCCTTACAGGCGGTCAATGGGCGAATTTCGTTGGGCGACCTGACGCTATACACTCAAACCGCTTCTCAGGTCGGGCAAAGTTTCAACTCCATTCTGAGTGGTATCTCCAGCACTTACGAGAACAACCTTTTCGTAGGGACGCTGTTTGAGTTTCTGGAATATCAGCCCAAAGTGGTTTCTCCAAAACAGCCGCAACCACTAAACGGGCAAAAAGACCATAAGGGTTTGGATATTGAATTCCGTAACGTTAGCTTTACCTATCCCGGCAAAGACCCTGAAACCCAGGCCGCCCTGCGTAATGTCAGCTTTACCATTAAAGAAGGGGAGGCAATAGCCCTGGTTGGTCGCAACGGCGCGGGCAAAACTACTCTGGTAAAACTTCTTACTCGGCTTTATGACCCGGATGGCGGCGAAATCCTGATGGGCGGGCGCAATATCAAGGAATATGACTTGCACGACTTGCGTGAACAGGTGGGAGTTATCTTCCAGGATTACGTGACCTACTTTATGAGTGCCCGTGAGAATATCGGAGTGGGGCGGCTGGCTGAAATGGAAAATCAGGAGCTGGTAACTAACGCTGCTCTAAAAAGTGGTGCCGATGCCGTGATAAATCGTTTACCTAAAGGCTACGATACTACCCTGGGACGCTGGTTTGATGAAGGGGTGCAATTGAGTGGCGGAGAGTGGCAAAAAATAGCCCTGGCCCGCGCTTTCATGCGAGATGCCCGGATTCTGGTGCTGGACGAGCCAACTAGCTCACTGGATGCACAGGCGGAGTACGAGGTTTTCTCCAACTTCCGAGAGCTAACCAAAGGCAAAACTGCCATCTTTATTAGTCACCGCTTTAGCACAGTGCGGCTGGCAGACCGAATCTTTGTGATTGAAAACGGTAATATTATCGAGAACGGCTCGCATCAGGAATTGATGACCCTCGATGGCCGATATGCCGAGTTGTTCAATATCCAGGCGGAAGCCTACCGCTAAAATCTACGCTAGATAATTCAATTTGCTTAACCCAAAGCCAGCCTTTAGTAACACAGGTTGGCTTTATTGTTTTCTTATTTTCAATTGCCAACATTTGGCACTTTTTATATTCTTTTGCGGATATATATCTTGATGAGTATATACGTTTTATGGTATATTAGATCTATGATTAAAACACTCAATGCTTTAGCCGAGCCAAATCGCCTAAATATTATCCAACTCTTGCAAGACGGTCCGCGTTCGGTGGGAGAAATTGTCGAGCGACTCCAGCTTCCCCAGCCGCAAGTCTCCAAACATCTGCGGGTACTGGTTGATAACGGGCTGGTTGAAGTAGAACGGGATGCCCAACGCCGGATTTACCGGCTGCGACCTCAGCCGTTCCAGGAGTTGGATACCTGGCTTGAGTCTTTTCGTCAAATCTGGGACGAGCGATTTGACCGACTGGACGACTATTTGCGCGAACTGCAAAGCCCGCAGAAGCAAGATGATTTCAAGGAATAGTTTTTGCGGGGTAGTAAGCGGGGTAGAATCAAATTGCCTGAGACTACCAGATTTATGGGCTAATAATATTTAATTAAGGAGAAAATGACAATGACCGAAATAAAAGGTAGTAATAACGAGGCAAAGCAGGTAGAAGAGCGGGAGTTTGTGATGGAGCGAATTTTCGACGCGCCCCGTCAACTCGTTTGGAAAGCCTGGACTGAGCCGGAGCGATTGGCTCATTGGTGGGGGCCAAAAGGCTGGACGTTACCCGTCTGCAAACTGGATTTCCGAGAGGGGGGCGTTTGGCACTATTGTATGCAAGGGCCTGCTGGCGAAACGTCCTGGGGCAAAGCGGTTTATAACGAAATTGTCGAGCCGGAACGAATTGTCTATACCGATAACTTTTCCGATGAGGAAGGCAACCTGGTGGAAGGTATGCCAGAGCTGCATATAACCGTGTTATTCACTGAACACGAAGGCAAGACAAAGCTTACCAACCGGGCCTTGTTTCCCTCGGCTGAGTCTCTCAAGGCAATAATGGCGATGGGTATGGAGCAAGGGGCCACCGAAACCTGGGACCGCCTGGAGGACTATGTGGCGAACGCCTAGCCCCGCCAGCCCATAAACCTTAATAAGGAGCACTTACATGCGAAAAGTAGTTGTCTCGGAGTTTCTGACACTGGAAGGGGTGATAGAGTCGCCGGAAAAGTGGCAAATGTCCTATGTCAGCGACGATGTTGCGGAGACTATTCAGCACCAAATTCTTGGGTACGAGGCCATGTTATTAGGGAGAGTGACATATGAAGTATTCGCCTCTTACTGGCCCCTGCAAACCAATAATGAGTTTGGTATCGCCGACAAGTTGAACAGCATGCCCAAATTCGTCGTTTCTTCAACCCTGGCTAAGGCCGATTGGAACAATACAACCCTGATTAAAGCGAACGTGTTGGAGGAAATTGCCAGATTGAAGCAGCAGGGTAGCGGGGATATTCATCTACCTGGCAGTGCCACCCTCGTTCAAACCTTGCTGCAAGCTGACCTCATTGATGAGTATCGCCTCCAGGTTTATCCGGTTGTTTTGGGGAAAGGGAAGCGGCTTTTCAATGAAGGAATTGATATGGTTGCCCTGAAGCTGGTAGAAAGCAAGACCTTCAGTTCAGGGGTGGTTGAGCTTATCTACCAGCCTGACAAAAAGGAAGAATCCAAATGACACAGCGAGAACTAATTATTACCCGAATTTTTGATGCCCCGCGTGAACTGGTGTGGAAAGCCTGGGTCGAGCCAAAGCACCTGGTGGAGTGGTGGGGGCCGAAGGATTTTACTAATCCGGTTTGTGAGGTGGACTTACGGCCCGGTGGGGCTATGATAATTCATATGCGGGGCCCGGATGGTACGATTATCCCAACTAAAGGCATCTTTCATGAAATCCTTGAACCTGAACGTTTGGTTATGAGTAGCAAGGCCTTTGAAGATGCAGAAGGCCATCCCCAGCTCGAAGTGCTAAACACTATCACCTTTGACGAATATGAGGGCAAGACTAAACTCACCTTGCGGGCAGTGGTTGTGACAGCTACCGCCGCAGTGGCTGCTTCACTTGCAGGTATGGAGGAAGGTTGGAGTCAAAGCCTGGATAAGTTGGGCGAACTATTAGTGAAAATCTGAAATATTAACTATTACAAGGAGAATTTTATGAAAACATTAACTTCAAAAGATGGTACGACAATCGCGTTTGAGCAGTCGGGTGAGGGAACACCCCTCATTCTGGTGGATGGTGCCCTCTGCTCACGAAAGTTCGGGCCGATGGGGCCACTGGCGGCACTGTTAGCTCCGCACTTCACCGTTTTAACTTATGATCGTCGAGGACGCGGCGATAGCACCGATACGCTGCCGTTTGCGGTTGAGCGTGAAATTGAAGATATCGAAGCCCTCATCAACGAAGCGGGTGACGCGGCATTCGTCTTTGGTATCTCCTCCGGTGCAGCCCTGGCGATGGAAGCGACAATCAAGCTCGGCAACAAGGTCAAGAAACTTGCAATGTACGAAGCACCCTACAACTCTGACGACACCGCAATGCAAGCCTGGATGAATTACCGAAAGCAACTTGAGGAATTGCTTGCCGCAGACCGCCGAGGTGATGCGGTAGCCCTCTTCATGATGTTGGTAGGGATGCCCGCCGAGCATGTTGCAGGAATGCAGCAGCACCCAATGTGGCCGATCTGGGAAGCTTTAGGACCTACCCTTGCCTACGATGCCGCCGCCCTGGGTGCAGATGCCGCAGTACCCACCGAACACGCAACCAGGGTTGCTATGCCAAGTCTCATTATGGATGGTGGAGCGAGCTTTCCGTTTATGAATGTCACGGCGGTAGCACTTGCAAAGGCGATGCCTCTTGCCCAACACCGCACCCTGGAAGGTCAAACTCATGAGGTTGCGGCGGAGGCGATTGCTCCCGTGCTAGTGGAGTTTTTCAAAGCCTGATACGATGCCTGTCCGAAAAATTCGCCGGGAGCGATTGAAGCTCCCAGCGTAACCCATCTTACCTTTCGAGTGGTAAATTAAGTTAGAGTAAAGGAGTTTTTTTATGAATGAAGCCGTCAGCGAATATATCCAAAAAATAAGTCAGGAGTGGCAGGCCGAAATATGTACGCAGCTTCGGCAGTTCGTCCACCAAGCCGTGCCAGAGGTTGTAGAACGAATTCAGTATGGCAAGCCCCATTTTTTGAAGAATGGTAAATATGCTGCCGTTCTCGGTACTGCCAAAGATTGGGTCAGTTTTACTATTTTTAACGCCACTGCCCTTGAAGCCCCCGAAGGCTTTTTTGAAGCGGGGCCCCCTGAACGTAAGACTGCCAAAATCCGTAAAGGGCAAACGGTGGATTACGACCTTTTAGCTAAACTCTTAAACCAGGCCGCTAGCTCACTTTAGACTATATAAGGAGATATGTATGCGATTTCGGGCTATTATCCAACTTAATGGCAAGACTGCTACGGGTATTGAGGTTCCAGCCGAAGTAGTGGCGGCTTTAGGGTCGAGCAAAAAACCTGCCGTCCACGTTACTATCAATGGTTATACTTACCGTAGTAGTGTGGCTTCTATGGGTGGGGTGTTTATGCTTCCTATAAGTGGGGAACACCGCCAGGGTGCCGGAGTTGCTGCTGGAGACGAGGTGGAGGTTGACCTCGAACTCGACACCGCGCCCCGTGAGGTAAATGTGCCGCCCGACTTCGCTGAAGCCCTTGATAATGATGGAGAGGCCCGCCGATTTTTCGATAGTCTATCCTATAGCAACAAATTGCGCCATGTTTTATCAATCGAGGATGCTAAAACCCCAGAAACTCGCCAGAAGCGCATTATTAAAGCAATCAGCATGCTACGGGAAGGCAAAGTTTAGGGTCAGGTGGCACTAGCTAATTAAGTTATGGATTATATAAAAGGAGGAATCATTATGTCAGACAATACCAATTTTCAAACCGAGCAACAGACTCCCAAACCAGACCCGTGCTTGAAAAGCCTGGATAGATTGGTTGGCCTGTGGAATGTGTCTGGAGATAGGATTGCTGGTACAGTTAACTTCGATTGGTTGGAAGGTGGGTTTTTCCTGGTTCAAAAAGTTGACCTTGTTCATGACGGGCGGAAAATAAAGGGTATCGAGTATATTGGTTTTGAGCAAGGTTGGGAGGAAATGCAGCAGCCAGTCCTGGACTCTTCCAACAAAGATATAACCTCGCACTATTTTGATAACCAGGGCTATACTTTTAACTACACCTGGGTAATAGAGGAAGATACCCTCACAATTTGGGGCGGGGTCAAAGGTTCTCCCTCAAAATACGTAGGAAAGTTTAGTGATGACGGCAATAGCAATAGCGGTGCCTGGGAGTGGCCCGGTGGTGGCTATAGCTCAACTATGGCTAGATTAAAATAGGTGCAGCCCAATGGAAAATAGCCAGCAAGAGCAGCCGGAAAATGACCTGCCAAATGGACTCTCCCAGCCTGCCAAACGCGCCCTGTTGGGGGCAGGTTACTTACAGCTCGAACAACTTACTAAACTTAGCGAGGCTGAGGTCAAGCAATTACATGGTATAGGCCCAAATGCCCTCACTCAACTTCGCCAAGCCCTTTCAGCCAGGGGTTTAGGATTCGCCGAGAAAGAGCCAAAATGAATAGAATTTAGACTTATTTTATCTCTTCGACGGTGAAAATATTTTTAGCTTATAGGAGAAACTTTTTATGGGTAATGGTGGATTGTCGAAAACACGGCTCGAACGCTTGCATAATGTCATGCAAGGTTATGTTGAGCGAGGTGAAATTCCAGGTATTGTTTCATTAGTTAGTCGGCGAGGCGAAATTCATGTTGACATACTTGGTACAAAAGCGGTTGGCGGTAGTGACCCGATGCAGCGTAACACAATTTTCCGTATCTCCTCGATGACCAAACCAATTACGGCAGTAGCTACCATGATTCTGGTTGAGGAATGTAAAATACGTCTTGATGATTCGGTTGATAACTTTCTACCTGAACTAGCTGACCGCCAGGTATTGCGACGAATCGATGGGCCTCTTGATGACACCGTACCGGCCAACCGTCCGATTACGGTGCGCGACCTATTAAGCTTTCGGATGGGTATGGGGATTATTATGGCAGCACCAGACACCTACCCAATCCAAAAAGCCATGAGTGAGGAACTGCTTGGACAAGGGCCACCAAACCCCGCAATCTCACCCGCCCCGGACGAGTGGATTGGTCATCTGGGAAAATTACCGCTATTACACCAACCGGGCGAAAAGTGGAGATATAACACAGGCTCTGATGTATTGGGAGTCTTGATTGCCCGTGCCACTGGTCAACCATTTGAAACGTTTTTGCGAGAGCGCATTTTTGAGCCTCTCGGCATGAAAGATACCAGTTTTAGCGTGCCAGAGGCGAAGATTGAACGGCTGGCGACCAGCTATTGGACTAATTTTGAAACCGGGAATCTTGAACTTTATGACGAAGCTATTGGCGGACAATGGAGTCAGCCACCCGCCTTTCCGTCAGGGGCTGGAGGATTAGTTTCAACTATTGACGACTATCTAGCTTTCGCTCAAATGCTACTGAATAAGGGGAAATTCGGGAATGAAAGAATCTTATCGCGGCCTGCGGTAGAGCTTATGACCAGCGACCAGCTAACCAACGAACAGAAGATGCTGTCCAATTTAGAGCCATGTGACTTTGAAACATACGGTTGGGGCTTCGGTCTCTCGGTAGTAACTCGGCGTAATAGTCTGGTAGATACGGTAGGCAAGTATGGTTGGGACGGGGGTTTGGGGACTTCTTGGTATTCCGACCCTAAAGAGGAGCTGATTACTATCTTGATGACCCAAAAGGCCTGGACTTCCCCAGATGCGCAGAACGTCTGCCTGGATTTCTGGACTTCAGTTTACCAGGCTATCGAAGATTGAGAGGCTTTTGCAAAAAGCTTAATTTAAAAAGAAGGCGAAAAATAATATGGGGAAAAGTCATTATAGGGGCAACAATTTCATTGGATGGCTTTGTTAATGGTCGAAACGGCGATATGAGCCGTCTATATCCTGATCTTGAAGCACTACGAAAAACCGAAGACCTTCAAGAATCAATAAGAACTACCGGGGCAGTGGTGATGGGCAGGCGTGCCTACGAATTGGCAGAACCAGCAGGATTGACCGATTACGAATATCAAGTGCCAATATTTATACTCACCCATTTGTTGCTATCAAAAATAACTAACTATGATAATTGAGGACTAGTTTATGTGCAGAAATATCAAACCGCTTTTTAATTTTGAACCACCCGTAAATGAGGATGAGATTCGAGCGGCGGCTTTACAATTTGTACGAAAGGTTAGCGGTTTTCAGCAGCCTTCCAAAGCCAATGAAGCGGTTTTTCTGGCGGCGGTTGAAGAAATAGCGGCTATTTCTGGCAAGCTGTTAAGTTCGTTAGAAACAAATTCACCACCCAAAAACCGCGAGGAAGAAGCCGCCAAGGCTCGGCTACGTTCTGCCCAAAGGTTTCGGGTCGGTTAGAATTGCTCAACTAACTCTCATGGTTTCAATATAGTTGGCAATCAGGTTGCCATTATGCTATATTTCTCCCGGTATGCAAGCCTGAATAATCAAACCCCCCATCCTCCTAAATATGTTCTAAAATCTCTAAAAGAAAAGGAATCTTTTGATGATTGAGATTAAGCACCACCCGCCCACTTTTACCGATGAAGCCGCCTCGATAATTGCTTATCAAACCTATGACCTAAAGGCTGAGGCTAGTTTGCTGGAAGGCGAGCATGACCAGAATTTTTACTTGAAGACTCCCGATGGGCACGAATTTATTCTGAAGATTTCCCACTCTGCCGAAGACTCCAATATTCTGGATTTGCAAAACCAGGCGTTACTATATCTGGCTGAACATGCCCCAACTTTGAATTTACCCAAAGTGTGTCCGACTAACAAGGGCGAATTGATTACAAAAGTAGAGAGCAACGAAGGCACTACTCACCTGGTGCGTTTATTAACCTATTTGCCGGGTAAACTTCTTGCGGAGGTCAAACCCCATACCCCTGAAATACTCTACAGTTTGGGTCAGTTTTTAGGCGATTTAGATTGCACCCTGAGAAAATTTAGCCACCCAATGGCAAATCGAACCCTAAAATGGGATTTATTGCGGGCGGATTGGATAAGCGAATACACCCACTATATTACAAACCCTGACCGCCGCGTTTTGGTTGAAAATTTATTAGTTCAATACCAGCGCGAGGTTAGCCCAAAATTGGGTAGCTTGCCGAAGAGTATCATTCATAACGATGCCAATGATTACAATATTCTGGTGGGCAACTCTGCTATCCAGCAAAGCCAGGTCACAGGCTTGATTGATTTTGGTGATATGGTTTACACCGCTACCGTTTGTGAACTGGCAATTGGAATAACCTACGCAATCCTGGCTAAAACTGACCCATTAACGGCGGCAGCTACAATTGTAGCGGGTTATAATGCAGTTTTTCCGCTATCCGAGGCCGAGTTGGCAATGCTTTTTCCCTTAATCCTTACCCGGCTGGCGGTTAGTGTAACTAATTCAGCTTATCAACAGGTAATTGACCCTGCTAACCAATATTTACAAATTAGTGAACAACCCGCCTGGGAGTTGCTTGAAAAATTGATAACAATCCCGTCTCAATTTGCTTATTACACTTTTCGGCAGGCCTGCGGTTTACCCGCCTGCCCCACTACCACTACCCTGGAAAAATGGCTGCTAAATAACCCCGATAAATTAGGGCGAGTGGTCGAACCTGACCTGCGAACCGCCCGTAGCCTGGTTTTTGATCTGAGCATAGGCAGCCTTGATTTAGGCAACTGGGACGAGTTTAACGATACTCCATCCCTTACCACTAAACTGTTTAGTCAGATGCAAGCGGTGGGGGCTAAGGTTGGGGTTGGCAAATATAACGAAGCTCGCCCGATTTACACCACTGACATGTTCAAGATAGAGGGCAACAACGGCCCGGAATGGCGGACGGTGCATTTGGGGCTGGATTTATTTATGGAGGCCGGGTCGCCCGTGTTTACGCCATTGGACGGCACGGTTTATAGCCTCTGCAATAATACTGCTTTGCTTGATTATGGCCCTACCGTCATTTTGCAGCACACGATTGCCGAAGAACAACTAACTTTTTATACCCTTTACGGTCATTTGAGCCTTGATACCCTGGACGGTTTACAAGAGGGGCAAAGTGTAGCCAGAGGCACCCAAATTGCCAAAATCGGCAACTACCCCGAAAACGGCAACTGGCCTCCCCACCTCCATTTTCAGATTATCACCGATATGCTTGGGCGCAAGGGCGAGTTCCCCGGTGTGGCTCTGCCCAATCAGCGCGAAATCTGGTTAAGTATCAGCCCAGACCCAAACCTGATTCTGGGTATCCCTGCCGAAAAATTGCAGGATGATAATTTAAGTATCGAGACCATTCTGGAGGAACGCAAACGACACCTGGGTAAAAATCTGAGTATTTCTTACCGCAAGCCCCTCAAAATTGTGCGCGGGCATCGGCAATATCTTTACGATGAAGATGGGCGGGCTTATCTGGATGCCGTAAACAACGTGCCGCATGTCGGGCATAATCACCCCCAGGTGGTCAGGGCTGGTCAACGACAGATGGCGGTTTTGAATACTAATACCCGCTATCTGCATAATAATCTGGTGAGATATGCTCAACGTATCTGTGCCACCCTACCTGACCCACTTAGTGTTTGCTACTTTGTTTGCTCCGGTAGTGAGGCCAACGAACTGGCTTTGCGGTTGGCACGGGCTTATAGCGGACAAAAAGATATGGTGGTGATTGAAACAGGTTATCACGGCAATACCAGCTCTTTAATTGAGATAAGTTCATATAAGTTCGATGGTCCGGGTGGGGTTGGTGCACCGCCCTATGTCCATAAGGTTTCAATACCGGATGGTTATCGCGGTATTTATAAATACTCTGACCCTCAAGCTGGCGAGAAATACGCCCAGGAAGTAGCCCTTGCTATTAATCAGGTGCAGCAAAATGGTAAAAATATCGCCGGGTTTATTGGCGAATCAATTTTAAGTTGTGCCGGGCAGGTTGTCTTGCCGGATGGCTATCTCAAGACGGTTTATGAGCATGTTCGTAAGGCCAATGGAGTATGTATTGCTGATGAGGTGCAAACCGGCTTTGGGCGGGTTGGTAGCCATTTCTGGGCCTTTGAAACCCAGGGGGTGATACCTGATATTGTGACGATGGGCAAACCAATCGGCAACGGGCACCCTCTGGCCGCAGTAGTTACCACCCCGGAAATTGCCGCAGTTTTCGATAATGGTATGGAATATTTCAACACCTTTGGGGGCAACCCGGTCTCCTGCGCGATTGGTCTTGCGGTTTTGGATGTAATTGAACAAGAAGGTTTACAGGCCAACGCCCTCAAGGTTGGCAATCGTTTGCTCGCCGGGTTACGAGGGTTGCAAGCCAAATATCCAATTGTAGGGGATGTGCGCGGCCTGGGGCTTTTTGTGGGTCTGGAATTGGTAGAATCTCGCGATACTTTAGTCCCTGCCGAAGCGCAAGCGGCCTATGTGGCAAATCGGATGCGGGAGTGCGGTATTCTGTTAAGCACCGATGGCCCTTATCATAACGCTTTGAAAATCAAACCGCCTATGGTTTTTGATGAAAGCAACGCCGACTTTCTGGTGACAACTCTGGACAAAATTCTGGCGGAGGATTTAGCCCAACCATCTCAATTATAAATTAGTATTAACATGTTTTTGCTGGTTGGTCGGGCTTAATTAAAACCGGACACGCTTCATAGGTTCAAAGTATTTACTTGTAGGGGTAGACCTCCGTGTCTGCCCTCGTTAAAAGGACAACCACAAGGGTTGTCCCTACGAATTCGGTTCAATTATTTATGACCACGCTTCAAATTATTAGAATAACAGGGAGATAGAGATGAAAGAGATTATTTCAGGACAAAATATACCTACTCCAGCAGGGCCATATTCTCCGGGAGTAGCGGTGGGCGATTTAGTATTTGTGGCTGGACAGGTGCCGCGCCATCCCCAGACCGGGGAAGTTGCCGAAGGTATTGAAGCCCAAACCCGGCAAGTATTGGAAAACATTAAGGCCATTTTGACTGCGGCAGGGTCTTCGCTTGACCAGGTAGTGCGGACTGATGTTTTTTTGAGCGATTTGGCTGACTTTGCGGCGATGAATGAGGTTTATAAAACCTTTTTTACTCAGGGCAGTTATCCAGTGCGTACCACGGTTGGGGTGCAACTGGCTGGCTTCAAGGTTGAAATTAGTTGTATTGCTCATCGCCAAGCCTGAAATTGGTTTGGTTAACTTAGCAAGAAATCATAAGTAGAATCCTCGATTTCGATTTCGCCCTTCGCCAGAATTTGGGCTTTAAGTCGCTGGCTTTCGTCCCCGGGCAAGCGGATTTCAGTTACGCCGGGGGCTTTTTGGCTATTCCTGGTATCATTTATCAGTTGCTCCACCTGGGCATCAAATACTTCCCGGTCTACAAACAAATCGGGGCGATAGGCCAGATACAAGCCGTTAAAGTGGGAGGGTTGATGAATAACTGGCTCAATTTTGCTGTTACCGATAGGTGTGCCCAGGCTGGCATCGCACAGCATTTCGATCATAAAAGCCAGACCAAAGCCCTTATAACCCGCGAAGGGCAAAAGGCGGGGGCGGTTTCCCGCATCTACCGTAGCAAAGGGGTCGGTGGTCGGGTTGCCTTCCAAATCCACCGCCATACCTTCCGGCAAGGGTTTTTTGTCGCGTTGGGCCACCAGAACCTGATTAAAAGTACCCGCGCTGGTCGCCATATCCAGAATCAGGGGCGGTTGACCCACCCGCGGGACTCCAATAGTCAGGGGATTGGTACTTAGCATGGGAATAATCCCACCGGGTGGCACTACGGTTGAAGGGGCAGTGTTGATAATTATCCCGACCAGTCCGGCTTCGGTTGCCATCTGACTGTAATAGCCTAACAAACCACTCGCCCCGCCATTGCGCACCCCTACCATCGCCAGGCCGCTGTTTAGAGCCTTCTCAATCGCCAGCTTCATCCCGGTATGATGGATGAAATAGGGGAAGTGAAAACCGCCATCCACCAGGGCTGAAATCGGGGTTTCGCGTTGAATGGTCAGCTCGGTGCGGCGGCTGGCTCCTTCTCGGTATTGAATCAGATTATTATTGAGGTGGCGGAAGCCGTGAGTGCGTTTGCCCCACAGCTCGGCCTCCAGATAAATTGGCACCGAGATTTTGGCCTCGTTCTGCGGCACGCCGTTGCGCAACATTTTGGCAAGGCCCAAGTCTCTCAATTCGTCTAATTTTAGGGTAATCACCAGTGCCTCTATTTCGGTTTAGTTTGAAACAATTAAGAAATTCCTGTTACCGCTCCGGGTCCCAGGGATAGACAATCCAGGCATCGGTCTCTTCGGCGAAATAGTTGGGCTTTTCGGTAGGTGGGAAATGGCTGTTTTTGGGCTTGAAATGCAACACCGCAACCTCGGCATTAGCACCCGCCCGCTCCAGACGTTCACGTACCGCCATCACCGTATTCCCGGTATCCCACACGTCATCCACCACCAGAATTTTGCGGTTATGTACCTGAGTATCCTGGGGGAATTGCAAGAAAATCGGCTCTTTTTGGCGTTCCTCGCCATTGTAAAACATTACCGCCGCTACCAGGATATTGCGAATATTAGTTTTTTCGCTGATTAGGCAGGCTGGCACCATCCCGCCCCTGGTCACTACCATAATATTGTCGTAATCGGTGGGTAACTCCTGGAGCAGTTGCTTGACCATCCGCTCGATGTCACTCCAATTGATATATTGCTTGCTCAGATGAAATCTCCTCTTTAAATGTCAGGTCTAAACCGCTAAAAAATTTGAGCTATCTTAGCACAGCCCGCGCCACAGGGCAACGTGGCATTATAACCCCCTTTTCAAGCTGTGCTATAATATTTTAAATTCCACCTAATGGAGATACAAATTCCCTGACAGTTTCAAAGAAATAACTGAAAAGGTAACTCGATGGCACTAATCCGCCGCCCCTTGAACAATAATGAAGGCAGCTCATCCAAAGCTGACTCTGAATTACCCAACCTCTTATCACAAAGTGGCTCATATTCCATTGACCTGGAAAACGAAAACGAAGAATTTAATGAGATTGCTGGGGATTACAACTATCCACTGGTAGCGGAACTTGAACGTAACCAGGCAATTGATAATGAACAAACCTTACAGGAAGTAGCCGAGCAAACTACCTACGGAGCGGTTTTCCTTAACGACCTCATCCGGCGACAACGCGCCCTCAGCGTCAGTGTAGCCGTGACCTTCCTGATAATCATTTTAAGCCTGCCCCTCCTGAATTTCTGGCTGCGCGACCTGGTTTCTTTCGAGCTTTTCGGTTTTCCAGTTAGCTGGTTGTTTCTGGCTATTTTGATTTACCCGCTTATCTGGTTACTGGCCTTTTATTTTGTTAGCACCGCCGATAAGTACGAGGAAGAGTTTACTAACCTTGTAGAGTAATGCGAACTTGACCTAACCTCTGGCTCCCTTCCCTGATTCAGGGAATATGGAATAAAAAGATTTCGATTTATGAACAACATAAACTGGCTGAGTATTATCGCAATAGTGTTGGTGATAGGGGTGACCGGGACGCTGGGTATCTGGGCGACCCGGATAGTTCGCACTACCTCTGACTTTTTTGTTGCCAGTCGCACGGTTGGGCCGATTATGAATGCGGCGGCAATAAGCGGCGAATATTTGAGCGCGGCCAGTTTTATGGGTGTCGCCGGGATGGTAATGAAGTTTGGCTACGATGTGTTATGGTATCCGGTAGGTTATGCGGCGGGCTATCTGTTTTTGCTGCTTTTCGTAGCCGCTCCCTTGCGTCGCTTTGGGGCCTATACCTTGCCGGATTTCGCCGAGGGCCGTTTTAACAGTATGGCCTTCCGAAAAATCGCGGTGGGTTTCGTGATGATTATCGGCTTTTTTTACATGCTACCCCAGATGAAAGGGGCGGGCGTGACCCTGCAATCGGTGTTGAACGCGCCGTACTGGCTAGGGGTGGTAATCGTAGGAGCGGTCATTACTCTGAACGTGGTTTTGGGTGGCATGAAGGGCATTACCTTTGTCCAGGCTTTCCAGTTTTGGTTGAAAATTTTTGCAATTAGTGTGCCGGTTTTCATTTTACTCGGCTATTTTGGCAATTACGGCGACCACCTTCGCACCCAACAAAACAGCCCCGACGCCCCTAGATTCGCCTCTAATATAACGATTGACTTCAAGAGTAATACTCACCTTCAATTTAACGCCCCGGTTACATTTACCCTGGGCCAACGGGGGAAAGTTCAAATTGAAAATGCTACTCCTATAATTTTGGAAGGGGGACAGATTTACAAACTTAATGCCGTTGAGCTAAAACTACTGGACTCAAATCGTTTGACCTTTGCTGCCGGGGAACCAGTGCCTAATGCTCCTACCGGGACGGTTTGGGCTCATGCTTTTGGCCCACTTACCGGGGACTCGGTTGGTAGTCCATCGCTATCCTTACTTTACAGCTATTCGTTGATAATAGCTATTATTTTTGGCACCGCCGGACTTCCCCATATTCTGGTGCGTTTCTATACCAATACTGACGGCAAAAAAGCTCGGCACACTACCTTGATTGTGTTGGGGATGATTGGGGTTTTTTATCTTTTCCCTCCAATTTTTGGGGTGCTGGGCCGGGCGCATGCTCCCGAACTGTATGCGCTTGGCACTACTGACCGGGTGGTTCTAGAATTACCTGGAAAGATTTTGCCGGATTGGTTAGCCCAGATTTTACTGGCGATTACGGCGGCGGGGGCTTTTGCAGCTTTTATGTCTACCTTTAGCGGGTTATTAGTGTCGGTATCCGGGGCGTTATCGCATGATATTTATGGGAGAATGTTGCGCCCCCAGGCTTCTACCCGCGAACGACGCTACGCCTTCCGAATTGCCGCTTTCCTGGCAGGGGGTGGAGCGATTGTGGCGGGACTTTTCGTGGATAAGTTCGATATTAACCTGTTGGTGGGTTGGGCTTTTGCGATTGCTGCCAGTTCTTTTTTCCCCATGCTAGTTTTAGGAACTTGGTGGCGCGGTTTGACGCGGGTGGGGGCTACGGCGGGGGTCCTGGCAGGCGGGCTTTCGGCCTCTCTGGCAATTGTTATTACTATGATTTTTGGGGATTCTGGTTCAGCTATCGGCAATGGGGTAGTGGTGGCTGGCACCGACCCCCTTTTCTCAACTCTGTTGGCTCAACCTGCTATCTGGTCTGTGCCCTTCTCTTTCCTGACTATGATAGTGGTTTCGCGCCTAACCAAACGGCAGATTCCAGACGACATTAACCATATCATGCTCCGACTGCACGCCCCCGAAGCCCTCGGTCTCCGCAACGACTATATTAAGGAGTAGGTGTCATAAAAAGTCGAAAGTCGAAAGGCAAAGGGCAAATGTCAAAAATCCTATGAGTTTCAACCTCCGACCTTTGCCCTTCGACTTAGAGTTCTTGCCAGTTGTACTCCATCTGGCGGGCGGTAGCCAGGGCATGTTCCCTTCCAAAAATCCGTTCGACCAGATGCAAACTCATATCAATCCCCGCCGATATGCCAGCTGAGCTAACAATATGGCCCTCATCCACCCAGCGCACCTCACGTTGTACCGATACTTTAGGGAAGGTTTCGGCCATTCGGTCAAGGCTGGCCCAATGGGTGGTGACTTTTAGGCCGTCATATAATCCGATTTTGCCTAATAAAAACGACCCGGTGCAAACGCTACTGTTAAGCTTAGTCTGGGCGGTCACTTTTGCCAGCCACTCGATTAAAACCGGGTTATCAATTTCACGGCGAGTTCCCCAACCACCCGGTACCACCAGCAAATCCAGCGGCGGATGATTATCAAAGGTGTAGTGGGGTTGTGCCAGGAAGCCACCCCGCGCATTGACCACTCTATCTGTTTGAGCAATATTGTAAACTCTGGTTTTGGGTTCATTCTGACCGTTACTGACTATGCCCGAAACGGCGAAGACCTCAAACGGCCCGCAAAAGTCTAGCACTTCCACATCGTCAAAAATCAAGATTCCAACCGTCAAAATCCCGCTCTCTGGCAAAATATTCTCCATAATATTTATTCTTGCTCCTTGTTTCTTGCTTCTTGCTTCTGTAGTACCAAAACTTCCTGATAGGCCCGGTAAACCCGTTCCGCCACTCGTTGCCAGGTGAAATTCTCAACCACAAATTGACGACCGGCTTCCCCCATAATTTGAGCCTGGGTAGGGTCGCATAACAGCTTTGCCAGCTTGTCGGCTAAATCGCGGGGGTTTTGCGGCTCGTAATGGAAGCCCGTCTCGCCTTCGCGCACCACCTCTTTAAACCCGCCAAAATTGCTGGCAACAATGGGGCGTTCACAGGCGGCGGCTTCGCACAGGGCAATACCAAAGGTTTCGTTGGCAAAGCTTGTGCCGATTATCGCCTCGCTAACGGCATAATAATCGGGCAAGTCGCGGTTTGGCAAATTACCCAGCCAGATAATTTGTGCACTAACGCCTGATTGCCCCGCCAGCTTTTCCAACTCTGGTTTATACTCGCCAGTCCCAGCCACTAGCACTTTTAACTTCAAGCCGCGCTCGTTTAGTAGTGGCAATGCTTCAATCAGGTACTGCAAACCCTTCCAGCGCACCAGCCTACCCACCCACATCACCAATTTTTCGTCAGGTTCGGCGTATTTCTGGCGAAGTTCTGAGCTTGGCGAATGCGGCGAAAATAAATCAACATCTATCCCATTATAAACTACTTCTGGCAACAACCCATAATGCTCCTGTACTGTGGCGGCGTTGTAAAGGCTGCACGATACCGCTCCGTCCAGGTTTTTGCTGAATAATCTATCCAGAGGGAAGAAATCCTTACCATGACAGCCAAACAGGATTTTTGTACCACGCAAAAGTCGAATTAATTTGGCGATGGGTAAATCATAGGGTTTCTGGATATGGATGATGTCGTAGCATTCCCGCCACAAAAGCGGCAGGGTTATTAGGCCAAAAGTTAGACGTTCCAACAGCTTGGTCAGGCCGTACATTTTGTTGATAATCGGCAGACGGCGCATTGTTTCGCGGGGCAGATAGGGTCGGGTGATAATCCGTACCCGCGCACCGGGGTCCAAATGGATAAAACCTTTGGGGCTTTTGCCACCGATAATATCAACCTGACAGTCGGGGTATTGGGTTGCAAGATTTCGCGCCAATTCCCAAACGAAACTCTCCACCCCGCCCGTTTTGGTGGTGGTGGTTACGTTGTAAAGGGCAATTTTCATACAGAAATTAACAAGGATAGACAGAATGAACAGGATAAAATACTCATTCTGACTCCTGACTCCTGACTCCTGACTCCTTTATTAACATCAACTGAAAAGTACCTTTGTATAGGCTGCGATAGAGTTTGTAGGCGGGTTGCAAAAGCCCAGCTTTTTTAACCAGTTGTTTCCAACCTTTGTATTGGCGGGTTGCCAGTTCCAGTTCGCCCAACTCTTTCACCCCACCAAAATGGTGACGGGCAGCGAATTTACTTAGCTCGCTATAGCGGAAATAGTGCATCTCATTGAGGGTTTGGCGGTCTCCAAAGCGCGAATTATCCTTGTTGCGTCCTCGAAACCTCATGAAAGGTGCGGCGAAACGGCGGGGCAACCAGTTCACAAATTTTACGTGATAATGGGGGTCGTTGAAGGCGAAGCGGTTGATAGCTGTAAGGTAGCACAACCCATCCGGCTTGATGCAGCGCGAAATTTCACTCAACAGCTTCTCAGGGTTTTGCACATGTTCCAGCACATCCAGGCAAATTATGTAGTCAAAGTGCTGGTCGGGAAAGGGTAAAGCCTCGCCCGCTCCGTTGACCGGGCTGAATCCCAGGTTGTAACGCTCTCCCCGCAGCCGGGTAATCTCGCAATAAGCCCGGTTGTAGTCATAAGGTTGGACTTTTGCTCCTGCTAGAGCCAGGGCGGTACTAAACCCGCCCATCCCGCAGCCCAGGTCAAGGATAATTCTCCCGGTTACATCTTCGCTGATACCTGCCTCATTCAAAAAGCGTCGTAGGGTGACTATATTGCGATCCTGCTTCTTTTCTTGCCAGATGCGCCCCTCGCGCCATTTGGCAAAGTCTGGTCGCCAGCGCATATGCTCCAACCAGGGGTCAATCGCCGCTTCTAGCTGTCGGCTTAACTCGTCCTGATTTGAGGTATTTTTATCGGCTATGGTCAATTCTTCTTGCTCCATTATTATCAGGTTTACGGCTCGTTACTTAAATCCTGCAACTGGCTGGTTTGTTCCAACACAAAGCCCTTGATGATGAAAGTGGCTCTACCAGTGGACAAAGTAAATACCTCGCCTTTGACTCGCACCTTTTTACCTTTAAGCTTCTGTAAGCTATTTTGGTCAAATAAGTTCTTTTTGTCAACTAGCACATGGGCGTTGATGCCAATTTCAAAACTGGTAAACAAAGACAGGGCCACCGCTACATTCTTATTATATACATACTGTTCATTTGCCCCTGGGTTGAGTAATACCTCTCGCACCACCGCTTCCACACAGCCATACGTGCCTACCTGAAGGCTGCCATAGGGGTTTTTGTCGGTGGTGGTATTGATACACACCAGATTTGCGGTAGGGGTCGGGCTAGGATGGGGAACAGTTGTCGGGATGGGTAAATCGGTGGGAGTGGGTTTCGCAACGGTTGTGGCAGGTGTGGTTGCTTCGCTGGTGGTTACGGGGATAGGGATGCTGCTTGCCGCACCCGTCGTTGTAACCGTAGCGGTGTTATCCCCACAAGCCGACAATAATAAAGTTAGTACCAAAATAAGTACAGTTGTAACTATTAAAGAATTTCGTTGGGTTGGATGAAGTTTCAAGGGTTAGTAATCTCCTGTATTTGGTCTGGTCGTTCTACTATTATTACATATCTTACAGGCAAATAATCACTGCGGATTTCTAACACCCCTTTTGCTTCAATAGCCTTACCCTCAAGCTTTGTTAAAGCTATCTGGTCAAAGTTAGTTATTTTATCTTTGGGAATAACTAATTGAAATTCGACCTCAGTTGGGGTAATAGCTCCAGGAGGTGAATAATAACTTAACTTTAGCAGAATCTCACCCTTTAATTTAGTTTGCACATTTATTTTACCTGCCATACAGCCTGCTTTCCCTCTGTTATCGTAGAAAACCTTGAGTGCATCTCTATAATCAACAAAGAGATTTAGACAATCTTTACTAACTCGAACGGTTGGGGTTGTTCCTACGTTTGGAGTAGTGGCAGTGGAAACAGTTATAATTTTAGTAGTGGGGTTAGGCTCTGGTTTTGGAGTGCTGCTTGCCGCGCCCTGGCTGGTAGTAGCTGCAACAACTGTCGCGGTATTCTCACTACAGGCGGTCAGTAATAAGGTGAGAATTAAAATAAGTACGGATGTAATTACTAAAGTTTTTGGTTGAGCTAGATGAAATTTCAATGAGGTGGTTCCATTTCCAAAATGTTATTTGAGTTAGCTAACTAAAAATTTCAACTGTTCTGCTTTTTCGATAACTATCTGAGAAGATAAAATGTAAGTTACTGACTGAGCAAATATCCCTCTGGCTTGTACCCTTTTATTAGCCAAACCATCTAGGAAATCCTTACTAAAATTTGCTGTTTTGTCTGGTTGAATTCTGATGTCTATAAAAAGGTCAGTTAGTGTTAGGAATGAAGTTGGTATCCAGGCAAAGAAGAATAATCTATTGATTAATCACTGTCGAGAACCTCCTTTTTTATGGGTATGATTTAGGTACTCATAAGCATAGCATAGGTTGGTTCTCACCTTTTTCGGCTCTATTTATTTCTTAATGTTCAGTCTTTCCCCGTTTTGTACTGGATTCCTCCAACGCAATTGAGATGGGTATGGGTACTAAAGTCTTGAAAAAATAACTAAATATGTTGGAAGATTAGAGTGTTTGAAGTAGCGATTTGGTGTTAAAACAAAGCCGCCTGTTGATATTCGGCGGGGGTTGCGGGGGCGTTGAGGTCGGGGAGGGCGTAGCGGGTGAGCCAATCCATATGCTTGTGTCCCCATTGTTCGAGGGTTAGGGTTGGTTCTTCCTGGGTTTCCTCACGGGTGCGACTGATTTTGTAGTTTTTTTTGGTGAGGAAGCGCGCCGCCGCCACCGCATCCCGCATATTTGTCACCATCAGGCGACCCCCCGCCACCTCCAGATTATTGCGCTCGTCACGGGCAATCCACCAGAATGTTTTAAGTATCGACTCCCCCTCGCCAAACAACAGCCGAATAACCACCAATTCAACTTCGGGCCTGGGTCGGTAGCCCCCACTTCGCAACTTGTAGGCCGTTCCCTCGCTGCTAATCAGGTCGGGAAAGAGCGACGGTAGCGATTCGGGGGCAGTCACCCTATAATATTCCTTTCTGCTCCAGCCAGACGATAAAACTTTCCGGCACGGTCATAGTCGAAAGGCGACTCTGCCTGACCAGAGCCCAATCGTTAAACAGACCAGAAGCTTTAATCTCGGACAGACTGACAGTGGTAGCCAGCTTCTTAACAAATTCCAGGTCAACCACCCAGCTTTTTTCGTCGTTAGAGTCGGGACGGGCTTCGGATAAGATGCGGGCGACCCCCACAATCGAGGATTGCCCCTGACTGTGGTAAATCAAAGCCAAATCCCCTGGTTGCATCTTGCGGATGGCCTGTAAAGCGGCGGCATTACGCACCCCATCCCAGACCGTCTTGCCATCCTTCTCCAGGCTATCAATCGAGTAGGTCTCAGGGTCGGTTTTTGCCAGGAAATAATTCACAATTCTCTCCAGCGAATGTATATTCGGCAATTATGGGCGACCTGACTACTAATCAGGTCGCCCAAGAAGCCCTTTTTTTCAAATCCGGCAATTAGTAAAAAAGTGCCGACTATGGCTTTATTTTACGCCAAGCAGTTCCACGTCAAAAATAAGCTCGGCGTTTGGCGGAATAGTCCCACCCGCGCCCCGTGCGCCATAACCAAGATCGGGCGGAATCATCAATTTCCGCTTGCCGCCCACCTTCATGGTCGCCAGCCCTTCGTCCCAGCCCTTGATAACCTGACCAGCGCCCAGCACAAACTCAAAAGGCGTGCGACCAGGGTTAAGCGAGCTATCAAACTTGGTGCCGTTGGTCAGGTAGCCAGTGTAGTTAACCACCACTGTTTGGCCTTTTTGGGGTTGTGCGCCCGTGCCTACTACATTATCGGTATATTTCAGACCACTGGCGGTAGTCACAACTTGTCCACCAGGGGTAGCACCTGCCGCGCTAGGGTTGGTAGGAGTGCTGTCACCACAGGCAACCAGAGCGATAGTCAGGCACGACAGTCCTAACAGGCTAATTTTCAGAGGGCGCACCACATCACGCCGCAAAAGTTCAGATAATTTCACGCATAATTCCTTTCGGTAAGGTTGTTGTAAAACTGTCAGCTATCAGCCATCAGCAAAAGATTTAACTCGTTACTCGTAACCTGTTACTCATCCTTTCTCCTCAAGGGCCAGACTCTCGCGGATAACCTCGCGCACTCGATGAGGAGTGAGATCCCCTTTGGTCAGGAAATAGGCCAGGCGGTGCTTCAAAAACCTACGTTCTTCATTGCTTAACTCTTTGGCACTCGCCACAATCACCGGGACATTGATGGTGCGACGGTCAGCCCGCAAGCGCGAAAGCACCTGAAACCCGTCCATTTTTGGCATCATCAGGTCAAGGATAATCAAATCGAAGGAATTTTGCAAGGCCATCTTTAAACCCTGTTCCCCATTTGCGGCAGTCCCCACCACAAAATCCTCACTGCCAAGCGTTTCCTTGAGCATCCGCCGCAAGCTGGCATCATCATCAATCACCAGAACATTGCGCTGGGGGCGGGTTGCCGTTAGCCGATTTATAGACTCAACCAGCTTCCGGGTATCAATCGGCTTTGGCAAAAATTCGGCCTCGCCCAGTCCGCCCCCGATGAATTGGTTGTCCAACACCGTGCAGATAACCACCGGAATATCTTCCCAACGTTTATCGGCCTTGAGACTAAGTAGCAAATCCCAACCGTCCAACTTTCCCGCCAGTGTAATATCCAGCACAATCGCGGCTGGAGTTTCGGCTTCAAGAAAACGAATGGCTTCTTCGGCACTGTTGATTAGTTGGCAACGCAAGCCATCTTCCTCCAGATAAGTGCCTAACAATCTTCCGAGGCTGGCATCGTCCTCAACCACCAGCACCAGTTTACCTTCGCCATCCCGCTGGATTCTCTCAGGAATAATTACTTTCTCAGTAAGGACAGCGGGCAGGGTAAAATAGAAAGTGCTACCTTTGCCTAAAACGCTTTCCAACCAGATTTTACCGCCATGCGCCTCAATAATTTCGCGTGAAATCGCCAGGCCCAACCCCGTGCCGCCAATCTCGCGACGGTCGCTATTATCCACCCGATAGAATTTGCTGAATAGCTGGCCCATCGCCTCTTTGGGAATACCCAGCCCATAATCCATAACTGAAATCTCCACCATACCCTCAAGGTTTAGATAGGCCGCGACCTCAATATTCCCACCCTTTGGGGAATATTTGATAGCATTGCCTACCAGATTGGTTAAAGATTGGACAATTCGGTCAGGGTCGGCGCGTAGGTAGGGCAAATCAGTTGGTATAAAGGTATGGATGCGTTCGCGCTCGGCACTAAAAATATTCAGCACCGTTCGCAGTATCAGATTGAAATCCACCTCACTATAATTATAAATCTGCCGCCCCGCCTCCATCCGTTGAATATCGAGGAAATCGTTTATCAGCCCGCTCAGGCGCACCGCTTCCTTGTGGATAGTTTCTACATACATTCTTGATTTCTCTTGGGTTAACGTGCGGGTTAACATCAATTCAGAGAAACCCAACACACTCGCCATAGGGGTGCGGAGTTCATGCGAAACCAGACTGACAAATTCATCCTTAAGGCGGCTAACTTCCTGCTCTTTTGTTACATCCCGAAAGACCCCCACCACCCCGGTTACGCTGCCGCTATCTACAATCGGGGCAGCCACCAGGGCAATCATCATTTGTTTGTCGTCCTGATTATTTACCCGAAAAACGCGCGGTTCGGTAGAGGCCGAATTATGAATGGCTTGTAAAATGGGCGAAGCTTCGGGCGGTACGGGATTGCCCTGGCGGTCACTCACTCCCAGAACTTCAAAATAAACTTTGTTAAGCAGTTCGGGGGAGTTGATGCCCAACAATTGCTCGGCAGCAGGATTGACCAGTGTTATACGTTGTTCCAGGTCGGTAGTAAAAACCCCATCGGCAATGCTGTCCAGAATAGCGCGGGTGCGATTGCGCTCATCCCGAATATCATCAAAAAGGCGGGCATTCTCAATGGCTACTGCCGCCTGACTGGCAATCAAGGCTAAAACATCCTGGTCTTCTTTGCTAAATACTCGCCCGCTGGTCTGGTCATTTAAAATAATTGCGCCCACCGTTTGTTTTTGCCAGCTAAGGGGGCTAACAATAGTGCTACCTGAACTCTCAGCCCGCAATTCCCAGGACTCCGCCAGAAAATGGCGCAACTTATCATTAGCGAGCTCGCTTAATTCCTGCGGAAAGAAAATTTCCGGCAAACGGATTTCAGAATGTTCATTGTGGTCGTGTTCCAGGTTCAAATCAATTTCGGTAAATTCAGGTTGTTCGTCAGGCACCCCAAGTTGAAGATGCTCCGCCATAACCTTCAACTCATGGTTTCGCTCATCCCACAAAGCAATCGCCCCTCGGCTGTATTGCATTAATTTTACGGCCTCCACAACAATCGTTGCCAGCACATCCTTGAGGTCAAGCGAGCTATTAATCGCCAGCCCAATATCATACAATGCCTGATTACGGGCTAATAGTTTTTCAATCGCTTTTTGTTGCCCCTCGATTTCCCGCCATAGCTGCTCCCAGGTTCTCTTTGCCATTTCCAGCATAGAATATTCCCGCAGCACCCGCCCATATTCGCTCGAATTTTCCAGACCGTTTTTCAGAACAGCCACAATTGCCTCAAGTTCATCTAGCAGAGGGGGCGAGAGTAAGGTGCGACGACTTAACACTAACAAAACCGCCCGTATTTCAGAGGTGTCGGTAATAGGATAGTAGGCCAGGTGCAAGCCTTCTGGTAAAAAAGCCAGTTCTTCGGTTTGCTGGGCTTCGGGTAGAATCAGAGGGATTTTGCGGCTCTGGAGAAGTTTGGTAATTTCAGGTAGCGAAACATTAATCGGTAACAGACCATTTTCGAGGGTCAGGGTTACTGGGCGTTTGCCCTCCCACCTTATTATGGTAAAACCAGAGTCAGCTCCTAATAAATTTCGCAGAAAATCCGCCGCCCGCGCTACCATCGCTTCGAGGTTCAACCCCCGACCAATAGATAAGAACTCGGCGCGAATTACTTTCCCTGCCAGACTAGGGCTGCCACCGTTAAAATATTCGTCTGGTTTCATTTCTGGAATACGCTCTGCCATAGGGTTCAGATTATATGCTTTATATAAGAATTGTCCAACTTTTACTACTTTGTAGGAATGCAATTTTAAGCAGAAGCTTTGTGGAGACGGTTCATCAAGGCGCGGCCTAACCCCTTTTCCGGCACTATTTGGGCATAAATCTGAAACATACCCCGGCGGTCACACTCGCGCATAAAGGCAAATAGTTCCTTGCCATATTTTTCCAGAGAACCCGCCACAAGCTGAAAATCAGTCACAAAACCAGGGTTATCCAGCCCAATATAGGCTACAGGGGGCATAAGACTGGCAGGTTTTTCGCCTGGATTCAACAAAATAACCTGGGCGCGAGGGGCATAGTGGCGATATTTCATTCCTGGCAAAACTTGCGAGGGGTGGTTTGGGGCCGACTGAATTTCCGGGACTATTCGGGTCAATTCCTCCAGGGTAATAACTCCTGGGCGCATCAACACCGGGCTTGGCCCGCTACAATCCACAATTGTAGACTCCAGCCCAAAAGTCGCCTCTGGCCCTTTAAGAATTGCGCCTACCCGCCCATCCATATCCTCCAGGCAATCCTGCCAACGGGTAGGGCTGGGTCGCCCTGAAATGTTGGCACTGGGAGCGGCAACAGGAACACCACAGGCCGCCAAAAACTGACGGGCAATCGGTAGTGAGGGCATCCTTAAACAAACCTTCTGGCTTCCGGCGGTGGTAGCATCAGGGATAATTTCGCGTTTGGGCAAAAGCACCGTCAGTGCGCCGGGGAAGAAGGCTTCCATCAACTTCCAGGCATAATCCGGTACATCGTGGGTTAATTCATTTACTTGCGACAGGTCATAAATATGCACAATCAAAGGATTATCGGCAGGGCGGCGTTTGGCCTCATAAATAGCGGCGGCGGCAGCCGGGTTTGTGGCATCCGCCCCCAAACCATAGACAGTTTCAGTTGGGAAAATAACCGTTTGCCCCTGCTGTAACAGGGCAGCGGCTTCCTCAATTGATTCGGTTACTAATGTTTTAATTTGAATTGCCGACCCGCTCACTTTTACGTTACTCCTTTGTATCCAACAACTTACAATATTTATGGTTGCTAAGCCCGAAGCATTATACCGAAAAGGTTTCATAAGTACAATAGTTTAATTTTACTAGGAATTCCTGTCCGACCCCTCACTTTATTACCCTTACTCACTTGGATTTTGATAAGTTCACCGCCTGAGTTACTTACAATTTTGCTACATTGTTTGCAAGAATCGTCACCCTGAGCTTGCGAAGGATATTGTTCATAACATTGAGATTCTTAGCGTTCGCTCAGAATGACGGTTTTATAATTTTCTAGTAATCGCCCTACCCATTTTCCTACAAAACTTGTTATATTAGTCAGCTTCAATTAAAATAAACTCTTAGAAAGAAGTAGTAAGGAAAAGCCAAGAATTAATATTAATCTGCCAAAGGAAGGAGCGCGATACTCTCATGAGTCAACCTCAACAACCGCCTCAACCGCCCCCTGGACCACAGCCTGGACCGCAATCCCAGATGCCGCCCCAACAGCAACGCCAAATGGGGCCACCGCCGCCAATTATGTACCCTCCAATGCAACCCCTCAAACGGCGGGTTAGTACCGAAACTGAAGTAACTGAACGCCGCCGGGTTTTGCTTTATAGCGCGATATTCATTACCGGGATATTGCTCATTGGTCTGATAGCAGGGGTAGTAGACTCACTTATTCGAAATCAGGGCAACTTCTTCCTGACAAACTTGGAAGTGGTTTTGTTAATTATCGCCAGCAGCGCGCCCTGGGCCGTGATTTTTTTCCTGTTGTGTATTGGTTGGGTTTACTTGATCAACCGCTTATTTGTAAAATGGAATACCTCTTTCGCCGATGACGAGAATGACGAAGCCTACGGCAAGGGTATTATTTACGAGATTGTGCGGGATAACAATGGGGCGGCGGCTATTCTCCTGGTTGGGCCACTGCTGATTCTGGCAGTTGCGTTACTGTTTATCGTCACCCTTATTAAGTAGCCCAGGCATAGAATGAACACAAACAGGCTGGAAGAACTGGAAGCACGGCTTGGCCTGGAATTTGCCGATAAAAGTTTCCTCAGGCTGGCGTTGGTGCATCGTTCTTACCAGAATGAAAAAACCAACGCTGGCGAGTCAAACGAGCGACTTGAGTTTTTGGGGGATGCCGTTCTGAGTCTGGTAGTCGCTGATTACCTTTTCAAGACTTTCCCGGAACAGAGCGAAGGTAATCTGACCGATATGCGGAGTGCTCTGGTGCGCCGCGAGACTCTGGATAAATGGGCCACTGCTTTTGAATTCGGTCCATTTCTCTTATTGGGCAAAGGTGAGGCTAATAGTGGTGGTCGGAGTCGCCCGGCTATTCTGGCGGCGGCTTTTGAGGCCATTTTAGGGGCTCTGTTTTTGGAGCAAGGTCTTGAGGCAGTGCGGGGCTGGCTATTACCGTTGGTTATAGCCGAGCTAAAGGATATTATTACCGAAGGTCGCCACCTGAATTATAAAACAAGACTCCAGGTTGAGGCTCAACGCCGTTATCATCAGGCACCCCTTTATAAGCTGGTGGCTACTACCGGGCCGGAGCATGAACCTATTTTTGAGGTAGAGGCCCATGTGGGTGAAATGGTGCTAGGGCATGGTAGTGGCACTACCAAGCAATATGCCGAGCAGCAAGCGGCTAAAACCGCCCTTGAAGCTATTCTATTACAAGAGGAAGTTCTGGAACCTTAAAAGAACCAAAAGAAGTCTTAGCGATGTTACAACCTGCCAGGCAATATTATACTCCCGAAGAATATTTGTGGTTAGAGACACGGGCAGCCCATAAAAGCGAATATTTCGATGGCGAAATTTATGCAATGGCAGGCGGTAGTCCTAATCAAACCCAGGTGGCGGTAAATATTATTGGGGAGTTGCATTCGTTATTTAAGGGAAAACCATGTCGGGTGCTGAATAGTGATAGCCGGATTGGGGTTCAATCCAACCGCTTTTATACTTACCCAGATGTTAGTATAGTTTGCGGGAGTCTGGAGTGTGTGGAGGGCCGTACTGATACTATTACTAACCCCCAAGTAATAATTGAAGTACTGTCGCCGTCTACTCGAAACTATGACCGGGGAATAACATTTGAGCGTTATCGGGCTATCAGTAGCCTTCAGGCTTATGTTGTAATAGATTCTGAACGAATATTTATAGAGTTTTTCCGCAAAGTTGAGGGTGGAAACTGGCTTCTCGAAACTCTTACCGTGGACACCTCTATTTTGAAATTAACTATGGTAGGGGCCGAATTACCCCTAAATGCGATTTATGATAAAGTAGCATTTGAAATTTAGACCTGAAACTGATAAAGGGCGAACACGAGGTTCGCCCCTACGCCATTATTATTATTTCTTTGGAATAGTACCTTCGACCCCTTGCACAAAGTAATCCATCCCAAGAATGTCGCCATCGGTAGCTTTTTTACCCGCTTCGATTTTGACCGCCCCGGTTTGGTCTTTGATTGGGCCAACGTAAACATCCAGCTCACCGCTCAAAAGGGCTTTTTTCTTGGTGTCTACCAGGGTTTTAACATCGTCCGGCACCAGCTTACTGATGGGAGCTAGGTCTACTACCCCTTCTTTCAAGCCACCGAAATATTCGGCCTTTTTCCACGAACCGTCCATTGCCGCTTTAACCCGGTCAACGTAATACGGACCCCAATTCCAGGCGGGCGAGGTCAGATAAGCTTTAGGGGCAAAAGTGTCCATCGGAGCATCGTTACCAATCCCAAATTTGCCAGCTTTTTCCGCCGCCTGTAACACTGCCGGGCTGTCCTGATGTTGTACGGTGATGTCTGCGCCTGCGTTCAGCAGACTAACTGCCGCCTGACCCTCGGTAGCCGGGTCGTACCAGGAGTTAGTCCAGACCACCTTAACTTTTATGTTAGGGTTGACCGATTGCGCTCCCAACGTCACGGCGTTGATGCCGCCAATAACTTCAGGAATCGGGAAGGCCGCCACGTAACCAATTACATTGCTCTTGGTCATCTTTCCGGCGATAATTCCCGCCAGATATCGGGCCTGGTACTGCCGCACCTGATAGGTCGCCACATTGTCGGCGGTTTTGTATCCAGTAGCATGTTCAAAATAAACCTTCGGGAACTTCTTGGCGACGTTTATAGTTGGGTCCATATAGCCAAAGCTGGTAGTGAAGATAACCTGATTGCCCTTCAAGGCCAGGTCAGTAATAACCTTCTCGGCGTCCGCCGGGGTTTCTGGTACGTTCTCCACAAAAGTAGTTTCAACGTTGGTCATAGCCTTTTCCAGGAATTTGCGGCCATTGTCGTGGGCGGTAGTCCATCCCCCGTCGGTAGTTGGGCCAACGTAGACAAAAGCAACTTTGAACTTTGCCCCGGTAGCCTGGGCAGTGTTGACCGGACCGGCTTTGGTAGTGGTCGCCCCGGCGGGTCCCGTAGTCGCGGTCGGGTCGCCACAGGCTGCCAATAACAGGGTCAGTGCCAGAATCAGGCAACTGAACAATCCAAAACGAAACTGATTTAACTTCATTCCCCTAATCTCCTCCTAGGTGAACAATCATAGTTCGACTTCCCCTCTTGATTGCACCAGCTAGTTTATATAGTTCCAATCTGATCTTAATAACTGGTTTCAAGCGAAAGTCCTAAATTAATAGCAACAAAAAAACAGCGACTCAGCGGGCAGCTTTGCTCTGGCTGGTCGTTTTGCCCGTTTGCGGGGCGTCAGATAAATTTGGGTTATGGTCAACACTGACCGAATTAGTGGAATCTTTTCCGGCTAAATGTAGCGAGGCTAGAGGTATGCTTCTTTACTGAAATTGTATTGGTGTATTCTAACAGAATTTCGCTGGTTTGTTAAACAACATCCCCTCTTTATTGACTTTTATTTTTTGACAAAGGATAATCAAGCCCTAAAATATAAAGGAGACCAGAATGTTTTATGCTTTTAACTGGCTAAATCGGGTACAGATTTTCTCGGCCTTCCGCACTACTCTTTTAAAGTGGGTGCAGCAGCAAACGGTGGCGGTTTATCTGGAAGGGGAGGAATTTTCACATGCTACTAGCCTCGAAGTACGCCGCCTGAAGCAATCCGAGCGCGAACAACTTCAGTTTTTGCTGGATGATATTTGGGGTAATGTCGCTTATGCCGGATGCAATGTGGGAACCAGTCTTAGCGATGTTAATGGTTATTGCCACTTTAGCCTTGATAAAGACGATACCGAAGCCCGTCTGGTCAGCTTGATTACTACCCCTGAAATTGGAGCTATCTCGCCCTTGCAATCGCCCGTTTTGTTGTTAGCTTTGGTGGAGCTTTATTTTGATAAGCCCGACTTGCAATATATCTATCTACCCTTTCCTCAAACCAGCCCCGAAGAGCTTGATACTCTGGCTCTTTTAAGCCTTTATCGTACCGATGAACCCGGCAAATGGCGCAAAAAAGCTACCTTTCAAACCAAAGCTAAAGCGGAGTCCGGGCGTGAGGTTGAAAGATGGCTGGAGGTTGCTCTTGAGGTTGATCCGGGTATCACTAAAATCATCAATCGCATATTCACGCGCTATGGTCATCAGGGCAACGTTTTGGCCCAAACCACCAAACGCTCTTTGCCCAACGGCTATTATGTAGATGATGAATTTGCCCCCCTAAAACTTCTTACCTACTTGCCTTTAGACGAGGTGGATAGTACGCTGGTTCAGTTGCAAGAGGCTCTGGCAAATATCGCTAAAGCTCATCCCCTGCCGGAACTTGAACTGACTGAACGCAGTTTGCAGGAATGGATAAATATCTGGGTGGGCTTTGAAATCTGCAGGGTTGGGAAACACGTGGTAATCAAGTTGCCGGGGAAAACCTATACTCCTGCACCGGACGACCTGGTGGTAGAAATTAAAAGCACCCCTAGCGTCTTCAGCACCTTCACTTACGGCGTACACCCTACCAGCAGCCTGAGTTTGCAGCTAATAGAGAAATTTATTGACCCTACCCGCCACCAAAAAATGCTGGATGTTGGAACGGGTAGTGGGATGCTGGCGATTTTGGGAGCAAAGATGGGGGTTCAGGAAATTCTGGCGGTAGATGCCTACCCGGTGGCGGTAGCTGACGCTCAATCCAATGTCACACAAAACGGTTTTAGCGATAGGATTCGGGTGGAGGCGGGTTCGCTGGCGGTTATTCCCATGGAGGGTGAAACTGTTTATGTTTTTGAGGATGCCCAACTTAAACCGCCGCCAATCCTAGCCAAGATGCAGCCGTTTGATGTGATAGTAGCTAATCTGTATGCCTGGATTCTGGTTGGGCTCGCCCCGGCTTTCGTAGAAAACCTTAAACCGGGTGGGTTGCTCTTAGTCAGTGGGATTGCCGAAAGGAGCAGCACCGAGGTTGAGGAAGCCTTGCAGGCGGTTGGGCTGGAACTACTCGAAAAAATGGTAGAAAATACCTGGGTGGGGTTGGCCTACAAAAAGCAAGGATGAAGGATGAAAACGGTCGTTGGTTATCGGTGAAATTCGTAGGGGCGGTTCGCGAACCGCCCCATAGGCATCAAGCTAAGGAAAAGAAGGTAGAAAAAAGGAAGAAGGGCAAGGGTGTGACAAACGAAAACTCCTCTGGCAAAATAAGTTTGCCGAAATTTTTAAGCCGCTAACTTGAGTTAGCATTAAGCTCAAGATGTACTTATTCTAATTCCTATCGACTCTTTCTGTTCCATTCATTGTACAATGGGATATATGCTTAACTCCCCAAAAAGTTACCACATAAATTGGCGATGAACCGCTTTCACCCGAAATCTCGTAAGTACCCCAATTTTAGATCAGTGAAACCTTGATACAAACACGGTGCGCTCCCTTCCACCTGTCCTTCAAACGGTCTATCACCCTGAATATTGCGAACCCAAAGCCTAATTTTTGACGCAACAGCATCTCAACGTGCCGGACTGCGGCATCTGAAGCATCCACTGAAGCCTGGGCCGCCACCCATTCGCCTGTTATTTCTCCAAATCTTTTACATGGCGCGATGTTAACCATCGCGTTGTTGCGGATCCGTTTAATCTTACCCGATTCAGCGTTAGTCCAGAGATACAAGATTTCGCCTTCCTGAGCAAACCAAAGGGGGGTCTTCACACCGATGCCGCTCTTGCGAAATGTCTCAAGGCTCAAAAACTCTTGATCTTTAAATTGCTTCAAATCTGTCATGTCATTCTCCTGTGTGGTTTTGTAAAAATTCGCACAACGAGAGCTTTTAAGAGCATATTTGCTCCCCAATCCCTCAACTATATTTGCATCGCGGCTGCATTATTTTTGCTGGTGACTTTGAATCTCTATAGGATACATTCCCCGCCGCTAGCGGCGCAACCTTATTGGGGGAATGCCCATCTCGACATAAACTTGCTAAATACCCCGTCGCTTGCGGCGGGGTTGCTTTATTGAATCCTTTACTTCTTTGTTTACCCGTGGACTTTAACACAATTCAGTTGATTATTTCCAAACCCGGAAGAGCCATTGGCTTTGAGGGACGGACCTCCGGCATTGGTAATTTTAAGGCCATATAACTTGTTTTGACCGCTTAAAACCATTCCGGCAGTGTTGGTCATGTAGATACTTATCAATGGTCCATAATAACTATTTAGCTGGCCGCAACTGCCCATGAGTTTTACTCCGTAGGGTATTGCCGGAAGGTTAAGGTTTTGTTGAACCGTTACCCCATTCGAGTTTCCCAAATAGAACCGGATTGTCTGGTTTGGCCCGGCTTTGTTGAGCGCATTGCTAAGCGATCCGGCATCAGAGGCATTGAGGGCCGTGTTGGTATCGAGGGTAACAACGTGCGCATTGGACAGGATCGTTTCCTGATCGCCCATTGTGATGCACTGGAAGGGACAGGCCACGCCATTAAAGTTGTAGGTTGTACCGGCATCCTCGCCACCCCAATCTTTACCATTAATGGTACTGAATACCGCGCCATTTTTGCCGACAGCCGTGCAATTGGAACTGTCCATGCAGCTTACGCCATTCAAATCCAAATACGAATTGACACTCTGGTTGTTCCAGCCGTACAACTCGTAGCGATAAATAAAGCCAAGTACACCGACGGCATAACAGACCGGATTAGTTGGGCTTTTCAGGGTGCAGTCAATCGCTCTGAAATAAGGGTTGGAGATGGATAAGACTGGGTCAGACGGCAGACTGTTCCATATATTCATATCAACCGGATAGGTGTTGTTCCTGAAAACCGCTCCATAATCGCCTACTGCTATGCAAAAGGTCGGTGTCGCACACGATACTCCCCGTAAGGTAGGGTTAGAAGCGGGACCGGGTGAGTGAGCAAAAGTGGTCTGACTGTTGCCCTGTCCATCAATGTAAATCGAAAAAATATAACTATTGTCGCCCACCGTATAACAATTATTCGGGGTTGGGCAGGCGATTGCGTGAAGACCACCGGTGTTGAGTATTTCTTTAAAATTGGGGAAAGCAGTCGCCGAGTAACGCACTACTCCGCCTGAGCCAAGCAAGTAGCACATAAGCAAGCTCGGACAACTTATCCCTGTAAAATTTCCGATATCGTTATAAATTGTCTGGCCAGGATCAAGTGAAGACCAACTATAGCCGCCGTCGGTAGTAATTTCAAACAGATTATTGCTCCCGGCTGCATAACAAATTTGAATTGTCAGGCACTGAATGGACGTGAGCGTGGCTTTGACCCCAATATTATAGGGTTGTATGGAGTTACCGCTATATTTAAATGTATAACCGTGATAACCGACTGCGGTACAATTTGAGGCTGATGAGCAGGCAATAGATTGGTAATCGTAAGCTTCATTTAAATTGAAGTAACTATTGGCACTCCAGTTAAACCCCCCGTTATTGGTACTAATTACTACCAGGTTGTTTCCGACCGCAAAACAATTAAGGAAGTCGGTACAAGTTATACTATAAAGAGCCCCAAACTGGCTTGGGATATTGGTCTGGCGGGTCCAATCGGCCCAGAAGCCATTTGAATTGTAACTTTTGAAAATACTGCCGGAGGAAGTTACGGCATAACAAACCTGGGAGCAACTGATCGACTGGAAATTTTCAGGGGCCAGGTTAGCTACAGCCGTACTCCAGTTTAAGCCGCCGTTTTTGGTGTAAAAAATATTACCATTGTTACCGGCAGCCAGACAGTTATTTTGGTCCAGGCAACTTACCCCCTTAAAATTTAAGGACGCCGCGAGAGTCTTGAGGGTCCATTGATAACCACCGTCACCAGTATAATAAATATTGCCGTTCTGACCGGCAGCGACACAGTGAGCCGACACTTTGCAGGAAATACTATATAGATCGTTGCCGTCGAAATCCTGAGCCACCCGCCAGGGTTTGGTGTTATTTCCACCGAGTGTGAAAAAACTACTGGCTAAAATAACACCGTATTGGCCCACGATATAGCACTCAATCAGCGAAATACAGCTAATCCCATATAGATTATAGTTAGTCCCCGACGGCATTACTCCCCAACTTTGGCCGCCGTTACTGGTGCTTAAAATCGTTCCTCTATCTCCGACTGCCACACAAAAATTGGCGGTGGGACAACTTACCGCCCGCAAAGTATTCCCCTGCGGTGTTGGACTCAGCCAAAACCAACTGCCGCTCCCGGTATTGAGGAACCGCTGGGTTGCCGCTGCCTGGCTTATCTCTACGGCACTGAAACTGAACAAATTCAATAAAATCAGGCTGGTGATTACTCCCGACAGCAGTTTTACTAACCATCTTGGAGTAGTCGCAGAAAAAGTTTTAACTTGAAGGGTTTTTGGACGATAGAGTTTCAATGCGTGAAAGTTCTCCTTTGATCATTCATGTCATAACCAAATTACACAGGTATTTTCGACCAAAACATCTGCGCCGGTGGATTGTCTGATGTCAATTTTGAGATGATATTGCCTATGAAGAAAAGGCTTACCCAACATTAAGAGTGTCGTTTATTTTAACACCAGCTTAACCTGATCCATATGACTAAAATCACTATTTTTGCTCACCTTTGATACCCATATAGTAGAAGTGCCAACAGTAGTAGGCTCGTAAGTAGGGAGCCTGCTGGTAAACTGGAGGGAGTAGCGGGAGAAGAATGGTTGATACCTGTGGCCCATCTTTGGATGGTGACCTGTACTGGTTACTTTTGCTATCCGGGGTCAAACTTTCCCAGAGTATTAGCTCGGATAGGGGAAGTAGCCATAACAAACCTATAGCAAGTTGCATAATTATAGAGCCGGGATATTGTAGCCACAATGCTTAAACCAGGCCAGGGCATCTTGGGAAGTAATTAAAGTTAAAGCTTCCTCTAAAGCTTTTTCTAAAGCTTCTTTAGTTCTGGCCCCAACCG
>JBBQZS010000008.1:0-126571 GCA_038207495.1 Chloroflexia bacterium
CCACAACTGTTCGTTTACGTTAATATTTTCAGTTTCAAAATCAGTTAATTCGGGCAAGAAAAACATCTATATTTCACCACCTAACGCAGAATTATTATTCTGTTATTTACGTGCCAGGTGCAGCAAAGTTGCGGAAGAGCCATTCTTATTATCGCTCAACACTCTGCCACGAAACCGTTCACAATTGGGAAAGCGAATTTGCTCCGCTTATAGCCACTGAACTCAAAACTAAACGCAAAGGAAAGTCGGGTAAATCCTGGCGGATCGATGAGACAAAAATCAAAATCAAGGGTAATTGGTACTACCTATACAGGTCGGTGGACAGATTAGGAAACCTGGTGGATACGCGGCTATCCAAAGACCGTAATTTGGAAGCCCCTGAGGCTTTTTTAAGCAAGCGGTTGCTACCACCGGACGCAAGCCCGAAAAAGTGACCACCGATGGGGAGGTTAGTTATCCAAAAGCCATCCGAAAAGTGCTTGGAGATAAAGTTGAACATCGCACCAGTCCGTATTTAAATAATACACTGGAACAGGATCACAGAACCCTAAACAACGCTACAAAGTAATGTTAAATTTCAAAAGCGCGCAAAGTGCCGATGTATTTTGCCAGGTTTTCGATAATCAAGGGCAGATTTTCAGATTTCGGTTGTATAAGAACCAAAAGTGAGCAATCATAGTCGGAAGTGGCATTTCAGGCGGCAATTTTACGAGCTGAGAAATATATTCAAGAAATTCCAAGTCACAAACAAAAATAATGCAGTTTCGATTCAAATATAGTTGAGGGATAGGTAAGCAAATATGTTCTAAAAAGCTCTCGTTGCGCGAATTTTTACAAAACCCAAACTGGATAATATAAGTAGACACTATGACCTTATTTTAAACTTTTTATCATAATTTCTTTTAACGAAATTGCTTGTTGCCAAAAGCTTTCAAAAGAGACCCGCAATAATGAAATGGTTGGGCTATGCTCAATTAACATACCACTAAAAACTGTTGGAATGTTTGATTGTGAACCTTGCACCTGCGTGCTGAATGTTTCCTGACTGGTATCAGTCATAATCAGTAAAGCCTGTTTTTGATCACGAATAATCAATTTGACAGGAAGTTCTGGTACAGCTGCGAGTTGAATCCCGCGAGATGCGTTTTCGAGCATCAATTCCAAAGCTTCGAGGTCTTGACATTCTGACAGCTCACATAGAGCCCGTACTTTTACGCCGCGAGCTATTGCAGCGTGGAGGGCAGGTTGACTGGCTCTAATCGAAACGTTATAAGGTATTTTGCTTAGAAACAGGATTTCCTGCTCGGCTTCATTTAATAATTTCAAGTACACGCTGGCTGTTAACCGGGCGTTACTGAGAAAATGAATGGGTGAGGAAACCAGGCTGGCTGCTTGATCAACGCTATGATAGAGTGGCATAAGTTGGTCGCGGGCTATAAGAGTTAGCCGCTCTTGCATTTCAAGTTCTTTACGCGCACTGGCGATACGGCGATGCAAGCCCTCTTTAGGATCAACTACTGTGTAATTTTTCTTCTTCCCCGGAGTTTCGTAACACAATCCGTAGCTGCTCAAGCTTTCGAGCAACTCATAGATTTTAGCTCTCGGCACCCCACTTAACTTAACTGCGTCAACCGCAGTCAGGCTACCCCGACGTACCAAAGCTAGATAAACTTTTGCCTCGCTTATAGTAAGACCAATGCTAACCAGATTTTGCAGTAATTCAGCACTTTCTCCAATTAACTGGTCATTTTCCGCATATTCTTCTGAGTCTGACTCTGCAATAGCTTCAGTTAACTCAGGTAATAAAATTTCTAGTTTGCTCATTACGCCTTATATTAATTAAAATGTACTTATGTAGTAAATAATTGGACACATTGAAACAACCCTTATTATCAACTACTATCCTTTAGCATGTTGCTACTAAAAGTAGTAGCACTTTCTGATTATCTTAAGATTATTTGGTAAGTAGAAATTTGTCAATAGGCAAGTTGATTAATCCTTCTTTGGCACTTTAAACACATGTGATTATTTCTAAAACCATTATACCTAATTTCGATCAGATTGTGCCAATCCCACTCCAAGACTAGAATAAACTGCTGCCTATCGGTAGGGGCAGACTCTTATTTGGCCTGAGGGAACAAGATAATCACCCTATAAGTAATTCTAGCTTACTGAAATAGGGTCTAAAGCAATAATTTCGAGTAAGGAAAGTTCGACCGCCTGCTGCATTAGTTCCAAACTCATGGTTGGGAGAGCCTTGTTACTTTTGTCCCGTAGCACAATCTGGGCAGCCATTTGAGGTGTTCCTGGTAAATGGAGAAATCCACAAGAGATTGAGCTGTCGGGAGTAGAAGCAATGGAAGACAAATAGTGCAAAGCCGTAAACAACATCAGGTTGCAACAATGACCCCCGGCATGGTCAGAGGTATAAGCGGGTATACCATTACGCAACAGAGCCGCCACAATCTCATTAGCCGGAAAAGTGCTGAAATAGGCGGCGTTGGCAGAAGGTATTGCTAATTCGCCCGGTACAACGTTACCGCCATTGTCAGGGCGGGTTATATTAATCCAGTTATGACCGATTCTTTCCACCCGCATACCATTATCCCCAAAGGCCAGGCCGAGCCCAACGATCACTTGCGGTTGGTATTTATCAATTAGCCCGGTTAACAATCCTGGCATCTTTCGGCAATCTACAGGCAAAACTTCGCCCCGGATAACATAATTAGCGGCTAACTCTTTGCCATTTAGGGCGGCAGCGATCTTACCGGACGGGTTAAACTCGAAATCATCCCAGGGTTCATAGCCTGTCAAAAGGATAGTTTTCGTTGAATAAGGTGTCATACTATTTTCGTCTTTCTCCTCTATTAGCAGTGAAGGTTATTTAATACGGAAATTTACCTCTTTAGACAATAATACAGGTTATTACATTTTGTCAAAAATGGCCTTGTGTTTCGGCCCTATTGTACATTCCCCCCGAAATCTTGTTGGTAGGTGTGTTTAAAGTGCCAAAGAATGTTTGATCAATTTGCCTATTGACAAATTTCCCATTTCCTAATACTCTTATGCTAATCAAAAATGGTACTACCTTTAGTAGCAACATTCCGTATAAAGGCATTTGCTACCATAAGGAGCTTCCTTTTGTTCATATTTTAGCTACTCACGTTCATTTTCATATTTGTACGGATCGTCCTGAGTCTATCTAACAAATTTGCTCAAAGAAAATAACGGATTCCACTTCAAGCAAAACTAATCTTCGTATCAGTGGCAAAGTTTGATTTGGGCTTGTCAATATTTACCAGGATTAAGGTTCCTTTGTTGTTTTTCTTGAAAAATAGCTAAGGAATTTGAAATCCTCCGTTGCTCCAGAGGATTGTACAGGGGGTTCTATTTGGCTATTTGAGAAGATAATAGCTGGTTTTGATTAACAGGAGAGGAGAAACATGATTAAAACAAAAGCCTGGTTTAGGTTGATGCTTATTGTTAGCCTTACAATGGTGATGAGCCTGGTGCTGGCTGCTTGCGGTGACCCAACCGCTACCACCGCCCCGGCTACCACAACCGCTGCTGCCGCTACCACTACTGCTGCCGCAGCTACTACTACCAAGGCCGCTACTACTGCCGCCGCCGCCACTACTGCTTCGGCAGCTACCACTGCTGCCGCCACTACTGCTGCTGCTGCAACTACAGCGGCCAGCGGGACTCTGACTATTGCTCTCGCTTTTGATGTGCAGGGTCTTGACCCGATTATGACCTATAGTCTTAATAATGGACGCTGGCAGCAAAATGTTTTCAGCACTCTAGTTTACCGCAACACCGATCTCAAGATTATCGAAGGTGCTGGACTGGCTACGTCCTGGAAATACACGGATGACAAAACCCTGACTATGCAGTTGCGAAAGGGTGTCAAGTTTCACAATGGCGAAGATTTCAATGCTGATGCGGTAGTTTTTACCTTCACCCGCTTGCTCGACCCGGCTAACAAGTCCCCCCAACGCTTCAATTATACTTCTATTGATCGTGTTGAAAAGGTAGATGATTATAATGTGAAGTTTATCTTCAAAGATGTAGACCCGGTAATGATCGTCAAGTTGGCTGGTTATGGCGCAGCAATCGTACCGCCCAAGTTTGTTCAGGAAAAGGGTAACGATTTTGTTAACCAGACCAATATTCCGGGTACTGGCCCCTTCAAAATTGTCGAGTACAAAAAAGACAATAGTTTGACCCTGGAAGCTTTTGACGGTTATTACGGCGACCAGAAGCCCAAAGTGAAGAAAGTAGTCTATCGAATCATTCCTGACGAAGCCACTCGCCTGGCCGAGTTCCTGAGCGGCGGTGTAGATATTCTCACTATTACGCCATCTCAATCCGATAGTGCTAAATCTGCCAAAGGTCGCAAGGTGCAGGTGGTAGGTGTACCTACCGTGAGCGGTATACGCCTGGATACTTCCAAACCCCCGACTGACAACTTGAAAATCCGCCAGGCGATTGCCGCCTCGATTGATACCAAAACGATTCTTGATAGCCTTCTGAACGGTTACGCTTCTCAGCAGGCAATCTGGCAAAGCCCTTTCAGTTTTGGCTTCGATGAAAGTCTAAAGCCCTACAGCTACGACTTGACTAAAGCCAAACAACTGGTGGCTGAGTCGGGTGTGGCTAACCCAAAAATCGTTTACAATTATATTGCCCAGAGTGCTCAGGACAAAGAAATTGGTCTGGCAGTCAAATCCATGATTGAAAAATCTGGTATTCAGGTTGAACTTAAACCTAAAGAGCAGGCCACTTTCTATGATGATTACCAGGCGGGCAAGTTGGATAACGCGGTTCCGTTTGGTTGGGGCGGCTGGACCCTTGACGCTGATAATACCTATTATTCGCTATACTATACCAAGGAGTCTTACAACCCTGCTTATTCAAATGCAGAAGTGGACAAATTGCTAAAGGTAGAGCGCGGCACTAACGACCAGGCCAAACGTAAAGAAGCTTTTAGCCAGATTAACAAGCTGATTTACGCCGATTACCCCGATGTTATGCTTTATCAGTCACAATACCTCTGGGGTATTGCCGATCGGGTAAAAGATTTTACGCCACCACCGGATGAGCGGCTCTGGTTGTTGACCGTTTCGGTAACCGGATAAAATTAACAACCTAATGGCTCAGGACAGAAATGAATCACTTCATTTCTGTCCCAATTTTTAAAGAAACCTATGTTAAGGTATATTTTCAAACGGCTATTAAACGCGCTGGTGGTACTATTGGGCCTTAGTCTGATAGTCTTTATTACTTTGCGCCTTACCGGCGACCCGGTTTCTATGCTCTTGCAAGCAGGCAGCCCGAGTAAAGCCGATATTGCCGAGATGCGCCGTTTGCTTGATCTGGATAAGCCTTTGCCAGTGCAGTATATAAGTTTTGTTGGAAAAGCTCTAACTGGAGATTTTGGTCGCTCTTTTCATTATAGTACCCCCGCGCTCGGTCTGGTTCTCGAAAGGATGCCGGCAACCCTGACTTTAACCCTTTCTTCAATGGCAGTCGCGCTGGTGCTGGCTTTCCCGCTCGGAATTTTGTCGGCCCTAAACCGAGGCAAACTATTAGATTTTGTTAGCCAAAGTATCAGCTTGCTAGGGGTTTCCATGCCAAATTTCTGGTTTGGAATTTTGCTTATATTAATTTTCGGGGTTAGTTTACAGTGGTTGCCGGTTTCGGGTAGCGATGGGCCGGAGTATTTAATTATGCCCTCGGTTGCCCTTGGTATACCGTTAATGGCGGTACTTGCCCGAATTTTACGTTCTTCCATGCTCGAAGTTCTCAATGCCGATTATATTCGCACCGCTCGCTCCAAAGGGTTAGCAAAATCTACAGTCGTTATTCGACACTCAGTACGAAATGCCCTGATTCCAGTAGTTACAATCATTGGTTTGCAGTTTGGTACTTTGCTTGGAGGGGCGGTTATTGTTGAAACGGTCTTTTCCTGGCCGGGAATTGGCAGATTGGCCGTAGAATCTATTAGTACCCGCGATTATCCAGTAGTGCAAGCCAGTGTGCTACTGTTGGGGGCTATTCTAGTTTTGGTAAACTTGATTATAGATATTTTATATACTGTAATTGATCCAAGAATTGGCTACAAATAGTTATAACCCTCATAAGCTTGCGAACGAGAAGATACCCAAAACACTAATAAGGAGTGCCCCTTGGAAGGCAATACCGATACTTTAAGTGCTACCGCTGAACCCAATTTT
This sequence comes from Chloroflexia bacterium, assembly GCA_038207495.1. GTDB lineage: Bacteria > Chloroflexota > Chloroflexia > Chloroheliales > Chloroheliaceae > Chlorohelix. Next base: position 6,237 of record JBBQZS010000008.1, read on the forward strand.
CTAGCTCCACCAAAATTTCGGGCTGGCAGTATTTTCCTGAAACGTTTTATTTCCAATCCTGGTGCGGTAGTAGGGGTGCTTATCCTGCTGTTAATTGTTATAGTCGCTGTGTTTGTTCCTTTTCTGGCACCGCACAACCCTGATGAAGTTGACCCAATCAAACGATTTCGGCCTCCGGCCTGGGTTGCGCCTAAAGGTTCAACCGACTACCTGCTTGGAACGGATGCGGTAGGTCGTGATATTTTGAGTCGGATTATGTATGGAACGCGCATCTCGTTGCTTATAGGGGTTATATCGGTAACTCTTTCCTGCTTGCTGGGAGTTACGTTGGGCCTTCTGGCGGGTTATTACGGAAAATGGGTAGACAATGTGGTTTCGCGCTTGCTGGAAATACAACTGGCCTATCCGCTCATCCTGTTCGCTATTACAATTACGGCAGTATTGGGTGCCAGTCTGCCAAATCTGATTATAGTGCTGGCAATTGCCAACTGGCCGGTTTATACGCGGGTAGTGCGTGGTCAGGTTTTGTCAATCAAAGAGCAACAATATATTGAGGCGGTACGAAGTATCGGTTGCCGGGATTACCAGATTATTTTCAAACATATACTGCCCAACGCACTACCATCGGTAATGGTGCTGGCTACCTTGCAACTGGCTACAGTTCTGATACTGGAAGCGGGCTTGAGCTTCCTCGGTTTGGGAGTTGAACCAACTATTCCTACCTGGGGTAGTATGCTGAATGAAGGTCGGAACTATATCCTGACCGCCTGGTGGGCTGAAACTTTCCCCGGTCTGGCTATTACCTTTTCGGTGCTGGGAGTTAACCTCTTTGGCGATTGGTTACGTGATGTCCTTGACCCCCGACTGCGTAATATTTAACCGCAGAGGAGCATAATAATTTATGTCCGTTCAACCTCCGTTTGAACTAACGGTTACGGCTGAGGAAGCCGCCCTATACGCCCAACAAGCCTTGAACGGCATCACCCGCGAGTACCCCAATGCTCCAGGGCAGGTGCTAAACGGCCCCGCCGATGTTGCTTCGCCGCGTGCCTTGCATCCGGCTTTTTACGGTTGCTTTGATTGGCATTCGGCGGTACACAGCCACTGGTTACTGGTGCGGGTGTTACGAATGTTTCCGTCTTTACCGGAGGCTGAGACCATTCGAGCCGCTTTAAATTCCACCCTTACCACTAACAACCTTATAACCGAAGCCGCTTACTTTGACCAACCTAATCATCAAACCTTCGAGCGAATGTACGGTTGGGCCTGGGTTCTGAAACTTGACCTGGAACTGTCCCAATGGAGCGACCCAGAGGGGCAAAGCTGGTGGCGTAATTTGCAACCTTTGACCGAAATTATCACAAATCTGTTTCTGAAGTTTTTGCCGAGATTAACCTATCCCATTCGAGTAGGGACACATTCCAATACTGCCTATAGTTTTATTTTTGCGCTGGAATATGCCCGTTTTACCAGTAACAAAGAGCTGGAAGATTTGCTGGTAGCCCGGAGTTTAGCCTATTTTGGGCAGGATAAAGCCTACCCGGCCAATTGGGAGCCGCACGGTGGGGATTTTCTTTCCCCGGCTCTAATAGAAGCTGACCTTATGAGTCAGCTGTTAGGGCAAGCGGAGTTTGAGCGGTGGTTTGAAGATTTCCTCCCTGACATTGCCAGTGGACAGCCCGGAGTTTTGCTAAATCCGGTAATTATTTCCGACCATAGCGATCCCAGTGTAGGCCATCTGAACGGTTTGCAGCTGAGTCGGGCCTGGTGCATGCTGCAAATTGCGCGCTCTTTGCCCGCGCAGAATGCCGCCCAGGCTATTTTGCTAGAGTCAGCGGCACGCCACGCGCAAGAAGGTCTACCACAGGCGATTACCGATGACTACATGGGCGGGCACTGGATAGCCTCATTTGCGCTCTATCTAAAAACCCGAAACTCCAAGTTTTAACAGAAATAGACCTTGGGGAGGTTTTAACCCCCCCGAAATTCAAGGGCTAAATATTTTTAGCTTAAACGCTTGTGCAGCCGTCCGCCCCACCTGAACCACACGACCGAACCTTCAGGGTTACGTAGAAACTCCCCCTTACCTCCAGCAAAGGGATAATCCAGCGACACCGCCTGATCCGGACTGGTAAATGCCACTCGGACTTCGGGCGGGGTTGGTGTAGGCGGCGAAGATGGTTTGGGAAAGCCTCCTTTAGAGCGGGCTTGCATATACAGTTGTCCATTCCGCACCGATAGGGTCACTTTGGATAAAGCCGCCTCGTATTCCCCGGCATATTTGGCAAGCTCTTCTGAAGTTACTTCCTGGTAGGCTGGTGCTTCTTGTGGCACCTCCAGGAAATGCTCAAGAGCCCAACCCACAATTTCACCGCAAAGATTGGTGCCAATTGTGGCATTAGTGACTACTACAATTGCAAATTTTTGATCAGGGGCGATTTGTAAAATAGACATTTGACCGTTGCTGGCACCACCATGTCCTATAATACGAACGTTTCCGGCCTGGCGAAGCATCCAGGTGATGCCCACTCCCTCGGCCATACTGCCGGCTTTGGCCTGCTCAGACTGCATAGTTGCTATTGTTTGAGGCTTTAAAAGTTGGACAATTTGACCGTCCGGCCCTTCCCATGTCCCATCGCCCATCTGAAAACGAGCGTAGCGTAGGAGGTCTTTCACGTTGGTAATTAAACCACCGAGGGCCGCAGAGGTGCGCGATAACGCCCAGGGCTGCAAGACTTCAGTTGGTTTGTTTTCCTCAAAGAAAATCTGGTGGCCCACAGCGACCCGATGAACAATAGCGTCTTCGGCGAAATAAAAAGTGTGTGCCAGACCGAGTGGATCTAATACCAGCTCTTTGACCGCTTCCTCAAATGATTTACCGGTTATCACCTCAATTATTCGTCCTGCTATGGCATATCCGGCATTGTTATAGGAGTAGGTGTAGCCAAGTGGAGTAATCTGGGGTACATTAACTAAATCAGCTACATTTTTCGTCAGCGCATCATCTCCCCGCCCGAAATCCCCAAAGTAATCACCTACCCAACCGCCATGATGGGTAAAAATGTGACGCAAGGTGGCCTTCTCAGTCGCTTCCGGGTCGCTCAGTTTCAAATCCGGCAAATAGGTGTGGAGCGGAGCATCCAAATCAAGCTTACCCTGCTCAACCAACCGCATAGTGGCAGTGCCCGTAAATGTTTTGCTAATAGAGGCAACTTGAAAGAGCGTTTCGGCATCAACCGGCAAGGGGTGGTGGATATTGGTAATCCCAAACCCGGCGGTATACTCTTCGCCTTCATAATAGATGCCAACCGCCGCGCCTGGTACTCGTAAGCGTTCCATCCCAGCTTTAACTTTGGCAGCAACTTCGTCAAACTTGGTATTCATAGATATATTAATAACAGCAGTCATATTTAGAAACCTTTCTTTTTTATAGGTTTATTTTAAAAGGCCGTCCATTCCATTTCTCGGTCAAGTGGGTAAATTGGTCGTTTCAGATTTTTGAACTCCAGGCGGTCAAAGGCCGGATTTGAGATACCGGGAGTATCCGCTTCTATAATTTCTCTGGCAATCGGCGTAAAAGCTGCCCGGTAATGAACCGAAGACTTGACTACCACAATCTGATAGTCAGTCGGTTCGAGGCCCTGACTTTGTAACATCGCCAGATCGAGCGGCTGGTGACGATAGGTAGTAACCAGTACCGTGACCGAACCGTTATTTTCTCCCTGAATCTCTAGCACCGCGCTTGGCCCCATTTTGGATAGCACCCCCGTGCCCATTGGTCCGGTATGCACAAATTCACCATTAGTTAACCGCACAACCGTAGCTGTTACCCGCAAAGGTAAACCATGCAAAGTGTCGGTTTTTCCGCCTAAGTCAAGGGTGAGGGTGTTTCCAACTCCGGCTTTGTTGGCTAAATTTACCGCTTCCGGGTCATTAATCGGGGCGATTACAGTCCGGTTAGCCCCATGTTTTAGCAAGGCTTCGAGCATTACCGTTCCATCCGCCGGTGCGCCAGCGCCAGGGTTATCGCCAATATCAGCCAGGACTATTGGCCCATGAGGGGCGTTCATAGCATGCTCAATCGCAGCGTCAATGGCGGTTGGGCGAACCACAAAATCCTCCCGATGATTCCAAATATAATTTGCTAACCGGGTAGCCGCCGCCTGGGCCTGAGCCTGGTTATTATCAGTAGTAACAATTACCGAAAAATTGGTCTGGGGAATATCCGAAAAGCAGAAACCCGGCAGATAACTCACATTTAAGATTCCGCGTTCATTTTCAATATCATGGGCCAGGTGCTTGACACTAAGCATTGGTTCTGCAAAAGTGAATTCACGCTGGATACCAGCCAGTAAAGGAATATTCACTATGGCGGCGGTTGGCTTGGCTCCACCCCGCACGATTTTTGCCATAATCAGACCCGCCTCGTAGCCCCGTTCATACATATCAACATGAGGATATTCATCGTAAGCTACACAGACGGTTGCCAGGCTAACCATTTCCTGTGTAATGTTGCCGTGCAAATCTAGCTCAACAATTATGGGCAGTTCAGGACCCACCACTTTTCGTACCGCCCGGAGCAGATAACTTTCGGCATCGTAATCAAGCTCCGAAATCATCGCGCCATGCAAATCCAGTATAATACCGTCCAAAGGGCCAGATTGACGGGCAGCTTTGATACCTTGAATCAGCTGGTTAGTCAATCCAATCAGGGCCTCTCCAGTGACTATACCCGCTGGAGCAGTGGAGGCGTGAAAAGTCGGAACTACTTCAAACTGAAAGTCACGGGCAGCATCTATATATCCTCCCATGGCCGACCTGGTATGGGAGAAGTTCTGGATAATCTCCTGGCCTTCGGCGGCTGTCCGCATAAAATCAGCCAGAGTGGTAGGTACCTTAGAAAAAGTGCTGGTTTCATGTAAGATACCTCCAATGGCAATGCGCATTTCTATTTTTCTCCTTTTAGTTTGCCAGCCAACTTACTAATGCAAGAGCCATAAGGTTAACGGCCTCTCAAATGCGGATCAAGTACATCCCGCAGGGCGTTCCCAAGCAAGTTACTGCCCATAATAGTTATAAATATAGCTAGACCTGGAAAAGTAATCAACCACGAAGCACTTTGAATATATAACCGACCGTCTACCAGTAAAGCACCCCATTCTGGAGATGGGGGCTGCGCTCCTAAGCCGATGAAAGAAAGAGAGGCGGCGACCAATACGGCATCCGGGAAAAGCAAAGTCGCTAACACAATTATGGGTGCCATAACGTTTGGTAAGATGGCCCGCCAGAGTATTCGCGGACTGCTAACCCCAACGGCTCGGGCAGCCGTCACGTATTCTTGCTCTCGAATACTTAAAACCGAGCCACGCACTAACCGGGCGAAACCTGGTATGGAACTTATGCCAACCGCAATCATGGCGTTGGTCAAATTGGGGCCAAGGGTACTAACAATCATTAGGGCCAATAATATTCCCGGAAAGGCCAGCAATAAGTCTATAAAACGCATAAGTACGCTATCAATTATGCCGCCGTAATAGCCGGTTACCAATCCAATCAGAATGCCAAAGAAACCGGCAATACTCAGCGCGATAACCCCGATTTGAAGGGTCAATTGCGCGCCGAAAAGAATCCGGCTAAACATGTCCCGTCCCAGGGCATCCGTACCAAATAAGTGTTGTTGCGAGGGAGGCTGAAGACGCTCAGGTGAATTTACCTGAGTTGGGTCGTAAGGAGCCAATACCGGGGCCAAAATCGCTGACCCGATTACAATTACCAGTAAAAATAGACCTACCTGAGCCGAGCGATTTCGCAGCAAGCGTCTGGCAAAATCCTGGAAACTACGCTGGAAGGCCGATTTTTGCCTCAGTTGCCTGGTAATTGGTTTGAGGTTACTCGGTATTGCGCTTGTTTCTATCGAAGCTTCTTTTAAGTTAACTGCTGAGGTTTCTTTAATATTTTTTGGCATAGTTTTGCTTTAACTCGCCCCCTTGCGCGTTGTAATGCGCGGATCAAGCTGGTGATAGAGCAGGTCTACCAGCAAATTGACCACAACATAGGTCGTTGATACCAGCAGTATAATACCTTGAATTACCGGGAAGTCACGCTGAGCTATTGCTTTTACTATGAGTTGACCTAACCCCGGCCACACAAAAACATTTTCGACTACAAAAGCCCCACCCAGCAACCCCCCAAACTGCAATCCCAGAATAGTTACCACTGGAATCAAGGCATTTTTGAGGGCGTGGCGAGTCATAACTTTATTGGTTACCAATCCTTTGGATCTGGCAGTCCGAATATAATCCTGACCTAATACTTCGAGCAAACTGGAACGAACTAGCCGCATCAAGACTGCCGCGTATATCAGGCCTAATGTTAAAGAGGGCAATATTAAATGGGGAAAGTCGGGCGGCCCTACTATTGAAATCCAGCGCAATTGAACCGCAAAAAGATTGATGAAAAGCAACCCCAACCAGAAAGCCGGCATCGAAAGACCAATTAGTGCCAAAACGGTCATGCCAGTATCTATTATGGTATTTTTAAATAGGGCTGCCACAATACCCAAAACCAGACCTACACTAACAGCCACAAACAGACTGCTAAAAGCCAAAATAATAGTCTTCACGTAGCGGTCACCGATTTCATCAATAACGTAGCGGCGGGTATTTATGGATTTGCCCAGATCACCATGCGAAACATCCAGCAGATACTTGAAATATTGCTCGTATAGGGGGCGGTCCAGGCCCATTTCGACCCGGATATTCTGGATGATTTTGGGATCGCCGCCTTTACCGAAGAACATATTCTCAACCGGGTCGCCCGGCACTACGGCTCGCATCAAAAAGGTTAAGGTAATAATGCCCAACCAAACCGGAATTAAAACCAACAAACGCTTGGTAAAGTATGCCAACATCTGATAAGTCCTATTATTCTAATCAGTCTTGCATCCCGGTTTTTAGGACCAGGATGCAAGACTGACTATACTAAACTAACAGCTACTCATTAGGGATAAATAACCCCAAAATACACTTGCCAGTTTATGATAACCAGATATCAATGTACTTCGTGTAGCCAGTAGCATCCCATTTGTAGCCCTGAACTTTCTTGGCAGCCCCAACCTGAATCCAGTCGGTAACAATTGGCACAATCAAAGCTAAATCATAAACCTTTTTCTGGACTGCCTTGACCGCTTCCAGACGAGCAGCAGGATCCAGGGTGCCATCAGCTTTGGTGAGCATCGTATCCAGATTAGGGTCGCTGCTTTGTCCAGTCCAACCAGGGGTTTTGAAAAGCAGGGAAAGAATAGTTGGGTCAGGCCAGGTCCAGCGCATTAAATCAAGGTCAAAATCACCTTTTTTCAATGCGGTTTGCAGTGAGCTAAATTCAATAACCTGCACCTTAACGTCCAGGCCGATAGCCTTTAGGTTAGCTTGAATCAGTTCGACTGCCCGTTTTTGTTGAGCATAGCCGCTATAGGTTACCAGGTTAAAAGTTACAGCTTTGCCATCTTTTTCCATCATTCCGTTGGCACCTGGCTTATAACCCAACTCAGTCAGTAAACTTTTGGCTTTGGCCGGATCGAAGGCGTAACCAGTATTAGTAGCGTCCCAACCCGCGACCCCAACCGGCATCGGGTTGGTGTTTGCGGTTGCGTAACCGCCCCAGGCACTGTCTATTAAGGCCTTTTTATCCAGAGCGTAAGCAATAACCTGACGCATTTTAGGGTCAGTCCAGGGAGCTTTATTAGGAAACTCCAAAAAGTTCATATTGGTGGCAGTTTTCCACTGGAAAACGTTAAAGCGAGTGGTGTCCTTGATAATCTGGTCGGCACTTTCAGGGTCCAAACCATAAATATCAATTGAACCTTGCTGCAAGGCCGCTAAACGGGTACCCGGTTCGGTAATAATGGCAAATTCAATCCCGTCCACATAAGCTGGGCCGCCCTTGTTTTCACCATCTTCGCGCAGGTTCTTGTAATCAGGGTTTTTGGCTAGCACAATCTGGGAGCCAGTAGTCCAGCTTTTGAACGTGAACGGACCAGAACCAACCGGGTTACGTCCAAATTGCTCGCCGAATTTAGCAACGGCTGCCGGAGAAACAATTCCGCCATAGCCAAGGCTAATATTGGTAAAGAAGGGGGCAAAGGGCTCCTTAAACTTGAAAACAGCGTTTGAAGCGTCCGTAGCATCCACCGATTGCAGAGAACCCATCTGGGCCAGTGCCGGGGAAGCGGTTTTAGGGTCAAGGATACGGTCAAAGCTGAATTTAACCGCCTTGGCATCCAGAGTAGTCCCATCAGTAAACTTCAGCCCGGAACGAATCTTGAAAGTTAATGTCTTGCCTCCATCACTGATTTGCCACGATTCCGCCAACCAGGGCTTTGGCAAACCGTCCGAGGCGATGTATACCAGGCGGTCATAAATAAGATCGTTGAGGCTATCCGAGGTAAGCAGAATAGTCTTAGCCGGGTCAAGCTGGTCGGGATCTTCACCAATAACCAGATGAAGTATGCCGCCCTTTTTAACATTCGTACCGGCAGATGTAGTCGTTGTCGCCGCAGCCGCAGTAGTGGTAGCAGCCTTAGTCGTTGTCGCCGCAGCCGCAGTAGTAGTAGCAACAGCGGGGGTAGCAGTGGCAAAAGATGAAACATTGCCTATTTGGACAGGAGTGTTAATCGCAGTCGCAGGGGGGGCTACCTGGGCAGGAGTGGCAGTGTTATCACCACAAGCAACCAGGACCAGGCTGCTCACCAAAACAACCAGCATAAGCGTCGCAAAGAATGGCCGCTTGCGACTGAGCCTAAGTTTTTGAGCTGGATACCCCGTTCCAGCTTTAGTAAGTTCTTTCTTCAAAGTTTGCCTCCTAATTCTCAATCTACTCTCCTATTGTCGTGTACTTCTACCAAGCCTAACAGACAATTACTCAGGCCTGGTGAAATACTGATAAATAACCTCCGAGATTCGCGCCATTTTGCGTGGCGTATCAATCTCATCAACCACTTGTTTTGCCATAAGTGCCAGGGTATAGGTATTCTCTGGCGCATAAACAATCCCTACATCCGCGCGTACCGTCACAATCCAACCAGTTTTGTGAGCTACGCGTGTGCCATAGGGCAGATAAAGAGGGATAATTTCATTGAATTTTTGTCGGGCCATAATTTCAATCATGTCATCACAACTTGCCCGGCTTAAAGTTTGAGCTTTAGCAATGAGAGTTAGTAGCTGCACCATATCAAGAGGTGAACTTACATCGTTATTAGTTTCGGCTGTAGCTCGCCCTTTATCTTCAGAGCGCGCACTAATCAACCTTTGTCGCACAACCTCATAAGTTTTAGAAGGGTCGTTAATGTCATACCCTGCCAGCAAATACATCATTTCGCGCAAACTAATTGCAACGGTAGTTTGTTCCAGGCCAAGCTCTCGCATAGTATGCTGCACCCGTTCCCGACCTAATAAATCAAACAGCATATCAGTTGCGGTGTTATCACTTACTACAGTCATCAATACTGCTAGGTCGCGCACCGTTACATTAAGGTCGAAGTCCAAATCCTGTAAAACCCCTGAGCCGTTAACCAGATGGGAGGGGTTAAGGGGAATACGCTGGGTTAGCTCAACCAACCCCGCTTCTGCCTGGCGATATAATTCATACAGAACCGGAACTTTAATAGTGCTAGCGGTAGGGAAAAGCTGAGTCGCGTTTATCATAAGTTCAACGTCGCCCGCAACTGAGCGCGCAGCTACCCCAATTATTCCGTCAACACTAGCTAGTATTTCATTTATTCGGTCAAGAGCGGTTTGCTTATCCATAATTCCTCCTAACCCATAGCTATTTTCAGTGTATAAGAAATAGACCTCAAATTGGCTGGGGTTTAGATAAAACCAAATTCAGGTGACAAATCTGTTATTTTTTATTGTTGTCTTAACAATATAACTTTAGGTCCAGAACAACAGTTGAGCAGTTAAAGATGATGATTCGTTTTTACCTGGTTGTTACTTCCTTTAAAACTGTTGCCTGAATTTTTAATAATTCGGCATTTTCCCACATAGTTGGTTTGCTGAATTGCTTCAACAGTTCTGCCTAAGTTTGACTTAGGTAAATGAACCAGCTCAATTTCTTGAGTTTTTGGCTTCGTTAGAATGCCTTATATGGGAAAATTTTTTATTCAAGTAGTTTTTACTTGAGTAAAAGGGAGCAACTTTTAATAAGATATGATTTTAAAGAATGTTGCTACGAAAGGTAGTATCTTTTTTATTGCTATAAGGTTATTGGTTTATAGCCAATTTGTCAATAGGCAAATTGATCAAGTATTCTTTGGCACTTTAAACATATAGGTTAGCTTTGTTCTAAATATGATTAGAGATTAGAAGTAAGTAACCCGACCAGTTCCTTTTAAAACAGGGTTTATAGAGAGCTCAGTTGCGTTGGACTAATGGAAGGAAAGTGGGTTCTTGCTCACTTCCCCTGAAAAACTGCTAAATTTGTAGTCTGGTTCTTAACTCTTTGCCTCATATTTCCAACTGGGCTGTATTGATTCACCCTAAGTGAGTAAGAACCTGAAAAATTACTCGTTGCGCGAATATTAATAGAATCTACAGCCCGTACAAACGTTGGGCATTATCGTGCAAAATGTTATGGGCTATTTCAAGAGCTTCGCGTTCCCCTAACCAACCATCTTTATTCCAGTCTATGAGAAGCTTGCTTAACGAGATTCTGGCATGGAGCGACCCCAGATAGATGATATCAGGAATTCCCCAGGCATCGCTGCCAAACATAACTTTGGTAGAGGGTGCTAAACCCAGGGCGTCTTCCCAGGCTCTCCCTCCACCAAAAGCCACCAGAGGGGAGGTCATGGAAGTATCAAAATAAACGTGGGGATAGACCGAAGCAAGGTAAGAGGCTTCCTTGATATAGGGATAACAATGCAAGAAAACAACCGGGGCATTGCGTAACTTACGGCTTTCCAGCAGCGGTTTTAACAGGACAGGGTTGGCCTCCTCCAAACTAACATCAGTATCGCCAAAACCAGCGTGAAACTGAATAGGCAATTCTTCTTTAGCCGCCTCCTCAAGGGCTACAATTAATAAATAATCAAGTAAGGCTTTATCGGCTACCCGCACATAATCGCCTTTTGCCTCAGCTTCCGCTTTTAGGCGCCTAAAAGATGCCCCGGCTTCACTGACCGATTGGCTAGCTTGCACCCGGAGGCCAGTACGATAAGCAATAATACTTTTGAAGCCCACAATACCTTTTGAGCGGGCCTCTCGAATAGTCTGGCGGAAAGCTTCTTCGCAAATTTCAAAACTGGCACTGGTTAATATCAAATCTTCCAGTAGTCGCTCCAAACGTAAAACCTCTTTGACTTGCACGGCTGGTTGCAAAGTTGTCAGGATTTGATTAGCTTCTCCTACTGTCCAACCACCCGTCCGGGGATAGCCCGTATCCGCCAGAATAATAGCTACATTGGCTTTTGCAACCGTTAGTTTGAGCCAATCCGCATCGGAATAACCAGCACGGGCGGTTAATACCGTTTGCACCAATTCTATAGGGGTCTGGCGGGTTTCATCGGCTTCAATACCCAACAACGCCGCTAAATCGCGGATAGCCCGTCGAAAAAACAGACTATGGGGAGTTTGCTCTGCCAGAACTTTGGGGTCGTCCGCTTCGGTAAAATGACGGGCAAGTCCCTGCACTGTCGTGGGTGGTTTTTGATGCAGGGGCAAATGGCAGTGGTTATCAATCGAGACAATTCCGGCAATCTCTTCCTGTAGCATAGATTTACTTTCTATTCAGCGCAGCCTATGTGGCTGGTGGCAAAGAGTTCAGACAAATTATTGTTGAGTTTGCTATAACTTTGAATCAGTATTTATAAAAATGGTTCTTTAACTCGAAAGCTTCATTCTCCATCGCGTAAGAGCTTGCTTCGGAGCGTTTGACCGCCAGGTAGGATTTTAATAACAGGCTGCCCAGAGCCTGCGTTAGCACTTCATCCGACTCTAACTCGTCCAGGGCGGCATCCAGACTACTTGGCAAACGGTAAATTTCCCGCTTTAGCCGCTCCGAGTCGCTTAAAGTAGCCGGGTCAATATTAACGAGGGTATCTTTGCCGGGATGGTTAGCTTGTGTTATACCATCCAATCCGGCAGCAATAATACCGCCCAGAGCCAGATAAGGATTATTGGAGTTATCAGAAGCCCGGATTTCCAGGTTAATACTGGTGCTTTCACTACCTTTTAATGGTGAAGCAATTCTCACAGTGGCTTCCCGATTGTCAAAACCGTAGCAGGTGTAGGCGGTTGACCAGGAGCGCGGCCTCAATCGGCGATAGCTATTTACACTTGGGCAGGTTAAAGCAACCAGGGCGGGTAAATGCTGAAGAATACCATTGATAAAAAAATAAGCCATTTGACTTAACCCGTATTCGCCCTGCGCATCATAGAAAAGATTGCGCCTTGGAGTTGTGTCGTCCACCGACCAGGCACTAAGATGGAGATGACAGCCGTTTCCGGCCTGATTCAGGAAAGGTTTGGGAGCAAAAGAAGCAATAAAGCCGTGTTTCCAGGCAATGTTTCTGACGGTTTCGCGGTAAATAATGTGGTTATCCGCCGCTTCCATTGCCCCGGCATACCTTATACTAAGCTCATGCTGCCCATGCCCAAGTTCCGGATGGTAGAGTTCCACTATTAACCCCTGGGCTTCCAGAGCCTGGATAAGCTCATTTATTAAATCGGCGGTAATAGTCATGCCGATTGTGCTAAAACAAACCGTTTCATCCAGGGCCGTATAGCTACCGTCAGGATTAGGGCGGGCCAGCGTCCATTCAGGTTCAAAGGCCGCTTCAATGGAAATGCCCGCCTCAACTCTGGCGCGTTCGATCTGCTTGCGTAAAAAAGAGCGGGGGCAAGCTTCCCAGGAATCACCATTCAACAGATTCATATCACACATTACCGCCGCTACGTTAGGGGCATAGGGTAATACCCGGAAAGTTTTCAGGTCGGGCATCAATCGTACCTCTCCCACCGCACCCATTCCTTCTACGGCTTGCAACTGGTCAAGGGAGTTCATCGCTTGCATCGCTACAGTCAGACCAATGCCCCCTTTGAGTCGGTCATGGACGCGTTGTCCCCCCGCCGCTTTTCCCCGAATTACCCCGCCATTATCACAATATAGAAAACGTACAAGGTTAATCGCCTGAGTCTGTAACTGGCCCATAACCTCGATTTCTTCAGGTGAAGGCGTTTTCTCCACTATCATATTTATGCTCCTGCCAGCAGTACAATAATCCCACGGCTTTATTATGGTTCTATCTATCCTGAGCTGATTTCAGGTAGTGGTCGAACCAGTTGACCATCCGTTGCAGCATATCACGCTGGTGGTGTAATTCCCCTAGAATATGGGGTTCTCTGGGATATACCACCATTTCAACCGGCTTTTTTAACATCCGCAGGCCGTGAAATAGTTCCCGCCCTTGCCCCAGCCTTACTCGCTCGTCCGCCGCCCCGTGAATAATAAGGGTTGGGGTCGTTACATCTGCAATGTAATTGATTGGTGAAGAGCGCAGGTAAACCGAGGGGTCGGTGTAAGGGTTGGTTAATATCTGCTGGGTAGGTAACCAGTTTGAAATATCGCTGGCCTGGAAACTTAATAAATTAGTCACTCCAGCTCCTACAACCGCCGCCTTAAAACGCCCGGTATGACCAATAGCCCAGGCTGTCATAAATCCGCCGTAACTCCAGCCACCGATGCCAAGTCTATCTGGGTCAGCAATCCCCCGTTCCACAAGCAAATCCACCCCACTCAGAACATCACCAAAATCACCCCAGCCCCAGTTTTGTTGGTTGCACCAGGCAAACTCGCGCCCTCGTCCGGCACTCCCCCGTGGGTTGGGTAGCAATACCGCATAGCCGTTTGCTGCCAGCCATTGGCCCCAATCGTGCCAGCTCGCCATAAACCGCTCCAGCCAGTACCAGGTCGGCCCGCCATGAATATCAGCTATCAGGGGATAACGTTTCCCAGGTTCATAACCACTTGGATAAATTAAAACCCCTTCAATCTCGCGCCCGTCGGCGGCTTGCCAGCGTATAGTTTCGGTGTTACCGAGAGCGATAGATTCCAGGTGGGAATTAAAGAAGGAAAGTTGTTTGGCCTGACCCCCCAGGGTTACTCCCCAGATTGCCGTAGGATGGGTACCATCTTCCAGCACACAACCCAGACGCTGCCCGTCACCGCTTATGCTTATCTGAAATTTCCAGCTACCTGGTTCGGCAATATTCATAGGTAGTGCTATATCTTCTACCTCACCGTTACCCGAAAGGCTAATCTGGCCCAATCTGGTATGAGTTCCGTCTACGGCAATGACAAATAGTGAATCCCCGTCGGGTCGCCAGCCCGCCCAGAACATTCCGCCCGCATAATCCTGGGTGACAAGTTGCGGGGCAGTCCCTTGATGAATGACCCATAATTCAATGGCGGAGTCCTGGGCAGCGCACCCACTATTAATCCAGGCCAATGAATTTCCATCCTTTGAACCGTATAGGCCATAAGTACCGAACTTTAGTTGAGCTAGTTCGGTGGCTGACTGGTTTTCTTCTACTTTCAATATTGTCCAGCCTTGCATCTCATCCAAAAGAGGGGTCTTACTGCTCAGGACAGCATAACCCTCCTGGTACCAGGCAAAGTCTTGCACCTGATATTCCGCCGGAGTTATTACCCTGGCATTACCACTTTTAGGATAGTCTGCTACCCATAAACGGCTGAACTTAAAATCGTGGTAAATAAATTCAGCATCATCCCTTACTTTCAGGCGTTGTTCTTCGGCCTCGTCAGGTGCGTCGGAGGCAATATAAGCCAGGGTCTTGCCATCAGGACTCCATTTAAAAGAAGTAACTCCCCCTTTAGCATCGGTTAATTGGGAGGCTTCTCCACCAGCTAGTGGCAAAGTATAAAGTTGATAAACATCGGCTTTCTCCCGGTCAGAAAGAAAAGCCAGGGTTTGGCCATCGGGGCTCCAGCGGGGAGAGTGGTCAGCGTGAGAGCCAAAAGTTAGTTGGCGGGGCGGGTTTGTACCATCAAAAGGTACGCACCAGATGCTTGATTCCGGGGTTGTAAACCCTGGTTCACTATAATCACGGGTTACGGCGAAGGCTATTTGAGTGCCATCGGGGCTAATTTGAGCATCAATTAGTTGATCCATAGCAAAAATATCGGCAAGTGTAAGTGTTGACATATTAATTATCCTCAACTTTTCTAAATTGTAAATTTTTAATAATAACTAAAGCCAATTTTTGGTCTCGCATTATCAACAAGTAGTTTCGGTACAATTGCCAGTTGAATCCCACGCGCTTGGTTTTCAATCATGCATTCCAACACCTCAGGATCTTGACATTCTGAAAGCTCACACAGGGCACGCACTTTCACGCCTGGTGCTATCGCTTCCTGGAGCGCAGGTTGGCTGGCTCTAATCTAGACATTCTAAGGAGTTTTGCTCAGAAACAGAATTTCCTGTTCAGCTTCGTTTAATAATTTCAGATAAACAAGGGCTGTTAGCCGAGCTTTACTGAGAAATGAATAGGCGACGAAACCAGACTGTACGATTGGTCAACACTATTGTACTGTGGCATAAATTGGTCACGTGCCACAAGAGTTAGCCACTCTTGCATTTCCAGCTCTTTACAGGTACTGATTATGCGGCGATGCAGGCCCTTTATAGGGTTAACCATTGTATATTTTTTCTTCTTACCTGGCGTTTCGTAACATAAGCCCTGGCTACTCAGGCTTTGCAGCAGCTCGTAGATTTCAACTTTCAGTACTCCACTTGATTTAACCGCATTAACTGCCGTCAGCCCACCCCGACCTACCAACGCGAGATAGACTTTTGCTGCGCTCACAGTGAGACCAATACTAACCAGATTTTGTATTAATTCGGCATTTTCTCCGATTAACTGGTCATCGGGAATGTCTCAAACAGACTCTTCTGAATCTGGCTCTATATTAGCTTTGGTTAACTCAGGTAATAGAATTTCTGATATCCTCATAATGCCTTATACTAATAAGAATATGAACTCAAGTAGTTATTATTTGAGTAAAAGGAAGCACCTTGAAATATCAGAAGTCTTGTTACAGAATGTTGCTACTAAAGGTAGTATCATTTTCGATTAGCATTAGACTATTAGGAAATGGGAGATTTGTCAATGGGCAATTTGATCAAGAATTCTTTAGCACTTTAAACAGGATACCATTAGCTTTCGGGGGCTAGAACATGGTTTTTGTAAAAATTTTCGTTGGACGAAATTTTAGATAGTCTACCTTAAATGAATTGACGAAGAGGAACAACCACCATCGTCAAAAGCTCTTTAACATCCCAAATATGATCGGTAAGGCCCCCTGGCCGTTAATTTCTCCCGCCTTAAATAATCACTTATGGCATCGTGGCTGACCTCTTCCAGATGACTTGCCAGGTTGCTGCAAGTGTAATTGACTGGTGTACTTATCAGATATTCGATGTATTGTTGTTTTGTTAGCATAAGCTTTAGCTTACCACATCTCACAACTGTGCCCCTTAAGCGAAAGTCCTAAATCTATAATTATGAGCTCAAATATTAGCCTGGTACGATATATGCTTTGTTTTACTACAGCTTCTGTCCTCAGGTTGGTTATAACTGACCATTAGTTTTTGAACTGGGCAGGTGGCTTATATCAAATAAACCATATCGAAAAGGAGGATGAGCGATGAGTTTTAATAGCCAACAAACTGGATCCCAGTTTGGGCCGGAGGTATATCAGCAATACCAACAGGGTGGAAACTACGATAACCTATCTCATCAAGATGTTTACAACCACTACCAACAATTTGCCCAACAGGCTTCGCCTGACCAGGTTTATGACGCCCACCAACAATATTATCAGCAGATGCCACAACCGCAGCGGCAAGGTTTGTTAGGTCAGTTGGTGAATGCTTTCCAGCAGCACGGCATTGCTCCACAACAATTGGGTATGCAACCAAACGATCCTTCGCCCCAAAACCTAGCGCGAGCAAACCAGTATGCGGCCCAGAACCCCGACATTTTACAGAATGTTTTTGGGCCAAGTGGAGCTTTGAGTAGTCCCCTGGCAAAAACCGCCCTGGCCGGTGCTTTAGCTTTTGGAGCAAGCAAAATCTTCGGGAAAGGTGGTTTGCAGTTCTAATCTCTTAGGTTAAAAAATTAGAGAAATACTGGGTTTTGGAAACAGTCGGATAACAAGTCTGGCTGTTTCCTTGCTTAGAATAGTAACCAATGGTGCCTCTTACTTAACATTTGCATAAATTTTTCACAAAATCAGGCAGCAATAGCCGCCAAAACCTGGTCAAGATCTAGGCCACTTTGAGCCTGGTGATAGACCGACTCAGCCTGAGCCCGATGAGCTTCCCGTTTATGGTGGGCGACCACTTGCTCTAAACTGACCTTTAACTAACCAGGGGTAGCATAGTCAGCCGCTTGTTCCACCGCTTCCAGTAACAGGTAGCTGTAAGCGATTAAAACCAGCCTCCACATCCGCTTAACATTTTGTTCGCGCCAACATTGATTGTGGTCTAAACCCAGTAGTTCTTTGGCTAGAGCGTGGAAAGTCTCGATTTCCCACCTAACCGCCTAGAACTCACAAATGGTTTTGACCGACAAAGCCGGGTCACTGCATACAAAGTAGCGGTAAGTGTAACGCTTGATGCCCGCCCCAACCCGAAAAAGTAATCTTGACCCAATCTTGCCCCAACAAAAACGGGGCAGTGAGTAGCAATATTGGAAGAGAACCGATTGTTAACGTATAGGCCGTCAGCTCGGTAATGGGGTACCGATTAAGCAGGGGTTTGCTGGCGACATTATAGGCTGCCCAGAAAAAGGCCGAGGCTAAACTGATTAAATCTCCCACACTAGCCGAAGCCAAACCGACCTGTAACTTATCGAACAGGAAGATAAATACCCCCGCCAGGGCAATGCGCATCGCTACCCACTGAAAGGAATAGACCTTCTCCAACTTTAGTAGCTATAACAAAATACTCACAAACAGAGGCGAGGTAGCCATTAACAATGCGCTGGAAAAAGCAGTAGTATCGTTTAGCCCTACCGATGAAAGAGGGATATAGAGGCCAAAACCCAACATGCCTACTAGGGCTAACCGCCCAAAATCCTTCTGATCAATTTTCACTCTGGTGGTTTTATCCTCTTTATCCCTCTTCGCCCTTCGACTTAAGTACACTACCAACCAACTCAGAACCAGCATACCCAGATAGCGCAGAAATACGAAAGTTCCGACATCAAATTCTTGCAAGGATGCCTTCATAAAAACAAAGTTGGTCCCCCAGATTGTTACCACCAGCAAGGCTATTGAAAACTGACAACTGACCACCGACTAGCGACAACTGGTCAGACCGGATTCAACACAAAAAACACCCGTTCCGGGGTCATGGGCAGAGCGTTAACCCAACCTCCGCTGGCGTTATGAATTGCCGAGCTAAGAGCGGGCGCAACGCACAACATCGCCATCTCGCCCACCCCTCGCGCCCCAAATGGCCCCACCGGGTCAGCCAGTTCCAGAATATGAGTTTCGGTAAGCGGCACGTCCATCACGGTTGGTATCAGGTATTCGGTAAAGTTACGGGTGCGGGTTATACTTCCCTGTTGTTTGAAATCCTCGGTTACGGCCCAACCCAAACCTTGCGCCACCGCCCCTTCGATTTGGCCCTCCACAATCTGCGGATTAAGAGCCTTGCCCACATCGTTAGCACTTATCAAACGCAAAATCCTGAGTAAACCAGTTTCGGTGTCAACCTCGACTTCTGCCGCCATCGCCGCATACCCATAGCAATAATTCGGTACACACTCCCCGGTCTCAGGGTCAGGGTGAGTAGTAGTGGGAGCGCGGTACTCGTAAAAAGTCTTGACCGGGGGCTTTTGTTCGCCTAGCCACTGCTGCAAAGCCTCTTCCGCCGCTCCTTTGACGGCATTGCCCGCCATAAAAGCCAGACGGGAAGCACTGGCACTGCCCGACATTGGAGCACGATTATCGAACATCGGGCCAAGTTCGATAATTTCAGGCGAAACCCCTAATACTTCGGCGACAACCTGGGTTAAGGTCGTAACGATGCCCTGTCCTACTTCCGAAGCACTGTGCCGTACAATTATTTTTTCAATTTTGCCGTTACCAAAAATCTCTACCTCGGCACTGGAGCGTTCGGGGAAGCCAAAACTATAGCCGATGTTTTTGTAACTGCAAGCGATGGACAAACCGCGCTTTTTCGCTGGGTCATCTGATTGAGAAACAACTGGCCGTTGCCAGCCTTTATCAGGGGTATGCTGCCAACCCGCCGCCCGTGCTGCCACTTCCAGAGTTTGGATTGCCCCTACCCCCGGCGGTACGAAATTTCCGGTAGGCTCGATTGAACCATCCCGATAAAGGTTGCGCATCCGCAACTCAACCGGGTCAATTTGCAGAGCTTCCGCCAGTTTATCCATTTGTAACTCATAGCAAAAAGCCGTTTGCAAGGCTCCAAATCCCCGAAAAGCCCCATTCACCAGATTATTGGTGAAATAGAGGTAGCCATCCAGCTTTAGATTTGGCACTTCATAAGGCCCGGTAGCGGTCAGGGTAATGACCTTTAGCACTTCCTCACTACTGGAGGCATAAGCCCCGCTATCCACCACCGCCGAGGTTTCAACCGCACAAATCTTACCTTCGGCAGTTGCTCCCCAGCGCGTTTTGAATTTTACTGGATGACGCTTGTGATGTCCCCGTATAGATTCCTCGCGTGACCAGGTGAGTTTGACCGGGCGGTTAAGTTTCAAGGCCGCCAGTGCCAGTAAAATCTGGATACTTATATCCTCTTTGCCCCCAAAAGCCCCGCCCGCATAAACATATTCCACCAAAACCTGTTCGGGCGGTAAATTCAGGGCATGAACAATCTGGCGATGGTCGTCCTGCACCCACTGAGCCGAGGTACGCACCACCACCCGTCCCACCTCATCTACAAAAGCTACCCCTGCCTCTGGCTGAAGGTAGGCATGCTCCTGGGGGTGAGTTTCGTATTCACCTTCGATAATCACCGCCGCCATGTTAAAGCCAGCCGCAAGGTCACCTTTTTGAATATGGAAATATTTTTGCAGATTGTCAGAGTAAGTAGGGTGAAGTTGGGTTGCGCCTGCCGCTTTTGCCGCTTCAATGGTGTCCAAAACAGGTAACTCTTCATAGTTAACCTGGATAGCGGCAGCAGCGGCACGGGCTTGCTCACGGGTTTGGGCCACCACCAGAGCCACTTTATCCAGCATACAGCGCACATAACCGTTCGCCAAAACTGGCTGGTCAGCCACAATCATGCCATAGGAATTTTGGGGTACATCCGCCGCCGTGAAAATTTTTACGACCCCCGCCATTTTCTCCGCCGACGAGCTATCCAGGCTGAAACGGGCGTGAGGCTTATCGGTAAAACGTACCGCCAGATGCAGTTGGTCGGGCAGATTCAAATCGTCGGGGTAAGGGGCGGCACCCGTTACTTTCTCCTGGGCATCGCGCCGAATAATAGACTGACCAACCCCGCCCGGATTCGCTGATTTCTCTTCCATAATTTTACCTCGCCGCTTGTAAAGCCGCTAAAACTTTACCATAACCCGTACATCGGCATAAATTCCCGACTAAAGCCGAACGACATTGCCATTCGTCCAATCCGGCTGGCTGCTCCGCCAGCAAAGTGCTACCCGCCATTATTAGCCCCGGTGTACAGAAACCGCACTGCACTCCGCCCTCCTCGATAAAACTTTCCTGCAAACGATGAAGCTGGTTATTCTGGGCCAGCCCTTCGATGGTCACCACCTCGCTTCCGGCGGCAGTCGGGGTTGGCACTAAGCAACTATCCACCGCCTTACCGTTTAATAAAACGGTGCAAGCCCCGCATTCGCCCTCCAGACAGCCTTCTTTAGTGCCGTTAAAGCCAGCCTGTCGCAACGCGTACAAAAGCACCTTCTCGCCCGCCCCCTCAAGTTGCAGGGGTGCGCCGTTGACAGTTAATTCCAGGGGTGCATGGCTTAAATCGCCGGGCGTAGGGTTAACTTTAACCAAACTGGATTCAGGCTTTTGCAGGTAGATGCCGGGGTCAGCCGAGGGTAGAGGCGTTTTATTGTCCCGAACATAACGCAATGCCCGCGCCGTGAAAACCTTGACCATAGCCTTGCGGTATTCTGCACTACCCCGCACATCGCTAATTGGTTGAGCGGTAGCCTGGGTAATCTCCGCCACCATTTTTATCAACGTTTCATCCAAAACCTGGCCTAGCAACAGCTTTTCGGCTTCCGGTACGCGAATAGCGGTTGCCGCCACCGAGCCAAGCGCAATTCCAGCCTTTAATATCTTGTTGGTTATGTCAAGTTCGATAACGCTGGTAACGCTGATAACCGAAATAGCCTGGGCGTAACGCAAACCCAGCTTCAAAAAAGCCCCTCGCCGTTCGCCCACCGCCGCCGGAATGAAAATAGAGCTAACAACCTCATCATCCGCTAAATCAACCTGCCGAAAGCCCGTGATAAATTCACTCAGGGCAATCTCGCGTTTACCCTTAACGCTTGCCAGTTCTATCCGCGCATCCAGAGCTAATAAGGGTGGCACGGTATCGGCTGCGGGAGAGGCGGTAACAATATTGCCACTAAGGGTGCTGCGGTTGCGAATTTGCGGTGCGCCCACCTCCACCGCCGCCTGTGCTAATACCGCCGCCTTTTCTCGCACTAACTCACTTTGCAAAACCTCGGCATGCGTCACTCCGCCGCCCAACCTGATACCGCCCGTTTCCTGGCGTATATAGTGCAATTCGCCCAGGTGGCTCAGATCTATCAGGCTACAGCGGGGCTGGCGACCGCGATCCAGGTCAACAATCATATCGGTCCCGCCCGCTATAAAATGAGCCTGTCCCGCTAACTCGGCTTTGAGTTTTAGAGCTTCCTCCAGGCTTGCAGGTCGAAAGAATTTATTCCACATAGTTGGTCGAGTTCCTCAGAATCTATTTTAAATACTTTATTGTTATAACATTTCCCGGTTTTTCAGGCCAGGGTGGTTCAAACCAATTTCGAGCTTTAGAGGTAGCTTACCATTTTCCATCTTTACCGAGCAATTGGCAAGGTCTAAGGTTAAAAACTTGTCAAGCAATTTTTTAATCAGAATAACTAATTGGGTTAATAATTACATTTTAGATTACTACTTTTTAATACAGGCAAGTGGGTTAATTAGGCCTTAACTATGTTATCATACTCGCCAAAGCATTTTTTCATTCAAAATTCCTTTTACTTTCAGGAGTCAATGATGTTGATAAGAAGGAAAAGTTTCAGGTCATTCAGTCTTTTTCTAGTAGCTTTAACTCTTACGGCCCTTGTACCATTGGAGGCCCAGGCAGTAACCACCCAAGTTCCTACTTCTTCTTCCCGGCTAATTTTGGACAATTCTGATAAACAGACCAGAGTAGAATTAACCAAAAATGGCGCAACCCAACTGGAAGATTATGGTTCATTTAGCCTCTGGCAGACTACCAAACAAATTACCCGCAACTTTGTCGGGCGCAACACGGTCTCTAGCCCAGACGATTTCGATACCATTGGCCTCCGCACTGGTAGCATTGACACCAATTTAACCCAAACTTCTGTAACGAACAAGTTAAGCCAGAACAAGATTAGCGGAAAACAGCTCTGGCTTGTCCAGTTCTACGGGCCGATAAAAGAAGATTGGCTTAACCAGCTTAAGAAATTGGGCGTGGAATTTGTGATTTATATGCCTAATAACGCTTATGTGGTCTGGCTGGACGGCAATACCCTGACTCAGGTTGAAGGCTGGGTGGGTAAGTATGCACCACTAAAATGGGCGGGACCCTATCATCCGGCCTATCGGCTATCACCGCGTTTGCAAGGGAAAAATACCCCCGCTGGAAATGTAAATGTAACAATCCAGTTTTTCAACCATCCCGGCCTTGACCAAACCCTGGCAAAGTTGTCAACCTTACAGGGCAAAGTTATTAAAATGCCCGAAAATATCCTTAACCTGGTAAATCTTACCATTCAGATTGATGCCAGCGAGTTAGTAAATCTCGCCAGTCTACCGGAAGTCTACAACGTCGAGCCCTGGGTGGCTCCCCGAAAATTAGACGAAGTACAAGATCAAATTATAGCGGGCAATGTAACAACCTCCGGCGGTAATATCGTGCCAAGTGGTACAGGTTATCTAAACTGGCTGTCTACCAAAGGTTTCCCCACTACTGCTGCCAGCTACCCGATTGTTTCAGTGGTGGATGATGGGCTGGACAATGGAAGTACCAACACGCTGCACCCCGATTTCCATACTTTGGGGGTATTGGCTAACCCCAGCCGCATCACCGCCGTCGGGAACTGTACCACCGATGCTACTGGTAATGGCGTGGCGGGACACGGCAATATCAACACCGGGATTGTCGGCTCTTATAATAACCTGACAGGCTCGCCCCATCAGGATGTCAACGGCTATCGTATTGGCCTGGGGGTTTCGCCGTATGGTCAAATGGCCCATGTTAAAATTTTCAACAATACGGGTAGCTATGATATTGCAAACTGTTCCAATACGGATGAAGGGGTAGTAGCTGCATCTTATGCCCAGGGTGCTCCTATCACCAGCAACAGTTGGGGTGACCCTAATGCTGCTGGTGATTACGACTCCTCCGCTCAAGCCTATGATTCATTGACCCGTGATGCCTCGGCTGGTACGGCAGGCAATCAGCAAATGTTGCACGTTTTTTCTGCGGGAAATTCCGGACCTGGCTCAACTACGATTGGCTCCCCTGGCACCGCCAAAAACGTCTTAACAGTCGGAGCAACCGAAAACGTCCGTTATGAAGGAATTGCCGATGGTTGTGGAATTTCAACAGCTAACAATGCTGACGATATTATAGGCTTTTCCTCGCGTGGCCCAACCACCGACTCGAGGGCAAAACCAGATATCGTGGCCCCTGGCGTGCATATCCAAGGGCCAGCCTCGCAAGACCCAGGGTATGACGGGACTGGCGTATGTGGCCCAAAATATTATCCAGCTGCTCAAACCCTTTATACCTGGTCAAGCGGCACCAGTCACTCCGCTCCAGCAGTAGCAGGCGCAACCTCGCTGGCTTATAACTATTACAATCGGGTCTTAAATCCCGGTCAAAATCCTAGCCCGGCTATGCTTAAAGGATTGATTGTTAACACCCCCCGTTACCTGAATGGTTTTGGCACGGGCGATACTTTGCCCAGCCCAAATCAGGGTTGGGGGGATGTTAACCTTGGCGGCCTGACTGATGGTACTGCTCGGTTTTTAGTTGACCAAACAACCAATTTTACAGCCACAGGGCAAACTTATATTGCTTACGGAACTATATCAAATAGCAGTAAACCTTTTAACGTAACTTTAGCCTGGACTGATGCGCCCGGTTCAACTACCGGCAATTCTTTTGTCAATAATCTTGATCTGGAAGTTATCGTAGATGGGCAAACTTACAAAGGTAACGTTTTTAGTGGGGGTTATTCGATTAGTGGAGGTAGTGCCGATACCCGTAACAACATAGAGAACGTCTTTATTCCCGCAGGTGTAAGCGGAAATTTCAGGATTAAAATAACTGCTACAAATCTCGCAGGAGATGGTGTACCAGGTAGTGGTACGGCTACTGACCAGGATTTTGCGTTAGCAGTTTACAATGGTGGTACCACAGTAAATCCTGTACCGATATTAACATCTGGTACACCAGTATATTCCCAGGTTACAGGCAACGGTGATACGGTTATAGATCAGGGCGAAACGTGGGGTATCCAAATCCCGATCAATAATTTTGGAAACGGGAGCGCAACCGGAATAACCAGTAATCTCACCTTATACTCAGGCGGGGCGGTGGTAATAAACGGGAGTAGTGCTTATCCTGACATTGCGGTTAGCGGCAGCCAAAATAATAGTACGCTTTATACTTTCGCAGTAGACCAGAATCAGACTTGTGGGGCGTCTATTACTTTTACTCGCTCGGTAAATTTCATTCCAGGTGGTGGTATGTTTAGTTATAAATTGAGCAAAACCACGGGTGTTGCTACGAGTTTTGTAACTTACAACTACACCGGGGCAGCAGTGCCAGTACCCGACAATAATGCTATAGGTGCTACTGCAACTATATCAGTACCTACTGCGGGTACAATAAGTGCCATAAGGATAAGGATAAACAATTTTACACATACCTGGGACTCCGATATGGCATTTACCTTGATAGGCCCAGATAATACTACTGACTTTCTCATCAACCATCGGGGCGGTAATGGAGATAACTTTTTTGATACAGTGCTCGATGATAGTGCGACTGTCCCAATCTCTGGCGGTAGTCCACCCTTTACTGGTAGCTTCAGACCTGAGTCGCCACTATCAGTCTATCAGGGAAAAGCTATTAATGGTACCTGGGCCCTAAAGATGGTAGATAACGTAAGTTCGGACGCTGGAATACTGGAAACATGGTCAATTGACATTCAGTCATCACCGGCTAACAATTGCAATCCTTATGTTTCGCCTTTAATAGTTACCCAGATTACCGATGACGGAACTGTTACAACCAATGGCTCACTCTCAAAGGCAATTCTAAATACCCCGGCAAATGGAGTTATTGCCTTTAACCTCGCCAGTGGCACAACTATTACTGTCACAGGGGCGTTGCCACCACTACAGAATGGCGTTGCCATAAATGGTGGGAGTTGTAGTACCCCGATTGAAATTAAGGCTGGAAGCGGCCTACCAGACGGTACGTATGGACTGGTAACTGGGAGCAATACTAATTTGAAAGCCTTATATATACATGGTTTCCCAGGCGGTATTCTACGAGGTGGTCAGCTGAAAATGAACGGGACAGGTAATAAATTCACTTGTGTTAAGCTCAGTAAGACTTAACCAGCAATAGCTTGAGCCTAGTTCAAGGCTGATTTGTCAGCCGCAACAGAAGCAACCCCCCTTCCGAATATTTGGAGGGGGATGTTTTTATATAACGGCCAATAGATTTAAAACCTTCATCAGCGAGAGTAATAAATTATGGGTTATTGATTCAAACCCAATTCTAATGTTTCCAACCTTGTAATGCTTACTTTCCTGTTTGTATAATTTATTAGAGGATTTTAATATTTGCCAAGTAGGGGAGTTGAGTGTGGATACTTATTTTGCGATGGTTTTAGCTTCAGGCGGCGAGGGTAGCTACGACCTGATAATAGCCCTGGTACTGGCGGTAGTAGCGGCCGTAGTTGGGGGATTAGTAGCCTACTGGCTAAAACAGCCCTTACTGATTGGCTATTTGTTAGGTGGCTTGCTGATTGGCCCTTATACTCCCGGCCCGATTGCCAAAGTTGAAAATGTCCAAATTCTGGCTGAAATCGGGGTAGCTTTACTTATGTTCGCGCTGGGAACGGAATTCTCCATTCAAGAGCTAAAACATGTGGGCAAGCCCGCCCTATTTGGCGGATTGTTGCAGGTTAGCCTGACTATCATGTTGGGAATACCACTTGGGATGGCCTTGAATTTAAATTTTAGTAGTGACATCTTTCTAGGCGGTCTTATAGCAATTTCAAGTTCAATTGTTATCCTCAAGCTATTGTTGGCACGCGGTGAATTAGAATCATTGCATGGCAGGTTAGCTCTCGGCATTGGTATCGTGCAGGATTTAAGTTTAATCGTATTGGTAGTGGTTTTGCCCACTCTAGGCGAAAATACAACGGGCTCGAATTTGGTTTTGAATCTCGGGCTGGCATTACTTAAAGGAGTTTTATTCCTGGGTGGTTCGTATCTGGTAGGAACAAAGGTTATTCCCTGGCTGCTGGAAAGGGTTATTTTATTAGGGTCACGCGAAATGTTCCTGCTAGTAGTTATAAGCATTGCTTTGGGTATGGCAATTCTGGCTTATGCTCTAGAAATCTCTTTTGCTTTGGGAGCGTTTGTAGCCGGGTTAATTGTCAGTGGTTCGGAAGCCGCCAACGACGTTTTGAACGAAATTATTCCAATTCGGGATGTTTTCGCCAGCCTCTTTTTCGTCAGTATTGGGATGTTAATTGACCCTGCTTTCCTCTGGAATAATTTAGCCTCCGTATTATTAGTTGTAATTACCATAATTTTAGGCAAGTGGCTGATAGTAAGCGGGCTATTGACTATTTTCAAACAGCCCTTAAAGACAGCCGCCCTGGCAGGTTTATTATTAGCCCAGGTTGGGGAGTTTTCTTTCGTGTTGGCAAGTATTGGGGTAGATAGTAAAGTAATTGACCAACGTTTGGAGAAACTATTGCTTTCAGCAGCTTTAATAACCATCATTGCTAACCCTTTGCTATTACAGGCTTTCCCGACTTTCGTAATGTGGGTAACATATATCAGAGACAAAATATTTGTGCATGAAAAGTTTCAGATTATTGACTCAGGTGCGGCTTTGCCAATTTCAATGAAGCCAAATACCAAACCAAAAGATCATCTGGAAGCCGGGAATCTAGATGGTTTGATGCTAAAAGTAGAGCGCGATTTACGGAGTCAAACCGAACGCTGGCCTTTCAAGAAACATGTAATAGTTTGTGGCTATGGGCGGGTGGGGCGCGAGTTAGTGGATGCCTGCCAGCGTCGTAACTTTGAGGTGGTTGTAATCGAGCTTGAGCAACGGCGGGTGGAAGCGGCCCGTAAAAAAGGGGTGCTAACTTTTTACGGGGACTCCTCGGTTGAAGCAACCCTGAAACAGGCCAATGTGGAGCAAGCCAAGGTTTTAGCCATTACGGTGCCGGATTTAATAGTGGCAGAGGCCACCACCCGTCTCGCTCACCAACTTAACCCCAACCTGGAAATCATTACCCGTGCCACTGAGACCAGGGCCGTCCAAATACTTAAACAGGTAGGTGCCAACGAAGTAGTACAACCCGAATTTGAGGCCGGAGTAGAATTTATCCGGCGGACAGCCCGCTTATATGGGGTAGGTGGGGTAGAGCTGCAGGGGTTGGTGAATGGCTGGCGCACCCGTTACTACGGCAAAAAAGATGGATAATTTAAAAGCTATGTTGATGGACGGTAGTGGCGGGTGACCAGTGGAGACAATCGGCACACCAAACCAAATGGTTGGCTTCGTTGGGGGCAGGCAGGGGAGTTTTGCGTTTTTTGAGGCGAATTTTAGGAGCGGGGGCGGGTTCAGGAGCAGAGGTTGCGGCTGAATTAGTAAGGAAGTTCAGCAACATTAGCCACCACTGTTCAAAAAAAAGGGCTAAAGCGGTTGCCAGCCCCGCCCCCAATCCAACAATAAATAACACCGCAAAACCCCGTAGCAAAGCATCTTCAGTCCGCACCGCGCCCCAACCGATAAAAAAATTAAATAACCAGACCAACGGGCCAGCTAACCCGCTTAACCCAAAATGTCTCAAGATAAGCCGGGAAACCCGATGGTGATTTGAATAGAAAGTATAAAGCGATATTATTAATACTAAAGCAAAAACCAGTGATACAGCTAATACGGGTGACATGTATTCACCTTCCCAATTCCCTTGTCTTGGACAGCCAAAAGGGCTGTCCGTATGGACTGGCTTTATGCCTGTCCTTCTGAAAGCTGATAGCTATTAAAAGAAGCTGCTCTGACCGGGCTTGTCTTTTTGCCGTTCGTAGGTTTTGGGGCGCATACCCATGTTTTCATCCTGCCGCAAACCCATACCGTTCAAACGATAGCGCAGGGCCGTCGCCGAAACCCCAAGCTCAGCAGACATCGCCTGAACATCGCCACCCAGCTTTTTATCAAGCCATTGCACCAATTCACGCGGCATCAACAATCCGGCAGCAAACACATTCGCTTCCCACTCGAAACGGTCAGCCCTTTGTTTGAAACGGATAATCTTGGCAAGTTTGGCCTGAACCTCGGCATCATTAAGGCGGGCGCGGCTGAATTTTGTTCCCGCCACTTCTTCCATACCATCCTCCGCTGCCGTGATTTCGCTGGAGTCACACCGAAAGAAACGAATAGGTTCCGTTTCTTCGTACTCGTCCGAAGCAAATAAGGTCAACTGATTACTTGCATCTGAGGCGGGTAAATAGTGCAGGAAATAGTGACCAAGCTCGTGAGCAATAGTAAAATTCTGGCGTTGGGGGTACTCTTTTTCCTCGTAAAGAATTTCCTGGGCCTCCGGGTCAAGCAAACCAGAAAGGGCGCGGCCCTCGCTTTGCAAATCTGGCACACTTCGCACACTAAAATCGGTTACGGTTAGAGCCAGGTATTCTACTGGCACGGGTGGGATTTCGGGTATAGAAAGTTGAGCCGCTTCCAGGCGTTGGCGAAACTCTGAAATTAAATTCCCGGCCCGCTCCTCAATCTGGTAAAGGCTGGGTCGCCCCGACCACCTGCCACCCCTTGACCTAGCCATCTAAACCCCTACTCCTTTTCGGCGGTTTCATCCTCGCCATCATTAAACTCTTTAGCCTGTTCTTGCTCCAGAACCTGGGCAATTTCAGCGTCAGTCAAACCCCGTTTGCGTTGCTCGGCACGGGCGAAAGCCATCCCTCGCCCCTGATTTGCGGCTGGCAAACCAAAACTTTTCGTCACATTTTTCAACCATTTTAGCAATTTGGGGAAAGCACTATCCTTAACCCCATAACGACGGGCTAATGTCGCATAATCGTTCAGGTCATAACCCTTTAAGTCCTGTACCGGGGTTTGGTCGGCCTGCATCGCCACGAGGGTTTCGGGGGATAGGGCGGCGGCTACCAAATCCCGGTCTTTTACTTCCAGAGCTTGTTGGACATAACTACCCAAACTAGCAGTTTTTGCCTGTTCCCCAGTAAAAACCCTGGCCCGAAAAACCTTCCAGGCCGCTTCCACATCCGGTTCAACCGCAACTACTTTGCGCGGTATTTCCAGCAAAGCCAGCGAATGGGCCAATTCTTCACTTATTGATGGATATTCCAGAAGGAACGCCCCAATTTCGGGAACTTGCCCACTATTGCGCCGCTCCAGAAAATCCCCCAGAGCCTCGGCCAGTGCCAAATCTTTATCGCTCAGTATTATTTCAGAGCTATCCTGGATAAAATCTCTTCCCATTTTTGCCACAACCTTTCTGAGACTACGGGATTGAGCCTCTTAAATCAGCCAATCTTCTGGCTGGCCCGGCATATTCTTTCGCAGCCAGGCAATCCCCCGCCCTGTGTTATGTTTAACCTGATCTATCGTCAGGCTCAGTTCTTCAGCGACGGTTTTAATTTTCATGCCCAAAAGCCACTGACAAACCAGAGGGGCGCGATACTGTGCTGGCATTTTCTCCATCAGAGAGTGCAATACCCTGATTTGTTCAAGTCGAGCAGCGGCATCCACCACATCGGCGTGGGGGTCTTCCATCAGGTTAATCAGTTCAAAATTTTCCCCATCCACCCCCGGTGCGGTCGCATTTAACGAAACCACCACCGCCCCTTTAATCTTGCCACTCTCAGCATTATTGCCAGCCTGATTTCCACTCTCTGCCTGTCGCGCCCTTTGTAATCTTCGCCCCTGCAACAGCTTTTCCAGAATAGTCACATATTCGCGCTCGAAAGAATGTCGTACCAGGCCGCGCAAGTTAGTGACTATTTCCCGCCCATTCAAGCGTTCCCAAACTGTTTGCATGGTTTCCTGCGCCAAATCTTCAGCGTACAGAGCACCGAGTTTTCCCAATGCCAAACCATAGGTCTGAGGCCAATAGCGAGCATAAATCGGCTCAAAAGCCTGGGCCGCTTCCTCGCTATCTTTGCCATAGCGTTCGGCTGCCGCTTTGTATACGGCTACCAACTCCTCATCTGGCAAACTTCCCGGCGGGGTGCGTCGCCCAGACCCTTTTGGTCGTCCCCGTCCTCGTGCGCTGTGTTGGCTTTCGCTCACTTCAATGGTTTCCTCTTGTTCTTCCGGGCGTTCCAGGTCAGAGTTTAGATTCAACACAGCAATCCCTCCCTATCTAAAGTTACGGCTCAAAATCTAAAGTTACGGCTAATTATTGGTTGAAGCAGGTTATTTACTTCTGACATTTTATCCACAACTCCTTAAAAAAGTGCCACTCTTATTATAGCAGAGGTCGAAAGTCAAAGGTCAAAAGTCAAAAAGGATTCAGAAAGATTGTCATTCTGAGCTTAAGCGAAGAATCTGCTTATTCCAGGCAAGATCCTTCACTTCGTTCAGGATGACAAAAATAGGGATTGTCATTTTGAGCTTGCGAAGAATTTCAAATTCATAATTGAGAGTCTACTAAATTCAGGGGGCAATAGTGATGAATGATTACGAAACCTAACGTCAAATTCCTAAAAGCTGACGGCTGATGGTTAAAAAATTCCCGAATTTGACCCGCTTTCCTCCCTAAATTCTATTGATTTACAACGTTTTATTTGTTACAATTTCAACAACCGACACGTCAGTCGGTTTTATAACGGCAGGAGAGTTAAACTATGACGGTAAAACTTGAAAAAAATGCTAAAAGCCAGAATAGGGTAGAGAAAATTCTTGATGCCGCCATTGAGGTTTTTTCTCAAAAGGGCTACCGCGATACGGGCATGGAAGATATTGTGGTTGAGTCGCAAACTTCCAAAGGTGGAATTTATTTCCATTTCCCAAATAAGCAAACCATTTTCCTGACCTTGCTTGATCGCATGTCGGCCTTACTGCTTTCACGGGCCGAAACTGCCATGAATAACGAAACTGACCTGCTAAAACGTGGCGATGTAATGTTGTTAACCATGCTTAAAACCTTCAGCAGTCACCGTCACCTAACTCGCCTGTTTTTGGTTGAGGCGTTGGGCGCAGGGCGAGAATTCAACGCCAAAATTATGGAAATACACGGGAAATTTATCACTTTAATTCGTCGCTATATGGATGATATGGTCATTGCTGGAAAAATAGCCCCACTGGATACCCGAATCGCTGGAATTGCCTGGTTTGGGGCGGTTAACGAAGTAGTAACTCATTGGGTTTTAACTGACCAAGCTACCGAATTGGAGGAAGCCTACCCCGCCTTGCGTGTTCTGTTACGCCGGGGTATCGGGTTAGATTAAACGGTATTTTTACTGATTACTCACTACTGATTAATACCTGGAAGGGATTTTAAATAGATGGCTATCGCAGCCGATATTTTCACTGATAGAGACACCGTAGAAGCCTTATTTGAGGCGGGCATCGCCCAATCTGCCAAACTAGGGCGACCCATTCTGGTAAGTCACACTGAACAAATAGACTCTATCGAGCCAATCGAGGTTTTCCGGCGGGGTCGTCATCTGACCGATACCGCTTTTTATTGGGCTCGGCCTGACAAGGATTTTACGCAGGTGGGGGTTGGGTCAGCTTTCACGATCCGGGGCGAAGGGGCCGAACGCTTTGAGCAAGCCGCCCATAGTTGGAAACACCTGCTGGAAGAAGCCCTGATTTACAATCCGGCGGATGCCTGGGGAAGTGGCCCAGCTCTGTTTGGTGGCTTTTCTTTCGACCCAACCCACGAGAGCAGCCCCACCTGGAAGGGCTTTGGTGATGCGGCCTTAGTTTTGCCTCAAATCCACCTGACCAGTACCGGAAATTATTGCTACCTGACGGTTAACACCTTGCTTTCAGCCGACGATAGTGCCGCCGAACAGCTGGAACAACTAGCTCACCTATACGCCCAACTTGAAACCCCTGCCCCACTTTTGGATACTCCGGTTAGTAACAAATTTGAAATAGAAGAGTTACTATCCGCCGAAACCTGGAAAGAAATTGTGCGCGAAACCGCCGCCGATGTTGCTGCCGGAAAATACCGCAAAGTAGTATTGGCGCGAGCCGCTAAGGTTCGGGGCGAAGTTGATTTTGAGGTAGGTGGGGTATTAGCCCGTTTACAGGCCAGCTATCCCAGCGCGATTGTGTTTGCCATCAGCCGAGGTGAAAAATGTTTTGCGGGGGCGACTCCGGAGCGGTTGGTACGCCTGGAAGCGGGTCAGTTCCAGACGATGGCCCTGGCTGGCTCGATAGCACGGGGTCATATCTCCGAGGAGGACTTTGAACTAGGCCAACAACTGCTCAATAGTGCCAAAGACCGTGACGAACATGCGGTGGTAGTTGATACAATCAAGGAAGCCGTCAGCAAGGTTTGTGTGGAGGTTAACGCCCCCACCGAACCCCAACTGCTGAAACTGCGTAATCTCCAGCATTTGTACACCCCTATCACCGGGAAACTGGCCGAAAATAATAGCATCCTGCAACTGGTTGGGCAATTGCACCCTACCCCGGCGGTTGGGGGCTTGCCGCGATTAGCCGCGATGGAGCTAATCCGCGAACGCGAACAGTTAGACCGGGGTTGGTACGCTGCCCCTATTGGCTGGCTTGACCGCCGTTGCGATGGCGAGTTCGCCGTAGCCCTGCGCTCGGCTTTGTTAGAAGGGCCAGAAGCTACCCTCTTTGCGGGCTGTGGCATTATGGGTGACTCTAACCCCGAAAGCGAATACGCCGAGTCCAACTTAAAAATGCGGGTAATGCTCAATGCTTTGGAAGAAAACTAAGTGAAGTGTGCTGAGTTCAGAGTGCTGAGTTAATTTGGTGGCGGTTGTACTAGTGCAAGTGAAATTATTTAGATTTAACTCAACACTCAAAACTTAAAACTATTTATGCTGAATACTGATAACTGATTACTATTAGGGGATTTCCCAATGTACCGAGAACCTGAAAACGTAACCTTTGCCTATATAGATGCCTTTGTGGACGAACTGGCCCGAAACGGCGTGAGGAATGTGGTAGTCTCGCCAGGTTCGCGCTCTACGCCGCTGGCATATGCCTTCGCCCGCCACGAAGCAATTAAAGTCTGGATGAACCTGGATGAACGCTCTGCCGCCTTCTTTGGTTTAGGGATGGCAAAAGCCAGCCGCACCCCCGTAGCCCTGGTTTGTACCAGTGGTACCGCCGCCGCCAACTATTTCCCGGCTATAGTCGAGGCTCATATCTCGCGGGTGCCATTACTGGTGCTAACGGCTGACCGCCCGCCCGAACTGCGCGACAATGGTGCACCCCAGGCCATCAATCAAATAAACCTTTACGGAAGTTACGCCAAATGGTTTCAGGATTTAGCCTTACCCGAAGCCACAAACGAAGCATTACGCTATATCCGCACCGTTGCTGGAAGAGCTTTTGGAACAGCTGCCGCCAAACCCTACGGCCCGGTACACCTGAACTTCCCCTTTCGCGAACCGCTAACCCCAACCCTGATTCCGGGCCAGTTTATGCTCCCTGTTGAGAATCGTGACCCGATAGCCTGGCATGGTAGGCCAAATGGTCAGCCATATGTCAGTTTGGCCCAATCCGACAGGAGCCTGTCGATAGAGGCATTACAGAAATTAGCCGAAGGACTAAATCCAAAGGGCGTAATAATTTGTGGCACGTTGGACGAACCGGGTTTCGCGGAGGAAGTTACCGCATTGGCGGAAGTGCTTAAGTACCCAATTTTGGCTGACCCACTTTCGGGACTACGGACGGGCAGCCACGATAAAAAACTAATTATTGATAATTACGATGCCTTCTTGCGCGACGAAGCGGTTTGCCACTTGCTCAAGCCGGAGTTTATTATTCGTTTTGGAGCAATGCCCACTGCCAAGCCTCTGTTGCTATGGCTGAAACGCTATCCTAATTGTCGCCAAGTTGTGGTAGATGGCGGAGACGGCTGGCAGGAACCAACCGAACTTGCTAGCGAAATTATATATGCCGCCCCTCGCCAGCTCTGCCAGGATTTAACGAAAGCAATCGTAAACGGAAGTTCTCAATTATCTGATTGGGCCGAATTATGGCAAAGTCTTAGTCAAACCACCGCCCAGGTTGTAACAACTAAATTGGCAGAACTAGACGAACCTTTTGAGGGCAAGGTTTTTGCCGAGTTGGGCGCACTTTTGCCCGATGGGGCGACCCTGTTTGTGGGTAATAGTATGCCCGTTCGCGACCTGGATACCTTTTTCAGCTCGAACGAACGTAATATCCGAATCCTGTGCAACCGAGGAGCAAATGGCATTGATGGGGTGGTGTCCAGCGCGTTAGGCGCAGGGGCTGCCAGCGAGGGGCCATTGGTGCTAGTAATTGGTGATTTGTCTTTTTACCACGACATGAACGGCCTATTAGCAGCCAAAATGCACCAGCTTAATGCTACAATTATCCTGTTAAACAATGATGGAGGCGGTATCTTTTCTTTCTTACCACAGACCGCTTTCCCTGATAATTTTGAACAGCTTTTTGGCACGCCGCACGGCCTGGATTTCCGCCCTACCGCCGAGTTATACGGCGCAAAGTATAGCAAAGTGGAAAATTGGCCGGATTTCAGGCATAATTTTAGCCAGAGTATTAATAGCGAGGGGCTAAAAATTATCGAAGTGCCAACCCAGCGTGAGCGCAATGTAACTTTACACCGCCTATTTTGGCCCGCTATTGCCGAAGCAATTAAGGCCGAACTGCGAGAGGAAGTTTTAGCCTGATGGGACAGGTTGAGGTCAACGGGGTAAAAATCAACTATGAACTAGAGGGGCAAGGGCCAACTCTGATTTTGTTGCACGGTTTTACCGGGAGCAGCGAGAGTTGGTCATCGCACACTTCGGTCTACAACCAGCAATATCGTACTCTTGCCCCTGATGCGTTGGGGCATGGTATGTCCGATTCGCCTGACGACCCCGAACGCTACGGCTTTTCCCATATTCCCGGCGATTTTGTAGCCTTACTTGACCTACTTGGCCTGGACAAAGTAGCCCTGTTAGGTTATTCGATGGGCGGGCGGATGGCTTTACAAATTGCAGTGTCTGTTCCACAGCGAATTTCTACCCTGATTATAGAAAGTGCCTCGCCCGGTATCCTTGAACCTGAATCCAGAGAGCAAAGAACTGGCAACGATAACCAGATTGCCGATATGATTGAGCGGGAAGGGGTTAAGGCTTTTGTGGATTATTGGGAAAAAGCCCCAATTTTCGCCACCCAGAAAGGTTTATCCTGGGAAGTATTGCGCCGCCAACGTGAGCAACGCTTGAAAAATAACCCTAAAGGCTTGGCAAATAGTTTGCGAGGCGCAGGGGCGGGGCGGCAAAAACCCTTGCATTCAGAATTGCCTGATTTGAAAATGCCTGTGCTATTTCTAGCGGGGCAATATGACCAGAAATATATTGAACTGGCGACTCAGATGCACAATTTGATACCAAATAGCCAGCTTAAAATTGTTGGCGGGACAGGCCACACCATCCACCTGGAACGACCCCAGGAGTATGACCGCCTTGTTCTGGAATTTTGTAACGGTTTTGAATTGACCTAACCCCCTAGCCCCCTTCCCTGATTCAAGGAAGGGGGAATAATTCTAGTAGGGGCTACCCGGTGCATCGCCCGGATATTTAGGGGGTTAGATTTCGGCATTTATAAAGAGAGGAACGCAATGACCCTAGTTGAATGGAAAAAAAGCGGCGAATATAGTGATGTAATTTACGAGAAGTGCGAGGAAGGTATAGCCCGCATTACTATAAACCGACCCGAAGTGCGAAACGCCTTCCGCCCCGAAACGGTTAATCAGCTTCTCCAGACCTTCCGGGATGCTCAGGATGACCCAACTGTGGGCGTGCTGATTCTGACCGGAGCAGGTGAAAAAGCTTTCTGTTCCGGTGGCGATCAAAGAGTACGTGGCACAGGTGGCTATGTGGGCGGAGACGGAGTACCACGCTTGAACGTGCTGGAATTACAACGTTTAATTCGGACAATGCCTAAACCCGTAATTGCGGCGGTGGCCGGTTTTGCTATAGGTGGCGGGCATGTGCTACATGTGGTTTGCGACCTGACGATTGCGGCGGAAAACGCCATTTTCGGGCAGACCGGACCTAAAGTGGGCAGTTTTGATGGTGGGTTTGGCGCATCTTATTTAGCCAGTATCGTTGGGCAGAAAAAGGCCCGCGAAATCTGGTATCTTTGCCGCCAATACAACGCTCAGGAAGCCTTGCAAATGGGTCTGGTGAATAAGGTTGTGCCGATAGAACAACTAGAGGATGAGTCGGTACAGTGGGCATTGGAAATTCTGGACAAAAGCCCGATTGCTATACGCTTCCTGAAAGCCAGTTTTAACGCCGATCTGGACGGACAGGCGGGCCTACAAGTTCTGGCGGGCGATGCCACAATGCTCTACTATATGACTGAAGAGGGTAAAGAGGGCAAAAACGCCTTTTTAGAGAAACGCAAGCCTAACTTCCGCAAGTTCCCGCGCCTACCGTAAAATCGCTGGTCGGTTGTCAGTTATGGGTAGGCGGCTAAAATTAAAATCGAATACCTAAAATTGAGGGCTTTTCGTAAGGGTAGACCTCTGTGTCTACCCTGAAGCACAAGTTGTAGGAGCAGGCCCTGTCCAACGATAATCCTCGGCTGACGGAGCATCCTCCTACAGTTATTCTAAAACATTCGGTTTATCCTGTCTATCCTTGTTAATTTTCTTGGTAGTTAATAGTTAAAGATGGAAGATGGTAATAACAACCAAATACCAAATTGGCTGACGCGGCGAGTAGAGGCTACCCCTGATAACAAAGCCTTATTGTCGAGCGGAGTTTGGCTGACCTGGCGCGAACTTTATGAATTGGTGCAGGATACGGCAGAAAAATTGTCGGGTTTGGGGATATGTCCCGGAATGCGAGTAGCCCTATTACTTGGTAACAGTCAGGAATTCGTTGTAATACTGCACGCGCTGGGGCAAATGGGCGCGACGGTTGTTCCGCTCAACCTCCGGCTAACCCCGGCAGAACTATCCTGGCAGATAAACGATATTAAGGCTGAGTTGCTGGTTTACGCTGAGGGGCAGCATGAACTGGCAAATGCAATCAGAACCGAAATTATTTGCCCAATCCTGGTAATAACGGAACTTAACGATAAACCAAAAACCACCTTTAGTCCGCAAAAATACTTTGAGCTGAATACTGTTCACAGTATAATCTATTCTTCTGGCACCACTGGCAAACCCAAAGGGGTGTTGCTGACCTATGGCAACCACTTCTGGAACGCAATAGCCTCAGTTTTAAACCTGGGCCATCAGCATAACGATTGCTGGTTGGCGGTGTTGCCACTTTTTCATGTAGGCGGAATGTCCATTCTATTGCGGAGCGTGGTTTATGGGATTCCGACGATTGTCCACGAAAGTTTCGACCCAACCGCCGTTAACCGCACCATAGACGAGGATGGAGTAACCATAATTTCAGTAGTAGCCAACATTTTGCAGCGAATGTTGGATGAGCGGGGCGACAAACCCTATCCTCCAACCTTGCGCTGTGTCCTAGCAGGGGGTGGGCCAGTACCAAAACCTTTACTGGAAAGATGCGCCGCCCTGAATATTCCCGTAACCCAAACCTATGGAATGAGCGAAACCGCCTCCCAGGCCGTAACCCTGGCTCCCGAAGATGCCATGCGTAAATTGGGATCGGCAGGCAAGGTGCTATACCCCTCGGAGTTGCGAGTGGAAAATGAGGGACAGACAGTCAAAGTGTGCGAGGTAGGTGAAATCCTGATACGTGGCCCGATTGTGACCCCCGGCTATGCGGGCAGACCAGAAGAAACAGACCGCGCCCTGCAAGACGGCTGGCTACACACTGGCGACCTGGGCAAGCTTGATGTTGAAGGCTATCTATATATTGTAGACCGCCGCACCGACCTGATAATTTCTGGTGGCGAGAATATTTATCCAGCAGAGGTTGAAGCCGTTCTGCTGGCACATCCTCAAATTGAAGAAGCGGGTGTAATCGGATTACAGGACGAACGCTGGGGACAAATCGTGGTGGCGGGAGTAAAACTTAGGCCCAACTCATACCTGACCGAAAAGGAAATAATAGAATGGTGTGTAACCCGGTTGGCAAAATACAAAGTGCCAAAACAGGTTAAATTTCTGGAGAGTTTGCCCCGAAACGCGGCGGGTAAACTGGTGCGTCGCCAACTCCGCGAAGATTGGAATTTGTAAACCTAACCCCCCTTCCCTGAATCCGGGAAGGGGAATAGTACGAGGATTTGATGACAACCCTTAACCAACCAACCAAAAAACTTACTCCCACTCAAATCTGGTGGATAGCCGCCCGCCCCAAAACCCTTCCGGCAGCAACTGTCCCGGTAATTGTGGGGACTGCTGTTGCAATCGGCGAGAAGAATTTTAGCCTATTCCCTGCCCTGGCAGCATTGGTGGGAGCTTTGTTAATCCAAATCGGCACCAACTTTGCCAACGATGTTTTCGATTATAAAAAAGGAGCAGATACCGCCGAACGGTTAGGCCCGACCCGTGTTACACAGGCCGGATTGCTCACCCCTTCCCAGGTTATGCGCGGAATGATAGTAGTATTTGGACTGGCGGTACTGGTAGGGGTTTATCTGGTGATTGTGGGCGGTTGGCCGATTGTACTAATTGGGCTATTCTCGATAGCTTCGGGTATTGCCTACACTGGTGGGCCGTTTCCGTTGGGCTATAACGGGCTGGGCGATATTTTCGTCTTTGTCTTTTTCGGGTTGGTAGCGGTCTGTGGAACTTATTACGTCCAGGCCGGAACGGTCAGCAACGCCGCAATCTGGGCTTCAATTCCGGTGGGGCTATTAGCAACCTCCATCCTGGTGGTAAATAATCTGCGAGATATTGATACTGACCGCAAGGTGGGCAAAAAAACCCTGGCGGTGCGGTTGGGCGAACGCGGCGTGCAAAGCGAATATGTGCTGCTGTTGGGCTTATCCTACACAATTCCCCTGCTTATGTGGCTACTAAACGTGGCTACCCCCTGGATTTTGTTATCCTGGCTATCTTTACCCCTGGCAAGACCCCTGCTGGAACTGGTTTTTCGACAGAAGGGACGGATTTTGAATAAGGCTCTAGCTGGTACCGCCCGCCTGGAACTGGTTTTTGGCTTCCTTTTCTCGCTAGGGCTGATTATCGGCAGGATTCTGGGCTGAAAATCGTAACGAGTAAAAAGTGCCGAGCTGTCAGTCAAAAGTCAAAGGTCAAAAAGATGTAATTTCCGACTTTCAGCTTGTAACTTACGACTTTTCTGTTTTATTCGTCTTCATCCCTCATCCTTAATCCGGGTGTGGAGACCGGGCAGCTTTTCAGCAAGTGGACGCTCGCAAAACCGGCTACCACGACAACTCCTTTGATTTAGTCACATCTTCCCTTCTTTTCCCCGAGACTCCCAGGGAATGGACGCCAATAATCCTCAAAGAGATGTGCCGCATAACCAAGCCCGGTGGATGGGTGTTATATGCCGATACCTATCGGGGCGAATATGCCCTGGATGCTTCGTTTCAGGAGCCCTGGCTCAGTGATTTTATCCATTTCAACTTTGAATATGAGTTTGCCCGCACCGGCTTTACCGCCCTGAACTATGTTCGGCATGCGGTAGGTCTGTGGTATATGATTGGGCGCAAGCCTGAATAAAGTTAAAATCACCCGATTTTAAATTAGTTGAGTTAGACGATGGCACTAAAGAAAGTTTGTCTGAAATTAGGAAAGGAATTGGTCGGTGTTCTTAATATTTATGGCAGCGACCAACCCTGGTTTTTAGCTAAATTTGAGCCACCCCTCATTTTGAGCCAATCAAACCTTATTTTGACCGTGAACTCGAACTTATTGCGGATGATGTAGAATTTGAGGGCGAAGCCTGGGAAGCTTCCTACGATAAGATAACGGATTAGGGGTTGACGATGGAGGATACTGAGAGTATAACCCAAATCAAGGCCTTTTTGCTACATATTGACAAAGATGAAGCCTGGTTCTGGTATAGCTAGGAGATATTACCCTGTAACTATCCAATATTCAACGGCGTTTCAATATTCGATTGCCTAATCATACTACTTTGTTATAAGATAGGGGCTACAGAATTTCGACTTTTGACTTTCAACCTTTGACCTTCGACTATTGGATTTTAATGGCACAAACTGAAATCAATCGCATAGAAACCCTGGAAGCTCCCACCCGACAGGAGCGACAACAGATAAATATTGGTAGCGGGCTAAAACAACCACTACATAACCTTCTGGTAGCGGCCTGGCTCAATTGGGAAGCCATCGCCTGGATAGCTATGGTTATTCTGGCATTTGTGACCCGCCTGAGCGACCTTGCTCCACGCGCCTTGCATCAGGATGAAGCCACCCACGCCGGAACCTTTACCCGTGAGATGTATCTGGGTCGCTCGATTTATCAGTATGACCCGACCTTTCACGGCCCTTTCCTGTATTATGCCGTCAGCGTGAGCTATTTCCTGTTTGGCGGGCCAAGCGACACCACCGCCAGGGTAGCCCCGGCCCTCTTTGGCATTGGTACGGTGCTACTGTGTTGGTATTTGAGGCCAATAATCGGTAAATTTGGGGCATTTTTTGCCGCGCTCCTTACCCTGATTTCGCCTTCTATCCTTTATTATAACCGCAACCTGCGCCACGACTCTTTTGCGCTGTTCGGTCAAATGCTGATGGTGGTTGGGCTATTTCGCTTCTTTCACGAAAAATCGGGCCGCAAAGGTTGGTGGATGAGCTTATCGGGTCTGGGTCTGGCAATTACTTATACCAGCCACGAATTAGTTTTCCTGAACACGGCGATTCTGGTTTTCTGGTTAGTGCTGGCTTTTGCGGTAGAGTTGGTAGCCTTACCCACTGGAATAAAGAATCTGGTAGGGATTCGCCCCAAAAAAGTTAGTCAAACCGAGTCAGAAGAACCAATAACCGAAACCGCTGCGCCCGAAGTCATTTCTGAAGCCAAAACTGAAGAGGCCGAGCCACTAACGGTTGATAATTCAGCCGAAATTTCAACCGAACCCCCAACCCCTGAATCTCGTAACTTCGTCCAGAAAATAATGACAAACCCCTCGCTGGTTGGGGCGACCCTGTTTTTGATATTTGCCGGACAGTTATTGTGGGGCGCGACCAATCTTTTTCGCAAAACCACCGAAACAGGTGATATACCCAAAATTATTGGCGGGAACGTGTCATCCTGGCTAATACTCATTCCCTTCGGCCTGATTTTCTGCCTGATAGTAAGCTACTTGATTAGTAGGGCAGTGGCGGCAGGCTGGAGCGGACTGGAGAAATTCCCGGCTATAGTGGCGGCGGCGATTACTGTCCTCGGATTTGTAGGGCTAGGGGCATTTCAATACGTCCGTTCGCAAAACCCCAAACCCAAATTGGGGGATGCCTCTACTGGAACTGTAGCAGCCTCGATTGTAGAGCCTGTCAAAGATACCAATCTGACCGTATTAGGGTTGCAACTACCGGGGATAGTGGTACAACTAACGATTGTGCTGCTGCTAGCACTTTTTATTGGGTTACTGGTCGGGTGGGTCTGGCAACGCCGTTTGTTGGTTTACAATCGCAGGGGGTTATACGGTTTTGCTATAACCTTTGCCTTGGTCTTTACCATTGCCACTTTGGTCAGTTTGCGGTTTATGCGTTTTGCCCTCTCCCCAAGCGAAATCTCCAAGTACCAGAACGGCCTACCAAAGGGGAATTTGCTGCTGGTTGGGCCGGAACTTGACAAGTGGCAAGCTTATATTCTCAACGGAATAATTTTCGGGATTATACTTGGGATTGTGGCGGGCTGGCTGGTATCGCTGGCGGCGGTTTTGCCGGACGAAAAATTAGCGGGAAGTGCCACCCTACGCGGTATTTTACGGATTTTCCGCCAACCCAAAGCTTTAACGGGTTTCCTGGTTTCTTTTGGTATTTTGTACGCTCTGCTCTTTGGTAATTTCTTCTTTTACTCTCAAGGTTTAGCCGATGGGGTCTATCGCGGTCTGGAATATTGGGCGGCGGTACACGATACCCGACGCATAGACCAACCCTGGTTCTACTATCCGCTACTTATGATTTTGTACGAACCGCTTCCAACTTTACTAACGCTGGTGGCCCTGATTGCTTTCCCGATAGGCTGGATTAGAAGAGCGGCGGGCAAGGGCAAATTTGTTTTCACGGTGCGGGGTTTAATGGAGGGCTATTGCGCCTTCTGGAGCGTGATGGCGATGATTGCCTACTCCGTCGCCGGAGAAAAAGTTCCCTGGCTGAATATGCAGGTGGCCTTACCCGCTATTCTGACTGCTGCGATTCTGGCGGACAATGTGGCACGACGGATAGACTGGCGTGATTTGTATAGGCCAGCGAAAGGTTTACTATTCGGCGGGCTAGTCAGCATAATGTTTATCGCCACCGTTATATTTATCATGCTCGCTTTATCCAAACCCGCTCCCCAGAATCAACTGGTACAGATGATATTAGCCGGGATAATGGTGGTGGGGCTGTTTGCGGCAACACTCTGGATGTGGCGAATAAAGCTGGTGAGTGGCAGGTTGATGCGGGCC
This sequence comes from Chloroflexia bacterium, assembly GCA_038207495.1. Lineage (GTDB taxonomy): Bacteria > Chloroflexota > Chloroflexia > Chloroheliales > Chloroheliaceae > Chlorohelix. The sequence goes on from JBBQZS010000008.1 coordinate 49,533, forward strand.
ACTATTCTAACGCTGGTTTCGGTAGTGCTATTGGCGTATGGCCTCAAAGCGACCCTGATGCTCAATTTCAACAATGGCGATATAAATATCGAACCAATGATTCAGGTGCAAACCACTCCCGAACTTTTGCTTTTTGTTGAACGCGTGTCCAAGCTTTCCCGTGACTACCGCCTTGAACAGCAACCCCCTACCGATAATCCCAAAGTGGTGGCAGACCCAACTGGTGGCAGGAATTTACCCGTTTTATTATCGCAAAATGTCGCGCCGCCCCTGACCTGGTACTTCCGGGATTTTACCGACATTAACTATTTCACCCCCAACAATGATAGCAGCCAGAATACCGAGGCCGCCCCCGCAAAGGACGCTCGTGGAAATCAATATGCTATTATCGCGATGGATCGAAGTGAAGACCAGTTCAAGATTCAAGACCAACTCAAAGACGGCTATACTCGGCAGCTATATCGCCGCTACTGGTGGTTCCCCGAAGATGATAGTGGCTATCTGGGTATAACTAAAACGCCAACCAACACGGCTGACCCCAACCGTGACCGCAAGAATATCCTCAATACCGATTGGAAGAAACTGTGGGAAACCTTTACGGTGCAACCTAGTGCCGAAAAGATGTGGCGTTATATCCTGTTCCGCGAGGTTTCTCAACCACTCCAGTCCTATGATATGGTGGTCTACGTCCGGAACGACCTGATGCCCGATTTTGGACTGCTTTCCGGCACAAACCCAGGAAGCAAGCCTACCCCTGGTGGTGCTGCCAATACCAGCAGTTTTAAACTAACCGAGTCCAACCAACCGGGTATCAAAAACGGGCAGTACAAAACTCCGCGTGGCGTAGCTTTTGCCCCTAACGGCGATATTTTGGTGCTGGATTCGGGCAACGGGCGGGTGCAGCGGTTTGCGGCAGATGGCACTTTCCTCTCCACTTTCGGCAAAATCGGGGCAGCCGACGGGCAGTTCCAGATTATCCCCTTTGATGGCGGGGCGGGCGGTATTGCGGTGGACGAAGATGGCAATATCTACGTCACCGATAGCTGGAACTACCGCATTCAGAAGTTCGACGCAACCGGGAAGTTTCTGACCAAGTGGGGGCGCGGCTTCGATACCAAAGGCGACCTAGCAGTATCCCAGGCTAACCCTAACGGCCTATATGGCCCACGTGGATTGGCCTACGATAAAACCAAAGGCGAGCTTTATGTGGCGGATACAGGCAATCGGCGGGTGTTGGTTTTTGACAAAAACGGGAATTTCTTGCGACAGTTTGGCAGTCGGGGGAGTGACCCAGCTCAATTTGATGAGCCGGTGAGCGTCGCGGTCAGCCCGCAGGGTAAGGTTTATGTAACCGATAGCCGTAACAAAAGGGTGCAAATCTTTGACCGGGATGGGAATTATCAAAGTGAAATCGTCGTGCCAAACTGGATTGACCAATCCCTGAGTGAACCTTATGTGGCCCCCGACTCCGAAGGCAATCTTTTTGTCAGTGACAGTGCCAACGGGCGAGTGTATAAATTTTCCCCGGATGGTAAGTTGTCACAAACCTTCGATAGCCAGAGCGGGACAGTGTTGGTAAATCCGGTAGGAGTAGCGGTAGGGTCGGACGGCTATCTTTATGTGGCGGATGCCAAGCAACATTCGATTGTTAAAATCAAGATTTAACCCAAATTTAAAATCGAATATCTAAAATCGAAATGCCAATTCCGACTTTCGGCCTACGACTTCTGATTTGCGACTTTAAATGTGCCCCCAAATCTACTAATAAAAAATATGCTACTTACATTTAGTAAGCTTGCGTTATTCGAAACTTTTTGCTAAAATGTTTTCATAGCAAATTGGCTAAGGGGGTATTCTGTAAAAGTTGAGCCTGACCGCTCAGAATCGGGAAAGTAATGGCAACAAAAGAAGCACCACAAGTTACAACACACCTTTGCCCTAAGTACGAAAGAGCAATGGAAATTATTGGAAAACGCTGGACGGGACTGATTATCCGGGTATTGGTGGATGGCCCGTTGCGTTTTAATGAGCTGCATAAAATTGTGGACAAGGTAAGTGACAGGGTATTGACCGAACGGCTGCGCGAGCTTGAGGCTGAAGGAATTGTCGAACGTACTGTAATTGCCGATAGTGCTGTGCGGGTTGAATATAGCCTGACCGAAAAGGGTAAATCCATGCAGAGCATGTTTGAGGCGGTGCAATCCTGGGCGGACGAATGGCTTCACCCTGAAGACGTACCACCCCTCGACGAAACCAAATAAACCTAACCGGGCGGTTCGTAAACCGCCCCTATTTATTTACTCCCCCTGATAACGCCAACAATCGGTGGTGTGGTCGTTAACCAAACCACAGGCTTGCATATAGGCGTACATGATAGTTGAGCCTACAAAAGACATTCCCCGTTTTTTCAAATCTTTGGAAAGTGCATCACTTTCAGTGGTGCTGGCGGGGAGTTCGCGGGTAGATTGCCAGTGGTTTACTTTTGGTTGACCGCCCACAAAACGCCAGACGTAAGTATCATAAGAACCAACCTCCTGCTGAATTTTAAGAAAAGCCAGGGCATTCTTCCGAACCGAATAGATTTTCAGACGATTGCGAACAATACCAGGCTCATTCATTAAAGCTTCCAACTCTTCATTGCTCATATCCGCCACCACCGCCGGGTCAAAGCCCCTGAAAGCCTGACGATAGCCCTCGCGTTTATTGAGAACCGTTTCCCAGCTTAACCCAGCCTGCGCCCCTTCCAGCGAAAGCATTTCAAAGTGTCGTTGGTCATTATGAACCGGCACGCCCCATTCTTCATCGTGATAAAGAACGTAATGCGGTTTATTCAGATTGACCCAGCCACAACGTATCTTCAAAGAATTATCCATAAATTCTAATAATAACTCCTTCGCTGACTTAAGCCTATTGGCTATAAAGCCTGATAATTAGGAATATAACACGCAATCAGGCCAAATATATGGAAAAGAAATAACTATCTAAGCCAAAGCTTATCTGATTGATAGTCAACCGTCAATAACCAGCTTCCGTAAAATATATGATATTAGCTCTGATAAGAAACCAATCAATAATCCTTTGTAAAGCTTCCGCTTTTATTCACACAATATTACTTTTGGTTCATTGACATGGAATATTCGGTCTGGTAGGATAATTCGGTACGATGGATAATTTGGTGTAACCGAAGTATTTTCAAGAGAAATTAAGGGTTGGTTAGGCACTAGGCCGCAAAGTAAATATAAGAGGTTAACTATTCAATGACAATTAGTGAAAAAGGAGAGACGGATAAGTTAAACAACCGTCAGGAGTTGGTAGATGCAATTCTGAACCAACAAAAAACCATCTTTCAGGTAATGGGTGGTGGAGCATCGCCCGAATGGTTGGAAATTGACCTGACCATGCCGCAACTTAAAATAATGTTTTTACTAAACGCTCATTTTAAGATGCGAATGGGCGAACTGGCCGAGGTTTTAGACAAAAACCTTTCGACCACTACCGGGGTCGTTGACCGTCTGGTGGAGCATGGTCTAGTGGCGCGGGAAGAACACCCCGATGACCGCCGGGTAGTAATTGCCAAAATTACCGAGCGGGGAAAACGCTTGTGTGATTCGCTATTACAGATAAGCCAGGAAGAAGCCCTGGAAGTGTTGGACAGTTTGAATCTGGAAGAATTACAAATAGTTTATCAAGGTATGGAAACTTTTTTCCGGGCTGCGGTGTCAAAGTTCACAGAAAAAGCCCGCGCAAGGGGCAAAAACTTTTGTGGCAACCCTGAGTAGCTCAACTTTAGACCTAAGTGCTAAAAAATTTACTCAGAGGTAGAAGGTCTCATAATTTAGGGAGGTAATTAGTTTGACAGTATTAACTAACTGGGTGTTGCAGCGTAAAGCCGCCACCGTTCTCATAGCCGTCGTCGTATTTTTCTTTGGTCTTTTCGCTGTTTCCCAATTAAAAAGCGAATTGTTGCCAAATATAGATTTACCCTACATTGCGGTTTCCACGGTTTATCCTGGTGCCAGCAGTGATGATGTTACTAATCAGGTTTCTATCCCGGTTGAAGGGGTAGTTGCCCAGATACCGCGTCTTAAATCGGTACGTTCTACCTCGCTGGAAAGCTTTTCCCTGGTTTTTGCCGAGTTTGAATTTGGCACCAACCTGAAGGATGTTGAGCAAAGCCTCAATAGCAAACTTCGCAGCCTGACCCTCCCTTCCGGGCCAAACGGGTCTGCCTTACAGCCCAGCATCAGCAACTTCAGCTTTAACTCACAGCCGATTGTCTACGTAACAGTAGAAGGACTGAAAGGACAGAGCAGCGAAGAGTTGGGCAAGTGGGCGCGTGAGGTTGCCAAACCCGCCTACGCCAAACTGCCTGATGTTGGCAGCGTCGAAGTGGTCGGCGACCCGACCCGGTTGGTAATAATCAACTTCCGGCCCAAAGATTTGGCGGCGCGGGGCCTTTCGGTGAACGATGTTGCCAACACCATTCGGGCTAACAATCTGAGTTTCCCGGCAGGCACTTCTGACATCAACGGTCAAACCATACCATTGCGAACTGCCTTCACTTTTGCTGACTCTCAACAACTGGCTAATCTGGTCATCACCCCTAGCAGTGGTGGCGGATTTGGCGCGGGCGCACCGAGTGCTACCCAGGCAGCGGGTGCCGCTCCCCAGCTTACCCGTTTGAGCGATGTAGCTGATGTAAAAGAAGCTCCACAATCAAATAGCGGTATTAGCCGCACCAATGGCAAGCCCGGTGTTCAGATTCAGGTTTTCAAAACCCAGAGCGGTAACACTGTAACCGTTTCGGATGGCGTTTTGAAAAAGAACGACGAACTGAACAAAACCACTGAGGGTAGTATCAAAACCGGGGTGGTTTACGACCAGGCTTTGCAAGTACGTCAATCGGTCGATGGGCTGGTTAAGGAAGGGGCTTTAGGTGCGTTCTTCGCGGTACTGGTAATCTTCCTGTTCCTTAGAAACGTTCGCAGCACCTTAGTAACGGCTATCTCAATTCCTTCCTCGATAATTGTAGCCTTTATCCTGCTGTGGAATCAGGGTATTACCCTCAATATCATGACTTTGGGCGGTCTGGCTATCGCCGTTGGTCGTGTGGTAGACGATGCTATCGTGGTGCTGGAAAATATCTTCCGCCACGTTCAGGAAGGTCAACCCGTCCCAACCGCTATCAAACGCGGTACAAAGGAAGTAGCGGGTGCCATCACCAGTAGCACTATAACTACGGTGGCAGTATTCTTGCCACTAGGTTTTGTGGGAGGGGTTTCGGGTCAGTTCTTCCTGCCCTTCGCCCTGACCGTTACCTTTGCCTTGATTGCTTCGTTGATAGTAGCTTTGACCATTATCCCGGTATTTGCCAGCTTCTTTATCACTCCCAAATCGGTTGGGGTCGAGAAAGAAAACACTCTTTTGCAGCGGGCCTATACCCCGGTGTTAAAGTGGGGTTTAGCCCATCGCTGGATTACGCTGGGAGTTGCCTTACTGTTGTTTGTAGGTAGCATTGCCAGCGTGGGGATATTCAAAGTTCCCTTCGCTTTCTTGCCGGAAAGTGGCGACAAACTGCTTTCGGTTACAATCAACACCGCCCCTGGGACTGACCAGGCCAGCGTTATTGCCGTGACCGACCAGACCGAGAAAGTGCTTGACAAATATAAAGAACGCGGCACCGTCACTCTGTATCAAACTACTATTGCAGGGGATAGCCAGTTTGCCCGCAACCAGCGTGCCTTCGGCGGCAATGTTGGCACCAGCAACATGTTAGTGCGGCTTAACTCTTCCTCCAATACTAACGATGTAGCTAAAGAGATGCGGAAAGATTTCCAGCCAATCTTCCCTAAAGGTGGCACAATTTCGGTAGGCCCGGTTGGCGGGTTCAGTAGCAATAATCTATCGCTGGTAGTGCAAGGGCCAACCCCCGAAGCAGTACGCGAAACCAGCGCGAAAGTAGTAACGACCTTGAAAGGTTCGCAGTTCGACAATAAGCTGGCGAACGTTTCCAGCGACGTTTCGGACTTGACCCCCCAGGTGGTTGTCACGCCCGACCCGACCAAAAATCCTGTTGCCAACACTGCCTTGATTGGTTCGCAGTTACGCAACCTGTTACAGGGGCAGAGTGCCGGTACTATTCGCTTCAGCAATGGTCAGGCTCTGGATGTAATCATGCTATTGCCCAAGCCAACGGGCGGCAACATAAACGAATATATCGAGAATCTGAAACAGTTACCGATACTGGGTACTATTAAGCTGGGTGATATTGCTAAGGTTGAGCAAATTCAGGGCAGCAATCAGACTACCCGAATTAATCAGGCTTTGGCTTCCACCGTGAAGGCTGATATTACCACTGAGGATACCGGCGGTGTATCACAGGCGGCTTTGAAAGAGATTAACGCTCTCCAGAAGCCCGCAGGAGTAACGGTAGCTCTGGCAGGTGCTGGTCAGCAGCAACAGGAAGCCTTTACCGGGCTGGCTGTGGCTATGCTGGCGGCTATTGCGCTGGTTTACATTGTTATGGTGGTAACTTTCGGTAGCTTGCTTGAGCCCCTTGCCATTCTGTTTAGTCTGCCGTTAGCCTTCATCGGGGCGTTGGGTGCGCTGGTAATTACCCAACGGGCACTTGGTCTACCCGCTATGATTGGTTTGCTGATGCTAATCGGTATCGTTGTTACCAATGCAATTGTGCTGGTTGACCTGGTAAATCAATTGCGGCGACAGGGTGCCAGCATCTATGACTCACTGGTTCAGGCTGGACGCACCCGTTTACGGCCCATATTGATGACGGCTGTTGCTACTATTCTGGCCTTGATGCCGTTGGCTTTAGGTCTAAGCGAAGGCAGCATTATTGCCGCCGAGCTCGGAACTGTGGTTATCGGTGGTTTACTAACCAGTACCTTGTTGACTCTGGTGGTAGTGCCAGTGGTCTACAGTCTGCTGGAAGGTGGAAAAGAGCGCATTATCCGATTTTTCCGACGTGGACAGAAGGGTGATGGCGATGGTGGTTCTTCGGCCAGTGGTGAACAAACCCCACTAAAAGTTGAGGAGCGCGAAGCACAGCCAGTAGCCTTTATCCAACAGGCTAACCCCGCTGACGCTTAAAGTTTAGTAACGATTAACGAGTGCCGGGTGCCGAGTGTCAAAACTCGCTCGGTACTCGTTTTTTGTTTTCTGTTATAATAAGCCGAATTTTCCAAAAATGGATAACCCAGCCCTGAAATTTTACCCTTATTGGAGAAGCCAGAATGCAAACTATTTTCCATAATCCTGAGAATGTTGCCGATCCAAGCGGGGGCTATAGTCACGGGCTGGAAGTAAAAAACGCTAGTAGGCTTTTATTTATTAGCGGGACAATACCAGAGCAGCCCGACGGTCAAATACCCGATAGCTTTAGTGAACAATGTGAGGTCGTCTGGACAAATATTGAGAAGATATTAGCCTCGGCGGGGATGGGGATAAATAATCTGGTTAAAGTTACTACTTTTATGACTGATGCCTCTCAGGTTGAGGAAAACGGACAGATACGCCGTAAACATCTTGGCACTGTCAGACCTGCCCTAACCGTGATAATTGCCAAAACTTTATACCCACAGTGGCTTTTAGAAATCGAAGCGGTTGCCGCCGCCGGGGATTAATTCAGGAAACAGAATGGCTGAACCTACCAAAACCGAATTAATAAGTATTTCCCGCCAGCTTGCCGCCCTGGAAGCCTTGCTGTTCACCGCCGCCCAACCTGTTAATATGACAGAATTGCAAAAAGCCCTGGCGATTGATTCTGAATGGCTTAAAGAGCTTCTGGCAACCCTGAACGCCGATTATGAGAATAACGAGCGGGGGTTGAGGGTTTTCCAGCACAATAATACGGTGCAACTGGTGACTGCCCCGGAAATTGCCGGATATGTTGAACGGTTTTTGGGTTTGCAAAGTGCCAGCCGTCTTTCTAACGCTGCCCTGGAAACCCTGACGGTTATCGCTTATCGGCAGCCAATTACCCGTCAGGGAGTAGAAGCGGTACGCGGTGTGGATAGCAGTGGAGTAATCAATACTTTGCAAGCGCGAGGGTTGATTGAGGAAGTCGGGCGGGCCGAGTCGGTTGGGCATCCAATCCTGCTGGGTACAACTCTGGAGTTTCTGCACCATTTTGGCTTGAAAAGCCTGTCGGAATTACCCCCCCTTGAAGGTTTAAGCGAACCTGCCCCTGCCGAAAAGCCAATCCCAAAACTGGACTTATAGATTGAATTTACAATGCCAGTTGGGTTTGCTTAGAGTCAGAAAACATTATCACCTTTTCAAAAAATCGCCGTCCTCGAAGGGCGTAACCCGCACATGTTTGGCAACATGCGGCCACACTTTGTTCAGCTCTTCCCACATCTGAACGGCAGCCTTGCGATAGCTATAGTGGCCATGAGATTTGGAGCGAGTTTCAATCATATACAGAGCCTGAGCGGAAGTCATTTTGAACAAAGCCCGCCTGTTATAACCAACAGGTAAAACATAGTCAGCGGTTAGGGTAGAGTTACCCGCCAGAAGTGTTCGATATGATTCGCCACCCTGGGTCATTCCAGAATTATAAAGTTTCAGCGAGGCAGCAATTTCGGGGGTTTTCACCACATCTTGGGGCAATCCCATTGCAAACCACTCTTCGGCAGGCATAAAACTATGTTTATCGGTGATATTCTGGCGCACCTGCACACAATTGCGGTGGCGAAAGAAATCCTGCATCCCCTTGCCATCCATCAAAATGTCAAAGGTCAGCGCATGCCCGCCCTGTAGCTCCCGAATAACCCCGTCATGTTTGCCGCGTTGCTGGAAGGCCAGGTCATAAATTTCTATACGCTGATTCTGGGGCATATCGTCTGCCAATAAAACGGCCTCGGAATAGGGTATATGACTATAGCGGTAAATCAGGGTAGCAACCGCTTCAATCAGGGGGTCGGGAATTGCCGTTTGCACCTCGACTGTAGCCGCCATCCGGTCATTCGTTTTAAGTCGTGCTATCTGAGTTTGAGCCATTTCGCTCATTTGTTGGGCAATCTGCTCGGCCTGGGTATCCTTACCAACATATTTTGCCAGAGTTGGGGCAATCGGTTTAGGAGTGGTCAAGTCGCTGAACTGCGCGGCTTGTTCCACCAGCTTGGTAGCAATTTTTTGCAAATAAGGGTTAAAAGGTTCGTTACTACAGGCCGCATACATCAGCTTGCCCAGTTCACTAACTTCTAGATAGGGGCTTGCTAAAAGACGGGAAATCTGACTTTCTAGAGTGCGAGCCGAGGTAATTTGACCCAGGCTGGTCTTGACGGCATAGGGCAAGAGCGAACGGGCTACATCGAAGGCGCGGGCCTTGAGGGTGCGCTTAAACCCATCGGCTTCAGTCCCAGGGGGCGGGCTTACGGTCTCAATCATCGCCCGATAAATGCCTGTGTAGACCTGGTTATAAATGTTGAGGGCCGCTTGCACCGACTCAACGTAGTAGCTTTTGCGGCTAAGGTCTTCTTCCAGTTCAGGCGGTACTACATAGCCGGATTTGGTGAAATCTTGATAGCGGGTTGAACGTTCCTGCCCACTCCACAGCTGTTCATGCTCAACCTCGATGGCGGCAATCATCGAGATTCCTTCCAGGCAGAGCGGCAACATTGCCATATCACCGATACTGGCATGTCCATACTGATAGTAAAAGGTATCAAGAAAGTTGCTGGCGCGATCGGATTGTTCCTTCATCCAGTCGAGGGTTTCCTGGAAAGATGAACTTGAGCGGCTATAGCGGGCAAAACCATAAGCCAGTTGCTCCGGGTCAACTCCACTTACTGCAAATACTTTCGCCTCTAGCATAGGCTAACTCCTTCCGAAAAGGGCTGAGGACTGAGCTAAAATCTAATAACCAATAACCAACAACTAACACCCGTTCAGGCTTGTTTCCGGGCGCGCTGCCAGACCGGAAAATCTTCCGCCAGTTTATTCATATAGGACAGGCTCATTCGGTCAACATATTCCTGGAGAAGTTGTTGACCGGTAGATTTAATCATATCCCGCGAGAGATAAGAAAGCAGCTCCATTTGATTCGCATCAAAAGCCAGAGCAACCTGGCTCGAAATTCGGGTTTGCCCTTCTTCCTTTGGCGAAATTTTGATAGTAGCGGTAAAATCCCCGGTCATATAACCCACTGGTTTAGCTCCAAGCGGTTCTGCCGGGGTAGTTAACCGGATAACAAGGTTTTCGCGGTCAATGGCGGGTTCGATGTCCATAAAAATATCGAAGCTGTTACTCATTACACTCATTGTAAAAAAAACCCGCGCCCGGCCAGAAGTTTTGCGTAGCTGCACCTTAGTAACATTTGGTACTTTTGTAAGCAAAATGTGCATATCGCTAAGATACTCAAAAATCGATTCAGGCTCAACGTTGATTGAGTATGACCTTTTAATTTCGCCTTTAAGGATTAGTTTACTGCTAGAGCCAGCCATTAAATATCGTAACCTCTCTTAACGGTTGTCAGTTGTCGGTTGTCAGTTGTTAGTGAAGTTTTGAGTTGCAGATTGCTTAAACTCATAACTTGTATTTTTTCTCGTTACTCGTTACTATTTACTCCTTAATTAGGAGAGCCAACCGCTTGCCAGCCATTCTTCGCGGCGGGAGGCGATTCTCAGTCCAAGCCCCGGATTGCGGCGAGTAGCCCAATTTTCCAGAGACAGTTGTCGCTTTTTCCCTAATGCGCGGTATACCTGACAAAGCAGGGTTTCGCGGGTTAGTTTCAGATAATCCAAAGCCCAGTGACCAGTGCCTTTTAGCCCCAAAACCTCCAGAGTTAGAGGATAGACTCGCGGATAATAAAAGGCGGTCATCAGGGTGAGTTTGTTGTAATCACTCCACCGGGTTTTATCCTGAAAAAAGCGGCGGGTTAATTCCGGGCCAGTTTTGGTCAGGGCTGCACAGAATACATTCATAATGCGGTTAACATCGTTAGGGCGACGACCAGGATTGACGGGTTGCATGAAGCGACTGAAAACCCATACCAGATTAATATTGGTCTGGTGCGCTCCAATAGAACTCAGATGCTTGCCTTCGAGCAACTCATTAGTTAAGGCCATATCCAGCAACCGAGTTAGACGAGGCAAATTCCGTACCTGCGAGCCAAAACCACAAAAGGTTAGCGAGGATTGGGGCGAGGTAGCGTCCCCTACCGAAATAATCCCCCGGTGAGTGGTACTCTCGACTTTAGGCTGGTGATGACGCGACGGAATATAACCATAGACTGGCTTTAGATGAGCAAAACCCTCGCCGGGAGCTTTGTAGGTTTCCAACAGCTCGAAATAATCTTCAAACAGGTCTAAAAGACTCTGGCTCTGGGCTTTTGCGGGTGAAACGGTGTCGTAATAAAATAGATAAACCGTCATCTCACCCTGTTTGCCGGGAAATCCCTCCCAGATATATTGTCGCTCTTTCTGGGCATGTTCTACCGTCACCAGTACATCGCCCAAATCCTCCTCAACTTCGTTCATGGCAGTACCCATTTTGAAGTTGTGGGCGGTGCTGCCCACCGTCGGACAAACGCCATCAAAAGGTCGTCCATTTTGCAAAACCAGCGAAAGCGGCGAAATTGAACCGAGGGCGTTAACCGTAAGCCTTGCTCCATAACGCTCAAGCTGCCCATCAGCATTAGCCACTTCAACCACTGAACGCACTACCCCCTGCTCCGTAACATAAACCTTCTGGAAAGAGCGGAAATCAAGGGCAACCCCGCCCGCTTCGACAAATTTCTGGCGGGCCATTTCCAGCAAAGTACCCAGGTCAATCGCCACATCCAACACGCGGTCAAGCCACAGTTCGGCAGGCCGCTCCGGGATATTTTTGCTGTGAAAGCGAATTACCCCCCGACTGTATCGACCTGCTATAGCTTGCTCGATTTCAGTACGACTAAATAACCCGGCCTCCACAAATTTCTCAAGCTCTTCGTCACTGATATTCCATTCGCGGTGACTTGTACCCACCCGGCGTTGGTCGAAAACCATAACCTTATAACCCTTACGGGCCATAACCGCCGCGCTAAACAACCCCAGCACTCCCCCACAATATACCAGGTCAAAATCGGCCTGGGTTGGGGGTAAATTGGCCTGACCAGGAACGGTTTGAATCACCTCACCCTCTCCCGGCACTACCCCCGAAGCTACTTTTTTCCAACGTTCTTCAACAGCTGAAATATAAGCCAGATGTTGCAAACCACCCTCCATTGTACCCAAGGCGGCTACGGTACGGGGGTATTTCTCGGCGAGGTTGCTAGCAAGGTTGGGGGGTGCCAAGCGATTAGCTTCAGGCAATACAGCTTCGGCGGTACAGGGGGGGCAACCATCTTCTACTTTTATCAGGTCAGGAGTTTGCAAGGTTATTTTTGAGGTCATTTCTATCCAACAACTATCTAGTATAAATGGCGTTTATAGGCGTTTATAAATGAGTTTTGGGCAGACAGGTAGGTCTGCCCAGACTTAAATAAAGTTCAATTAATTTTATTACTACCACAAAGAAACAAAGAACACAAAATAGGTGTTTTACTATATCTCCGTGGTAAAAAGTCGAAAATCGATGGCTAAAAACCTAATAACCAACAACTAACAACCAATAACCAGTTAGTTCCAGGCTGGGCGACCATTGCGGTCTTCAAAGCCTTCCTCTTCTTCGTCTTCGTCATCATCGTCGTCGTCATCATCAACGTTAGTCTGGTACTTGTAACTGTTGAGGCTAGGCGATAGATAATCGAGGCTGTAATCAACTGGTACACCGATGGGTTCGGTCACTTCCTCGACAATATCATCAATAATGCGCTGGATCGAGTCTTCTTCTAATCCCTCGGCAAATTCCGACCAGAGTAACAGGGTCATGTAAATCATTTCAGGATCGTAGTGAATATCTACTAGCCCGATATTTTTGGGGCTTCCAGTATCATCCATTTCATCGGCATTAAACAAACGCCATTGCTCTGAAGCCGAAGTGCGGATGCGTCGCTTGATTTTAATTCTCAATTTACCCTCCTAACGGGTTTTTTTGATTTTTATTTGCCAGATAAAGGCCTACCAACGAGAATAGCAACAATATAGCCGCAAATACATAAAGAGTCGCACGTGTCCCGATTGTGGGTATCATAAACAGCACCGGAACAAAAGTGCCTAGGATACTACCCAGAGTGTTGAGAGAAGCAATACTTCCGGCGGTTTTCCCGGCGGTTTTAATGCGGTTAACCCGCAGCCGCACCGCAAAGGGGGTAACACAGCCCAACAAGATTATCGAGGCCGAAAATAATACTACTATTCCGGTTACCGACCCCCAGAATAATCCACCCATAACATCTTTGAAAATATTCCCGGTAACATCTAATACAGGACTGGAGATTAACGGAATTATCGCCATTGTGACCGCCGCAATTGCCGTCATACGGTATAGCACGGTTGGACTGGGATAGCGGTCAGCAATACGCCCCCCCACAAAATAACCGATTGCCATATAAATCATGGTAAAACCAATCAGGTTGGCCCAGATTAAAAGCGAGGTGCCAAAAACAGGTGAGATAAGGCGGCTGGCGCACATCTGGATTACCATCACCGACATCCCACATACAAAAACGGTGGGGAACAAGAGCGGCGGTCTTGCTTCAATTTCCAGATTTTCCGCGGCAAGGTCAGTTCCAGCATCCGCCAACCCTAATTTATATTGATTTTGTTTTGATTCCAATGCCACTTTGTTACAAGCCTTTCAATTAGAACAGCAGTCGAAGGTTAAAAGTCAAAAGTCAAAGGTCATAATCTAAAATTCTCATTGGATTTTATCGGAGACTGACAACCGACTCCCGACAACCTGTCTTGCTCCTACTTATTCCCACCAAGCACATAATCCAGAATTATCGTATCAATTACCCGCTCTACCGGGGCGAGGTCATCAGTGAAGAAAGCCTCCGCCTGAGTCCACTCTCGGATATCACCCTTTTCCAAAGCGGCTGTCCCGACAGTTTTAATTAAATCGTTGGAAACATATTGGGTAATATTCTCACGAAAATTATTGATATTCGTTGGGGAGTTTGTGCCCACAATGATGGTGTTGAAATAGCCATCCACGTTAATCAGATAGACATTTGGGAAAACCGTTTTCATAGTCTTGGCTAATGCTTCGACCAGGCGGAAGTCGCGCTGTCCATTAGCGGCGGAGGGTGCACCAGCATTCACCACCGCCACCCCGGTAGGGGTCATATGCTCTTTGGCTTGCCGGAAAAATTCCTGGGTGGTCAGATGAAAGGGAATATAAGGCTGCTTATAGGCATCCATCCCAATAATATCATATTTATCTTTGCTGGTAATCATGTAATAACGCCCATCATCGGCTACGGCGTTCAGGTTGGGTTCGTTCATATCGAAATATTGCCGGCCAACCTTGATTATCTCCTCATCTACCTCAATCCCGTCAATATGCACATTTTTCTCACCATAGGCACGGGTGATTTGTTTGGCACTGGTGCCAGCCCCCAGGCCGATTATCATCACCTTCTTAACCTGACTCTGATTTAGCTGCTTATTAAAGAAAGGGGCAACCATATAATAATCCCAGGGCCCGCCTGTCAGCACTTTAGAAGTATCAAGGTTATAGATACTATGAATGGCCCGGCCTTCGTTTAGCACCAAATCGTGGCGATAGGTACCGTCACCGTTTTGCCGTTTGACCACCTGGATATAGTTATCAGGCGATTCATGTTCATAAATAAGTTCGCCGGAAACCGCCGGACGAATAATACCACCTACCGATAGGGTCATCAGTGCCCCAACCACCACCACAAAACTGGCGTAAAAAGGGGTTCGGCGCGATTTGACCAGATACAAACCAAATAGAGAGAAAACTAATAGGGTCAGGGCGAAGATAAACATCGTGCGGCGCGTCCCGATAGTCGGAATCATCACCAATACCGGGATAAAAATACCCAGGATGCTGCCAACGGTGCTCAGGGATGAAATCATCCCGGCGGTTTTTCCGGCCTTGCCAACCTGAGTTACCGCTAATCGCACTGCAAAAGGGGAAATACAACCCATCAGGATTAAAGGCGCGGAGAAGAGTAACAGGGTAATAATTAGAGAACCGTAGAACAAAACCCCATTTGCGTTTTTAAAGGCATCCCCAGCCATATCCAAAACTGGCTTTATCAAAAGCGGCACCAGGCCCATTGTCAGGGCGGCCCAACAGGTAAGTTGATAGAGGAGGCTGGCACGTGGGTTTCGGTCAGCAATTCGCCCGCCTATAAAGTAGCCCAGAGCCAGATATATGATTACAAACCCGATAATATTAGCCCAAATCAGCAAGGAAGTACCGAAATAAGGCGACAATAGGCGGCTGGCACACATTTCGGTCGCCATCACCGACATCCCACCGACAAATACAATTGGTAATAAGAAAGGGGGTCTGACAGGAGTTGAACTTGATTCGTTCAAGCCTATATTCTCGGTGAGTTTAAGTTGACCCTGTTGCGGTTCTATCGCCATCTATCAGCATCTCCGTGAAGCAAAATTACAGTAGAGTTTCCTTATATGAATAACTTTGGTCATTATAAACTCCAGCGCGAGTTGCGGCAAGTTTTGGCGTAAAACCCGTTATAAGACTGGGCAAATTGGGTATTTGGTTAGCAATTACCAAAGAATAGGCAAATACTTGTTCGATGTAGCGATGTTTTTATAGGGCTGCCGGGTTAAAATAAGCTGGGAACTTTATTTAATAATATTTTTTATCAAGTTATTAAAAAAATTTTCCTTTACACCTCAATTTTGAACTGGTATGATTCGCTGGCCTTGTAAAGATAACAGTTCATTCTGACAGACGCTCTTTTAGTAAGCTTAATAGTAATGTTTACCTGTCATAATTGTAATGTTGTTAGTGGTAGCTATATACCCTTCAAAGTTAAGCGCAGGAACTTCTTCATAAGCTCTGAGTGACAAGGCTTGTCAAAAGTTATAGCAATAAAGTTGGCTTCTAGTGGTAGGAAACCCATTAAAGGGAGTACCAGAGCGTCCCTAAAACTCTGGCACTCTGTGATTAGATATTTATATGATTGGAGAGATGCGATGAGCGAACACAATCCAAATGTGAATGTATTCGACCAGGATGCCGAAAAAGGGGGCGGTTACGTTTATACTACCGCCGACAAACTGAGCAGTAAATTAGCAACTCAACGTACTAAAGATATTATTTTAGAAACAGGTACTTTTAAGGGGAAAGCGGTATTAGACGTAGGTTGTGGCGATGGCTATTACTCAATTTATTTCTGGGATAATGGAAAGCCTAGCCGAATGGTTGCTTTAGATGCGGCGGGTAACGCCATCAAAGCGGCTAATAAAAACAAACAAGACCGCCCAATTGAGTTTATAGCCGGAGATTCTCACCACCTGCCCTATCCTGATAACAGCTTCGATGTGGTTTCTATCCAGAGTATTTTGCACCACGACGACGACCCCCTTTTAACTATTCGCGAGGCTTTCAGGGTTGCCCCTAAAATTATTATTCACGAACCTAACGGCTATAATTTTGGACTGAAGGTTATTGAGAAAGTTTCAAAATACCATCGTGAGCATGGCGAAAAGTCATATACCACCAAGTTAGTAGCTAGCTGGATTAAACAGGCGGGGGGGAAGGTCGTATATAAACGATTTGCCGGGTTCGTTCCTATGTTTTGTTCGGACCGGGTTGCCAGGATAACAAAAGGGCTAGAGCCAGTTGTTGAAGCCATACCGCTCATCAATATGCTTGGTTGCGCAGTTTATGTGATAGTGGCTGAAAGGCAATAGCACATTCCAGCCAGGAAGGGTAAGCAATGTTTAGTTCAAAGCTGACCGAAAAAAGCTTGATGCAAGCCAGAGCCCGTCTATTGCAAATGCATTTTGAGAGTGGGGTCGGTCATATCGGAGGCAACCTTTCGTCCCTCGACATTTTAATGAGCCTTTACCACAACATTATGCAACCCGAAGATGCCTTTGTGCTATCAAAGGGGCACTCGGCGGGCGCACTTTATATTACCCTCTGGTCACTTGGTATTCTGAGTGATGATGAACTTAAAAAATTCCACAAAGACGCAACCCGCTTGAGTGGGCATCCACCTGCTAAGGGTATTCCGGAAATTCTTTTTGCCACTGGTAGCCTGGGGCATGGTTTATCGCTGGCGGCGGGTTTAGCTCTGAGTAAAAAGCTTAAAAACCAGGCGGGTAGGGTTTATTGCCTGTTATCGGATGGCGAATGGAACGAAGGGTCGAACTGGGAAGCTTTGATTTTCGCGGCCCATCAACAACTGAGCAACTTAACTTTTATTGTAGATGCCAACGGCTTGCAAGGATTTGGCACAACCCGCGAGGTGGCTAATCTTGACCCAATCGCCGAAAAGTTTCGGGCTTTTGGGGTAGCCACCACCGAAGTAAATGGGCACGATTTACAATCTCTAACCGAAGCCCTTAAGCAACAATCCGCTACTCCCCAGGCTATTGTGGCGCATACCGTCAAAGGCAAGGGTGTATCGTTTATGGAACATAAAATGGAGTGGCACTATCTACCGTTAACCGAAACCCAATACCAACAAGCCATAACTGAGGTGAATTATTTATGAGAAACGCCTTCTGTCAGGCTATGGTCGCCCAGGCTAGTGACCCGGATTTTGTGTTTTTGACAGGCGATTTGGGTTATAAAGCTTTGGAACCCTTGCAAGCCGCCCTGGACTGTCGGTTTATAAATGCCGGGGTAGCCGAGCAAAATATGGTGTCGGTGGCGGCAGGTCTGGCTAAAACCGGGCTAAAACCCTGGGCTTATAGCATTGCCCCCTTTATTTATGCCCGCCCATTTGAGCAAATTCGCAACGATGTCTGCAACCACGACCTCCCGGTAAAACTGGTTGGCAATGGTGGTGGCTACGGGTATGGGGTGATGGGCGCAACTCACCACGCGCTGGAAGATTACGGGATATTGCTAACCCTCAAAAATATGCATGTTTTTGTACCAGCCTTTGATGATGATGTAACCGCAATTATTTCTAAATTAAGTTCTTTTCTCCACCCGGCCTATTTGCGCCTGGGTTTAAGCGAAGCCACTCAGGATATGGAATTACCGCACTATGCCCCCTGGCGCAAACTGTTGAGCGGAGGCGGGCCAACTTTGCTGGTATTTGGGCCATTGGTAGGCGGTATTTTGAATAGTGCTCGCCACTTGCCGAAAGAGCAACGCCCCAATCTATGGCTACTAACCGAAATGCCCCTAGTAGATGTGCCAGAGGCTTTTCTGGAAGATTTAGAGCAATCACAGCATTTATTCGTAATAGAAGAACATGTGGCGCAGGGTGGAATAGGCCAGAATATAGCCCATTATCTGCTCACCATCGGCAAAGCTCCTCGCAAATTTACCCATCGCTTTGCTAAGGGATATGTATCGGGGGTCTATGGTTCCCAAAAATTCCATCGGCAGGAGTGCGGTTTAGATCCTCAAAGCATAATTGCTGCGCTGGTAAGTTGAGCAAAACACTAGAAAAGCGAAAGACCTAATTAATGCTTGAGCTAAAAGAAACGCCCATAACCAGTAATACCCAATTTAGAATACCCAATTATCTGCAAATTTTGCTGGCAGCAATTAGTTTTGCTGGGCTGGTTTATTTCCTGTTTGCCACGGGCTGGAATATTTTTGAACTTGTCCGTACTATTTTAGGGCTACTGGTTTTATGGCTGCCAATCGGTGGGCTTTGTTTTATTGTTTTAGAAAAGCAAGTCAGTGATAGACTCGTAAGATTTACTTTAAGTGCAATTGGCAGTTACGCCCTGACAACCCTGGCCTATTTCGCCTTCAGTGTTATGAATATCGTCCCCTTGTTTTATATAGCTCAGGCTGTAGCAATTGTTTGGTTGATAGTCCACCTTGCACGCCGCCGCCAAGAATTCACTCTGCCAAAAATAAGCAACTGGCAAAACATCAACTGGTTGCTGGTAATGTTAATTGTTTTGAGTTTGATAACCAATATCCGCTACCAAACCGGGTTCGTAGACGACCCAGCTACCGGAGACCGTATCTTTAAGCTCTTTGGCGACCAGACCTACCATGTGGCCCTGGCTTATGAACTTGATCGTAACACCCCACCCCTTCAGCAGGCCAATCAGGCAGGTCTTAAAGAACGAGCCTATCACATGTTCCCGCACTTAACCATGATGCTAATGGCCCGTTTTAGTGGGCAGGGTGACATCCTGCGAGCGCATCTAATTTATAACTATACATTTATTGAAATAATGCTGTGTCTGGCAGTTTATTGTTTGATAAAAATTATCACTGGCTCGCGTTGGGCAGCCTATATGGGTACAGCACTGCTATATGTACTGGCTGTAACATTCCCTGCGCTAGGGCCGAATTATCTGGGTTATTTCTATTTCACCCTTTACCCCCATAGCTCTAGTTCAGTTGAACCCGCTGCCCTAAATAGCCCCCAGATGTACAGCGGGATATTAGTAATGTACGGAGTTATCCTGACAACCGCCGTTTTGTCCTATCGGGTATATAAGAAACAACATTCGGGCGCATTAGTCATTTTTCTAGCAATCCTGGTAGCAGCAATATTGCGCTTCAGGATTCAGATTTTTCTTCCACTTATACCCGTTTTCTTCCTGATAATGGGCTATGCCTTCTGGCGTACTCGACAAAAAGTTTATTTGCTGGCAGGAGCTATTACCGGAATATTAAGTGGCTGGCTCTATTTTGAGATGCAATCGCCGGTTTACTTACCAAACACCGCCAAAATTAACATCAGTTACAATGGACTCACCGAAATAAATTCAACCAGCACCTGGATTAATAATTGGCCGGGTGGCGCATCAATTTATAATGGTTTATCGGGCTTGATAAAAGACCAGAATGTTCTCGATTGGGTCTGGCAAATCATCTCTATGACTGGCTTTGTACTTTTTAATATGGTAGGGATACCACTCCTAATCGCCACCGTTTTTTATTTGCGGGGCAAATCGGCCAAACGCGAGTGGCTACTATTCAGTGTTGTAACGGTTGGTTTGACTGTCTTTTCAATATTAGAGGCGACTACCATAAATATCAGTTATGACCCGTACTCGGTAGGCGGGCAAATGCTACTGCAAACTGGTTGGTATTTGTTTCCCATAATGGGAATAGGGCTATGGAAAGTATACGGCTGGTTACAAAAACGGTTAAGTTTAAGAACAACCTTTTGGCTAGGCATTAGTGTCGTAATAGTGTTGTTGTTTGGGCTGCTGCAACAGGTGCGCGGTAGAAGCACCCTCGAACAGATTTGGTGGGATGATTCAGTCCGTTTATCAAAAACTGAACAGGCAGTGATTGATTATATTCACGACCAAACCCCTAAGAACACGGTAATTATTTCTAATCAGCACCGCGAATTATATTTCAATGTTTTCGGGGCTTTCGCAGGGCGGGCCGATTATTTTGAATATACTGCCACAAGCTTAAACGTGCCACTAATCCGGGAAAGTGGTAATGAAGACCGAAGCAAGCGCATAGAAGCTATTTGGGCGGCTACCGATCCAACTGAGTTTTGCAAGTTATTAGTACCTACAGCCGCAACCAAACTGGTCGAATATGACCGTCAACCCTTAAAAGTTACTAACGCAAGCTGCCTGAAACAAGAATGGATAAGCCAGCAGACAGGTGAGAAAATAAGAATCTGGCAAATTATTAGAAGCTGAGATTAGCGTCTAACTATAGTAAAGTTAAGTATAAAGAGCAGAAAATCGGAGTAGCTGAGATGACAGAGCTAGAAAAAGAGCTTGAGCAAAAAATCAAGCGACTGCAAGGACCAATTTTGGTGTTGGGTGGCAGTGGATTTGTGGGGGCGAACCTTGCCCGTTTGCTGCTGAAATATCGGGAAGATGTTTATGCCACTACCAGCCGCCTACCAGCCTGGCGATTGGAAGATTTACCCACCAAAAACGTCCGAATGACGGATTTGCTGGTAGAAACCAACCTCAATAATCTCTTAACTGAAACAAAACCCCGAACGGTTTTGGATTGTGTGGCCTATGGGGCTTACTCTTTCGAGACTGACAGCCAGCTAATTTATCAGACCAATTTCAACTTTATCCAGAAATTAATGACCCAGTTGCAAGAGTGCAATGTTGCCTGTTATGTCCATGCGGGTAGTTCCTCCGAATATGGCGATAATGCTTCCGGGCCGACTGAAGCCGATTTGCCTGAACCAAACAGCGATTATGCTGTCTCCAAAGTCGCTACCGCCAATTTAATGTACTATTTCGGCAAGAAAAAAAACTTCCCCTGCGTCAATTTACGCCTTTATTCGGTTTATGGCCCGCTAGAAGACTCTTCCCGTCTAATTCCCAACGTAATCAAACAGGGGATAGAAAAGAAGTATCCGCCCTTCGTTGACCCTAATATTTCACGAGATTTTATCTATGTGGATGACGTTTCCGAAGCATTCATAGATGCGGCTTTGAACCTGAAGGAAGAAGATTATGGCGATTCGTTTAATATCGGGAGTGGCTACAAAACAACCATTGGCGATGTTGCTCGGATTGCCGGGGAAGTTTTTCAGATTGCCGAACCACCCTCCTTCTCGATGCCAGGCCGACATTGGGATGTTAAGGATTGGTATGCTAATATCGAAAAAGTTCAAGATCATCTAGGCTGGCAACCCCGAACTTCCTTTAACGTAGGTTTACAACTTACGACTGATTGGTACAATAGCATCGCCGATAAAGAACAGTATGAGCGTTCTTCCAAAAAATTCGGAGTGGATACCAAGTACAGTGTCACCGCTATCATTGCCTGTTACAAGGATAATCAGGCCATCCCGATTATGTACGAGCGGCTAAAAACCACCTTTAATAATCTGAACATTGACTACGAGATTATTTTCGTCAATGACAATAGTCCCGATGACAGCGAGGAGGTTATTAGAGGTATTTCCCGCAATGACCGCCGGGTAGTAGGAATTTCCCACTCTCGCAATTTTGGTTCACAATCAGCCTTCAAGAGTGGGATGGAGATCGCCAGCAAAAACGCCTGTGTCTTGTTGGATGGGGATTTGCAAGACCCGCCTGAGATTATCGAGCAGTTTGTGGCGAAATGGCGCGAAGGTTACGATGTGGTATACGGGCGGCGGATAAAACGCGAAGCACCCTTTATGATGCAAGTTGCTTACAAGCTTTTTTATCGGGTTTTTGACCGCTTTTCCTACTTAACTATACCCCACGACGCGGGCGATTTTAGCCTGATGGACAAACGGGTGGTAGAAGCCTTATTGCGCTTCCCGGAACGCGATATGTTTTTGCGGGGGATGCGAGCTTTTGTAGGCTACAAACAAATCGGAGTTAATTATATACGCCCGGAGCGAATGTTTGGGCGAACTACCAATAACCTGATGAAAAATATTGGTTGGGCCAAAAAAGGCATCTTGTCTTTCAGCAATACCCCCCTTAGTATCTTGAGTTTCTTTGGCACGATTCTCCTCTTTATAAGTATGTTTTTAGGAGTGCTTCAGGTCCTGGGCCGCATATTCTTCCCTGAACTCTCCCCATCGGGTATTACTACTGTTTTGTTAGTGGTTTTATTCTTTGGCTCGCTGAATATTTTTGCCATTGGGGTAGTTGGGGAATACCTGGGCAAAGTATTTGAAGAGGTTAAACAAAGACCCCACTTCATCCGTCGGAGCATTATCAGGGATGGTGAAGTGCGCCCTGCCAATCAGGTTCTGGATCGTCGCCGGAATTAAAAAGTTTGAACCAGAAAAAGGTGAAATAGAAAAATGCAACAAGAAACGCTAAAGATGAAAATGGTCGCCCGGAATTGCCCGGTGTGCGGTTCAAGCGATGATGCGAAGGTTTTTGCTCCGGCAAACTATGACCCGGCAAAACTTGATGAATTTGCTTTTGCCTCCCGCAAGATGCCTGAGTATATGCATTATCGTCTGGTTGATTGCCCTAAATGCGACTTGTTATATGCTACCCCCATCCCAGAACCAGGCGCGATTGCCGAAGCCTATTATGAGGCCGCTTTCGATAGTGCCGAAGAAGCCCATTTTGCCAGCCGTACTTATGGTCGCTTCTTGCCTCAAATTAAAGCTCGTATAAGAGATTTAAAGGGTGCATTAGATATTGGCACTGGCGATGGGGCATTTTTAGAGGAGCTAATAGCAGCGGGTTTTACAGAAGTAGGTGGGGTTGAGCCTTCAGTCGCGCCCATTAAATCAGCCAAAGCCGAAATCCAACCGCTAATCAAACACGATATTTTCCGACCACAGGATTATACCGACGGTAGCTTGAGCCTGGTGACTTGCTTTCAAACTCTGGAGCATCTTCACGACCCGATGGAAATGTGCCGCAATGCTCACCGAGTTCTGAAGGATGGTGGGGCAGTCTTTTTCATTGGGCATAACCGTCGCGCCTTATCGGCTAAGGTTTTGGGTACAAAATCGCCCATCTTTGATATTGAGCATTTACAACTTTTCTCGCCCGAAAGTGCCCGTAATATGCTCGAGTATGCCGGATTCAAAGATATAAAGCTAAAACCGATTTTTAACCTCTACCCTTTACATTACTGGTTAAAACTTTTCCCCTTGCCCACCAGCTTTAAACGTACCCTGATTGTTTGGCTCAAAAAGCTTAAAATAGGCTATCTGCCCATCCCGCTTCCGGCAGGTAATATTGCCATTATCGGTTACAAATAAGATGCAACTAGCCGAAGGAAAGCTAAACGAAAAAACCACCACCCTACCGCTTGCTTTGCAAAAGTGGTGGCCCTATCTTTTAGCGACCCTAATTGCGGTTATTGCTAAGTTACCTTCGCTCAACAATAATATTATGTTTATTGATGAGCCGAATTATTTTATTCAGGCCAAACGATTGGACTCTGTGGAAGCCTTTATTTTCGCTTTTCAGTATCGTAGTGAGGTCAAATTTCAATGGAGTATAGTACCTCAAATCGTAGCCCTGGCTATTAGCCATGATAACGCCATTCTGATTATGCGGATTTTTGGCCTGTTCGCGGTAATTGTTGGATTTTGTTTACTTCTGGCAATTTCAAATCAGCTATTCAAGAATTTCCTGCCTGGGTTTATTGCGATAGTAAGCTGGGCTTTTCTACTCAATTATAACTATATTACTACCCCGCCGCTCCTGGAATATTTTCAAACCCCCCTGTTATTATTAGCTTTCTGGCTTTTTATCAAGGCTATGGAAACTGAAAAAAAAGCTAATTGGAACTTATTTTGGGCAGGAGTTAGCCTGGCATTTGCGGTCATGATAAAAACATCCTGCCTGACGGTGGTGCCAGTTTTCGGTCTGACCCTTATTTTTTACCGGGCAAAAGCTGGGACACCCTGGTT
Organism: Chloroflexia bacterium; assembly: GCA_038207495.1. GTDB lineage: Bacteria > Chloroflexota > Chloroflexia > Chloroheliales > Chloroheliaceae > Chlorohelix. The sequence continues at coordinate 73,897 of JBBQZS010000008.1, forward strand.
TGACCTCTCGAAGTTAAGGCTAATCTTTTGGCTAGGGTTGGGGATAATCCTTCCAATTGCCATTACAATTCTGCCTTATTTCTTTAATTCATTAGCATTGGCTGAACTTAAATTTAACTTGATTGATATGACCTTTAATTATGGGAAACTTAGCGATACCCCTTTAGTGATAAAAGGGCTGTTGCTCTTATTCTTTTTTGGTGGGTTAAATTTATTACTAATTGGGTTGACTACAATTCCGTTTCTGGTTTCTAGGGTTGGGTTCCATCGTAAACAGTGGTCGCGGCTGGATACTTACCAGCTTTTGTTGTTGCTGGTTGGTTGGAGTTTGCTCATCGGTTTTCTGCCTGGGTTAACAAAACCGACATACATAATTCCAGTTCTTCCTTTTATGATGCTTTTTGTGGGATATCACCTGACTTCTTATCTATCAATACTCAAAACTACACGTTTGCGGATGATAACTATCACACTTTTTTTTGGCTTGCTAATCCTGGCAAATATTCAAAGTCTAAAAGTTTATTACGACCAATTATTTGTGGATAAAGGCCAGATTTACTATGAAGATACTATTGGATTGGATGTGCCAGCAATAGTTAGTTATGTCAAAGCTAATTCTAAACCTAACGAATTAATTTGGGAATATTACAACTTTCCAGAAATATACTGGTTAGCTAACCGAAAACCAGCCACCGCCGACCCTAGTTCCTCTTATCTTTATTTATTCAATGATGACTTCTGGTACACTAGAACCAGAGACCAGCTAAATGCCGAAGTGCCAACCCTTATTATTGGCGTTAACACCCCACATCGAGCGTCAGAAGGGAGTCCTATTCTAACTGACTTGCCAAAGATAAAGGAATTTTTGGCTCAAAAATATAGTTGCGACACCGCAATAGTAAAAAACGCAATCCTTTGTAAGTTAAACCCGTGATAAGAACCGTTAAATAGCCAGATTCTAAAAATTGCCCAGCCCGATAGCTTTTGTTATAATCGGAGGCGTGGGTATTAATATTTCCAAAATAAAATCAGGCTTAAACGTTTAATCTGATGCAACAACAGCACTATGTAAACCCTGCTACGGTCTTAGATGGGCGAAAACAGCCCGGTAGAATTCGGCGCAGGCTGGCTTTGCAACGGGCTATTCCATTCTTTTGGGCCGCCCGTGATACCCTCGGCATAATTATGCTAATACCTCTTTATTTCTGGCTGCGCTTGCCCAATCTACTGGCCCTGCCAATTTTTTATGACGAAACAATTTACCTGGATTATGCCCGTGAATATATGGCCGACCCCGTGCGGAATGTGCTTATTTCAGCCGAACGGGACGGCAAGCCACCCCTTTTTATCTGGGGATTGAGCTGGTTCTGGCATCTGTTCGATGACCCCCTGGCGGGCGGCAGATTTATGTCGGTTTTGGGCGGGGGATTGGCCTGTATTTTCGTCTATTTAATTGGTAAACGGTTACATTCGGCAACGGCGGGCTTCCTGGCAAGCCTGTTTTTTATACTTAACCCAATTATGGTTTTGCACAACCGGCTGGCAGTCCATACCAGTTGGGAAACTGCCGCCGGGATGGCGACACTCTATTTTGCGATTGCTATCGGGCAACAACCCCGTGCGGTTTATGCCCTCGGTCTGGGCGCGTCAATCGGTCTGGGGTTGCTTATCAAACAGAATGCCCTGTTTTACTTCGGATTAGCCCCACTGGTAGCCTTTATGGTCAGTCGCCACCCGGAGGTTGCGGCGCGTTATCGGGAATATCAGACCGATTTGTTGCGCCGAATTTCGTTATGGTGGTATAGGTTGCGAGTGCGCCGCTTACCTAATTTTGGTTTACCCCTGGCAAGGCATAGTCAACAGTTACAATTGGAGCGCGAATCCTCCACCCTTGAAGCCGTTACCGCCAAACGCAAGCGGCTCTTCCGGGCTTTTCAGAATGTTCGATGGCGCAACTTCCTGTTTATGGCAGTGGTGGGTTTTGTGGGTATCGCGATTGCCGGGGCGGTTTATTTACCCTTACAGACTCACCCCCAGGCTTCCTTTCTGAGTAGCACTGACACCAGTTATGCCCTAACTTTCAAGGAAATCTTAGGGTTGCCCTTCGATTTATGGCGGGATAATATATCCCAGACCTGGGAATGGTGGCTAACTTATTACTCTATACCAATGCTGGTGCTGGTACTGGCAAGCATCGGCTACGCTGTCTTCAAGCCGAAATTTGCTCAGAGCGAAATAGTTTTGCTGGCCTGGGCGGTTTTACCGGTGTTCGCCCAGATAATTCTGGCCAGACAACATTGGTTTACCCGCTATATTACGGCTTTTGCCCCGCCTTTGATGTTGCTGGCGGCTATTGCGATAATGCGCCTCAGTAAATATGTCATCAAATCCAACCGGGAGCGCATGGGCTGGACAGGTATATCGGGGGCTTTGTTCGGGGTCTGCCTGTCCATCATTGTGATTATCCCCTGGCTGTCTTTGGACGACCAACTCTTAAACCGTCCGGTAGAAGCCCAACTTTCCTCCAAAGACCGCTGGCAATATATCGAGGGCTGGCCTAGCGGCTACGGGATAGAGGATTCAATTACTTATATCAAGGATTTGGCAGCAGTTGACCCGTTGTTGCTCTATCTTGACCAGAATAATGTTACACCCGAACTTTATTATGTTACCCGGCTGAGTCCGCTCAAGGGCTGGATTTTCTTTGGGCGCACCAATGGGGTTAACTGGCTAACCCGCAATTTCCGGGGCGAACGCAACACTTACTACCTCACAACCGTTACCCCTGATGAAATGTTGCTCCCCTATCTGAAGCTGGTTAAGGTTTTCCCTAAACCGGGGGGCAAAAGTAGTATTGCAATCTACCATTTTGTGCCACCATCTTCCGGCCCCGAACTGACAATCACTGGGGAAGGGGGTTAGGTGCGAATAGCCGCAATCTCCGATATACACGCAAATTTACCCGCGCTGGAGGCCGTGCTTGAAGATATTGGACGGCTTAATTGTGATAAAGTCATAATAGCCGGGGATTTTATCAATTTCGGGCCCTGGCCCCTGGAAACGCTCAACCTGGTTCGTAGCACAGGAACGGAGATAATACGGGGGAATCATGAAGGTTATGTGCTATCCCAATATGAGAAAGCCGATTTAACTCCGCCTAACCGGGTGCTATTTGCGCCCAGCCGTTGGACTGCCAGTTTACTTAGCACAGAGGAATTAGCGTGGCTGGCATACCTACCCGAAAAAATTCAATTAAATGGGCCAGATGGTTCGGAGATTTTGGTTGTGCATGGTTCGCCCCGGCACCAAATCGAGGGAATTGCTCCCTGGGTCAACGAAGAAGAGTTGGCTGAGATTTTTGAAGGGGAAATTAAACCCAGGAGGTTGGTGATTTCGGGGCATACCCACCGTCCGTTAGTGCGTTTCTGGCGGGGGATGGTAATTACTAACTGTGGCTCGGTAGGTATACCGATTGACAATGATACTCGCGCCAGTTATTTGCTGGCAGAATGGGATGGGGAATGGCGAGCAGAAACCCGGCGAGTGGCCTATAACCGTGAAGCTACCCTCAAAGGGTTGGAGCGAAATTCTAACCCGACCGAAGCTGGCCCCTTTATGCGGCTAGTCCAAGAGGACATCAAGACGGGTAAAAGCTGGGGTATTGGTAATTTTAACCAGCAATACCGCCAGCTTGGGGAATATCCGCTCCCTCCGCATGACTTTGACCATCTTGACGAAGCCATCACTCAGCACTTGAGCAGGCTATCCTGGGTTTAAAATTCGATGCGGCGGCGAGTATTTTCGATAAGTCCTGAAGCAAGTTGGTCTTTACCCACATACAGTCGCACCACCAGGAAAACAAAGACAGTAAGAGCAATTAGTAAGGCTATTCCTGCCAGGTCAAATATCCAGAGAGTAGTTTCCTGAATCAGGAAGGCCAGAGCTCCTAGCATTATCAAAATACCGATGTCTGCCGCCACCAGCCAGGTCAGGGCAATGCGGAAGAGGCGGGGATTAATTATGGCAAAGGTAAAGCACAACACCGAGAATACCACTCCCAGGCCGCCCAACCATGCCCCAATCACCGCAATAATACTGATATAGTGTCGCCATTCAGAACTCATACTAAAATCTCCTATTTCTAACCAACAGCTACATCTGAGGAAGTTAAAGCCCCCGACGCTTGGTTGAGGGTTAAGGTGATTCTAGCACGGTCTAACGTTACTGAATATAGTCCAGGCTACAAAGCCCTTTTTTGCCAAATTATGGTTCAGGTTAAAAAAACCGGGTGGTACTTGCTCCGCCTTTTTTCAAACGCATAATCCCTGCGGATTGGTCCTACTGCCTTTGTTTTCGATGTCTACTATTGGTTTTGAAATAATTTTCAGTGAGTAACCCGCTTCATAAATCAGGTGACCAATTTTTCCTCTACTTCCCCATATCCTGAAACGTGCTTAATTTGTTGACTGGTTAGTCCGAATATAAGCTATTTTCTTTGACCCGCTGGCTCATTCAGAGTTGAGGCTCATTTGATTTCGCTCCCTGACGATGCTTTACTGCTTTTAACTGTGACCTTTTTACTCAAAGTATTAGAAATGAGACCTTATACCAAGTATGGTTATGTACTGTTCAATAGAATTGCAGGGGTGGGTTTATAATCCACTCGGTCGGGTTACAAACCCGACCCTACAAATAAATACTACTTATCAGGACTTGGTATTACATGCTTTGCGCTTTTGCCCAATTTATTTCAGCCAGTCTGGATAGTTTTGAAAAGCAGCTTATTGATAAGCAACATTGAATAAAAAATTCCAAAGGTTGCAAAAATATTAATCTCACTAGGAAAAAAATTCTGGCGTTGGGTGCTATAGATTTGGAGAGTGCCTAGCTTTTCTTGTTGGGCGACTAGAGGTATACATAAACCTTGTCCCCGCGCCGACTCTACCAGGGGTAATTCACTATCAGTACTGCTAAAGACTGACGGCTGAAGGTTGGTTAATACTTTGCCGCTCACTCCATCCAACCCTACCGTTACTTCCCGATTTAGCAACCAGCGCGGAATCCCAAAGGAGGTATTCAATACTAACTGCCGCCGACTTTCATTAAAAAGAAAAGCCCCTCCCATCTCCACCTGTAATAAAAGAATAATCTGGCGTAAGGCACTTTCTAACGAGAGGAATTGGGCATATTTAGCAATATCACCAAGTTGGGTTTCGGGTAGTTTATCATCCAGGCTGGAAACAGCCGTTCCAGAACTTGCCATGTATCTGATTAATTCATCGAAATTATAACGTCGGTGCCCGCCTGGGGTGCGAGATGCACGTAAAAGTTGGCGTTCTTCAGCTTGAAGTAAGGTCATCCGGCTGATTCCCAAATATTGACAAGCCTCACTAACACTTAAAAATCGCGGTTTAACAGGTAAAAAAAATTTGTCGGACATCCTTGTCTTACTCCTGCTTTTGATAATAAATTGGGCAACCTGAAACCAATTAAAAGGTTTGGAAGTGCATATAGTTTGCCAAAAATTAGAAAGCGATGATTTTTAGGAAAATTTGTATAGAACTGTATAAAATTGATTTGACCATTCAGTTTTAGCTAGTATAATTATTTCATTCCATTCAGGCAAACCGAAACGCTCTTCACAACTTTCTATACACCCGGTTGTCAAACCTGCATCAATTATCGTTTAACCAATCCAATTAGTCATATCGTTTTTGAATCTCGGCACTTTCTAGAGACAAATGCTTAGTTTTGCGTTTAATCCATACTCAACGAGGAGATTTATTATGATTCCTGAAACCCCGACCCTGGAAATCCAACTTCCTGAAATGGAAACCCTGCCAACCGATAACCCGCCTATTCCAGAACCCGAAAATGAAGAACCGGCTATCCTCGAAGAATTGATTATCGAGGAAGTTAACATTGACGGTATGTGCGGTGTTTATTAAAAGTCCAAATTCGAAGGTCAAATAGCCGACAACTAACAATTGACGACTGATAACTGATACGGGGGGGAACGATGGGACGGTTTACGGGCAAGGTGGCCCTTGTAACCGGGGCGGCGCGCGGTCAGGGTCGTTCCCATTGTGTAGCATTGGCAAAAGAAGGGGCCTCAATTGCCGCTCTTGATATTGCCGCCGATTTGCCCTACCCCCGTTATGCCCTCAGCCGCCCGGCAGACCTAGAAGAGACCTGTAAATTAGTGGAAGCCAGCGGACAATGTGCCTTGCCGATTCAAGCCAACGTTTGTATTGCCGCCGAGGTAACAGCCGCCATTGATAAAGTGCTGAAAGAATTTGGGCAGATAGATATTTTGCTGAATAATGCCGGAATTGGCGGGGTTGCGCCCTTTTGGGAATTGACAGAGGAACAGTGGGATAGCGTTTTGAGTGTTAATCTCAAAGGCCCATGGCTGGTCTCCAAGTATGTCGCGCCGCATATGATGGCTCGTCAGTACGGCAAAATCGTGAATACCGCCTCGGTGTCAGGCCTGCGAGGTTGGGCTAATCTGGCCCATTACGCCTCCGCCAAGCATGGGCTGGTGGGTCTTACCCGCACAATGGCAATTGAACTGGCACCCTATCGTATCAATGTTAATTGTGTGCTGCCCGGTTCGGTCAATTCGCCAATGTTAGCCGGGATGGCTAAAGAATTGGGGCTAATGCCAGAGGACATTCATAGCACCTTCGTCCCTAATCATCTCTTTCCAGAAATTATCGAGGCTCAGGATGTGACAAACGCTGTGCTGTTTCTGGTTAGCGACGAAGCCCGTTACGTAACTGGGCATGCTCTGGCGGTAGATGCGGGGTGGCTTACTAAATAGGTCGAAAATTAAATTTCAAAGGTTCTAAAGTCGTTAATTTTAGATTTTTTGACTTTCGACTTTTAACCTTCGACTTTGGACAATAATTAATGAAGCGATTAGAAGGCAAAGTAGCCCTTATCACCGGGGCGGCGCGTGGGCAGGGTCGCAGCCATGCCGTCTGTTTCGCGTCAGAAGGCGCGGACGTAATTCTGGGAGATATTTGTCAGGATATTCCGGGAGTGCCTTATAGCCTGGGTAGCCAAAAGGAACTGGAAGAAACCGCCCAACTGGTAGCCCAAACCGGACAACGGGTGCTGGCGATGCCCTGTGATGTACGGGACGAAGCAGCAGTGCAAAATCTGGTTAAGCGCGGATTGGAAGAATTCGGCAAGCTAGATATTCTGATTAATAACGCCGGAATTGGCGGGCCGATTGGCACAACTTGGGACTTGAGCGAAGCGGCTTGGCGCGAAATGCTGGATGTTAACCTGATGGGAGTCTGGCGGGGCTGCAAAGCGGTTGCCCCTCATATGATTGAGCGGCAGAGCGGGCGAATTATCAATATTTCCTCGGCAGCTGGACTCAAAGGGATTGGCTTGATGTCGCATTACGCCGCCGCCAAACACGGAGTAATCGGTCTGACTCGTTCGTTGGCAATCGAGCTTGCCCCCCACAAAGTGACGGTTAATGCCATCTGCCCCGGCAGTGTGGACACCCCCCTGCTCAAGGCCGAAGGCGCACTCTACGGGATGGATTGGGAAACGACCCAGCGCACCTTCGAGAGTTATCACTTGTTGACAACCTTGCTAGAACCGAAAGACATCTCGGAAGCCTGTATCTGGCTGGCAAGCGAGGCGGGGCGTTATGTCACCGGGCTGGCCTTACCAATAGACGCCGGGTTCTTACAAAAATAAGAAATCAAAAGATGAAAGTCGAAAGTCAAAAGTCAGATTTAGCCTCTTTGGAGCTTAGACTAGTGACCTGTGACTTAAAGAGGAAAACATGAACCTTGAACGCCCCTATAAGCTGGCACATGGCGTAAGTATCCGGCCCGAAAAGTTTGGGGCTTTGCTTTACAGCTATGATAAGCGGCAACTTTATTTTCTTTACAATAAGCCATTAATAGATTTTGTGGCGGGGCTGGATGGTTCGCAGCCGCTCGATGTAGCTCTGGATGGCTTTTTGGTTGAGCGAAAGTTGGGAACGAACAATAAGTTGGTTTTTGTTCGGGCTCTGGAAAAATTAGAGGCAATGGAGGTGCTAAGTGAGTTATGAACTCTTTCGTAAGGGGCTAGATTCACCGATTTGTTTGACCTGGGAAATGACCTACGGCTGTAATTTGCGCTGTGTTCATTGCCTTTCTTCCAGCGACAAAGCCCGCCCGGACGAACTAACCACCGCCGAGGCAAAAGCCTTGCTGGACGAGTTTGCCGCTATGAAAGTTTTTTATATCAATGTTGGTGGCGGAGAGCCAATGAGCCGCCCGGATTTCTTTGAGTTGATGGAATATTCGGTCAGTCGGGGCATCGGGGTGAAGTTCAGCACCAACGGTACCCTGATTGACCGGGCCGCTGCCGATTGGATTTGTCGCACTGATTACCTGGATGTCCAGATTAGCCTGGATGGGGCGACTGCCGAAGTCAACGACCCGGTGCGCGGAACCGGGAGTTATGTACGGGCGCGACGGGCGATGGAGTTGCTGGCAGAGCGCGGTTTCTGTTTCAAGATTAATGTGGTTGTGACCAAAGAAAATTTCGCCCAATTAGATGCAATGCAAGCGATGGCTCAAAATTACGGGGCGCAGTTGCGGGTCACCCGTTTGCGGCCTAGCGGACGGGGCAAGGACGTCTGGCAGGATTTACATCCCACCCAGGAGCAAAACCGCGCTTTGTATTACTGGCTCAAAGCCCGACCAGAGGTAATGACGGGCGACTCGTTCTTTCATCTGTCGGCTCTTGGCGCAGCCCTGGACGGCATGAATATGTGCGGAGCGGGGCGAATCGTTTGTCTGGTTGACCCGGTAGGCGATGTTTATGCCTGTCCCTTCCTGCTTGACCCGCAATTCAAAAGTGGCAGCGTGCGCGACCCTGGCGGTTTTGCCAGAGTTTGGCGTGATTCCGCCTTGTTTAGCGGGCTGCGTGAATACGAAGTGGGCGGGGCTTGCAAGAGTTGTGGCTCATACGGAGTTTGTCACGGCGGCTGTATGGCGGTAAAGTTTTTCACTGGTACGCCCCTGGACTATCCAGACCCGGAGTGCGTCCACCTACCCGAAGACCGCCCGCGCAAACGGACGTTACAACTAGCACAAATCCAAAATCGAAGACCTAAAATCTAAAATTAGGGGTTTTTCGATTTTCGATTTCAGAGTTTCGATATAAGTAAATGTTTGAACCACTGAAATTGCGGGCAAAAACCGCACCCAACCGAATATTGTTCGGGGCGCATTGCACCAATTTCGCCACCGATAATCTACCCAACCAACGCCATGCCGACTATTACGCCAAACGGGCGGCGGGTGGGGCGGGAATTGTTGTGCTGGAGGAAAGCATTGTCCATCCTTCCGATTGGCCCTACGAGAAGGCTATTAAGGGCTATGACGAGCGGATTGTGCCGCGATATCGGTTGGTAGCCAATACTGTCCATCCTTACGGGGCATTGGTGCTGGCCCAACTGAACCATACCGGCATGCAAGCCAGTGGGCATGTGCATAAAAAGGTGGTTTGGGCTCCTTCAGCTATTGCTAACCCTGCCACCATGGAAATGCCCAAAGTGATGGAAGCCGCTGACATCGCGGAATGTGTGACAGGCTTTGGCAAAGCCACCAGTCTGGCGGTAGAGGGTGGTTTGGACGGGGTAGAAATCAACGCCGGACAGTATTCGTTATTGCGCCAGTTTCTTTCGGGGCTAACCAATCAACGCCAGGATGAGTACGGAGGTACGCTGGAAAATCGGTTGCGCTTTGTGCGACAGGTAATCAAAGTGGTGCGTCAGGCGGCGGGGCCAGATAATATTGTGGGGTTGCGGCTCTCCTGCGACGAATACGCTCCCTGGGCCGGTTTGAAGCCGGAAGATGGGGCCGAGATTGCCGGGTTGCTATGTACATCGGGCGAAATTGATTATCTGGTAGTGGTGACGGGTAGCATTTACACCATTCACGCTACCGCCCCCGCTATGCACACTCTCGCTGGGCAAAGTCTGGAACTGGCAACACAGGTCAAAGCCGCAGTAAAACATGTTCCGGTTTTTGGTGGTGATAACGGTCTGAATGCCATTACCGCAAATGAGTGTGTTAGTGGCGGACGACTGGATGGAATGGACATGACCCGCGCCTTAATCGCCGACCCCGATTTGCCTCAGAAATTTCGGGCCGGGCAGGTTGAGCAAATTCGGCCCTGTATCCGGTGCAATCAGGATTGTGTGGTGCGTAGTCCGCTTAATCAGGTGGTTAGTTGTATTCACAACCCCGAAGCGGGGCATGAGAATAAATTCCCTCCACTCGAAAAAGCCGCGCAACCTCGGCGGGTGTTGGTGGTGGGAGCGGGGCCGGGTGGTCTGGAAGTAGCGCGGATTGCAGCCCTGCGCGGGCATCAGGTAGTCGTGTACGAACGCGAAAAGGAGGCGGGCGGAACAGTAAAACTGGTAGCCTTAGCCCCCACTCGTGCCGAATTTAACGGGATTATCGAATGGCGGTTGGCGGAACTCCGGCGGTTGGGCGTTCCGCTTGAGTTGGGGGTTGAAGTCACCCCCGAATTAATTGAAAAACTAAATCCCGAGGTAGTGGTTATCGCTACGGGGGCGCGGCGGCGTCCTTCGGAGATTGCCGGTAGCGATTTGCCCCATGTTATAGGCCCGCGTGACCTTTTGGCAGGCAAAGCTACGGGTTCGGGGCGGGCAGTAGTGATTGATTTCGAGGGCTATCAGGCAGCAATTAACGCGGCGGACTATCTGGCGGCGCAGGGTCGCCCGGTGGAATTTCTAACCGAGGACTTTTTCGTTTCGATGCAACTAGGAGCATTGCAGGAGTTGACGCCCTGGTATAGTCGAGCCGCCGCCAGTAATATTACTCTCAGCCCGCTAACAGTAGTAGTAGCAATCGAGCCTAATTTGGTTAAAGTGCGCCATCGTTTCGATACTGCCGAACAGATACGGGTCATCGAAGATGTTGATACGGTGGTTATGGTTAATTATGACCTGCCGGAAGATAATCTTTACCACACCCTTGCCGGACGCAACTTGAAACTCTATCGCCTGGGTGATGCTGTTGCTCCACGCCGCGTTACCCATGCTATTTTGGAGGGGCAGATGGTAGGCAGGAAACTATGAACCAATTCAAATATCTGTTCAGTCCATTAAAAATAGGCTCAATGACCGTACCGAACCGGGTGCTATTTTCGGCGCACCTGACAAACTTGGCGGAGAACAATTTACCCAGCGAACGGCTGACCGCCTATTATGCCGAACGGGCGCGGGGCGGAGTGGGACTGATAATCACCGAGGAGCAATCGGTACATCCTACCGACCACGCCTACGAGAAGTTGATTCATGCCTTTGACGAACGGGTGATACCCCACTATCGCAAGTTAACAAGTGAGGTACATAAATACGGCACAAAAATCCTGGCGCAAATTAACCATAATGGGGGGCAGGCCGCCAGTTTCTACTCTCGTTTGCCGGTCTGGGCCCCATCGCCCATACCTGACCCGATGTTCCGGGAAGTAGCCAAAGAGATCGAACCCGCCGAAATCCGCGAGGTGGTAGAAGGATATGCCAGAGTTGCCAGATATCTCAAGCAAGGTGGTTTTGACGGGGCAGAGTTGCAGGCATCCCATAGCTCACTATTGCGGCAATTTCTGTCGCCCCACGCCAACCGTCGCACCGACGCTTATGGTGGTTCGGTGGAGAAACGACTACGGCTGGCTTTTGAGATAATCGAGGCGATTCGGGCGGAGGTCGGGCGTGAATTTGTGCTTGGTATTCGGTTATGCGGCGACGAGCTGATTGATGGCGGTGTAACCATCCGTGAGACGGTGCAGGCTGCCCAGCTTCTTGACCGACACGGCATGCTGGATTATTTCAACACCAGCATCGGCACAGCTACCCACACCCTGTTTATGGTGGAAGGCTCGATGCACGTACCACCGGGTTATCAGCTTTTTGTATCGAGTGCCTTACGCCAGATTACCGATAGACCCGTTTTCGGGGTGGGCCGAATCAAAGACCCTCATCAGGCCGAGCAAATTCTGGCGGACGGCCACGCCGATATGATTGGGATGGTGCGGGAGCAAATCGCCGAACCCTACTTTGCCGAAAAAGCCCGCAGCGGCAAGCTCGACACCATTCGGCTGTGTATTTCCTGTAACCAGGAATGTATTGGTCGGGCTGGTCTGAACCTGGATATTGGCTGTATCGAGAACCCGGCGACTGGCTACGAGCACGAGTTGGGGCGCGGCACTCTTATCAAAACCAGCCGCCCCAAAAAGGTGGTTATCGTAGGAGCAGGCCCAGCCGGGTTGGAATGTGCCAAAGTCGCGGCCCAACGTGGTCATAAGGTGGTGGTGCTTGAGAAGGAAGGCGAAGCGGGCGGGCAAGTACGACTGGTCGGGCGCGTCCCCAACCGGGCCGAGTTTAGCGATATTGTGCGTAACCAGCTTAATGAATTACAGCATTTACCCGTGGAAATCCGCTTTAATTGTCCGGCGACTCCCGAAACGGTTTTAGCCGAGCAGCCGGAAGCGGTGGTAATTTGCACTGGGGCAACCTCTTTGCGCCCGCCCCTGAGTGGAGCCGACCAACCCCATATCATTTCGGTCTGGGAAGTGCTGGAAGGGTATGATTTGGCAGCGGTCAAGCGGGCAGCGGTAATTGACCAGCTAGGATTTCATCAGGCAACCAGCACGGTGGAATGGCTGGCGGCGCGTGGCGTCAAGGTGGATGTGTTAACTCCTGGCCTCTATGCCGGGCAAGACCTGGGCCTGACCCTTGACCTTGAGAATTGGTATCGGCGGGTACTGGCGATGGGCGTGACGGTGATTCCAAATGTTTCGCCGTTGGGCTTTCCGGGGCAGCAAGTTCAGGTTATCGGCAACTATTCCGGCCAGATTTTGCACTATGGCCCTTACGATTTAATAGTTGTGGCTAATCATGGACAATCTCTAGCCACACTTTATTTCGCATTGCAGGGTAAAGTCCCGGCTCTTTATCGTGCCGGGGATGCCCTCGCCCCTCGCCGCGCCAGCCACGCTATTAACGAAGGCCATCGGGTGGGAAGGGAACTTTAGTCATAGCTCAAAAGTCGAAAGTCAGTTGTCGTAAAAAAGTTTTAGATTTTAGCTTGAGGGAAGTTAGAGAATGGGGCGAGTAGTGGACATTTTGTGCTGGGTCGAACTGGAAGAGGGGGTGCCAACCACCGCCAGCCTGGAATTGCTGGGCGAAGCGGCGGAGGTTGCCCGCGTCTGGCAGGGACTGGTGGTGGCTTTGGTTTTGACTGTTACTTTAGACTCGACAGAATTGGCACTTACCCTGGGCAGCTTTGGCGCGGACGAATTATTGATAGCCCAAGACCCGACCTTTTCGACCTATTGTACTGAGTATTACACCGGGGCAGTGGCAGAAATAATAAAAAGCCAAAGTTGGGCCGCAATCTTTGCCCCAGCCAGCCCTAATGGGTCGGATTTTATGCCCAGATTGGCGGCGCGGCTGAATGGGTCATTGGTCACGGATTGTCTGCGGCTAACTGGCGACTCAGAAGGAAAGTTACGGCTGACCCGCCCTATTTATGGCGATAGACTTCACTCGCAATTTGAAGCGGAACTTCGGGAGGGGCAACCGATTCTGGCAACTCTTCGGCCTGGGGTGCGAGGGGTGAATATTCTGCCAAATCGCGCCCCCGCCAAAATTCGTCATTTGGAATTGAGCAGCGATTCAGACTATCAGCGTACCATTTCGCTGGGGATAACGCCACCTGACCCTCGTTCGGTTGATATTGTGGAGGCCGAGCGGATTGTGGCGGTGGGGTTAGGTGTTTCGCACACACCAGGCATCGAGCAAGCCCGAACCCTGGCCGATAATCTGGGAGCGGCTTTGGGTGCTACCCGCCCGGTGGTGGATAAAGGCTGGTTGCCGTTCCCCCGCCAGATTGGAACTACCGGGCGCACCGTTACGCCCCGACTCTATATTGCGCTTGGCATATCGGGCGCAAATCAGCATATTGGCGGAGTGCGTGGAGCTAAAGTAATCGTCAGTATCAATCCTGACCGCAGTGCCCCCATGATGGCTCTGTCCGACCTGGCGATTGTGGGGGATGCCGCTCAGATTGTACCGATACTAAACGAGAATCTAAGATCTAAAATCGAAAATCATGGTGAATAATCAATACCCGATAATCCAAAAATTGAACATTAAAGGCTGATTGATGACAGCTAATTGCTTTCTTAATTCTGGATGTTAGATTTTCGATTTTAGATTTAACAAAGGATATAAATGAACCGCTTTGATGTAATTGTAGTTGGGGCTGGTCCAGCGGGAAGTGCGGCGGCTTTGGTGGCGGCACGGGCCGGTCTAAAAGTAGTGCTGCTGGAACGGGGCGAATTTCCCGGCAGCAAGAACGTTTCGGGCGCAGCTATGTACGGCTCGGCAGTGCTGCACGAGCTTATGCCGAACTTCTGGGAAACTGCCCCGGTCGAACGTTATATCAATCGTCGGATACTCTCGTTTATGAGCCGGGACGCGGCCCTTTCGGTTGATTACAAAACCAGTCAGTTTGCCGAAGCACCTTACAACGCTTTTACGATTTTGCGCCCCAAATTTGACCGTTGGCTGGCGGAACAAGCGGCTGCGGCAGGGGCATTTCTGGTAAACGAAACAGTGGTAGATAGTCTGATTCGGGATGAAGGCGGGCGCATAATCGGGGTGCGAACCAGGCGCGAGGATGGCGAACTTTATGCCCCCCTGGTGATTGCGGCGGACGGGGTGAATTCTTTTCTGGCAAAACAGGCCGGGTTGCAGCGCGAGTTCAAAGCCGAAGAAATGAGCCTGGGAGTTAAAGAGGTCTTGCAACTTGACCGTGAATTACTGGAAAACCGTTTTGGCCTGACCGGGGACGAAGGGCTGGTTAATGAATATCTGGGGGCGATCACCGCTGAGGTACACGGTGGGGCTTTTCTTTATACCAACCGCGACAGCCTTTCGATTGGGGTGATTGCCCAGATTTCGTCTCTGAGTGAACAAAAGCAACGGGCTTACGATTTGCTTGACCTTTTCAAACGCCATCCCAGCGTCGCGCCCTTGTTGCGGGATACCCATACGAGCGAATATTCCGCCCATATGATACCAGAGGCGGGCTACAAACTTATCCCTAAACTTTATACGCACGGCATGCTGGTGGCTGGGGATGCGGCGGGGCTGTGTTTTGCTACTGGTATCTACCTGGAAGGCATTAATTACGCGATTGCCAGCGGCGCGGAGGCCGGACGGATGGCGATTGAGGCCCATGCTACCCATGATTTCAGTGGAAACGGTTTGAAAGGTTATCAGACCAGACTGGAACAAAGTTTTGTGCTAAAAGATTTCAAACGCTATAAACACGCCCCCGAATTTGTGAATAGTGCCAGATTGCAAAATTTCTACCCGGAGTTGCTATGCCAGGGAGCGCAGGAGCTTTTTAGCTCACGGGGTCAACCCAAACAAAAGTTATTACAGGTAGCCTGGGGGCAATTACGGAAAAAGAAGGTGTCGCCGCTACAGTTGGCCCGCGACTTGTGGGAAGGTGGCAGGGCGTTGGGATGGTAATAAAATCGAAAAGCAAAAATCGAAAAGCAAGGTTAAACGGGATTGTTAAAACAGGTTGAAAGCGTGATCAATTGGGGTAAAGAGCGGATTCAGAGTAAGCCGGAAGTTGGCAACCCTGGAATCAGCCCGACTCCTGAATTAGAAATGGAAGGGGTGGATGGGCGGCTGGCGACGGTGCGCTTTCGGGTGGACAATCAGGCCCATATTCAGGTCAATAATGAGGTTTGCCGGGATTGCTCAACCCACGCCTGTGTTTATGTTTGTCCCGCCAACCTTTTTACCCTGCTCTCAGATGGCACGATTTTGTTTAACTACGAGCAGTGTTTCGAGTGCGGTAGCTGTTATGTAGCCTGTAATCGCGAGGGAGCCATTAGCTGGACTTACCCCAAAGGCGGTTATGGCGTTTCGTTTCGGGAAGCATAAACTTTATGCTGAATATTGTGGTGTGCCTTAAACAAGTGCCTGACCCGCTTTCGGTGGAGATTGACCCGTTAAGTGGGGCTATAAATAATAAGCGGCTGGCCTACATTATCAACCCGCCCGACCTGGAAGCGGTTGAGTTAGCCTTACGCTGGCGCGAAAAGTTTGGTGGGCAGGTGCAGGTGCTAAGTGTCGGGCCGGAGCGGGTGGAACAGGCTTTGCGCGATTGTCTGGCAATGGGGGTAGATGGTGTTCGGCAGGTTTGGGACGTACGGCTGGTAGGTACTACGCCTTCCCAGACTGCCCGGATTCTGGCAAACCTTATTCAGCCATTAGGGGTTAACATAGTGCTTTGCGGCAACCGTAGCACCGATAATGGCAGTGGTCAGGTTCCAGGCATGCTGGCAGAGTGGCTCAATTTAGCCCAGGTAACTAAAGTGGTTTCGACAAAGTGGGATGTAGGGGTTGGGTCTGAAAAAATCCTTGAAGTCGAGCGCAAACTGGAACGAGGCAAACGGGAAAGGGTACGGGTAGAATTACCAGCCCTGTTGGCCCTTGAATCAGGTCAGGTGGAGGCGCGTTATCCCGCCCTTCCGGCCTATATGGCAGCCCAAAAAGCGATTATTCCGGTAGTTGAGCCGGGTATTTTGGACAATGGCGGAATACAGGTGCGGTTGCTGGAAACGCAACTCCCGCGCCCCCGCCCTCGCCAGATTTTTATACCAGACCCGGATTTACCCACCGCCGCCCGGATCCAGGCTATTTTGAGCGGTGGAATTGAAGGAAATACCAAAAAAGGTAGTCCTTTGGAAGGCTCGCCGGAAGTACAGGCCGACCGCATTTTGGCTTTTCTGGAACAAAAGGGGTTTCTAGGGTCTAAAGTCGAAAGTTAAAAGTCGAAACAGTTGCAAGTTGTCGGTGTCGGTAGAAATCCAAATTCTAGTAAGACTATGTTAATGGCTGATAACTGATAGTTTTGACCTTCGGCTTCAGACCTTTGACCTTTGACTAAAAAAAGGAGCATTCCGTGTTATTGTGGTTGGCTGACCTGACCTGGGTGGAGGTGGAACAGGCAATTGCGACTGGTTACGATAGCCTGTTGCTGATGTTGGGGGCAACCGAGCAGCATGGCCCACATCTACCCCTGGCAACCGATACCATTATCGCCCAGGAGTTAGCCCAGGCGGTTGCCGAAAGTTTAGGTAAAACCCTGATTGCGCCCGTATTGCCAATCGGGACTTCCGATGAGCATCTGGACTTTGCCGGGACATTAAGCCTGTCGAAAAGCACCCTGGCAGCTTTAATTAACGATATTGGACGCTCGGCGGTGCGGCATAACTTCCGGCGACTGATAGTGCTGACGGCGCACGGTGGCAATTACGACGCTATTCGGCTAGGGACGGAACAGTTGCGCCAGAATTGGCCTAATCTGGAGGTAATAGCCCTCACCGATTTAGGAGATTGGCTAAAGCTGGAACAAGCGCAAGGCTCAGTTTCGGCAAAAGAGGCGGGTTGGCACGCTGGGGAGCGCGAAACCTCCCAACTCCTCCACCTGCACCCCGATATGGTGCGGATGAAAAGGGCCGAGGCCGGGTATCTGGGCGATTTCAAAGCGATTTTGCCTCAGATGATGACAGTGGGTTTGCGACCTGTTACCAGCAACGGAGTTCTGGGCGACCCCGCCAGAGCTACCGCCCAACAAGGCCAGCGTTACCTGGCACAGACCGTTCAGGTCCTGGTCAAGGCAATTGAAAATTATGGTCAAAAGTTAAAGGTCGAATGAGATTGACTTTTGACCTTCGACTTTCAACTTTCGACATAAGAATTTAGATTATGTATGCTCGAATTGCCCTGGAAGAATTTAGCCAAAACGCCATAGCCCACCCGGAGGTGGCAGGCTTACTGCTTTACGGTAGTGCCCTCTGGAAAACCGAGCCAGGAGACCTGGATTTTGTGATTGTGCTGGCAAAAACCGAATATGTTCATTTCTACGGGGTACATTCGGCGGGCGGGCTGCGCTGCGAGGTGGAATATGTGACCGCACCCGTATTGGAGGAATATTTCACCCACCCGCACTGGCGAGCAGACAATTGGGTCTTGGATACGGGAACAAAGTATGTCAATGGTAATATCCTATACGACCCACAAGGTATCCTGGCAAATTTGCGCGAACGACTTACCGGGCCAACCGCCCTTCAAGTGAGACGCTACCTGTTCATCCATCAGTTGGGACAGGCAGCAAGTCGCTTGGCGAAACTGGCGCAGGGAGTGGAGGAACAGGCCTCCTGGCTAACAACAGAATTCGTACAGGCTTTTGAGGCAGCAGCGCATCATGCGAGGTTAACCTATCCAAAACGTGGTTTTATTCTGGAAGGTTGGCCTTTAACACCGGAACAAAAGGCCGCCTTACTCGAACCGGCCTATAACTCAACCAAAGCTGATTTATTGGCTGAGGTGGAGGCACAGGGTATAAGGACATTGGGACTGGATAAATTTCTGGCGGAATGTGCCGATATTCAGACGGTGCTAAACGGTTTGCCGCTTTATCACCTGGTGGATTATGGAGGGTTGGCCGAGATTCTGGCGCAAGTTCGCCCTGACCTGCGCCTCCCCGCCGATTTGATGATGACGCTATTTTGAGTCCAAGGTCGAGGGTCAAAGGTCGAGAGAAGTCAGAATGTATCTCGGTGGTCAGTCGTCGGTAAGAAATATTGATAGTTATTGGTTGTTGTTATCAGGTAATAAAACTTTCAATATTCGATTTTGGATTTCTGACATTAGACTTTTGACTTTTGATTTCTGAAAAATTATGGAATATCAGTACAAATTAAAACCGCAGATTGAGCTAAAACGGGTAGAGGGTGGGATAGTGGTTATTTCACCGAACCCCTTGTTAGCCTTGCGCCTGAACGAGACCGCCGGTCGGCTGTTGGAAGCATGTAAGGAGTGGAGTTCTGCTGCCCAGGTCACGTTGGCAATTGGCTCAAATCAAAAGCAGGTAGAACGAACCCTGGCGGAACTGGCGGCAAGGCGTTTGTTGTTACAGCAACCCTTACTATCGCCCGAACCTGTTGAAAAATGGCCGAGCGTCTCGGTGGTGGTGCCAGTGCGGAATCGCCCGATAGATATAGAACGCTGTGTGCAAAGCCTACGCGCCCTGGACTATCCGGCGGGCAAACTTGAAATTATCGTGGTGGACGACGCTTCCACCGACAACACCGCGGAAGTTGTCAGACAGTTGCCGATTGACCGGGCGGTTTGCATGAGCGAATGGGGTGGCCCCGCCGCTTGTCGAAATATGGGAGCCAGCGTAGCGAAGGGCGAGATTATTGCCTACACCGACAGTGATTGCGAAGTGACTTCCGGCTGGTTGCGCGAGCTTATTCCCTATTTCGGCGAGGCCAAAAACGCGATTGTAGGAGGGCGAGTAGACTCCTTTTCGCTAGATACCGCCATCGAACGCTACGAAAGCGTTACCAGTTCGCTTTATATGGGCCTGGAGGAACGGGAATGTCGCCCGAATAGTGCAGTACCTTTTTTGCCTACCGCTAATTTGCTAATTCGGCGCAAAATCTGGCAGCAATTGAACGGTTTTGACCCGGCCTTTCCGATTGGCGAAGATGTTGATTTAGTCTGGCGTACCTATGAAGCTGGTTATAAGGTACAGTATGTGCCACGCGGGGCGGTGCAGCACAAATATCGTTGCCGCTTGAATAGTTTTGTACGGCGTAAAGCCTTTTATGGAGGCTCGGAAACTTTTCTGCTCAGGAAGCACCCCAGTCAACGCAAGTTATTTTATATACCCCGTCAGCGCGTGCCGTTTGTGGCCTTGTTGTTGCTGGGGTTGCTCTGGCCTATTGTGCTACTTTTCGCGCCGCTTGTGCCACTTGCCGAAACAGTCCTGCGTTATCGGCAATTGCAACATTTTGGTGGGCAACTGGGCTTTGGCTGGGTGCTGGCGGCTACCGCCCGGAACTATGCCAGCATGTTTTTGCACCTCTGTGGAAATGTGGCCCGTTATTATGGAGTGCTCTTACTTTTGGCGGGACTGTTCTGGTGGCCTTTGTGGGTGGTAGGGCTGCTCTGCTTTAGTTATGCCGCTTTGTACGATTATTTTACCCGCCGCCCAAAACTGGCTTTGCCGATTTTCGTAGGGTTGTACTGGCTAGAGTTAATGGCTCATCAACTGGGAATGCTAGGGAGGTGTCTCGAATGTCACACTCTGCGCCCGATGATACCGGGCCTCAAGGTCGAATATCGAAAATCGAATATCGAATATCGAAAAACTTCTTTACCAACGACTGACGACCGAAAACCGACAACTTTTTGAATTTTAGATCTTGGATTTTAGATTGGAAAAACATGCAAGGCTTACCTTTTAGCGCGATAGTGGGGCAGAACGATATAAAAACGGCTCTGCTAATCTGTGCGGTGGCCCCCGAAGTGGGCGGGGTTTTGATATTCGGCAAGCGTGGTACGGCTAAATCCACCGCCGCCCGTAGTTTGCCCAACGTTCTACCCACCCAGACCGGAGTGGCAGATTGTCCTTATTTCTGCGACCCTACCCAAAATCGTTATCTCTGCCGGGATTGCGCCCGCCGACTGGAGCAAGGCCAAAATCTGCCAGTCGCCCAACATCCTTTACGAGTAATAACCCTGCCGCTCAACGCCAGTGAAGACCGGCTGGCGGGCTATTTTGACCTGGCAACTGCCTTGCGGGATGGGCAAACCAGTTCAGCAGATGCTTTTAGGCCTGGGATTTTAGCTGATGCCAATCGAAACATTTTATATGTAGACGAGATAAATTTGCTGGCTGACCATCTGGTGGATAGTTTGCTGGATGTGGCTGCCCTGGGAGTGAACTATATCGAGCGCGAAGGGTTGAGCGAGATGCACCCGGCCCGTTTTATCCTGGTGGGTACAATGAACCCGGAAGAAGGGGAATTACGGCCCCAACTGCTTGACCGCTTTGGATTAGCGATTGCCGCCGAGAATATTCGAGATGTGGAACGCCGTAGCTTGATAGCTGAACGCCGTCTGGCCTTTGAAGCCGATTCCACCCAGTTTCAGGCGCAGTTTGCCGATGAGGAAGCGGCGTTACGGGCAAAAATTGTGCAGGCGCGGGCTATCTATCCGAATACCACCACCCCTATGCTGATTCGGCTGGCGGTTTCTAAGGCAGTAGCCCAGGATTTATTGGCTGATGGGCATCGGGGTGATATTGTAATTGACTGTGCCGCACGCGCACTTGCGGCTTTGGATGGGCGCAGGGAAGTAACGATGGAGGATGCCGAACAGGCCCTACGACTGGCAATGGCCCATCGCGCCAAGGAATTACCCAATCTGCGAAAGATTTCTTCCTCCATCCAACCGGAAGAAGAATTGAGTGGCGGCGAGTCGCCCGACGAACCTACCGAACTGGCCGAGGTGGATGATTTCCCGGAACCGGATGCCGTGCCAAAGGATGATTATGAGCCAGGGTTGGCGGGTGTCTCGCGAAAAATCAAGGCCGGAGAGAAAGGTTTTCCTCTCCGCAAAATAATGGATTTGGCACGTGATCGCAAAACCCGCTATTACACAGGGCGGCGTTTTCTCTCGCCCACCGAGCGGCGCACTGGACGATATGTACGAAGTCAGCTTAGAACCCCCGTTACCGATTTAGCCCTGGACGCCACTTTGCGGGCGGCGGCTCTCCATCAACGGCGGCGGGGCTGGCAACCGGGCCGGGGCGAAATTCTGAAAATCTGGCCGGAAGATTTCCGCCAGAAGCTGCGGGAGCGTAAAAGCCGGGCCTTGCTGGTTTTTGCGATTGATGCCAGCGACTCGGTAATGTCCCGCCAGTTAATGCTGGCAACCAAGCGTGCTATATTGGCTCTGTTGCAGGATGTTTACGAGAAGCGCGACAAGGTAGCAATGATTACCTTCCGCTTTGCGCAAGCCAGAGTGGTACTGTCCCCGACTTCCAATCGGCGACTGGCCCGCGAGGCTTTGGAAAAAATCTACGTTGGTGGTTGCACGCCCATTGCCACGGGCCTTCTTGAAAGTCTCCGACTTATCGAGAAGGAGCGGCGGCGCGACCCCACTCTTTACCCGGTGCTGGTTTTATTTACTGATGGGCTACCCAATGTCGGTCTTGGTGGCAATATGCAGGGCGAAATTCCAGTGCGGGATGCCCTGCGAATGGCCGAACAGTTTGCACAGGTACGTATACCAGCTACTATCATTGATACTGGCCCATATTATCATCCGGGAATTGCCCGCAAGTCTGTTCCTGAAGGCATTTGCCGGGTAATGGCCGAGCGCATGCAAGGTCGTTACTACGTATTGTCTGACCTGAAAGGCGATACTATATTCGAGGAGGGCGCGTAATATTGTTGTTGCGAACCCTAAAAATTGACTCAAAGATGAGAAAGAGGAGTAATGTATGAAGACCAAAACAGCCGTTCTCTACAAAGCCAACGAACCATTGGTCGTGGAGGAGTTGGATATTGACGAGCCCAAATTTGGCGAAGTGCGGGTTAAAATGGCTTACGCCGGACTGTGCCATTCCGACATGCACGTTATGAATGGGGACGTGCCAGTGGGCATGATGCCAATGGCCCTGGGTCACGAGGGGTCGGGAGTAATCGAGAGCGTTGGGCCAGGGGTATCCCGCATCAAGCCCGGCGACCATGTGGTACTGACTTTTATCCCTTCCTGTGGCAAATGTCGCTGGTGCGTATCTGGTATGACCCAGCTTTGCGACCTCGGCGCGGGTATTTTAATGGGGCCACAGGTAGATGGTACTTATCGCTTACATAACGAGCAGCGTCAGGATGTTGGTCAGATGTGTATGATTAGTACCTTTAGCGAGTACACGGTGGTAAATCAGGACTCGGTGTGTGTGATTGATAAGTCCTATTCGCTGGATGTCGCCTGTCTGGTCGGCTGCGGCGTGGCAACTGGCTTTGGGGCGGCGGTACACCGGGCAAGGGTAACTCCGGGCAGCAGCGTGCTGGTCATCGGGGTGGGCGGTATCGGGATGAACGTGGTGCAGGGAGCTAAGGCTTCGGGTGCTTCGATTATTATCGCTGCCGATACCAACGACAAGAAGCTGGAATGGGCCAAAGAGTTCGGCGCGACCCACACCATCAACCCTAACAAGGAAGATTTGGTGGCGAAGGCCATCGAGCTTACTAACGGGGTGGGGGTAGATTTCGCTTTCGAGGCAATTGCCACTCCGCCTACTATCGGACAGGCTTTCGCAGCGGCGGGCAAAGGCGGCACGATTGTAGTAATTGGTCTAACTCCCGCTACCGCCGAAACCATTCCGATTAGCCCTTTGATGCTGGTGTTGCTCCAAAAATCTATTCTGGGGACGCTTTACGGCAGCAGCAACCCCCAGGTTGAGATTCCCAAGTTGCTTGGCTTGCACAAACACGGTCAAATCAAGCTTAATGAGCTTATCACTCATGTATACAAGCTGGACGAGGTTAATCAGGGTTATGATGACCTGTTGGCTGGGAAGAATTTGCGTGGTGTGATTAAGTTCTAACTTTTGACAAGTCAAAAATCTAATATCGAAAATCGAAAACCGCTATTAGATTTTTGGGCTTGTTTCCAAAATAGTCATTCTGAATGAAGTGAAGAATTTTGCTACGATTAGAAGATTCTTCGCTTACACTCAAAATGATGACTCTGCGAACCTTTTTTTAGATATTCGATTTTAGATTGCGAAAGTAGTGAATGAAAAATTATATTTATCCCTTTACTGCTCTGGTTGGGCAGGAAGATATGAAGCTGGCTCTTATTTTGAACGCGATCAATCCCACCATTGGCGGCGTGCTGATTAAAGGGGAGAAGGGAACGGCTAAAAGTACGGCAGTGCGGGCCTTGGCAAACGTGCTGCCAGAATATGAGGTAGTAGCCGATTGTCCTTATAATTGCCCCCCAACCCGCCCGGAAGAAATGTGTCGGGAATGTGCCGCCCGTTACGCCATTTCACCCGATATCCTACCCCGCGCCACCCGCAAGATGCGAGTGATAAATTTGCCGATTAACGCCAGCGAAGATCGGGTGGTGGGTACGCTCGATTTGGAAAGGGCTCTCAAACAAGGGGAACTGCACTTTTCACCGGGTGTGCTGGCAGAGGCCAACCGCAACATAATATATATTGATGAGGTTAATCTTTTAGATGACCACATTGTAGATTTGTTGCTGGATGCGGCGGCAATGGGCGTGAATATTGTAGAGCGCGAAGGCATTAGCTATAGCCATCCCTCCCGCTTTATTCTAGTTGGGACGATGAACCCGGAGGAAGGCGACCTCCGCCCTCAATTACTCGACCGTTTTGGCCTTTCGGTAGAAATTATCGGCATAAAAAATATTATGCAACGGGTTGAAATCGTGGAGCGGCGGCGGAGCTACGAACAAAGCCCCGAGAATTTTTTGACCGAGTATGCCGAACAGGAACAGGAATTAGCCTCCCAGATTACGGCGGCGATTGCACATCTTGCAACTTTGAGTGTCCCTCGCCCCATCCTTGAACTAATCGCTCGCCTGAATATTGAACTGGATATTGATGGGCATCGGGGTGATATTGTAACCGGCAAAACTGCCCAGGCTTACGCTGCTTTTACCGGAGCGGAAAATCTGACGTCGGCGCACGTTCGGAAGGTGGCGGAGATGGCTTTATCCCATCGTCTTCAAACCACCCCGTTTGAACAGGTCACCCGCTCGGTTAGCGAGGTACTTAAGAAATTATAAGACTAATACTAACTTATACTAAGAGCCTATCTCAGTAGGCCAGCGGCTCGAAAAGAAATGATGGCACAAACCAGGTGAAGTTCAGCCAGATAATTTTCAGCTTTCTTTTCCCAACGGATAAGCAAAGCCCGAAAACAATTGATCCAGCTATGGCCCCGCTCCACTACCCAGCGACGGGCCTTCTTGCCAACTTGCCTCTTTAGCTCACGGGCTTCCTTGTCACGCGGAACAATATGCAAGGTGTAACCAAATAGTTCTCCCAACTCTCTCGCCAAAGCGTGATCATAACCTGCATCTAAACATAAGTTTTCAACCGCCAATGGATTAGCTTCTACTGATCGCACTAAGGGAATACTTTCAATAGTTTGAGCCACCAGCTTAAAATCGACAGTGTTAGCACTGGCTACACACAGCCCGATTGGCACCCCAGCCCCAACCGTTAAAAGGCTGCGTTTAGTCCCACTTATAGCTCGGTCAGTGGGATTTGGCCCGGTTTTTTTCCCCGCCGAGCGGGGCTTTAGTCATTGCCCCGTCCAGCTCTGGCCATTCCCACTGAATACCTTTGAGTTCGTCGTATTCTTCCAACCCGATTGTCCATAATTGGCTAAATACCCCAGCTTCGCTCCATTCCTGGAAACGGCGGTGGGCACTGGAAGAAGTGCAGATGCCAGTGGCGTTGAGGGCGTTCCATTGACAGCCAGTCCTCAAGCGGGAAAAATTGGCATTCATCGCCGCCCGGTCACTCACCCTAGGATTGTGACAGCCAAGTGGATGCGGTTTAGGGGCAGGCAACAAAGGTTCAATTCTGGCCCACAATTCATCTGGAAGAAACCACTTCTCGCTACTTTTACTCATTTTGCTCTTTCCTCCTCTCTTTAAAAGAGCATTTTTTGTGCCTACTGAGATAGGCTCTTAGGCAATTCGGCCATTTTCTCGTAAGTCTTTAGACCTATAGGAATAATTGTGCAATTTTGCACAGTGTATATATGTAATTTTATAGATGTCCAAACTCCTGATTAATGTTAAAAATATTATCCAGGATAGTGGGGTTGGGATTGTATCTCAACAAGACCCTTATCCTGTAGGGTATAAGGTTAAAAATTATTAAAAGGAGTAAACCAACAATGGCACTTTATATGGATATTCATAACCATATTGATGGGCTGACCAAAGAAGCAGTTGAAGGGGCGCATCAAAGAGACCTGGAAGTGGGCAAAAAGCGCGGAGTGAATTACTTGAAATATTGGTTTGATGAGGCTTCAGGAAAGGTATTTTGCCTGGTTGAAGCACCAAATAAGGAAGCGGCTATTGCAGTCCACCAGGAAGCTCACGGTCTCCTGGCCGACGAATTGATCGAGGTTAAGGAAGGAAATTAGTTAACAATTCTTGGGTTGTAAACAAAGTGGGTGGGCTGAAATTTAGCCTTCCCTGGTATTCAGGCAAAACTAAACATAACTACTCAGACCTGAATAGGCTGGGTAGTTACTATTAAATTAGTAATTAGGAGACAGGATTCTAGAGTTGAGCAGTATGTCTTTGCCGGAAATGGCCGGATTTGTAGCCAGTAGTTTGTTCGTAATTGCTAATTTACCAATGCTTTTTAAGGCTTTCAAATCAAAAAACCTCAAATCCTATAGTCTTTTGCATATAGGTTTGGCAAATGTGGGTAACATTATTTACTGGCTTTATATTGTCACGTTCCCGTTTGGTTCAATCTGGCTTTTGCATGGTTTCAATACCAGCGTGACTTTTATCATGCTGGTGTGGTATCTCAGGTATAACCTGAATATTAAGCTTAGGGGTAGTTCCAAAAAAACTGAATGACATTAGCTAGTAACACATTAAATTATACGAAGGGATTTTAATTGTAATGAAAAAGAAGAATAAAACTAGATTTGAAGAAATTATCCAGGACTACGGTAGCCTGGAGGCTTACAACGAAGAGCAGCGTCGTTGTTCCATGGCTACAATCGAAACGGCTCTGGGGATTAACCCTTTTACAAAGCAATTCACAATTGAAAATGCTATGCCGATAGAAGTGGCAGAAGAAAAACCAGCCCGTCAAATTTTTTGGTTCAAACTTTTCACGTAGAAGGCTTGAATAATTATCTGGCTACATATTTTCGTCTATCCGAAGGGCGACAATTAAATTATTCAGGTCAGCTATTACCGGGAAACTTCTAAAACCAGCTGAAAGGAACTAAAAAAATTGAGTAACGGATATGAATTGGAACTAGCTAATCGTAAAATGGCTGAATTTCAAAACCAGGCGGCTCAGGATGCACTGGTTCAAGAACTAAAAGAGGCTAAACGAGAGCAGCGCAGGTTGTCCTGGTACCGCTTAATCGGGCGAAGCATGTTTAAGTTAAATAAGCATTCCACCAGGATAGCATATCGCAGGCAAGCAGCTTCCTGCAACTCCGAGGAAGAATGAATGCCTGCGCAACTGCAAAAAAAGCAACCGATTATTGAGTTTAGAGAGGTGCATAAATTCTTTGGGAAAAATCATGTCCTAAAGGGAATTGATGCCACGATTAGCGAAGGCGAAATTGTAATTATTGTTGGCCCAAGTGGTAGTGGTAAAAGCACAATGTTGCGCTGCATCAACTATCTCGAAAAAATTGACAAGGGGAATTTACTGGTGGACGGTGCGGATTTAGGTGGGCCGGATGTTAAGGCCGCTAGAATACGACACGAGACTGGTATGGTTTTCCAAATGTTTAATTTGTTTCCGCACCTTAAGGTAATCGAAAATTTGATGCTTGCCCCTATCAAGGTTCGGAAAATCAATAAAGAACAGGCGCGGAGCATCGGTCTGGAGCTATTGGAGAGGGTGGGCATTCGGGAAAAAGCCGAAGCCTATCCTGGGCAACTTAGCGGCGGTCAGCAACAACGGGTGGCTATTGCCCGCGCTTTAGCCATGAACCCAAAAATAATGCTTTTTGACGAGCCCACTTCGGCTCTTGACCCGGAGATGATTCGGGAGGTATTGGATGTTATGCGGGATTTGGCAAAAAGCGGGATTACGATGGTGACTGTAACCCACGAAATGGGCTTTGCCAGGGAAGTGGCTGACCGGGTTTTGTTTATGGACGAAGGCAAAATTATCGAGCAAGGTTCGCCGGAGCACTTTTTTGAGGCTCCTATCGAAGAACGTACCAAACAGTTCTTGAGCAAAATTCTTAAACACTAATATTAGCTTTATGGTTACCCACCAATTTTGGAATTACCCATAAATAAGGAGTAATTAATGAAAAACATTAAAAGGCGCAAAATAAATAGCGCGATTTTGCTACTAATCGCTATTATGACCACCCCTTTAGGGGCACCTTTTGTTGGTGTCCAAACGACCAAACAACTAAAAGAGGGTTTATCTGAATATTGGACGGAAACCCTGTAATTAACAATGGAGGAATTAATGAAAAAGTTAAACAAGCATAGAAGTTATAGCGCAATTTTTCTACTAATCGCTATTCTGGCAACCGCAATTTTGACGGCCTGTGATGCGGGTAGTACCGCGACGGTAGCAGCTACGACCACTACCGCCATAAAACCCACCACCAATATTGCTACGGCGGCGGCGGCTACTACCACCATTCCGACCAATGGTGGTTTCCTGGAAACGATCAAACAACGCGGCAAGCTCATCGTAGGCGTTAAATTCGACCAGCCCGGCTTTGGTTTAAACGACCCAATAAGCAAGAAGCTGGAAGGCTTTGAAATAGGTATGGCGCACGAATTTGCCAAAGGTTTATTCGGTGACGCTGACAAGGTTGAGTTTATTGAGTCGGTTTCGGCTAATCGTATCCCTTTTTTACAAGAAGATAAAGTGGACATCGTGATTGCGACCTTCACCATTAACGAGCAACGTAAACAACAGATTGATTTTTCGGGTAACTATTACGTTGCCCAACAAAAACTTCTGGTTAAAAAGGGTAGCCCGATTAAAAGCGTGGCGGATTTAGCTGGCAAAAACGTTGCCACTGTACAGGGTAGCACCAGCGAGCAAAACCTGGCTAAGAACGCTCCCCAGGCGAAATCTTTGCTCTTTAGCAAATATTCGGAAGCGTTTGTGGCGTTGGAAAACGGCCAGGCGGATGCGGTTACTACCGATGATGTGGTGTTATCTGGTTTGATATTAACCTCTACTAACCCGGCTAATTACCAAATTGTTAGTGAGGGTTTCACTACTGAACCTTACGGTATCGGCATCAAAAAGGGTCGCCCTGAATTGCTAAATTATGTTAATAGCACCCTCAGTGCGATGAAAACCGACGGTCGCTGGAAAAGCTATTACGATAAATATGTTAAACCCGCTACCGGGATTTCCGCCGAACCACCGAAATAAATTTAGTTTTTGAAGCTCGGGTTTTCGCTAATCCGAGCTTTAAAAAAAGCTTGTTGAGGACTATCAGGGAGTAAGCAGTGGATTATTTTGGTAAGGGCATTATTGAAAATCTGAATTTATTTTGGGATGGTTTTTTAACTACCATTTGGGTATCTCTTATTTCTGGCATTTTGAGTTTAACAATTGGTCTGATAGTCGCCTGTTTGCGTGTCACTCCTGGCGGCGGCTTGAAAGCAATGGCTATAGTCTATACCGAGTTTTTCCGCAATACTCCCTTTCTTGTGCAGGTACTTGCCCTATATTTTGGCTTACCAAAACTAGGAATACAACTACAATTTAATATGTTGGGGCTAGAATTTAACCAATCATTTGTAGTCGGCACGCTGGCTCTTTCGCTCTACACTGGAGCTTACATTGCCGAAGCCCTACGAGCAGGGTTATTAGTAGTGCCACCCGGTCAAAGTGAGGCCGCCCGTTCGCTGGGGTTGTCGTTGATTCAATCCCTCTGGTACGTAATTATTCCACAGGCAATTCGCCTGGTTATTCCGCCGCTTGGTAATCTTTACATTGCTATGATTAAAAACTCGGCGATTTTATCCAGTATTGCTCTGGTAGATTTGATGTCACGGGCAAGCTATGTCAACAACCGGATAGACCGTACCTTTGAAGTTTTTACCGCCGTTATCATTTTCTACTTCATTTTAACTTTACCGTTGGCCTGGGGCGTTAACTACTTTGAGAAGAAGCTCAACCCGCATCGGGCAAGCACCTTGAAATTAAGAGGGGCACGTTAAAATGGCAGTTGAAATTACCACCAACCCCCTCAAGGTGCAGCATCGCCCCAATTTTTTTAGCTTAAATCTCTTAACGACTTTTATCGGGTGGCTGGTAATGGCCTTACTGGTCTGGTGGATTGTAATTCCGGCTATTTTTAATGGCAGATGGCAAATTTTTCAGGAAATTGCGATTTGGGAGTTTTTGGCGCAAGGTTTATGGGTAACAGTGCGGGTGGCCTTTTTTGCTATTATTTTTAGCCTGATTTTCGGGGTTATTCTGGCTTTAGGGCGACTATCCAATAAAAGAATCACTTCCTTTTCGGCAACCTCTTATATCGAAATCACCAGGGCAACTCCTTCTTACCTGATTATCTTTTATGCTTTTATTGGTCTGCCCAAACTTGGTATAAAACTAGACTCGTTCTGGGCGGCAATAGTTGGTTTAACAATCTACACCAGTGCAGTATTAGCCGAAATTATACGTGCCGGAATTTTATCGGTTGATAAAGGGCAATTTGAGGCGGCCTATTCGCTTGGACTTGCGCCTTTCAGTACAATGTCCGCCATTGTATTACCTCAGGCACTCCGGCGGATGGTACCAGCCATTGTCAGCCAGCTTATCACATTAATCAAGGATACTTCTTTAGCCTATGTGGTTGCCCTTCAAGAGTTAACCTCGCAGGGACGCGCAGTCTACCAAAAATATGGGAATGTACTGGAGACAATGTTTGTAATCACAATACTTTATTTTATCATCTGTTATATTTTGTCCGTTATTAGTCGGCGGCTGGAAATAAAGGAGTCCCATTAGGATTTGGTAATTACGGGCACTTGCAGCGTAGTATCTGGACAAATCCCCCTCACTTGCGCCGAGGTGGCTTTATTTGATGAGGTTTTTGCTTTATCCCCAATATACCCTCACATAGTACCAATGTCCTGTGCCGGTAGGAATTATAACCTATTACCTTTGTTCAATTTATGCGTAATATTATAGTAGAATATATTTAACGTCAGAGTAATAAATCATCCCTACCATTATTTATCCAATCCCACATAATCTAGCCGAATTTCGAGAGACCAGTATCTCTAACCAGTTGTGCCGAGTGGGCGTGAATACGAAAATTCACCAATTGCGTCCCAGGAAATAATGCCAATGGCGATTCAGGTCTATCTATTTTAAACATCCATGAGCTTTATAATTATTAATTCTGTTGTTTATGTTAAAGTATTTTTATGGCAGGTTTTTTCCATTAACATAATTTAACGTTATTGTAATGATTCACAAGGTATAAACCTATTGTAATTTTTATTATAGGCTATTAATATAGTAATCAAGTGGCTAGGATTTGTCATTGGAGGTTTTTGCAACGAGAAAAGGCGATTTCTTTCAAACTCTTGCGAAATGAGTCTAATGGCACCAATAAAGTTGATTTAGCATCTTTCTCCGCTGTATAGTACCAATGCCTCCAGTTTATAGGAAGTGTAGCTCTTTACATTTGTTCAAGAAAAGCTTAATATTATTTATGGAATAATTTCTGTGGCGGGTTTTTATTTACAGCAATTTTACTCCTATAGGAGAGAGATTTTATGGAAACTAACAGTAATTTAATTAGACGCTTTCGCCCACTGTTGGTAATGATATTTATGATTACCAACATCTTTCTAGTAAACTTCACAAGCGTTGTTTCAGCTCAGTCCCCCACTGTCAATATTCAGTTTCCTTTGGACGAAGCGCAACATGCCAACGCCACTGAGTGGTGGTACTACTCCGGCCTGGTGGTAACTCAGGACGAACGACTTTACTGGGTAGAGTACACGATTGCCTCACTCGGCCTCAGCCCAACTCAAAAGATATACGTCAGCCAAATCCTCTTCACGGACGTGCGGCGAAAAACCTCAGAGCATGAAGTTACAATGACCGCCCCAACCTCGTTTGTGGCAGGCGGAAATCAAGGGGCTAACCTGAGTGTACCAGGCCCTTCCGGTGGCCCTACCTGGACAATGAGCGTCTTCAATGGTCGCGATAGCTTAAAAGCCCAGTTGAGCAACAACCATTATGGTTTTGATCTCAAACTGGAAGATGAAGCTGGCATAGTTCTGCATAATGGCGGGGAATTCAGCTATGGGCCAGGGGGTAATTCCTTCTACTATTCGCGGCCTAATATGGAACCGCGCGGCACTATTACGGTTGGTGGTCAAACTAAACGGGTAACAGGTGGTCAATTCTGGCTTGATCATCAATGGGGTGATTTTACCCAGGCACCGGATGCAACTACTTTCATCGGTTGGGACTGGTTTAGCACGAGGTTCATAGATGGTTCCTTCCTGCTGGTTTACCGTATCAGGAACGCCGTAACTGGGCAATTGATTAACACCTTTGGTACTTACGTTCCCCAACAGCGTGGAAAGAAAAATAGTTTGATGAAGGTAGTGCCTTTAACCGCCAGCGATCTAACCCTAAAGGTCAATAGTACCTGGAAAAGCCCAGTGACTAATACGGAATGGCCCCTCGATTGGACTATAAAAGTACACCCTAGAGCAGGTTTACCAGCTATGGAGTTCACAACAAAACCGATTGTGGCCGATAGTGAAGTGCAGTTAGGGCAGTTTCCGCCTTATTGGGAAGGACCAGAAGTCGTGACAGGAAAGAAAAACCTTTTCCCAACAGCAGGGTTAACCCACCTGGAATCCACTGGCTACTCGTTCCTCCCACCAGTTGTTGGATGAAAGTAACTTCATAATTATTCAGCCCCAATACAAGGTATGTAAAGGGGCGGGGGAGAATCTATCCCCTCCATAGTTATCCTTTAAGCCTTTCTTTTATCATCTTATTTGAGCTAAACGAAACGTCCTTATGAGTTTTAAGGAGGACTTTTATGACTATTCTTTCTATTTCGACTATTAGAGTTACAGAACCGTGTCGGGTTAATCCCAGGGCGAAAATGGCGGAAGCAGCTGTAACCGCTTTCGCCGAAAAGTGGGACCTCAAACTTCCGGGTTTTGATGCCTATAACACCGTTTTCGCCCACCTGTTCCCCACTACCAGATTAACTAATCTGGTAGCCGTTGGTATCATAAATTGCTTGCTTTTTTACATTGACGATGAGGCAGTCAGAGCCAGGTTGCACCAAACACAAACCGAGCGGCCTGACGAAACCCTCACCCAGGTATTCAGACTTGGTATCCTTCCAACAGCCCCAACTAACCTTCAACTGGCTTTTTATGAATTACGCCAGATGATTATGGAGGTACTCCCGGAAGGGGAATTGAAATGGCTAAATCGGCTGGCTAATTCCTTCGATGCCTATTTCAGTGTTACCAACCGGCCTGACGAATTACTTGGCCCGGTGGAAAGGGTTGATTTAGACGAGTATCGGGAGTGGCGAGGAATAGACTCCGGCATGTGGACTTGTATTGACAGTGTGGATTTTACCCTTAACCTCTATTTGCCACCAGCAATACTAAATGACCCACTACTGAGTAGTATGCAAAGGAATGTGGTAGAAATCGTTGCGCTGATGAACGATATTTTTTCTTACCATCGGGAGGCGACACTGGAGAACTATCATTATAACTTGATAGGAATATTGATGGCAAAACATCATTATCCTCTGGAAACTGCCTTTAATGAGGCCGTCAACCTGGTAAACTATCTGATTCAGGAGTTTTACTGTGCTGAGACCAGGTTACCAGATTGGAGAGGGCATAATGATGGAGTACGGCAGTACATAATGGGTCTTAAATACCAGATTGCCACAGCCTGGCACTGGCAGTTAAGCTTTACTAAGCGGTATCACTCTGCTAACTCTCCTTTCGCGGAGTTGCGAAACTAAAATCTCACTTTAAGCAAAGTACCAGTAATTATTCGGAGAAGGGAGCAAGGACGTCCCTCAAAGACGTCCTGAAACAGAACATGAATGATATTTCCAGCGAAGTGCTAACCACAATTAGGACACAACGAGACAGCAGCCGTTATAAACTCTTTCAGGGAATCGTCAAAATTGCTGCTTCTGGAACAGCAGTGGGCATACCTTTATTTGGGTTAATCTCAATCCTGGTTGGGGGTGCCCCTTACTGGACATTGTTCGGAATATTTACTATGGCATCAATAAGCTATCTGGTAGCTTTGCAAATTGGTACTCGGTCAGTTGATGTTGGGATGTATATTACAATCCTGGCAATTATTTTCAGTGTGTCGGGTGCCTTACTGATACTAGGCACTCATACTCCTGTAATCGGGGCTTTTATGTTGGCTCCGTTTGTAGCTGGGCTTTTAAGTCGTCATAGTATTCGAGATGTGTTTCTTACCTGTTTACTAACAATAATATTAATGTTTGGGCTAATAGTAGCCGAACAGGGCCTTAAATTGTATAGCCCCTCAATTGACCTGAATGATTCTTACTTTTTCTCGATCTATTTATGGGCTTCTCTGATTGGGATAGTAGGGACGGTTGTTATGATATTTGCCCGTAATAACAATCTGGCAATGACCATTGTGGAGCAACGAACTATTGAGCAAGCCAGTAGCCTGGAAAGTCTGAAAAAAGCAGGCGAAGTGGGAAACCAAATCGTAACTTCCCTTAATTCGGTTACCACTGAATTAAGCGCGTCCTCTACCCAGCAGGCCTCCGGGTTTCAGGAACAAGCCGCCGCCATCAACCAGGTGACCAATAGTTTAGGTGAGCTGAACGAGAGTGCGGGTCAAATCGCCTCTAACGTCGAAGCCGTCGCTGCCTCGGCATTGCAAACCGTTGATAGTTCTTCAGAGATGAAAAACATTAGTGAACTAGCGGAAAATAATTCACAAGAAGGAGTCCTGGCAATAAAACAAGCTGTTGAGAGTGTAGAGCGTATCAGCAATCGAATTGAGCTTTTGGTACAACGCCTGGTAGAACTCACCCGACATAGCAAAAATATTGATGGAGTGCTTGCTTTAATAACCGATATTGCCAGCGAGACCCACCTTCTATCCTTGAATGCTTCAATAGAAGCTGCCGGAAATATTTATAGTGAAGCGAATGGTGCGAGCAATGTTCGTGGAGAGCGGTTTGGAGTAATTGCCCAAGAGGTAAACAGTCTGGCTATTCGAAGTCAGGAAGCGACTAAGCAGGTCAGAGTGACGGTCAACGAGATGCAGGGGGCAGTTGGGGCTGCCGTGATGGCTGCCGAAGAAGGGCGGAAAGAAATTGAGGTGGCAAAAACCCACACTTATGTGGCTGGAATGGTTATTGAAAAGCTAAATCAGGATATTGCAAACAGCGCGAACCGAGCGGCCCAAATTCTGGATGCTTCAGAAAAAGTACAAAACCGTTGTGACGAGATAAAACTATCGGCTGTGCAACAACGCACTGCCAATGAACAAATCTTGCAAACGATGCAAAATATTTTACAGGTGTCAAAGGAAAGTGCCAGCAGTTTTTCCCAAACCACTACGGTGGTCAGGCAAGTAAATGAGCAGGTGCGAAAACTTAACCAGGTTTTGGATATCGGTGCGCCGACTCACAGGTAACTGATAGTTGAATCGGCTGTTTTCGCACCTGCAAAAAACATTACTTCAAACCTAATGGTATAGCGTATTCTGCACCCCGCCGCAGGGCCAGCCGATTGGCCTCCAGGGCATCTTTGTGCCTGACACTCAAATGTTCTTCCAACACCTTATCCACAGTTTCAAGCCTGACAACACCAGTCCGCGCTATTAGTACCCCCAGCAAAACCAGATTGGCAATTTGGTCAAACCCTAGTTCGACGGCAATCGCCTTGGCTGGAATCGCCACCTCCTGAATATCGGTACGGTTAGAACGTTCCGCTATCATTCCCGAATCCACTACCAGCAATCCCCCAGGTCTTATCATTGGCATATAGCGTTGGAATGAAGGCGGGTTCATCAATATGGCTGCCGAAGGGTGGCGCACCAGAGGCGAGCCTATTTCTTCATCCGAAATACAAACTGTACAATGGGCGGTACCACCACGCATCTCCGGCCCATAGGATGGAATCCAGGTAACGTGACGTTTTTCCGCCAGCGCGGCATAAGCCAGTAACTGCCCGGCAAACAGAACGCCTTGCCCGCCGAATCCTGAAATTATAATCTCCTCATGCATGGCAAAGCCTCCTTATTCCAGCACTTTTAGCGCGGCATCCACCTTAAAATCACCCAGCGGAAAATAAGGCACCATATTTTCTTTGATAAATTTCATAGCTTCGGGCGGTTCCATGCCCCAGTTCACCGGGCAAGAAGAAAGAATCTCCACCAAAGCCAACCCTTTACCCATGAGTTGGGCTTTGAATGCGGTTTTAATGGCCTTTTTGGTCTTGTTGATATTACCGGGGTCGTGGACCGAACGGCGCACCACATAGCTTGGACCTTCCAGAGTTGCCAGCAATTCCGAAACCCGCAAAGGATAGCCCATAGTTGCCACATTTCTACCTGAAGCCGAAGAGGTGGTACGCATGCCGGGCAGCGTAGTTGGTGCCATTTGTCCGCCAGTCATGCCATAAACCGCATTATTGACGAATATAACCGTTATATTCTCGCCGCGTGCCGCCGCATGTATAATCTCGGCGATTCCGATTGAAGCAAGGTCGCCGTCGCCTTGATAGGTAAACACCACCTTGTCGGGATGAACTCTTTTTATACCGGTTGCCATAGCCGGGGCGCGTCCGTGTGGAGCCTGGGCGAAATCGGTATCGAAATAGTTGTAGGCAAAAACCGAGCAGCCCACCGAAGCTACCCCGATAGTTTTATCCCTTATTTCCAGCTCATCTAGCACTTCCGCCACCAGCCGGTGGATTATGCCGTGGGTGCAGCCAGGGCAATAATGAGTCAGGACTGGCGTAAGCGCATCAGGTCGGTGGTATACAACCTGTAAAGTATCGGTAGTCATATTCCAACATCCTTTCCCATTATGCTATAAATGCCATTTCAGGCATTTCAGGTTGAGCCGTAACACAATAAGCGGGAGTTGTATCATAGGTCATAATTTTAGTCAGAATTTCATCCGGCAACGGCACCGCTCCACCCATCCTGCCGAAGAATTTAACCATCGCTTCTGAGCCTACTGCCAGCTTCACATCTTCGACCATTTGCCCGGCATTGCACTCCACTACCAGTATCTCTTTGACCTGGTTTGAAAGTTCTTCCAACCGCTTGTAAGGGAAGGGTGACAGGCTAATCGGGCGGAAGAAACCCACCCTCAACCCGCGTTCACGCGCATCCTTGACCGCCGACCACGCACTTCGGGCTACCGAGCCAAACGCCACCACTAATAGCTCGGCCTGTTCCGTCCAACGTTCCTCAAAACATATTTCATTTTCTCGAATCAGGGCTTCTTTGTCGCGCAAGAGCAGGTTTTGAGCTTCAAGGTCTTCTATTTGAAGATACAGCGAGGTATTAAAGCGGCGTGGTCGCCCTTTAGCCCCGGTCAGTTCCCAGCCTCTGTCCTTTTTCTCCAACGTTTTCATTGGCGGCATCTCGGCAGGTTCCATAATCTGCCCGATATTGCCATCCCCCGCAATAATCACGACGGTGCGATATTTGTCGGCAATTTCAAACGCTTTATAGGTAATATCAATTGCTTCCTGCACCGAGTTAGGCGCGTATACTATCGGGCGGTAATCGCCATGCCCACCCCCTTTGGTGAGCTGAAAATAATCCGATTGGGATGCGCCCAGATTGCCAAGACCGGGTCCACCTCGCATAATATCAACTACCACGCAAGGTACATTTGAGCCTGAAATATAGGATAAACCCTCTTGCATCAGCGACATACCGGGGCTGGAAGATGAAGTCATGGTGTTCGCACCCGCTACCGCCGCACCATAGACCATATTAATAGCCGCAAGTTCGCTCTCAGCCTGAATGAAGACTCGTCCCAATTCGGGCATTCGACTCGATAAATATTCCAACAATTCGGTTTGAGGAGTGATGGGATAGCCAAAATAGGCTTCGAGCCCGGCGCGTACTGCTGCTTCGGCGATGGCCTCATTTCCCTTCCAGAGTTCCTTAACCATAGTATCCTCCTTTCAGGAAACTAAAGCCGCCCCGCTTTGTTTTCGGGTGCTTTCGCGATAAATGGTTATGGCAGCATCGGGGCATATAGTTGAGCAGAGCAGGCATCCGGTGCAAAGACCCTGTAAATCTAGTAGACGGGCGGGGTGGTAACCGCGCGGAGTAATATAATCTGCCATGTGGATTATGTCTTTGGGGCAGACCGTTGTGCATAGCTCACAACCCTTGCACCTGTTCTCATCAATAACAATTGTCCCTCGCATTCTGACACCTCCTTGTGTAAGAGCGAAAGCTTATGTATGGAAACATGGAGTTTACAAAATAGGCTGGGTCATTTTGTACCTACTATGAAGTAGTTACAATAGCAATATACCCAACCAAGGTTTAAATAATTATATAATTGGGTAAATATCAGGTAAAAACAGAAAGCCATATAAAAAACTCCCGTCGCAAAGGTTAGCTTGCAACGGGATTGAAAAAGTTATCGCCCAATCAAGGCTGGTTGCTTTTTAAGTACCCACTTTCCTAGATAGGCTTCCAACTCTGGAAGGGTGGCGGGCTGACTGCTAAACCCGATATACCCATCGGGCCGTAGCAGGTAGGCGGAGGTTGTGGCAAAGCCATAACGATGATGAAGAGCCAGGGCTACATCCAACAAAAGAGAGCCATTCCAGCCTGCCAGAGCCGCTGGTCTGGTTACTCCCGCCACTCCAATATGTACTTGAACACTATCACTGTAATTGGCCTCAATAAATTGAGCAAGCTGGATCAATTGATTATATTCTTCTTCAGTGGTACGGGTTCCAGCCAATAGCAACAGGTTGAATTTGCCGTTACGGTACAGCTCGAATAGCCGAATCGAGCCATTAGGGGTGTTGAGGAGGGCTTCAGGGGCGCGTTCCCCCGCCACAATTCCAGTTTTAGAGTTTGTATTACCAGTTGTCAGGGGGCTGTCTGAATAATTTATGTCAAGTTGACTCATCGAGTTTTTCAATTTATCAGTAATACCTTCCTGACCAGAAACCAGCGAAATTGCATGGTCACGAATGGTACGAGCTACCGGGTTGTGGATTGTAAGAATCTTTAGTAGCCTGTCAGTATTTTTAAGCACTTGCTCCCCAACCGCATTGCGCTCCGGGTGATAGCTTTCGAGCAAGGCGGGTTGCGCCTGACCTCTGGCAGTTAATGCTAATTTCCAGGCCAGGTTATGGGCATCCTGAATACCAGTGTTCATACCCTGCCCTCCTGCCGGGCTGTGAACATGGGCAGCGTCCCCCACCAGAAATATTCGACCATGCTGATAATTGGTTACTTTGCGATGATGCACCTTGAAGTTAGCCAGCCACACCGGGTCATAGAAAAGAGTGCCAGCCGGGCAAACTTGATTAGCCAGGGCTTGAATCCCCTCTAGTGTTGGGTTAGCGTTTTTGTCTTCACTCAAGGCCACATTCCCCAACAGGCGGAAGCGATTACCATGAATTGGGAAA
The DNA here is from genome assembly GCA_038207495.1 of Chloroflexia bacterium. Classification (GTDB taxonomy): domain Bacteria; phylum Chloroflexota; class Chloroflexia; order Chloroheliales; family Chloroheliaceae; genus Chlorohelix. Next base: position 113,273 of record JBBQZS010000008.1, read on the forward strand.
GCCATCAGCGAGCCTTTGTCGCCTATAAAATTATAAATCTGACGTAAGGGTAAATCCCACTTGATATGAACATCCGCCAGCCAGAAATTATCTTCATAGGGAAATCCGTCAAACGAAAGGTTCAAGCGGTGACGTACAGTGCTATGCGCCCCGTCGCAACCGACTATCCAGCGCGAATGTAAGGTTTCGGTTGAGCCATCGGCATGCTGTAGGGTTGATGTTATTCCATTCTCAGATTGTATGAAATCCATCAATTCAATTTGCCGCTCGATTTGGCCTCCCAGATGCAGCAAATGGCGGGTGAGTACCAATTCTGTATCATACTGGGCAACGCTAAGCATAAAGGGATAGGGACTATCCAACCCGGTAGTATTGATAGAGGCTAAAACCTTATCGCGGTTGATAAAGTTGATGGCCTCAATTCGTTCCCCAACCTGTACTACCTCTTCGGCAATACCCAGGGTGTCAAATACCTCAAGGGTGCGAGCGTGTACCACCAGGGCTTTGGATTTATCAGAAGGTTTCGGCAATTTATCAATAATTCGACAGGTGAGTCCCAACCGCAGTAATTCACAGGCCAGGGTTAACCCCGTTGGCCCCGCCCCGACTACCAGTACATCAATTTCGTTCATCTTTATTCCCCTTTCATTTAAAAAAATTAAATATAAAACAGCTAGGTTGTCAAAGTAAGGCGTATAATCGGCTTTCCAGCCAATCTTTGAGAGTTGCCAGGTCTTGTTCGACTTGGCGTTCCAGGTTTTTGTGAACTACAGCTTCAAACGGCTTAAAAATTGCAATCAACTCGATTTCCTGCTGGATGGTTAGTAAAGTACCTAATGCCTGTTGCTCAAAACTGTAACAAACCAGTGAAGGTAATAAACCCGCAATAGTTTTGGAGGTGATAATGCGGTAGGGCTGGTACTCGATAATTTGATAGGTTAAATCTAACTGACGATCTAAAAATTTGACCAGATTTTTGTAACAATAACCAACCTCAAGTTTACCTGTTTCAACCTCAAGCGAGTGGAATTCTAATATCGAGCTAAACCATACCCTGGCATGACCGAAATTACTTACAAAATCAAAAACATCGCTAATTGGCTGGTTTATTACTATGCTTTTGGTGACTTTCACTTTTTAGCCTCGTTTCAGACTATTCTGAAAGATTGATTGTTGCTACCTACCCTGATAATAATTATAATGAAGTTAACCAACCAAACCAGATTTTTTGTAATCTGGATGTAACTCAAATGGAACCCAAAAATATTCAGTGAAGATATGGATAAAACCAACCAGTTTCGCGAGAAAGTTCAAGCCTATCGCCGCCCCACCGGACATTCCCAACAAGAGTTGGCGGATACTCTTTGTATTCAAAGGCAAGTGCTGGCCCGTAAACTTTCCGATAAAAGCTCGGCCTATTTTACCCACAGCGAAATAAAACAAATTATCAAAACCCTGGCAGATTGGGAGGCTATCAATCGGCGTAGTGAAGCCCTTGAGTTGCTTTCTTTAATGGACTTGCCCCCGACTGCTTTCAGTATGGAGGAGTGGGAGCAACCACCTCTCGCCAAACTTGAAAAAGACTCAGCAAAAGCGACCCAGCCTTTGCCATCCCTAGCCCGCCTTGCAACAACCAGAGTTAACCCACTGCGCCATAATTTACCGAGCCACCTAACCGGATTAGTGGGTCGGGAGTGGCTAATAAACCTGGCTACCCAAAGACTTCTGCAAAATGATGTGCGGCTACTAACCCTGGTTGGGCCAGGTGGAATGGGCAAAACCCGCCTAAGTATTGAAATTGGCTACCGTTTAATTGAGCAATTTGAGCAGGGGATATGTTTCGTTGATTTATCTAGCCTAACAGACCCACTACAGGTTCCAGGCCGAATTGCCCAAATTCTAGGGCTGGAGGTGACAAATCCTAATGAAACTAGCCTTATCGTTGAAGAGTACCTGCTTAATCGAAAACTTCTGCTTATACTGGATAATTTTGAGCAGATATTGCCCGCCGCCGAGCTAGTCAGCCAGCTCTTGAAAGTGGCACCGGGTTTGAAGGCTCTGGTTACGAGTCGCTCAGTTTTACAGATTTACGGCGAGTCGGAGTTAGGGGTACCGCCGCTTGAACTACCAGATTTAACAAACTTGCCATCCCCCGAAGATTTTAAGGCGATAGAGCAATTCGAGGCAGTTCAGCTTTTTGTGGCACGCGCCCAGGCTATTAACCCTACCTTTGCTTTGAATCCAACTAATTTTGCTGAGGTCGCCCAGCTTTGCGTCCTGTTGGAAGGACTTCCACTCTCGATAGAACTAGCAGCCGCACGGGTTAAACTTATGGCACTGCCTTTTCTGCGGCAACGCCTCTCGGAAAGTAAGCTGGGAACCCTTTCCAAAGGCGGGAGGAATTTGCCTGCCCGGCAACAAACCCTTCGGGCTACCCTGGATTGGAGCTATGCTTTATTAGATAGCGAAGCCCACCAATTGTTTAATCGGTTAGGTATATTCCGGGGTAACTTTAATCTGGAAGCGGTGGCGCAAATTTGTTATTCGCCAGGCCAGACTCCTTCGGCTAATTTGCTGGATAAATTGAGTAGTCTGGTTGATCAAAGTCTGTTAAAACCAATTGAGGGCGCAAAGGGGGATTTGCGTTTCGCGATGCTCGAAACGATGCGTGAATACGCCATACAAAAACTGTACGAAACTGTTGATTTTGAGACAACTCAGACCCGTTACCAGCATTACTATACAGAACTTCTGGCAGAATTGACTACAGATTTTTACATAGACCCGGAAGATCAAGGAGGCTTAATTGAAGAGTTGGAGCAGGATTTCGACAATTTTCAGGCGATTCAAACCCTGGTCGAAATCCCAATAGAACCAGAAAAAGAAACTGTGAATAGCCGTAAAAATACCCGCCCGGTTAAAGTAGAAGGTCATATTTTAATTGCGCGCCCTTTGGAAGAAGTTTTTGATTATTTAAGCCAGGCGGAAAACTGGCCTATCTGGAACAGCCTTATCAAAGAGTGCCGACCTCTTGAGCCTGGACCAGCCAGAGTTGGCAAGGCTTACTTTGCCGTAAGCTCTATATTGGGGCGGAGACTGGAACAAAGAGTAGTGATTACTGAGTTTGTGCCTAACCAACTATTTGAGATTCGAGCCGTGTCTAATTCGCTACAAGTAACCCACCACCTCTATTTTAGCCAGGAAGCAGGGCAGACCCGCTTAACTTTTACCACTACCAATGGAATAGGCCAGATTTTCCGCTTCACCCATCTTGTACTGAGCCGGATTATTCGTAAAGGGATTGAAATACAACTTAACCGACTCAAAACTCTGCTTGAAAAACAACCCTGAATACAATTTAATAATCAATTTTGAGCCGTTAGCCCCTTCAAAAAGCTGTTTATCAACCGCCGAAAGGTCTCGTTCAAATCCAGCGGGATACCAAAGCCGCCGCCAACTTCTAATGTGGCAAAGCCATGTACCAGGCTACGAAGCATCCTAAGCGCGTGAATCGTATCTTCTTTTCCAAATTTGAAGCCCGCCAGAGTTTGAATTGCCGCTTCCAGAATTTCAGTTTGAGCAGTGACAAGCTCCTTATCATCTGGATTTGCTGATGGCACCGAAGCCGCATACAAGCCCGGATGTTCATTTACAAAGGCGCGATACGCCTCCGCCATAGCAATTACGGCATCTTCACTCGCTTTACCCATAATCGCTTTACCCATCCGTTGAGAGAGTTCGCGAGAGGCCAAAAGGGCTAATTCCCGGCGTAACCCTCCCAACCCATCTACATAATGGTAAAGGGTTGGGGTACGTACCCCTAGTTTCTCCGCCAGGGTCGCCAACGATACTTCGTGGAGACCCTTGGCATCAGCCAGCTCTACCGCCGCCTGTACTACTATCTTCAGGTCCAGGCCTGCTCTAGTTGCCATGCGAAACCCTTCCTTTAAGTGTGCTAAAGAATTCAAGAATTGTTGCGGTGGTCTGTTCCGGCATTTCGGCGTGGGGATAATGTCCGGCCCCTTCTATCATTTGGGAAGTAGCCTTTGTAGTAGTCAGCCGCTCTTGTATATTCTGAACCTCCTGGGCGGGTTGCTTGAAATCCGGGTCTTTTGTACCCATTACTATGTGGGTCGGAACACCAACTTTAGCCAGTCGTTCCTCCGAGGCAATCTTTGTATCAGATAGCATGCCCCGCAAAGCCTTCAAACGACCGTGCTCCTTCAAATTTTTCTTGAGGCTACCTAGATATTCGGGAAAATCTGCTGGTTTATTGGTCGGATAGAGAGTGCTGTAATATTTAGTCCAGAAGGCTACCCCCCACAAGGGTGATGCAATAACCTGAGCCATCAGTACGGCCTGAAACTTTGGCATCATTACTCGCACGAAAGGCCCAATCAAAACCAACCCGCTTACCAATTCCGGGCTTTCAGCTGTAGTATAAACCGCCGCCCCCGCCGACATTGAAGCACCAATTATTAAAGCTGGCCCAGCCTGTAATGTTTGATTAGGGCTACCATGTCCGAACCCAACGCTCCGACGGTATAATCGGCCCAACCAACGCTACTTTCGCCCAAACCTCGCAAATCCATCGTTACTACCCGATAGCCAGCCTCTACTAATCTGGGAGTTAATAAACGATACTCACCTCGTACATCTCCCATACTCGGCGCACAGATTACCAGGGGCCCCGCTCCCTCGTCATCGTAACTCAAGGTTCCATCACTGACTTTAAGATATTGCGTACTCATTTCTAATTATCCTTTCCTATTTCTATTCTCGTTAGCGATTTGTCTAATGTAAATAGATTATAATCTAAGTATATTAGATTGTCAAGGGGTTTATTTGACGTTTAGATAAACGAACCCACCAGAAATAGAAATCAACCAGGGATTTTTCAAAGAAATGACAAGCAGTAGCCAGTTGGCAACTAATTTAAGAGCGAATAACCCTCAAAATAGGAGTAGAAACCCCTTTTTTGACCACCTTATAGCGGGCGGCTGGGTTAACTTTGCTACCAACCGCCCGACCTGGCCCATTTCCTCGCACTTTGGGTGGTCGGGCCGGAGAGCCCAACTGTTCAATTATTCCCGCCAACCCTCGTCAAATTTGTTGAGGACTAGGTTGCCGCTCTCTACTCTCCCAGGGTCGCAACACTGCCAAGCCCAAGTCCTCCGCCAACTGCAATTGGTCGTGTACCAAACTAACGATAGCCGTCCCCAATTCAAACTGAGCTGGGTAACGCAACCGGGGGTTTTCCCACAGCAAATCCTGTTTGTCAAAGCGATAGCTGTGCTCAACCCACTAACGCCTTTTGTAATACGACCAGACCTGGGCCAGTACAACTACCTCTCCATCAGCTTCTAGCCGACCCCGCTAGTATACGAGCCAAGGCGGGGATATTTCAGGCTTCAAGTCGCTATGAACCGTAGGCTTTCTTTGGATTAGTGAAGTAGGCAGGACAAGCCTGGATTCTGACGAAACTTTACTTGATACTTTTCCTCAAGATTGTGATTTTTTCTGCCAAAATTATTCGCTTATTAGAGCCTTTAGGCCCACTTATATGCAATAAATCACCCTTATCAAGGTAAGCCAAAATATTCATTACCTCTAGACGTTTATTATCGCTATTTTGGATTGTGGTATCTGGTCCTAAAATAATCCTAATCACCTTTCCATCTTTCAGTTTGAAAACCGTAATGGAGTCAACCCCAACTTCCAGAACGCGCATCTGACGTTTTTTCCAACTTTTAATTTCATTTCCCTGCCCCTTTTTCGGTTGATTAGGTTTAGGGATTTCAATAGGTGATGATAGAGTGAGTGGCGTGGGATTGATTTTCTGGAAGAGTTCACCATCGTAATTGGCTGGTACTAACATTGTTACACCCTGGGAAATAAGTGTAAAGTTGTAAATCATCCCTTCAGGGGTTGGTTTATCTTTTACCATAACCACTCCGCCATCAAGTTGTAACGGAACCGACTGTGGAGCGACAATAGTAATTATGCCTGCCCGGTAAAGCTCGGCACCCCTAAGATCTGGCTGTTGCTTAAAAAGTAATGAGGCCGCTTGACGAAATATTCCGAGAGGCCCATGTGAAGTTAACAAGCAAACATCCATTAATCCGTCGTCAACCAAAGCATCTGGCGTAAACCGAGTAAATCCGCCATAACGTCGGGTATTGCCAATTATTATTTCGGTAGTACTTCCAAGCCACTGCATTTCGCCAATCTGGATTCGAACAGGTTGAGCCTTATGAAATGGCAGTGTCTTGAGGGCTGCCAATCCAACCGCCATAGTTCCAATCCGATTTTTTAAGGGTTTGGAAACCGCCGCCATTATCGCACCATCTAAACCTAACCCTGCCATTAAAACAAAATGTTGAGGGTGTTTCCCATTAATAGTAACCTCACCAACATCAATTCGTTTACGAACTGAACCTACCAATTGTAAAGCCGCTATATCCAGGCGAGAAGAAATCCCCAATTCGTGAGCCCACAAATTTACTGTCCCACCGGGTATTGTCCCGACAGCCACGTTGGTACCTACTAACCCATCTACAATTTCGCTAAGTGTGCCATCTCCACCACAATCCACTACCACATCGAAACCTTCTTTAGCAGCCTGTTGTGCTAGTTTGGTCGCCATCCCACCCTTTAACTTTTGGTAAATCACTACTTCCCAGCCATGAGAGCGTAAGATTGGGATTACTGTAGAGAGGTCAACCCCACCATGTCCTGAGCGGGGATTTGTGATTAGGCAGGCTCGAACTTTGGGAAAAGACATTATTTAATCCTCTAACTGACTATCTTTATTTTGATTGCCTTTAAACTGTCTAGCCAACCCAAAATAAGGCAACTCAACTAACCCTGTTCGATTTTATTTGTAACATCCGAAACTGCTCCAGATTTACGAGATTTTTGACGCATCCTTTTCAGAAAGTAACCACTATTTAATAAAATCGCAAGCCACAGAGCACTTGATAGCCAACCACCAATCACATCAGTCGGATAGTGGGCTCCCAGATAAATCCGACTTAAGCCTACCATCAAAATTATGAAGATCATCAAAACCAACCAGAGTACCTTAATAGCTAAATGATTGAAATATCTAACCCCGATCCAGGCAAGCAAGCCAAAAAAACAAAATGAGGCGGTGGCATGCCCACTTGGATAACTATAGGAGGTTAACTGATGTCGGATAATCCATAATTCCGGACGGGGTCGCTGAAATACAATTTTAAGAACCTCGTTCATAGCCATGCCACCTGCTAGTGCAATTACCGTAAGCCAGGCCCAATAAAACTTCCTTTGCCACACCAGAAATCCGAAAACGATAGCCGTCATTATTGGAACTGCAATAAGACCACCTATTGTGCTGAAGAAATTAAAAACAACATCTAGAAAGGGATTAGACTGACTGTGCAACCACAATTCAAAGTTATTATCAAGGGTAGAAAACTGACTAGAGAAAATATCCTCGGTTAGCTCGGCAAATAGGAAAAGCAACCCAACTGCCGCTATAAATCCCCCTATTACAATAAATCCAATTTGTTGTAATAGATGAAAAAGGACTTTAATTAAATATGGCAGGTTATGCCTATCATTTGCAACGGGGGATTTTGTTTCCACGCGACTTTCCTCCTTCTGTACAAATCGGGTTAACTTTTCTGGCAGTTGACACCAGCGGCGGTCTCCTGGCCCGTTCTTTACAGGTGAGAGACAGCCCTAACTAAAGTGGTTTGTTCCTGAGAAACATCCGTGGTTGCCTCCTGCCAGCAGGTCAGATGCTCCTGCCAGAGAGGTGCTTCAGCTGGCGGTAACCCGGCAGCAATCTCAAGTCCAAGTTGAAGATCATGCAATTCAGGACTTTCACTCCATTCAATAGGAGGACCGATGATGATTTGCCATCCGTCACTTTCTATATCCCACCACATTGACACTGGCAATATCGGTACTCCTATTCCCGAAAGCCAACGCCCCGCACCAGGTCTGATTTCCTCAAAAGTTCTAGCACCTCTCCCCTCAGGAAAAACCAGGGTTGGTTGTTCATGGGCGCGCTCTTTCCACTCTCGTAGAGATTGAATCGAGCTGCGTTCGTTATATATCGGTAATCGCATAGCATTGTATTTCCAGCACTGGTATATCCAGTCGTGCAACCGCCGGATATGGGTTATTAACCAACGGGACGTTTTCGAGCGTCCTTCCAACTTGGCCCTTCGATAACCAATAATTACCAGCCAATCTCTAGCCAGATCAGGCCGCTTTTCCAGCGTAGAGTGATGAACCGTCGCTAACAAACGGGGAGTCCAACGTGCAAGAGTATGGTTGACCGCCAGGCTGAAAACACCTTCCTCTGGTATATGTTCCAGACCGTTCACTATATAAGCATCCCGTATTTCCCGGCTTAACGGCAACAGGTCTCGTTTAGAGAAGGTTTGCCACACTAACAACCACCAAAAGCGCGGCCCCGGCATGCCTCCTGCGGAGCGGCTTTTTTTAGAACCGGCGGCGGCGTGGTATTCGTCTGTAATCATTTTCATTATATCCTTGACCATCCCGCAAACCCCGCCGATAGGCTCGTCTCTGACGGGTGCCAGTTGAACTTGATTCGCTAGAGCTATAGACACAAGCTACTGAGGAAATCTCTTCACCAGAATCGCTGCTAAGCTCCTCAATACTACTACCGATGCTATTACTATCATCGTCGGTACTATTCATTACTGCTCCGGCAATGATGAAAGCCAAATGTCGCTGAAATGTAAAAATTTGTTTCACTCCCGGCCTCTCTCTTTTTAATTAATAGGGTAAGCCACTAATGACTATAATCCCCTATAAGTAGGTATTAGGTATTAATTACTAATGTTCTAAGGTCAGATCCTCTATTTCTTCTAAAACCCAGGCACCAGGCATCCTACCGATTTGATAGGGAAAAATGGTAGAGACCAATGGTTGTTTCTTGTTTTTAACTATTTCCAGGTTTGTCGCCGCCTGTGTTGACCACTCCCGATCAATTAATTCACCAATTTCCTGATTACTAACCGCTTCTGGCGTTATATTAAGGTGTTCTGCCCATAGTTCAATTCTAAGCTGTTTTGCGAGAGTCTGGTCATGAACCAGGGCGTTAATCTCGCTGTCAGTAATCATTCCCCGATTATTGAGGTTAGCAGAGCCTACCATTAGCCATTCATCATCAATTATAGTTGTTTTGGAGTGTACATAAATATCCCGATAGGTAAAAGGATTTCGTCCCATATTTGGCCCTGAAGTGTAAAGGGAATAAAAGGAGATAACCCCTCTTCCGTTATCCAATTTCTGCAATTTTTGGACATGTTTATCGTTGTCGAATTTCCCATCATCGGCACTGGCTGGTATTACTACGATAATCCGAAATGAGTTGGAATGAGTTTTATTCATAGCTTTAGCTAAAGCGGCTAAAAGATGGGGAGACCAAAAATATTGGTTTTCAAAATATATAAAGTGTTTAGCCTCCGCAATTAAGCTCATATAACTATGGTAGATACCAAATTCACCTAACTTGGCGAATTGGTAAACCCCTTTAGGAATAGTCCTTACTATCTGAGTTGGGATATTCCACTCTGGCTCAAAAACCGGGTTGCGCTGAGGTAAGTTTTGGTCTTCTTTTTCTACTACAGCTTGCCACCGCTGTCGGAAATTATTTTCAACATCGGCAACGACTTCGCCCTCAAGTTTTAACTGGACATCGTGCCAGTTTATGCCTGCCCTTAAAGGATGTGAATTGGTATCAAAACGGTCACCCATAAAAGTAGTTAAATCCATCCCACCTATAAAAGCCACTTGCCCATCGATTACAATCGCTTTTTGATGGTGACAATGTGTGAAATGGAGACTTTTATCAAGGCGTAGTTTTAAGTCTCCTTGCGTGCATCTGGTAACTTCTTTTTGGAGGTGGCTGGTTTCTCGCATATTCGGTTGAAACAAAAAGGAAGCACCACTCCATATTAGAATACGCACTGGTAATCTTAAGGATACCTCGTTTAATATTTCCAGTAATCGGCTGTGCTGGAGTAAAGGTTCGTTCTGCCGATTGAGCGGTATATAAGGGGTAAAGGTCCAGCCAATAATAAAAACGTAACTTTTGGCTTGCTCAAGTGCTGTTTGTAATTCACTAAAATAGTTCTCTCCATCAACCAAAGGCGTAACTCGGTTATGTAGACGCGGCGGGGTATTGCCCGGAAACCAGGGTTGTTCCTTACCCCACCACGAATGAGCGCGGTTGTTCTTTATTTCCTTTGCTGATTGCCGCCCGCGTCTTAAAGTAAGTCGATGTCGTCTGAAACTATCGGGGAATTTAACCAGTTGTCTTAAGAATTTCAAGCATTCGCCTCTTATATCCTGATAATCATATATAAGCTTATCTCAACTCTCTTGATGTTTGTATTGCCAATCAAGATAACTGCACAACTCAAATGGTAATTTATTCAGGTAGTATCTCCCAACAAGGTTAACCGCCCTGACACTGTTTTCCCCTGACTAATCCCAAAACCCTGAATCCAATATATAAATATTTTGTAAATATTTATTAGATATTAACCGCCTTGCCCGGTAACCAGCCCATAGAATAGCAAACCAGTGGCGGCAAACATTATTATTGCTAATAAAATTAAACCAAGATTTGTATACCAGCTTAACTGCTCCTCGCCCATTACTTGACGATTATGACTTACCAGATAAAGGAAAACTATCATTATCGGCGATAAAACCCCATTCAATACATTAGCCCAGAACATAAGCTGCACCGGGTTAAACCCCACAAGGGCCACCACCACTCCGGCTACAAGTGCCACGGTTAGTATCAGGTAAAAACCCTCATTTTGCCAGGGTTTTTTCGATAGTCCCGCCGGCAAACTAAAAGTTCCGGCAATAGCGTAGGAAGTGCTGGCCACCAATACTGGAATGGCAACCAACCCCGCTCCAATTAAACCAATCGCGAAAAGATATTTGGCAAATGAACCAAGTAAGGGTTCTAAGGCTTTAGCAGCGTCAGCCGCGGTACTAATCTCTTGATGGTGGGCGAAAATGGTTGCTGAGGTACAAATAATAATGGCATAGGCAATTAAATTACCGCTAATTACACCGCTCCCGATTTCAAGGGCCGCTAGCCGCATTTGTTGATGGGTAGAGCCTTCCCGTTTTTCCTCTTTCTCACCCTGTACCTGCCAGAACATAGTGTAAGGGGAAACCGTCGCGCCTAATAAAGCTACCGCACTACTAATACTGGCAAAACCTAAATCCAGATGAGGAATAAATGTATTAGTGGCTACCGCTCCCCAATCTGCGCCTGATAATACCGCTGTAATCAGATAGAATACAAAAACCAGACTCAAAACAATAAAGTTTTTTTTATAGATTCAAAGTTTTTGAAAACTATGATGTACCACAAAAAAGCAGTAACGGGAATAACAAACCAGATCCAATTAATACCTGTTATAAGTTCTAACCCTGTCCCAATCGCCAGTAAATCTGCCGCAATTAAAGCTAGATTTGCTACTATAAGTATTAGAGCTGCCACCCCCGCAATTGGACGCCCATAGTGTTCGCGGAGGATTTCTGCCAGACCCTTCTGGCTGACTCTACCTACTTTAGCGCAGGTATATTGCACCGCCTGATAGAGTGGCGTAGAGATAAGCAGCAGCCATAAATGCCCATAACCGTTAGTTGCGCCATCAACCGAGTAAGATGTAACCGCCGATGAGTCGTTGCCCGCCATTCCTCCCAAAAAGCCAGGGCCAAGTATCTTAAGCAAGTTAACCTTTTTGGATGTTTCTGGTGCTGACTTTATTTGATCAACGGTAGCTGCCTGTTGTTCCAGCTTACGCAAGCCTTCTGCCGTGGGTATTGCTTGCTCTACTTCTCCTAGAATATTTTCATTGACTAAACTTTCGCTGCCAGTGGGGGCAAGGGTCTCGGTTTCCAACTCACTGGCGGAAATAATTACTTTGCCTTTTGAGTCAGTATTTTCTGTTTCGTCTTTAGATATAACTTTTTCGATACGATCAGCCGGGATTTCAATTTCCTTCTGAAAAATCACTCCTTTTTTGACCACGATGTTTTTAAGATTGCCTGCCTCATCCTGAGTTACCTTTGCAACTTTTGGCTTTGAAAAATCGGCCTCACCAATGTCACCTTCAGTTGCCTCGACTAGCATATCTGGTTCAACATCTGATGCCTTCATTTTTCGTGGATCGGTCATTATATTTACCCTCGTTGCTCACATAGTTTTAATACTCCCTCCGAGTTAGGGATAATCTTAAATTTGAGCAGGCATTTTTTGTGCCATTAAATCATAAGGGTATTTTCCAAATTCAAATAGTCCTGAAAACTGGAACTAATTTCCAGCTTTTGCTTATTTTTTAAGGTGCTGGGGTAGGAAGGAATCATCCTGAATAGCTTCAAGTGCTGTAATTATAAAATCATACACTTACCCAACCCCCTTCACTATGCTTGAACCTGGGGTTGATTTTCCAAAACCTACAAACTGGCTGACGAAGGGGTTAGCCGGTTACCAATTCGTCGGGCAGCGGTAAAGCTTCCCCAGGCTAATGCAGCTATTAAATTATCGTCGCCAGCTTGCTGGTTTTGATTGCGAAAAGCCTGGTTAAGTCCTTCGTCAATTTGGTGGGACGATAATGCCACCCACAAAACCAGTTTTGCTTCAGCCTGAAATTTATAATCCAATTCACTAATAGGCTGCTCCACCCAGTTACAATTCAACCCGCTGCTTCTACCACCAGAGCAAAACCTGCAAAGGCCCCGGCGATACTCGGAGAAGCTTCCGCCCACTGCAAATCAGCTGGAAGTGGGGCCTTTGGAAGCAAATCTAGCGTCGCGCCAGTTGGGAAAGTTTGCTTGGTCTTGAGGCGAAAAATAAAGCTGAGAGTCTGTATTAAGGGGGTATGTAGCCAGGTTTGAGCAGGGAGAGGGCTTTCGATTAATAGCGCATTTACCTTTCGATTCAGATAGTGGAAAGTAATAACCGTACCAATCATTTCGGAGGCGACTTCGCTAGAAAAAGGCGGATTGGCTGGAATTGCGGAGCAAGGGGTACGCAAAGCTCGCGCCCATTCAATTAACTTGTACTAAGTACGGCTGACTACAATACGAAAAGATGGGTAGGGGCCAGCAGTGATACCGTTGGCGAACTAAAAGAGGGAACATTTGCTAAAATGGCAGGAGGAGAAAGAAAAAAGGAGTAAGGAAAAAGGAGCAAAAAGATGTCTCTCCAGCCCCAAAAAGTAGAAACAATTCCTGCCGAAACCG
>JBBQZS010000009.1:0-119136 GCA_038207495.1 Chloroflexia bacterium
CGACGTAACCGGGAGCATTGGGCTACCGGAAGGGATGGAGATGGTAATGCCAGGGGACAACGTGCAGATGACGGTGGAGCTAATCACCCCGGTAGCAATCGAAATCGGGTTGCGGTTCGCCATCCGGGAGGGTGGTCGGACGGTGGGTGCCGGTAGCGTCACCAGCATCACTGCTTAACACTTATCGGTAGTCAGTCTTCGGTTGTCGGTTTTCTAGCTGACGACTAATGGATAAAAAGGCACTGTTTAAACGCAGTGCCTATTTTTTTAAGGATATTCTTATGGCTTTTTTTCTGAAGGGTAAAATCAGCCGTTTCGTGTTTCTGGTAATCACCTGCTTTTTGCTATTTGCCTGTGGCGATGAACCCACCCCCACTTCTAGCTTGCCGCCGACCCAAACTTCCCCGATTAAAACCGTAACCGCCAACTCTACCATCGGGCAAAGTGTGGTTAGTGCCGCGATCTCCACCCTACCCACTACGCCCATTCCCCAGAACGATGCCCAGACCCAGGCTCGCGCCGCCCTTACGAAATTTGCCAGTGCTAACGGCTATCGCTTTAAGGTGCAGCAAAAAGCTACCCTCAGTTCGAGCAGTGCCAGTAGCATTCTTACCGCCGAGGGTGAAGGGCAAAAAAGCGTCCCGAATCTGAGTCAGAAACTCAGCCTGACGATTAATACCGGGCAAGCCCAACAGTTGGATGGTTTTATCCTGAACGGGGTGGGCTGGCAAAAGTTATCCAGTCTGGCGGTCTGGCGCAAGGTTGAGTTAAATCCTCGGTGGGAAACCCAGCTTTCCCCTACAATTTTGGATAAGGCCAGCGCGATTCAGGGTGGTACTGACCCTTCGGGCACGACTAAAGTTACTTTTAGCCTACCAGTGGAGCTTTTTTTCACCGAGCCTGCCAGTTTTGGCCCGGATTGGCTGGGAATCTTGCCCGCTACCGGAGTTAAAAACGGCCTTACTGGTACAAACGCGACTGGCACCGCTCAAATAACGCTCTGGATAGATAGCAACGGTCAGCTAATCCAACGCCAGACGCTCATCCAATATGGTGGGCCGGATAATCGGTTAAATTTTGAGGTTAATTATCAGTATCAGGATTTTAACGCCGCCCCGCCGCCCCTGGTTATCCCTACGGATTTTCCACGCCAGCCCTAGGGGGTAGGTTGGGAAGACATCACAAGGGTTGTCCCTACGAAATTCCTCATCATCGTAGGAGGTTGGGAGGACAACCACAAGGGTTGTGCCTACGAATTTTCTAACCCCCAATCCCCCTTTTGGGCCTGTTTGCCGGGGTTAGCCCTTTGGCGTATAATTTCCCCCTGGAAGCTGTTAAAAAATCGGCTCTAAATCTGTGTGGAGAGGATAATTTGAGAGAAATATTTCGCCAGCGTATAAAATATTTATGCCTGGTTTTGGGACTTTGGGGGCTGGTGGCCTGTGGTAGTGATAACCCTACCACTCCCGCCACTACTACCTCGGCGGTTACGACCAGTCAGGCTACTACGGTTGCGGCCCTCACCCCTGGTCAAACCACTACGGTTGCTGCCGCCACTAATACTACCACCAAAGCCGCCGTTACGACGGTTGCTGCGCCCGGTGGCGATGGCACGCCGACCCCCACGCCGGGGGCAAAGGCCGGGGCGACTATGAAGGAGGCTTTCGCGGCGGTGGATGGGCAGGTTAAAGGCTGGGAGAGCGATGCGGTATATGTTTCGATTTTTAATAATCTGGAGAAACAGGTGGGGATTGAGCCGGATGGTCGCTCGGCGGAGTGGTATTTTCAGGCGGTGTCGCTCAAGGCGGGGCGGCGCGTTACCTGGTGGGCGGTGACTCAGCCCGGCGGTAAGATTAACGTTAGCAAGTCCGGCGATGAGGAATTGCCCGCCGACAAGCTGAGATTTCAGGCGGAACAGGCTCTCCCGCCCATCCCCAGCCTGATTGATACTAACGAGTTAATGGCGGTGGCGCGGCAAAACGGCGGGGATAAAAGCGACCAGCCCGTTGGTTTCCGGCTGGCAAAATCTGCCAAAGAGGGCGCACCCCTTTCCTACGACCTGATTTTTCAACAGGCGGGCAAGTCGGTTTTAATCCGGGTAGATGCCCAGACCGGGAGATTGCTGGATAATGCCAGGGGGTAAGAGAAATGGACAGGGACAAGCCCAGTCCTTACGTCGTAGGGACAGCCCTCGTGGCTGTCCAAGCCCTTTGTCCAAAATGATATTCTAAATAACAATCCCCTGAACGAATATAAAAAAACAAGAAACGAGGCGATTACAATGGCGGTGAATCTGGATTTAGGCACAATCTTTGAACTGGTAAACGGCGTGGCAAGCAGCGTCAAGCGCGGCGCAAATGGCAAAACCGATTTCGCGATTGACCCACAAAAGCTGGGTATGGTGTTAGCCAGTTTTGCCGGACGGCAGGTGATGTCCCAAATTATGAATCGGCGAAACCGCAAGACATCCCAAATGGAGCAAGCGGTAAACTATCTTCGGGATAAGGCCGGGGTAAAACCACCCAAAAAGAAGGCCCGCACCTTGCCCTTCCTGATTTTTGGGGCAGTCAGCGGCCTGGCGGTCTATATTGCCACCCTTAAGCCCGAAGAACGGGCGTTGTTATTCAAAAATCTAGACCATTTGATAACTGAAATTGGCGGTTTTGCTAACGAAATTCAGGGAAAACCCTATACCGCCGACTACGAAGCCCGCCGAAATTAAATTTAACGGCGGAGGGCTTCCCGGAGAACCAGGCGCACTTCCGACACTTGTTTTTCAAGGTCGTCGCAACTGGCCTGGATTAGCTGCAAATCGCCGGAGTCAAAATAACCGGCCTGGGCTAAATCAACTTGCGCCCGTAAGACGGTTAGAGGTTGGCACATATCATGGCAATAATCGGCTAGTTTTTGGAGGGTCTGAAGGTAATCGTTGCTGTCAACGTAAGTTTGGGTCTGCATTTAGAATCCTTTCCAACACCCGGCTTGTGAGCGATTAGGTGTATCGAAAGCAAGTTTGTGTGCTATCTAATAAGTAGAACTATATGACCAGAAAGGAATTTGTTTTTGGATTTTAGCTCGGTTAAGGTTTTTAGGGAATATATCCACTAGTTTTAACTGATATTATCCATATATTTATTTAATTTAAATATACATTCTTTTATTTAGGTTTGTCAATAGCTGAATTTTCAGATTTCACCCCAATTTTGGGCAGACACATTGCCCTGCCCCCACGAAAGTTCCCGAAGTTCGATTTTAGATTTCTCCCGCCCCCAATTTAGCAAATTGCTCAATATTCCTGTTACAAAACGGGGGGCTATTACGAATATATAGGTGAAGGTTAAATTAGCGAGGTGCTGCCGCAAGAATTAGACTAAAGGCGGTTGTAAAATTTAGCCGGAGGTATAATATAGTAAGGACAAAGCCTGAACAATTAGGTTCGGGTTGAATTATAAGGAGGGTTTTTATGCTCTCAGTTGAGCAAGTGTGCAAAACCTTTACCACCGAGATTCTGCCGGAGACTGAAGCTGGCGATTCTAAGAATAAGAAGAAAAAAGTTAAGCCCGTCAAGACCAAAATTGTGGCGGCGGACAATATTACTTTTCAGGTAGAGGCCGGGGACATTTTTGGTTTTCTTGGCCCTAACGGTGCGGGTAAAACTACCACGATTCGGATGATTCTGGACATTCTGCGCCCCGATACCGGGCAAATTACCTGGAAAGGCAAGCGCACGATGGACATTCCCCGCCGCAGTTTTGGCTATATGCCGGAGGAGCGCGGCCTCTATCCCAAGATGGTGGTGGACGAGCAACTGATATTCCTGGCGCGGCTGTTCGGGCATGATAAAGCCTATGCCCAGCGCGAACTGGATTATTGGCTGGAACGGCTGGGAATTGCCCAGAACCGCAAGAAGAAGCTGGAAGAATTATCCAAGGGGAATCAGCAGAAAATCCAGTTTCTGGCGACGGTGCTGCACGACCCCGAAATCCTGATTATGGACGAACCTTTTACCGGGCTTGACCCCCTGAATGTTAACCAGCTCAAAGAAGCCTTTCTGGAAATGCACAAACGCGGCAAAACCATTATTTTCAGCACCCACCAGATGGAGACGGTTGAGGAGTTGTGCGAGGATATTGTGCTGATTAACAAGGGCAAGGTGCTTTTGAACGGCAATCTCCGCCAGATTAAACGGGACACGGGCCGGACGGTGGTGCGGCTGGCAATCGAAAATGACCCGGAGATACTCTGGCTGGACAGCGTGCCGGGGGTGACCGTTACCAAGCGGCGAGCCGATTTTGTGGAACTTTATCTGACCACCCCAACTTCCACCGACGATTTGTTGCGGCTGGTGGTGGGGCGCGGCGGGCATGTTTTGCGCTTTGAGTTAGCCGAGCCTTCGCTGAACGATATTTTCATCGAGAAGGTGGCGGGGGTGTCGCTGGCGCAAGACCCCAGCCGTTATGCCGAGGTGGCCCAGGAATATTTGAACAGTACAACCGTAACCCGCTAAGGGGTGGAGGAAAATATGAAGAATATTATTTTGATTGCCACCCGCGAATTTACTATCCGGGTGCGGAAAAAATCTTTCCCAATTACGATTGTGATTCTGGCGGCGATGCTGCTGGTGGTGGTCTATCTGCCAACGATTATCGGCTTTTTCGCGAAGGGTTCGCAGACCAAAATTGCGGTGATTAACCAGACCAACCAGAGCAGCTTTGGCGGGCAGGAGTTGAAATCCTTTCTCGACTATTCGCTGAATACCACCCTGGACGCGAAGGGCGTACCTCAACCCGCCAAAGTTGGCAAGAAGCCGCCCTATGATATTAACTTTGTGCAGCCCAGCGAGACGGAGGCTTTGCGCCAGAAGGTGCGCGATAGCAAGTTGGACGGGTTGCTGACTATCAGCCGGGATTCGACCAACGAACTGAAGTTTGATTTTTACACCAATAAAACTTCCCGCGATACGGTGGTGCAGCGCATCAGTGATATTATGAGCCGTCTGACTATCAGTGACCGTCTGAGCAGGGCGGGGGTGCAGTCGCAACAGGCCGCCAACATTTTTGCGCCCGCCAAGTTCAGCCTGACCGATACGGAGAAGGAAAAGAACGATAAAAAGGGTATTGGTGGGGATAATTACGATGCCGCCGCCAGCTATGGTCTGACCTTTTTTATGGTGATTGCCCTTTTCACCTCGATTAACGCCTTTGGCTCGATTATCGCGCAGGGGGTGGCGGAGGAAAAGAGCAATCGGATTATGGAGATTATGATTACCGCCGCCAAGCCCTTCGAGTTGCTCTTTGGCAAGGTTATCGGGATTGGCCTGATTGGGATTGTTTCTATTCTGGCGGTGGTGGCGGTGGGAGTTCCGGCTATTCTGTTACAAAGTACGGTCAGCGAGGCACTGCTGGGCGATAGTAGCCCGACTTCTTTCAGTCTGGCGGGGGCAAGCCTGGGTCTGGTGGGGATGTTCGTGGTTTATTATCTGCTGGGTTACTTCCTCTACGCCACGATTTACGCCGGAGTGGGTAGCCTGTGCAGTCGGATTGAGGATGTGCAACAGGCTCTCGCGCCAATTACGGTGCTTCAGTTAGTGGCCTACTTCATCGCTATCTTTGGCCTTCAGGCGATAGACGCGCCCTGGGTGGTGGTGGCTTCGTTTGTGCCGTTCTTTAGCCCGATTTTGATGATTGCCCGCCTGGGTATAGGGACGGTCAGCCCGCTTGAGATTGTTATCTCGTTGGTGGTAACAGCTCTTTCGATTGTGGTTTGTACCTGGCTGGCGGCCCGTCTCTACAAGGTGGGGGTGTTGCTCTATGGCAAACGCCCCGGTATGTGGCAGGCGTTGGGCTTCGGCAGTATCTCTAAATAGGGTTGTCGATAAATTCGCAGGGGCAGACCTCCGTGTCTGCCCTTTTTTTATTCACAAGGATGGGCAGGATAGACAGGATGTTTCGGAAAGCTAAAATCTAAAATTGGGGAATTAATTCCCCCCGACCCCCAAACTCCTCTTTTTCATCCTTTCCCCCATCCCCCTAATAAATATTCTACTTAAAATAATGTTACGAAATAGCCTCCTTTAGCGTTATACTAATTAATAGAGCCAGTCAGGATTTACTAGCACCACTCGTTATAATAGATACAGAAACTAAAAAATTGATTTTCTGAAAGTACCAATATCTGCTTGGGCGAGGTAGAAGGATGGAATTAACCAAACAGGCTACCAGTAATAGTAACGAGTTATATTTTTCTTGCGAAGCGGCGGAGCGGGAGCAACTTGCGCCTTTGACCGAAAAACTGAGAAAGGCAGGCTATGAGCCCCGGTTTGAGGCCAGTTCTGACCCCCTCTCAAGGCGGGCTTACGTGCTGGTAATTGGGGCGCAGGGAATCAGCCCCACCCAACAGGCCGACTTGAAAGAGGCGCAGAAATGGGCCAGCCGCGACCAGCAATATCGCCTGTTTGCTGGAGGGCGGGCCTTCAAATTGGTGGTAATCCGGCTGCCGGGTGCGCCCGACCAATTGCAACTGAATTTTCCCCGCTTGAGTTACAGTTTGCTGGATTTTCGGGCGGGGTTGGACGATACCGCCGCCGAGAAGTTAATAGCGACACTCAACGCCCCGCCACCGACGGAGCAGCAACTGGCGATTGAGCCCGCAAGGCCGGACGACCTGGTGCTGGAAAGTGAGCCCGGCGCACTTGAGGTCAGTCCCGAAGAAGCCAGCCCGCCCCCACCCGTCGCCCCGCCGAAGCAAAAGCCGCTTACCGCTTATCGAAAGTTGCTGATTTATGGCGGGATTGGGCTGGCGGCTCTGCTGCTGATTCTGGCACTGGCGGAGGTGCGCAACCAGAAGCAGCAAAACCAGCTAACGAATTATCAAAAGCTGGTGGCGGAGGAAAAGCAACAAATTGCCCTCTCGCGGGAGATTGCCGCCAACTCGAACCTCTACACCAAAACCGACCCCCAACTGAGCCTGTTGCTGGCGGTAGAGGCCGCTAAAACTTTCCCCACCAGCGAGGCCGAGCAAGCCTTGCGACAGGCCGTAACCCGCCCGGTGCCGCGTAAGTTGCCGTTTGGTTCGCCCAACGAGGCTAATAATTTCACTACAGTCATGAGCGTTTTTAGTCAGGACGGGCGGTTTGTGGCCCTCAGCCTGTCTCCCAGAGATACCACCCAACCCTGGCTGGTGCAGGTCTGGGACTTGTTAAACGAGCAAAAGGTCGCCGAGCTGCCCGCTACTACCACCGATATTTATGACATGACTTTTAGCCCGAATAACGCCCTGCTTTATACCGGGGGAAGTTCGTCTACCGCGCAGGTCTGGGAGATTGCCAGCCAAAAAGTTTTGCACGAGATGAAAGGTTCCAACCTGGGGGTGGTTTTTAGCCCCAATAGCGGCTTAATAGCGATAGGGGGAGCCTATACTGGCCTGAATGTAAAGGTACTGGATAGCACCACCGGCGCAGTAGTAGCCGAAATACCAAATAGTTTGTTGTCAGACCGAATTTATCGGGCCACCCAGAGCCTGGCCTTTAGCCCCGATAGTAAATTGCTGGCTTATGGCTATGGCCCATCCATCCAGGTGTTCGAGATAGCCACTGGCAAAGTCCTGCCCGGCTTCAGCAATGATACTGCCAGTCGCGGCAATTTAACTTTTAGCCCGGACGGGAAGTTGCTGGCGGAAATTGACAAAGATAATAATATACGGCTGTGGGAGGTCGAAACTGGCAAACTCAAGAACACTCTCTATGTTGGCGCGAGCAATGGCGAGTTGTGGCGGCTGGTTTTTAGCCCGGACGGTAGCACTATCGCCGCCAGTGGCTATAACGACTTTACCAATATCCTCAGTGCCAACAACGGGCGATATAACGCCTATATTCAGGGGGATTTTATTCAGTGGAGCCCCGATGGTCGTAATATTCTAGCCAGGAGTTACCGCACCAAAACGCTCATGCTGGTGGAAGCGGGCGATGGGCAAACTCTGGTGGAAATGCCCCAGTCGAGTGAGATACTGGATGCCCGGTTTGTGGCGGGCGGCAAAGCGGTGGTGGCGATTAATTCACAATTTAACTATAAGCGGGAGAGTCTGTCTATCTGGCGGTGGGAGGTGGCCCCCAAAACCGCCCGCGCCACGATTAAAGCCAGCAACAGGCCGATTACCCGGCTGGTTTTTAGCCCGGACGGGCGGCTGTTGGCCCATTCCTCTTTTGATAATACCGCCCAGGTGTTGGATGTCAGTAGCGGGCAAGTTCTGGCGACTTTGCGCGGGCATACCGAGGATGTTTTGAAGATATTGTTTAGTCCCGATGGCAAGTTGCTGGTCACGAGTAGCCGGGATGGGACGGCGCGGCTGTGGGAGGCCGCTACCGGGCGCAGTAAAGGGGTGCTTTTGGGGCATACTAAAGCGATTAATGACGCCGCTTTTAGCCCCGATAGTAAATATGTGGTGACGGTCAGCGACGATTTTACCGCGCGTATCTGGGAGGTGGAGAGCGGGCGGACGGTGACGATTCTGACCAGCCAGGCGGCCTTGAGCAATGTGCTGTTCAGTCCCGACGGTAAGCGGCTGTTAACATTTGGCTCGAATCTGCCCCAGCTTTGGGAGGGCGATACGGGTAAGCTGGTGCGCGATTTGGATTTGGGTAGGCATCTGGTACTTAGCGCGGTTTTTAGCCCCGATAGTAAATATCTATTCCTGGGGGGTTATACCGAGTCGGCCCAGGTGGTGGATGCCATTACCGGGCTGAAGCTGGTGGATTTAGACGGGAAGTTTGGCGAGCTGCGGGGAGCAATTTTTAGTCCCGATAGCAAGCGATTAACCACTACCGAGGGTGGGGAGGGGTCGGGTTGGCTGGTGCGGAGTTGGGATAGTCGCAGCGGGCAGGAAATCGGGCGTTATCCACCTAATTTTAACGGGACTTATGGGGCTTCGGTTTTTAGCCCGGATGGTAAATTCGGGGCGGTTTTAACCAATAAGTCGGTTTTTATCTGGGAGGTGGGCACGGGTGTGACCATTAGCCAGATTCCGTTGGAAGATACGTTTTTCGTTCAGTCCAATATGGCTTTTAGCCCCGATAGTCGGGTGCTGGCGATGGGCAGTAGTGGGGGTGATATTCGGTTGTTTGCCATGCCGGAATGTGGTGGAGTGGCGGATTTGCTGGGTCTGGCAAGTTACAAGAGCTATCGGGAGCTGACCCCCGCCGAGCGCGAAACCTATTTGCACCAGTAGGACGGTGGTCGATAAATTCGCAGGGGCAACCTCCGTGTCTGCCCTTTTTTTATTCACAAGGATGGGCAGGATAGACAGGATGTTTCGGAAAGCTAAAATCTAAAATTGGGGAATTTCCGCAGGGGGCAAGCTTAATCCCACCCGCAAGCCCTGGCAAGGTTTAAGGGGTGACATGAATACGTCAGTGGATTATTAGGCTAAAAAGGGGCTTAAATCTAAAAAACATTGCCGGGTTTGGGTTCGCACGGGGCTGATACCCCCAAGGGGCACAGGCGCCGCCGTGCTAATTCAACCAAGCCCCTTAAAAGGGGCTAAAAGAGCCTAATTTAAAGGAATTTGAAGCATTGAGCCAGCTTGAGCTGGCTTCGTTGAAGTAGCTCGGTGATTTATCGCCGAGCGAACCTCATATTTTGCAGAATTTTACCTGTTTGTTGGAGTCGCTGCCTCCCCAGTTGCCCCTACGAAGACCACTTGCTTTCTATCATCCTTTCAGGCGGCGGCGAGTTTGAAGACGTTGGCGGAATGTTCCAGCTGGCGGGCGGAGGAACTTAGTTGCTGGGTGGCGGCATCCCCCTGGCGGACGCTGCTCAGGTTCTGGGCGGTGACGGCCTCGATGGACAGCATCGTTTGTAATACTTGCTGGCTGGCGATTTGCTGCTGCTGGGTGGCGACTCCAATCCCGGTTGCCAGGGTGGCGGTTTGGTCAATGTGGCTGACGATGGCACGGGCGGCGGTTTTGACCTCCTGGCTCAACTCCGTGAGGGTCAGCAGGGTACTGTCGGACTGACTGGCCTCGTTGGTAGCCTTCTCGGCCTGACGCACCCCTTCGCTAGCACTCTGGCTGGAACGTTCCACCGCCCGGGTGATTCCGGCGATAGAGCGACGCACCTCTTTGGTGGCCTCCACCGAATTATTAGCCAGCCGCTTGACCTCCCCGGCGATAACCGCAAACCTATCGCCGTATTGCCCTGCTCCGGCGGCTTCGATGGCGGCATTCAAAGCCAGAAGGTGGGTTTCGTGGGCAATTTCGTCAATAATACCCACGATGCGCTGAATATCGTTGGATTGAGCCTGTAATTCCTGCTGGTGATGCTCAATTGCCCCTACCTGCTCCTTCAAGCTGAAGAGGGTTTCGATGGTTTGGGCGACATTTGCCCGACCAAGCTCCTGCGATTGGGCCATTTTGTCGGCGGCCTGGCTGACCAACTGAGCCTGTTTGAGGCTGTTCTCGCTGGCGGCGGCGGATTTGGTGGCTTGCAGGGCGATATTATCGGCGGTCTGGCTCAATTCCTGCAAGGCCTGGGTAATTTCCATAATGGCACTGGCTTGCTGGTTGCTGCCCGTTACCTGATTGCGGGCTTGCACACTGAGTTCGTAAGTTGCGGTGGAAACCTGCTGGCTCTGGTTGTGGAGTTGCTCGACCAGGTTGCGCAGCGACACAAGGGTGGTGTTGTAAGTTTGGCCCAGTTCGCCCAGTTCGTCTTTGTTGTTCATATCTACCTGCTGGGTCAGGTCGCCTTCCGCCAGAGCGGTCATTGATTTACGGAGTTTGGTTAAGCGCCCATTAATCGAGTTAGCCATCACAAAAACAATCCCCAGGCTAAACACGACTATTAACCCCGAAAAAACACCCAACGCCACCAGCACAGTGTTGAAGGTTTGGGTTGATTTCTCCCGGAACTCAGGAAGCTTGTTGGTACTGATGTTGCTTAACTTTTGGATGTTCAATTCCAATTTCTTATAGTTGTCTTCTTCAAAAAAACCGAGGGCTTTTTGGAGGGCCTGGGGGTCATTAGCCTGAATTAACTTGATTGACTTTTCTATGCCAGTGGCCCAGTATACTAGCTGAAGTTTGACCAGTTGGGCGACCTGCCATTCTTCCGAGGTATGATTTCTTTGATAGTAAACATCCATGTTAGCCAGGGAAATCTTGATATTTTCCCGGATTTCCTTGATTCGGCCTTCGACCTCCGCTGGTTTGTTCGCTATCGCAGCATATAAAAGGTTGGATTTCACCGCCTCAACCTTGACCGAAATCTGGTTAATGTTGCCTATTTCAGGTATTTGTTCGTTGTTGAGAACATCTACAATTCCCTGGACTTGCGAAGTTCCCCAGACCCCCACTCCACTTAAACTCAGGAAGAAAAATAATATCACGCTCGATAAAATCAGGAATTTATGGTAAATCTTGAGATTATTAAACCAGGTCATTAAAAAATCCTTCTATACTTAATAAAAATAAGACTGAAAGCCCGCCGAGCGGCAAAAAAAAAGCGCGTCTCGCCTGGGTTAAATATTGTTAATATTAAAGCATATCTAGAAGAGAAATTGTATTACGGCTTTGTTACAACATTATATTTTTTTAATCACAGGCTGGCGGATAGGGAGGGGCTAACCCAAATCCGGGGGGAGAGCGGGGGGTTAGCCCAGGGCCAGCCCTATCTGGGAGTGGCTAAGATACAAATCTTGTAGCTGCTGGAAATTATTTTTGTTGACCTGGAGGGCGGTGCAGCGTTGCAAGCCCATCAAGGCCTCCACCCGCATTGCCACCGCCACCGCCGAGGGCAAAACTACCGAGTCGAGGTCGCCCGCCAACTGGAGTTGGATGCGGTAGGAGCGGGAGGCATCCTTCATCCCTTCGAGGTAGCCCATGCGATTGAGGGTACGGGCGTGGGTTAAGGTTATGCCGAGGGCGTTAGTGCATTTTCAAACTCGTTTAGCAAGCTATCTACCACCTTCTTTAATCCTTTTTAATAGGCACAACTATTATTTTAATACTTTTTAAGCAGTAATTAAGAGCTACTCCTATTTTAATGAAGTAGTGTTAAATTGTTGATAAGGACATATTAACGCACGTAGAGGTTCTAGTTACCTATTGTAAAATTTCCCGTTATGGTGGGCGGGGTGACCCCATTCCTATGTCGTAGGGACTGCCCTCGTGGCTGTCCGGGGTTGATGCAGGACAGGGACAAGCCCAGTCCCTACGAATGCCGATGAAGGACAGGGCGAACACAAGGTTCGCCCCTACGAAATACCCCAACACCCATGCCGTCCCTCCAATTTCAAACTGGCTATTGCAAACAAATGTTCTAATATGGTATACTATATAGGCACGGATTGGAAAAGTATGTGCTACATACAAGGGGGAAGGATGAACGATGAGGGATGAAAAAGAGGGACTGGCGGAGAAAACGACAACCGACCAACCGCCGCTGGAAATATTGCGGCAATGGTATTTGCACAAGGCTGCCAGTGGGCAGGGTCTAAATCGGGGCGAGTTGCTGGCTTTGCTGGCGGATTGGTATGAGTTGGCGGGGGAGTGGCTGCGCCCACCCGAATTTGCTATGCCCGCGAATTACCAGGGTTCAGGACAGGCTCAAGGCCCGGACAGGCAGATGTTCCCAACCGACCCCCGCCAACTGACCACCGCCAACCGCCTTAACGTGCTTGACCCCTGGGAGAGTCCTCGCCACGATTATCAACCGCCGATGCCGGGAGTGGCGCGTCCGGTGTTGCTGCCACAGAGGCCGCCCGAAACAGTTCGTGCTACGGGCTTTGATTATAACGAGTCGGTTTATCGGCGGGCTGCCGAGCAACTTCTGGGGGAGGCCACTGAGGTATCCCCCTGGTTGCGCGAGGGTATCGCCAAAACGCTGGCGGTGATGTTGGCCTGGTGCAACCATCCCCTGTTTATGGCGATGGGCGGACGCTGGATGACCCTCGGCAGTAAGCGTTTCTGTCGCGAGTTGGGGGTGAAAAACGACCTGTTGCAGGTTTATATTGCCGAGTTGCAACGGTTGGGGCTGCTTATCCCCGGTTTCGCCCGTCAGAAGGAGAGTAGCCTTTATCCCCAAGTGCATTTTATCACCCCGGAGGATTACGCCAAGCTCAAGGGACACCTGGCGAGTCTTCCGGTCAGGTATGGGGGTGGACCTGGGGGATACCTCAATTCTCGGGCGGTGCAGATGGGTAGTACCTTCTACAAGCTCAAAGAGGGGGTTGTTTGTCCGATTTTGCCCGTTTTTAACCCTTTCGGGGATACCTCGCAACCCGTTGTAGCACCACAGGGACACTTCAAACCCGTTATGGAGTATCCCCCACGTTCTCAATATAAAGCTTTAAAGCTAGGAGGAGGAGAAGAAATTTCTATAAAAAAGGTTTCAGTCAGGGCTTATAAGGCTAAGAAGGCCGTACCACATTATTCACAAACTAAAGAACAGCTCGAAAACCAGCGTAAAGAGAAGTTTTTAACCGAGTTTCATGGGCAATTTGCGCCGTTCAAGTTCGACCCGCTCCACCCCAGCGTGATTGAGGAGTTTGTGGCGAATTATGACTTGCCGTTGCTGATGCAAAAGTATCGGCAGTTGCGGGACGATTGGGCGGAGGGTCGGGCTAATTTCACCAATCCGGTGGGGATTTACGTCAGTCGGGTGCGCGATATGGGTAATGCGACCTATCGCCTCGCCCCCGAACAGGAGCAGGCTATCCGGGCAGAACTTGCCCGCCGCCGGGGTCAGCACAAGCAGACCGCCCCGCCCAAATCCGCCGAGCAGAACCCCGCCGCCAAGCCCGCCAGAGCTAAGTCCGGCGGCCTGGATTTCAGCAAGTATACTCAGCCGGGCGGCAAATATTACCACTTGACGAGCGGGGGTCAGGTGGTAGGGGTTGGGGGATAGGGGGGATAAGCCCTAACCCCTATTCTTCGGTTTCGGGTTCTTTTTTGGGGCGGGCGAAGAGGCGGAGTTGTTTGCGGGCTCCGGCGTGGCCCTGGCTGGCGGCGAGGCGGAAGTCAGTTTTGGCAGCTTCGTCTTGCTCCAGAGCCAGCCGCAATAGGCCGCGGGTGTAGCAGTTTTCGCTATTGTGGGGCTCGAATTTGAGGGCGGTATCGATGTCAAGGAGGGCTTTGTAGAGGTTGGCGCGGCTGCGTTCGGCGTAGTTGTCGGGGTAGTTGGGGGCCAGGTCAATGGCCTGGTTCAAATCCACCACTGCTTGCTCGTATTTGCCGCAACCGTTGAGACAGAGGCCCCGCGCGGCGTAATATTCGGGCTTGCCGGGGTCGAGCTGGATGGCCTGGTCGAAATATTCGATGGCGCGGGCGTAGAATTTCAGGACTTCGACCCCGCTAATGCTATAGCTCTGGTCTAATTTTACCTGACCGAGGCGGTAGAGGTATTTGGATTTGGTGGAATCGAGATAGGCGGCGCGGTGGAAATCGGTGTCGGCGCGTTTGAGATACTCACTGGCGGCGGAATCGGATTTGTTCTGATTCCAGAGGTAGTGATAGTTGCGTCCGCGCCGATAGTAAAATTCGGGGTTGTTCCCGTTGAGGTGGATCGCTTCGGTGAAGTCACCAATGGACTCGTGGAATTTCCAGTCGAGCCCGCTATGGAGGCCGCGTTGGGCATAGGCCTGGGCCAGTTCGTCGCGGAGGCTGGGGTTGGTAGGGTCAAGGGACAGGATTTCCACCCCGGTATTGATGGCCTCGCTCCAATCCTGGTTGACGATGGCAAGCTGGAATTTTTGCAACAAGTCGGAGAGGTTGGCAAGTTCCGGCGGGGTGAGTTTGGGATGGGGCGGGGCGGGTAGGTCGGCGAGGTGCTGGCGAATATCTTCGATTTCGCGGCTTTTGTCCTCAATGTCCAGTTTCAGGTGGACGGGGACGGTGAGGGAGGTGTAGCCCGCTGCCTGTTCTTCCATTACGGCCTGGGCCAGTCGGGCTTTTTCGAGGGCTTGTTCGAGATATTCGCGTATTCCCATTATAAATTCCTTTTAAATCCAAAATCTAATATCTTAATATCAGGGCGGTTCACGAACCGACCCTACGAATTCACCGACCCCTGACCCCATCCTTTTCCATTGACGGTTGTGTTAGACTCAGCTTGGCTTTATTTTATCACCAAATCACTTTTATTAAACAAAAAGGAGCTATAACCTCAATGGTCTACACTTTCGCCCCTTTTGATACAAAGGTTTTTCGGGCGGCTCTGGCTGGACTGCTGTTAATGCTGGCCTTGCTGACGGCCTGTGGCGACCCGCCCCCCGCCCCGACTCCCAAAACGCTTGATGAAGGAATTGCCGCTATTAGTGGGGTTAAGGCGGTGGAGCTTGACCCGGCTCTCATAGGCGATAACCTCAAGCAGTTCCCCGGCTCAACCGTTAAGATGTATTCTTCGGATGAGGCTGCCGATAAGCTGTTCTCTAAGACCGAGGCGGCGGTAACTGGCGTTGGTTATCAGAAGCTCGATTTGCCCCCCGGACAAGCTTTTGGAGCTACTGCCCCCGGCAATTTTGGCGGTTTCTATACTAAGGGTGAGACTGCCGATGTGTTGCTGGCGGTGGCGGCGGTGCCTAACGACCCGGCGGAGCTAGCCAAGAGCCTGAAATTCCCCGGCGCGACTGAGGCCCAACTTACGAAGTTGGCGGAGCAGTTCAGGGGTAAAAAGTCGGCGATTGTGACGTATTCGACCCCTGGCCTCTTTAGTGGCTTGATTAAAGGTTTCTCTGGGGCAGGTACTACCCCCACTACCAAGCCTTAATAACGGGGAAAGGGGTTGGGTCGCAGAAACCTAACCCCCAACCCCTGAAGCGGAAGGGGGAATATTTCTTGCAAATGCAGGGCGACCCGGCGGGTAGCCGCTACGAAGATTCCCCCGACTTCGCATTTCTTCATCCTTTCTCAGGGCTGACTCAATAATAACCCCTCACCCCAACCCCTCCCCTTTGAGGACAAGGCCTGTCCCTACGGAATTCCCTTTTGATCATTTATCCTTCCTCTCACGCCCCTACGGGATTATTCCTGTACCCCAGCTAGAATTATTTTTTGCCGCTGATTTTGAAGCCGATGGGTGGCTCGGGGGGTGGTGTGGTGAGGTTGAGGAGTAGTTGTTCGAGGGTGGTGTTCTGGCGCAGTTCGGCCTGAGCCTGGAGGAGTTGGGCTTTGATTTGGAGCATTTCGCCCATTTCCTGGTAGCGTTGTTGGCGGTAGAGGTCGGCGATGGTGAGCATGCTGAGGATTATTTCCTGTTCGAGGCCGTAGAGGTCGGTGAGGCTGACCTTTTGGCTGAATTCTATTTTTTGTGTTTCGGTTAGTTTGTTTTCCATTTTGACTTTCCTTAATGGTTGTCGGTTGAAATCCAAAATCGGATATTGTGTTAACTCCCTGTCCCTTCGCAGGGGTAATCCCCGAATCAGGGCAGACACAGAGGTCTGCCCCTACGAATTCATTGTATTTTTTCATCTTTCATCCTTCATCCTCATTCTTTATCCCCTGATTTCGGGTTTGTGGCCTGTATGTTATATGAATTTGGCGAATCAGTACAAATTCGTTGCTTATGTAGCACATAACCCTTGACAGACTAGAAATTATGTTCTAAAATGGCTTTGTCCTGCTAATTTCGCTCGTGCCACTACCTCAAAACTAATTTATGTTTACCGGGGGGCTATCAGGGCACGGGCGGATCGGCAGGGCAGGATTGCAAGGTGTTGGCAGTTTTCCCGACAACTGACAACGGTTAATAGACCACTTTTTAGTGAAGGAGTATGTGCTACATGGATGATACAGAAGGGAGAATTGAAGATGAAACCGACGTTAACGGTGAGAGCGTGGCTGTTGAGGCGGAAGATACGGAACTGGGGGGTGAAATTACTCAAGAATTTAAAGCTCTGATTGAGCGTATAGGCGGGTTAGAGGCGTTTGTGGCCCGGATGGAGGAGAAGTTGGCGGGGTCGGAGTATACCGATGGGGTTGGGGCGGGGGGCGGGGGGCGGCGTTCGGTGGATACTTCCCGGCTGTCGCCTTACGAGAAGATTTTGTTTGGGCTGGGTAAAACCTAACACCCTGGCCCCAGGGTGTGGCAAGCAACACCCCTACCGGGAAGAGGGGATAAGAAAGAAATATTTACAAGGATGGACAGGATGAACAGGATGGGGGATAAGAGATTAAGAGGGCAGACACGTTGGTTTGCCCCTACCGGGAATTTTGGGGGGGCGGTGCGATAGGGCGGGGCAACCCTGCCCCTACGAAGAATAATGGAAGGATGTGGGGAGATGTTGACTTTGGTGCAGGCGGCGTTGTTGACGAATGATGTGTTTGTGCAGGGGGTGGCGCAGGCGATTGTGACGGAGTGTCCGATTTTGGATAAATTGCCCTTTGTGGATTTGAACGGGTCGCAATTGGTGTGGAATGAGGAGAGCGGGTTGGGTTCGCCCAGCACTTACTGGTATGCGGTGGGCGATACCTGGCAGGAGGCGGCGTTTACTCCGGCCCAAAAGACGGTGGCTTTGAAGATTCTGGGTGGGGATGCCGATGTGGATGAGTTTCTGGCGCAGACTTATCGTAACCCGAACGATTTGACGGCGACCACGATTGTGGAGAAGGCCAAGGCTGTGGGCTATCAGTTTAATCAGGCGATTATTAACGGGGATAGCGCGGCGGTGACCAATCAGTTTGACGGTCTCAAGAAGATTCTGGGGACGGGCGGGCAGCGTTTGATTGCGGGCGCGACGGGGGCGGCGTTGACGCTGGATATGCTCGACCAGTTGATTGATTTGGTGAAGCCGGGTAAGCCGGATGTGCTGGTGATGAGTCGGCGGAGTCGGCGCAAGTTGAAGGCTCTTTGGCGGGCGGCGGGCAGTAGCTACGAAATGATGGACGCTTTCGGGCAGCGCGTTTTTGCCTATGATGGCATTCCGATTTTGATTGATGACAATATTCTGGACACGGAGGGCAACGAGACGGGTATCACCGGGACGTTACTCAGTTCGATTTACGCGGTGCAGTTTGGGATGAAGCGCGGTCTGGTGGGGGTCACAAATGGTGGGCTGACGGTGGAGAAGGTGGGTCAGCTTGAGACCAAGAATGCCAATCGCTATCGGATTAAGTGGTATAGCGCGGTGGCTCTTACCCGTAGCATCGGTGCTGCACGTCTGGCAGGGGTGAACGGGTCGTAGTTCAAGGATGAAGTAGGAAGGATGAAGGATGAGGAAGAAATTATGAGTTATGAGTTTTAGGCTATGTGATTTTGTCATTCTGAGGCGAAGCCGAAGAATCTCAATGTTATGAGCAAGACCCTTCGCAAGCTCAGGGTGACAAACTTCCTGGTTTAAAACTCATAATTGAAACCTTAAAACCTTTTTTCATCTTTCATCCTTCATCCTTTGTAAAGGGGGGTTTTTTATGACGACGTTGGGGCAGATGCGGGCGAAGGTGCGGAGTGAGTTGGGCGATAGTGTTGTGCCGTATGCCTGGAGTGATGGGCAGTTGAATGAGTGGCTGAATCAGGGGTTGGGGGATCTGGCGGTGTATGTGCCGCCGGAGCGTTCGTTTTTGCAGAGTACGGTGGCGGGGACGAAGGATTATGCTTTGCCGTTGGCGGCGCAACTGGTGGCAGAGGTGCGGTTGGGCGGGCGGACGCTTGACCCGGCGCGCTGGCGGGTGGCTTTTAATGGCACGACCCAAACCCTGAAGCTTTTGGATGACCCTGGGGTGGGGAGTAGTAATTTGCAGGTTTTTTATCTGGGGTTTTATGCCTCGCTGGTGAGTGACTCGGATGTGCTGGATTTGGAGGGGGCGGTGGAGCCGGGGTTGGTGAGTTTTGTGTGCTGGAAGGCCTGTGTCTGGCTGGGTGGGCAACGGGAGAAGCGCGGGGTTGGGCCGGGGACGGCGGCGGCGGAATATAGGGCGGTGTATCTGGAGCAGCGCGGTTTGCATGGGCGGCGGGCGAGGAGTTCAAACCTAACCCCCTGACCCGGACAGGCACGAGGCTCTACGCAGCGAAGGGGGAACTTATCAATGGCAATGGGGTATTTTGTAGGGGTGGTTCGTGAACCACCAAAAAAATATTCACAAGGATGGACAGGATGTTAAGAAAAGGGGGATGTAGGGAAATTCGTACGCGGAATAAATCTCCGCGCTGAGAGAGCTTATGTTTTGACGGTCAGGTAATCTGTCACCCTGAGCTTGCGAAGGGTCTTGCTTATAACATTGAGATTCTTCGGCTTCGCCTCAGAATGACAAACAGGGTGAAGGTTCGTAATAAATAAATCCATAGGTTGAGAATATAGGTTCTTTCAGCCCGGTGATTTATTACCGGGCAACCAGGACAGCCACAAGAGCCGTCCCTACGGAATATTCTGGATTTTAACCAACAACTAACAACCAATAACCAACAAATAAAGGAGATTTTATGGCGACGGCGGGGGTGACGCATGAGGTGGTGCTGGACGGGGTGGGGTATATGCTGTCCGGGTCGAAGGAGGCCTATGTCTGTAGTGGGCGGGGGCCGAGGGCGGCGGGTCTGGCGAGTGGAGTGGCGACGGGGGTTAGTGGTAGCACGGCGTTGGGGGATGTGCATCAACTGGTGTTTGACGAGTGGCGCAGTAGTGGACGCTGGTGGGCGGGAGTGGGTGAGGCTCTGAACGATGGGCGAGTGGCGCGGCTGGAGGGGGTGAGGCCAGTGGCGGTGCTGGTTCCGGCGGCGCGGATTTACAGTCAGGCCGGAACGCCCAGCGAGGCCCGTTATACGGCGGCGGTTTACAAGAATATTGTTTATTTTTCGATTGGCAACAAGCTTTATAAATTGACCAACAACGGCTCGAACCTGTTCACGGGCTATGTGGATACGGGTGGGACGTTCTCGCCGACGATTACCGA
Source organism: Chloroflexia bacterium (assembly GCA_038207495.1). Taxonomy (GTDB): domain Bacteria; phylum Chloroflexota; class Chloroflexia; order Chloroheliales; family Chloroheliaceae; genus Chlorohelix. The sequence goes on from JBBQZS010000009.1 coordinate 19,874, forward strand.
CCTGGTGGTGCATGAGGGGCTGCTTTATATCGCGACTGGCAGCAATTTGTGGAGCTATGACGGCACGACTTTTACCGATGTGACGGCGACTTTTGGGGCGGCGGCCTATGTGGGCAGTTATGGCGGGTTGTTGTTCTGGCGGACGGGCGCGGCTGTCGATGTGCTGAACTGGCGCGTCCCGGCGACTTCGACCAATTACAGTCGGGGAATCGGGGCGGGGGTTATTCGGCGGATTATGGGGGCGGCGGGAGCGTTATGGATTGGCTGTCAGGGCGGGTTGTATCGGCTGGAAGGGGTTTTGAAGGCGGGCAGTCCTGGCACTACGCCGGGGACGCTGAACCTGTTCGAGCCGAAGATTACCGAGGTGCTGAAAACCGATAATAACTTTGCCACGACCAATATAGACCAGAATTTTGCCAACATGTGCGCGGCCAGTGGCTATTTGTGGTTCTGGGCCAACGGGCGGGTTTATCGGCTGGCCTTTAGCGAGGCGAATGGGCCGGGGTCGGCACGGGTCGAGCCGCAGCCGCTTTTTGGCAAGTTGCGGGGCATGAATGTGTGTGATGGGCTGGTGGTGGTGGCGTTGGAGTCGAATAGTATCCGCTATTTGTGGGCCTGGGAGGCCGAGCAGGGTTGGTGGCTGGTGGAATCGGGCGGGACTTCGGTCAATAATTACAGTTTGCCGTTTAGCGGGTTGCCGCAGTGCAAGGATGCCGCGATTATCACCGCTCAGTATAACGAGCTGAACCTGGCGCGGTGGCCTCTGGATAATTCGTATCTGGCGGGGCGCAATCCGAATGTTTTTGGGCTGACGGATGTTAGCAACACGGGTTTTGTGACCTTGCCCGCTTTTGGGCTGGCAGACCTGGCACGGGCGGCGGGGCAAAGTGGGCGGGCGGTAGTGGCGCGGCTGCTGGCGTTGGGGGTGGAGTGGGGCGTTCCGGCGAATCTGAACGATTGGGCCGATTTTACGCCCTATATTGTGGGCGGTGGGAGTGCCGGGGCAATTACTTTTGAGGTCTGGCTCTCGACTAACGCCGGGGCCAGCTGGCTGATGCTGGGGAATTATGCCCCGCCTGATTACAACACTTTTGGGAATGGCAAGCGGAGTTGGGCGTTATCGGCGGGGCAGGGTGAGGCGGTGACGTTGACGGGGAATACGCCCGGCTGGTATCAGGTGCGCCTGAAGGTGGCGGGGCCGCATGCTCCAGCTTTGAAGCGGCTATGGGTGGAGTATCGGTTGGACGAGGTGCGGCATGCCAGTGGGCGGGAGTGGAAGTTGAAGCTGAATCTGGGCGACCCGGCGACGACTCTGAATTTGCAGGGGCAGCCGGGGAATATTAGCGGAGGTTGGGTGGGGGTCAGTGCCGCGCTGTCCAGTTTGCGGACGCTCTGGGGTAGTGGCACGACGGTGGATTTTTATGATGTGGACGGGGTTGGCCCCTATCGGGTGAAGGCGACGGATTTCAAGGTAACGCGGTCAGGGGTCGGGGGTGATTGGGAATATGGGCTGTCGCTGGTGGAGGTAGCGGAATAGGGTGAGGTTGTCCCGCCCGGAAAGAATATTCACAAGGATGGACAGGATGAACAGGATGTTTTGGGGAATTAGGGTCGCGGGAAATTTTTAATCCCCGCGTGAATCCAGGCCCGGTAATAAATCACCGGGCATAATCGCCCCTACGAATAATCGGGAACGAACAACGAACGACTAATAACCAATAACGAAGATTGAGGCTATAAAATGAACGATTACGGGATGATGATGCCGTTGCGGTTGCAGGGCAAGGAGTTGGATGATAGCGATGACGGGCGGCGGATGCGCTATCGGCGTTACCTCGATTTTTATAATGGGGAGCAGTTTTCGATTCCGGCAAAGGCCGGGGAGCGGCGGTTGACGGTGAATTATGCCCGGCTGCTGGTCAATAAAACCGCTTCGTTTATGCTGGGGGCGGGGGTGAAATATGAGTGTGCCAACCCGGCGGCGGAAGAGGCTCTGGCGAAGGTGGCGACGGACAACGGTCTAAACCTGCTGGATTACGAGACGGCGATTGATGCGGCGATTCTGGGCGATGGAGCCTGGAAGGTGACGGGGGCCTCGACTCCCCCTTCCTTCATAGGGAAGGGGGCCGGGGGGTTAGGTTTGCGGGTTCGCAGCGTGGATGTGTTTAATCTGGCGGTGGAGTGGGCCGGGGACGATGTGCGGCGGGTGCGGCAGGTGACGGAGAGTTACGAGCTTTCGCCGGAAGAAGTTAGCCGGATTTTCGGGGTGCAGCTTATGGCGGGGGCGGATTATGTACAGGTGAGTGAGGTCTGGACGGCGGGGGAGTTTAGGCTGCAAATCGAGGGGCAGGCCGAGCGGGTGCGCCCCAACCCTTATGGTTTTATCCCGTATGTGCTGTTCCCGAACTTGCGGAGGCCGCGCCTGTTCTGGGGCGAGTCGGATTTAGCCGATATTATGGAGTTGTGCAGCGAGCTTAACACCCGCTTGAGCGTGATGAGCCAGATTTTACAGCTATCGGGCAATCCTGTTTTGGTGCTGGAGAATGTGCAGGATAGTAGCGGGTTGCGGGTGGGGCCGGGGGCGGTCTGGCACTTGCCGGAGGATAGCAAGGCTTATTTGCTCAATTTGTTGGAGCATGGTGGGTTAGACGCGCACCTGAACTATATTTCGACTCTGTATCAGTCTATTCATGATCTGGCAGAGATGCCCCAGGCCGCTTTCGGGCGGAGTGAACTGGCGGGGCGGGTATCGAGTGGGGTGGCGTTGGACGTGCTATTGCAGCCCGTAATCCAGAAGATTGCGCGTAAAAGGGCGATCTGGACGGACGCGCTCACCCGGCGGGCCAAACTGATTCTCTTGTTGCTGGGCTTTGGGGCGGATACCGAGGTGCGGGTGAACTGGCCGCCGATTCTGCCGCGAGATTATGCCGGATTAGTGGCGAACGAAATCGCGCTGGTCGGGCAGGGGATTCACAGCCGCATGACTGCTAACCGTAACCTGGGCGAAGAAAGTCCCGCCGAGGAGGTAGCAACCGCCCTGTATGAAGCGCGTGAATGGGCCAAAGCGGGTGGTAAATCTTCGCAGCTCAAGGTGTCGGGGGCATTGGTGCAGGGTCTGGCGAACGCGGCGGGGTAGGGGTCGGGGGAATTTCGTAGGGGCAGACCTCTGTGTCTGCCCTAAACCCACCCAAAAGAAGATATTCACAAGGATGAACAGGATGAACAGGATATTGGGAATTCGTAGGGGTGGGGTTGCTCCGCGCTGGTCGGCAAATCCGTAATGGGGGTTTCCCACAGCAGGGCAGACACGGAGGTCTGCCCCTACAATCAGGGGTGAGGGTTAGGTGCAAGTTGCGCTGAGGGCGAGGAAATTGTCATCGTAATCGCCAATACAGGTATAAGGCGACCCCAAAACCGCCCCGGTCAACTGGCTATTGCCGACCTTAGCACTACTGGAATTATTAACCAGAATGCTGTTATTACCACTGCCGCCACTAGCCGCAACGCTTGAATTCAGGATGATGAGGGCCGAGTTTTGAGTGGTGACAATGCCAATATTTGCCCCGCCCCCGCTGGCGGAAATGGTCGAATTTCTAATGGTCGGGTTGGAGTTAGCGTTGTTGAAGATACCATTAGCTTGACCGCTCGCGCTAACAGTAATAATGACGTTTTGGATGCTGGGTGATGAAGTAGTGTTAGTGACCCCATTGCCTATATTGCCGCCACTAACGTTAACAGCAGAATTCATAATAAGGAACGCCGCACTATTACTGGAATTGTAAATGCCAGTATTAATATTGCTGCCACTGCTGGTAATAATTGAGTTCTGAATGGTGGGGGCGGAATTGTTGTTGGTAGAAATACCGAAGTTTTGATTACCACCAGTGACCGTAACGTTTGAATTCTGAATAGAAGGGGAGGAGGCAGTGTCGTTGTTAATGCCCACCATAGTGTTAGTACCTACCCCGGCGGTGATAATAACATTCTGGATAAGGGGCGAAGAAGAACTGAAGTTGTTGATGCCAAATCGTTAGCACCGCCGCTAACCTTGATAATAGCATTTTTGATAGTGGGCGAGGCTGTGCCGTTATTGTTGATACCATAGCTGGAATTACCACTGCCACTAACGGAAATTGTCAGGTTGGTCAATTTGGCGGTATTATCCACCAGATTGCCATAAACGCCCGCTTTGTTGATAGTAGAGCCGGTGTTGGCGATAGTCAGGAAGCGGATTTCACTACTGTTGGTTATCACTATCGTGCCAGAGGTATTAGTGGAACTGCTTCTAATTACCTGGGAGGTAATCGTGGTCAAGCCTTCGCCCGAACCTTCCAAATCCACCCCTGATTTCATCGTCAGGGGGGTAGTGCTGAGGTCGTAGGTGCCGGGTTCGACTTTAATTAGCGTTCCGGAAGTAGCGGTGGTCATGGCATCTTGCAAAAGGGTGCCGTTGGCGACGTTATTTGCCCCAGTGGGACTGACCAGCACCGTTTTGGTATAGCTGTTCAGGTTGAGGGTGGTCTCGGACGAAAGACAGCTAGTGCCAGTAGGGACGCGCACCAGTCCGCCGGGGTTAACCTGCTTCCCGCCAATCTTGACGGCAGAATTGTTAGCAGTAGCGGGGTCAACGCAGGCCGGGAATGTGCCACCCGTCACGCTGCCAGCACTTCCTACCCCGAAGGCGGAAGAGGCGGTCAGACCAAGCAAAAGTAATAATACTAGCCCTAAGTAATAAGGTTTAAGTTTCATTGTTTGTTCTCCTGAATATTGATATGGCTATAAATAAGAGGTAAGGCCAGTTTTATTATAGCAATAAGAATTAGGTAAGATTGGGAAGTAGTTAACTAACTTTCCGGCTGTTGGATAGGGGCGGGGTTGCCCCGCCCTGGTCGGCAAATCCGTAATGGGGGTCGCCCCGCAGGGCAGACACGGAGGTCTGCCCCTACGAAATTATCCTGGATTTTTGATTTTTAACCGACAACTGGGGGGAGGGTTTGGAGTGGAAAACTGGGATATTTTGAAATTCTCGCGGGAGAAGTTCCCCCGTCACAAATTCCGCTCGTATCAGGCGGAAGTGGCGGTGCGGCTGGCGGAACTGGTGCAGACCGGGCAGGGGGGCAAGGCTGCCGTCGTTTTCTCGCGACAGAGCGGCAAGGATGAGGTTCTGGCGCAACTGCTGGCCTGGTTGCTGGTTTGTAATCAGGAGGAAGGCGGCTCGGTGGTGGTGGCCTTGCCGACGGTGCAACAGGCCAATATTACCAAAGCCCGTTTGTTGGCGCGATTAGAGGCCTGTATCACAATGGGGGCGAAACCGCAGCGCAGTGGCTACGAGGTCAGTTATGGGCTGGCGAATGTCCATTTCCTGACGGCAGACCCCAGCGCGAATGTGCGGGGCGAGACTGCCAGCCTTCTTTTAGTAGCGAATGAGGCGCAGGACATCAGGCCGGAGGTGTGGGATGCCCGTTTCGACCCGATGGGGGCCAGCACCAACGCCCCGACCCTTTTTCTCGGTACGCCCTGGAACAGTTCCAGCCTTCTGGCGCGGGAGATGAAGGAGGCGCGGCGGCAGGAGCGGCTGTGGCTGGTGGATTGGCGGCGGGTGGCGCGGGACGTTCCGGCCTATGGCAAGCGGGTGGAGGAGCGGATTGCTCAGTTCGGCCCGCACCATCCTTTTATCCGCACCGAATACGAATGTCAGGAGTTGGGCGGCGAGGGCGGTTTGTTCCCCGAAGCGCGGCGACAGTTGATGCGCGGCTCGCATGAGCGGGTGCTTACGCCGGGGCAGGGTCAAAAGCCGATTGTGCTGCTGGTGGATGTGGCGGGCAGCGACGAAACCAGTATGCGGGATGAGGAAAGGTTGGGCGGGCGGCGTGATAGTAGCGTGGTGACGGTGATTGAGGTGGACATATCCCTAACTGAGGGGAGTAGGGGGAGATTGCCGACTTATCGGGTGCTGAATCGCTACCTCTGGCACAATGTGCCGCTCAGTCAACAGCACGAGCGGCTGTCCCGGCTGGCGGTGGAGTGGCGGGCGAAATATCTGGTGGTGGATGCTACCGGGCTGGGGGCGGGGCTGGTTTCGAGCCTGAAACAAAGTCTGGGGAAGCGGGTTTTGCCCTTTGTGTTCAGTTCGCGCAGCAAGTCGGATTTGGCCTGGAACTGGCTGGGGATTATCGAGAGTGGGCGTTATTTAGATTATGCCGAGGATGGCGCGGCTGATACGGCCTTGTTCTGGCGACAACTGGCGGCGGTGGAGTCGGAGGTTATGGCGGGGCCGGGTCAGTTTATGCGCTGGTCGGTGCCCGACCCGGCTCTGCATGATGATCTGGTGATGAGCGCGGCTCTGGTCGGCACGCTGGACGATTTGGATTGGCGTTCTCGGTTTGCTATAGGTAGCTAAATCTTGAAGCCTTCTATAATAGGACTTTCGCTTGAGGCCAATTATCAAGTTCAAATTGGAGCTATTTACTCCAACTGGTGAGTTCCAAAGCGAAAGTCGTATATAAATGACTCTTATACTAAGTACGGCTGACTACAATACGAAAAGATGGGTAGGGGCGGGTTTCAAACCCGTCCGGGTGGGTTATAAACCCACCCCTACCTTTAATCACTACTTACCAGGACTTAGTATTAGTGGTAGTTCTACCCCTGACCTGGCCTTCTGTTCACCTGTTGTATAATATTTTCTTAATTCTAGTGGGGGGCTTGGGCTATCTTCCCTCTTTTTATGTTAGAATATAACTTATATTAAGTCAGGTTTGCCACTTCCCTAAACAAAGCTCCGCGGTTAAGTTAGACCTGAAACGAATGGGCTTAATTGTTTCTACCGTTTAACTTTTACTAAACAGTTTTCCCTTCCAAAAGCCGAAAGATAACATTTATCACCAACTTCCTACAGTTTTTAGCCTGCCGCCAGAAAGGCGGTGATAGTCGGGCAGATTGGTTTAACAAAGGAGATGACCAAATGGCTACAAATAGTATTGACGCTGCGAATTCAGAGAGCCTGAGGGATACCAAGTTCCCAAAGCTTCGTCGCTTCAACCTGATTATGGGGTTTCTACATTTCATCCAGGGAATGTTCATGATTTTTGTCAGTAACGCTTCGACCCTCCCTATCAATACCAATTTCCTGCGTTTAGATCCCGCCACCCGCGCTCTGAACCCCAATCCCCAACTTTTATATAACCTGCCTTTTGGCCCGGCAGTGGCGGGCTTTTTGCTCATCTCGGCGGTGGCGCACCTTTATCTGGCAACTATTGGTTATGGTCGTTATGTCGAGAATTTGAAGAAAGGGATGAATCCCATTCGTTTCTATGAATATGCCCTTAGTTCTTCACTAATGATTGTGCTCATCGGCATGCTCAACGGAATTTTGGATCTGGGTGCGATAATCCTGATTTTCACCCTCAATGCTGTGATGAATCTATTTGGCATCATGATGGAATTGCATAACCAGCATACCCAAAAGACCGATTGGACTGCTTTTATTTACGGCTGCGTCGCGGGGTTTGTCCCCTGGGTAGTGATTACGTTGTATTTCGTGGGGGCTGTAAACTCCGGCACTGCCAAACCGCCGGCTTTTGTTTACGTTATCGTTCCCACCTTGTTTATCTTTTTTAACATTTTCGCCATCAACATGGTGTTGCAGTACAAAAAGGTGGGGCCCTGGCGGGATTACCTTTACGGAGAACGTGCTTACATTATTCTGAGCCTGTTGGCTAAATCTTCGTTGTGCTGGCTTATTTGGACTGGTACGCTTAGATAAATGCGCTCCCAACTTTAACTATTTACTTGAAGTTTGTCACGCCCTTTATGGGGTGTGAGCGTAAGCGAAGAATCTCTAGGCTATAAACAAGACTCTTCGCAAGCTCAGGGTGACAAGCGTAGTGTTATGGAGAATTTATGCCCGCTCCCGACCAAATTTTGAAGCTGGTTGACCGTTTTAATAATGACATTGCTGTTCTAAAATCTACCACCTATAACGAGTCCAGCACTCGCCAGGAATATATTGACCCTTTCTTCCGGGCTCTCGGCTGGGATGTCGGTAATCAGGACGGGCGCAGCGAGGCCGAAAAAGAGGTTAAGGTTGAGGTTAGTATCAGGGTGGACGAGGCCCGCAAAGCTCCCGACTACGGCTTTTATCATAATGGCGAGTTGCAATTCTTTGTGGAGGCCAAAAAGCCCAGCGTTGACCTCAAGTATGGCACTAACGCCGCCTTTCAGATTCGCCGCTACGCCTGGTCTACCAGGAAGATTGCTCTTAGCCTCCTGACCGACTTCGAGGAGCTGGCGATTTACGATTGCCGCCCCGAACCTGTGGCCGGGGATAGTGCCGCCACTGCCCGCCTGAATTATTACTATTACACCGATTATGCCGAGAAGTGGGACGAGATTGCCGCGCTGTTTTCCCGGGAGGCGGTGGCGGCTAATTCGCTGGAGAGTTACACCGCCGGACTCAAGAACCAGAAGGGTATTATTACGGTTGATGCGGCTTTCCTCAAGCTGATTGAGCAATGGCGCGAACTGCTGGCGAAGAATTTGGCGCGGCGTAATGCTAATTTGAGTCAGCGCGAACTTAACTCCGCCGTGCAAGCCACGATTGACCGTATTATTTTCTTGCGCTTTTGCGAGGAGCGCGATATTGAGCCTTATGAGCAGTTGAAGAATCAGGTTGGGCGTGAGGGGTTGTATGAGCGGTTGGGTGAGATTTTCAAGCGGGCCGATGCGCGTTATAATTCGGGTCTTTTTCATCTTGCCGATAAAAATAGTCCCGATGGCTGGATGTTGAATCTGGTTATTGATGACGCGCCCCTCAAGGAGATTATCGAGAAGCTTTATTATCCCGCCCCTTATGCTTTCAAGGCGATTCCGGTGGAGATTCTGGGGCAGGTTTATGAGCAGTTTTTGGGCAAGGTGATTACCCTTAGTCCCAGCCACGAGGCCAGTATTGAGGAGAAGCCGGAGGTGCGGAAGGCGGGTGGGGTTTATTATACGCCGGGTTATATTGTGGAATATATTGTTAAGAATACGGTTGGGAAGTTGTTGGAGGGTCAGACTCCCGACCAGGCCGCCAGACTGAAAATCCTTGACCCCGCCTGTGGTTCGGGTTCGTTCTTGCTGGGGGCCTATCAGTTTTTGCTGGATTGGTATCTGGCCTGGTATGTCGGGCATAATCCTACCGAGCATAATAAAAAGAAGCGGATTCGTAGCACTGGCTCCGGCTGGCAATTGACTACCGATGAGAAGAAGCGGATTTTGCTTAATAATTTGTATGGGGTGGATATTGATACTCAGGCGGTGGAGGTGACCAAGCTTTCGTTGTTGCTCAAGATGGTGGAGGACGAATCAGGCGCGACCCAGCAGCTTCAGCTTTTGCAGGAGCGGCTTTTGCCTGACCTCGATAATAATATCAAGTGTGGTAATTCGCTGATAGGCCCGGATATTTATGAGGGGCAGTTGGTTTTCCCTGATTTTGAGGAGCAGCTACGGATTAATGTGTTTGATTGGCAATCAGGTTTCCCCGAAGTTTTCAAGCAGGGTGGCTTCGATGCGGTGATAGGGAATCCACCTTATATCCGCATGGAAAGTTTCAAGGGTTTAAAGACTTACCTTAAAGCGAAATATGACTGCCATGATGAACGTTCAGATTTGTATGCTTACGTTATTGAACGTTCTGCAAAACTTTTGAAAAATCAAGGACATTTTGGCATGATTGTTTCAAATAAATTCATCAGGGCAAATTATGGTAAACCTCTGCGTGATTTTCTTCGGTTAAATGTAGCCATTGAACAAATAGTAGACTTTGCTGGCTTACCAGTTTTTGAAGGCGCAACAGTCCGCACCTTAGTATTACTTGCAAAGAGAGAGAGTAAGACAGAAGGCAATTTGCTTTACACCCCTCCCGCAAGTATTGAGAATTTTAATTTTCTGGCTTCTGGATCAATTTCAGTTAGCCAAATTACTGATACTTTGTCTTATAACATACCATATTCCGCTTTGAATCAGCCTATTTGGAGTTTTTCAAAGCAAGACGAAGATGAATTAATGGTCAAATTGAAAAAAGACTCACAACTCTTAACACAGTATACTAATGGTCAAGTTTGTCGAGGGGTAGTTTCAGGTTTAACGGAAGCTTTTGTTATTGAGGGGGAAACAAAAGAAAAAATCTTAAAAGAAAACCCTGAAGCAGCGGAAATAATAAAACCTTTCTTAAATGGAAGGGATGTGCGCCGTTATCTGGTTGAACCGAAAAATTTATACCTTATATATACTTACCATGGGGTTAATATTGATAAATATCCAGCGGTAAAAAATCATTTGTTACAATTCAAAGACCGATTGGAACAAAGAGCTACTAAACAAGAATGGTATGAACTTCAACAACCGCAATTTAAATTTTCTCAGTTTATGGACGGGATAAAAATCATTTTCCCAGATATTTCAATAACACCAAGATTTGCTCTTGATGAGTTCGGATATTATAGTTCTAATACAACCTACTTCATACCTCGAAATGATTTGTATGTGTTAGCACTCTTAAATTCACGTCTTGGCTATTTTTATTTTGCCCAAACATGTGCAGGTTTGGAAGGTAAAACTGAAACCTATTTGCGGTTTTTTGGTCAGTATTTAGAAGGATTTCCTGTTCGCACCCTAAACTTTGATGATCCGGCGGACAAGGGGCGGCATGATCAGGTGGTGGGGCTGGTGGAGCGGATGCTGGATTTGCACCAGAAGCAAGCCGCCGCCAAGCTCGCCCACGAAAAGACCGCCCTGCAACGTCAGATTGAGGCCACCGATAGGCAGATTGACCAGTTGGTGTATCAGCTTTACCAGCTCACCCCCGAAGAAATCGCCATAGTGGAAGGATGAAGAAAATCAGGGGAAGGTGGAATTTGTAGGGTCTGCCCTCTGGGTCTGCCCTCTTTGTTATTCACAAGGATGAACAGGATTTACAGGATATTTAAAAACGCGGGAAATTTTAATCCCCGCTGAGAGAGCTTATATTATCAACCAAATACCCCAATGCCCATAACATAGGTTCTTTTAGCCCGGTGATTTATTGCCGGGCAATTATTTTACCCCGTGATTTATTACCGGGCATACCCTAGCCACAATTCGCGTTAAGGGCCACGAAAATGCTGTTGTAAGCACCCACGCAGAGATAAACCCCGGCGGCGGTAACCGCCCCTGTCAATTGGCTGCTGGCCACTCTGGTGGAGCTGTTGTTATCGTTGGCGATGCTGTTGTTAAGAGTGCCCCCACTGGCGATGATGGTTGAGTTCTGGATGATAGGAAAAGAAGCGGTGTTGGAGATACCGAAATTACTGCCGCTCCCACTGCCGTTCCCAATGGCGGAAATCGTCGAATTCCTGACGGTGGGGGCGGGAGAATTAAGGTTGTTGATGCCAATATTGGCGGTGGTAGCCCCACTGGCGGTAATGGTGGAATTAAGGATGGTAGGGTAAGAACTGGAATTTAAGATGCCCATGTTTGAAGTCCCAATGCCAGTAATTTTAACTGTTACATTGGTCAGTTTGGCGGTGTTATTGACCGAGTTGGCATAAACCGCCGCATTAAAGTTAAAACTGGCGGTGTTAGCGATAGTCAGAAAGCGAATTTCGCTACTGTTGTTTATTTGCACCGTGCCGGAATTAATAGGAAAGTTGCCGCCCCCTATCTGGGAAGTGATAGTGGTCAGACCTTCGCCCGAACCCTCCAAATCTACCCCCTGTAGCATGATTAGCGGGGAAGTGCCGAGGTCGTAGGTGCCGGGTTCAAGCTTAATGAGCGTTCCGGGGGTGGCGGCGGTCATCGCGTTCTGTAAATTGGTGCCACTTGCCGCGTTGTTTGCGCCGGGGCTGACCAGGATGGTTTTGAGGTAACTGTTCAGATTCAGTTTGGTTTCGGAAGCGAGGCAGGTAGCGTTACCAGCAGGGACGCGCACCAATCCGCCGGGGTTGACCTGCTTCCCGCCGATTTTCACAGTGGAAGCGTTAGCGATGGCGGGGTCAACACAGGCCGGGAAAGTGCCGCCCGTCGGGCTACCCGCCCCGCCCACCCCAAAGGCCGAGGAGGCAGTTAGGCCGAGTAAGATTAAAACAACCAGCCCCGGAAAATAAGGTTTCAGTTTCATGGGTTTCTCCTGATTATTCACTTTGGTTTATTGACAAGGTGATACCTGGATTATTATAGCAATAAAAAAGAGGGTAGATACGTTAGTCTACCCCTACGAAATGCCCCGCCCCCTGCCTCAGCCACAAGTCGGGGTAAGGGCGGTGAAAATATCATTAAAGACATTTATACAGGTAAAGCCCGTCCCGCTGTTAACTGGCCCCACTAACTGGCTTTCCCCCACTTTTATAGTGCCGGATACGTTGAAGATGCTGTTGCTACCAGCGATAATTGGAACAGCTATAGTTGAAAACTGGATAATGGGGTTTGAACTGCTGTTGTAGATACCGTAATTAGTAGTGCCACCACTGGCGGTGATGGTCGAGTTCTTGATAATCGTGGTTGAGAAGCTGTTGTTGTTGACACTATAATTATTACTGCCACCACTGGCAGTGACGGTTGAATTGAGAATATTGGGAGAAGCAAAGCTATTGTAGATACCATTGTTAGTAGTGCCACCACTGGCGATGATGGTTGAGTTCTGGATGATGGGGTAGGAATTGTTGTTGTAGATGCTTACGTTATTAGTTCCGCCACTGGTGGAGATAGTCGAATTAAGGATAGTTGGAGATGAATTTAGGTTGTACATACCCCAATAGTTGGTACCAATGCCACTGACGGTGATGGTTGAATTGAGGATGGTGGGTGAGGAAGCGTTGTTGTAGATGCTGTAGCTATAGAGTCCGCTACCACTGGCGGTTGTCGTCAAATTGGTTAATTTGGCGGTTTTAGTGACATTTTTAGCATAAACCGCTACGCCCTCAGAACTGCCAGTGTTGGCGACGGTCAGGAAGCGGATTTCGCTGCTGCTGGTTATCACCACCGTGCCGGCAGTTGGGGCAAAGGCATCCACTATCTGGGAAGTGATGGTGGTCAGCCCCTCGCCCGAACCTTCCAAATCCACCCCCGTTTTCATCGTCAGGGGAGCAGTTACCAGGTCGTAGGTGCCGGGTTCAAGCTTGATGAGCGTTCCGGGGGTGGCGGCGGTCATCGCGTTCTGTAAATTGGTGCCACTTGCCGCGTTGTTTGCGCCGGGGCTGACCAGGATGGTTTTGAGGTAACTGTTCAGATTCAGTTTGGTTTCGGAACCGAGGCAGGCTGTGCCAACAGGCACTCGCACCAGACCGCCGGGGTTGACCTGTTTCCCGCCAATCTTGACGGTGGAAGCGTTAGCAGTGGCGGGGTCAACACAGGCCGGGAAAGTGCCACCCGTCGGGCTACCCGCCCCGCCCACCCCAAAGGCCGAGGACGCGGTTAGGCCGAGTAATATCACCAGAACCAGACCGAGGTAGTACGGTTTTAGCTTCATCTTTCTTCTCCTGAATTTAAGCATGGTTTGATGTTAGAGGAAGTGATGAGATTATTATAGGATATGAACACAAGTGGTCAATGGATTATTTGTTAGGAGAATTTAATCGTAGAGAGTGGCTTGGGTGAAGTGTCGTAGGGACAACCCTTGTGGCTGTCCAGAGGAAGTGTCGTAGGGACAACCCTTGTGGTTGTCCTTATTAATTCGGCCAGGGACAAGCCCCGTCCCTACGAATTTCATCCTTTCCCTATCCCCTACTCCACCTCCAGCAACAGTCTAACCCGCGCTAGCAAGCTGTCGGGGGTATAGGGCTTGGGTAAGAGGTTGACCGACTCAATCAGCATGCCGTTTTTGACCAGGCTGGTTTCGGAATAGCCCGTAACATATAAAATTTTCAGCTCCGGCACCAACTTACTAACCTTTTGAGCCAGCTCCTCCCCGGTCATTTTGGGCATAACCAGATCGGTCAGCAACAGGTCGGGCTTGAGCGACTGTTCCTCGATAAGTTTGAGAGCTTCCGGGCCGGATTTAGCCTCAACCACCTGATAGCCGCTCTGCCGCAACACCCGTGTGGTCAGCTTCCGTACCAACTCCTCATCCTCCACCAGCAAAATAGTCCCGTGTTGAGGTGACAAAACCGGATTAACCAGGGAGTTGGGGCTAGTGGTGGGGTCCACTTCGGCCTGGATTGGCAGCCGGGGAAGATAAATCTTGAAAGTTGTGCCAATCCCAACCTCACTATTGACCCAGATATTACCCCCGCTTTGCTTCACAATCCCATAGACCGTAGAGAGACCCAGCCCGGTGCCCTTGCCTACCTCTTTGGTGGTGAAGAACGGCTCAAAAATTCGCTCCTGAATCTCCGGCGGAATCCCCTGCCCGTTATCGCTGACCGACAGCAACACATACGACCCAACCTCCGCCCCCAGATAGTGGGCCTTAGCATAATCATCCAACTCCACATTGGAAGTTTCGATAACCACGTTGCCACCATCCGGCATGGCATCTTGGGCATTCACAACCAGATTCATAATAACCTGTTCAAGTTGGCCGGGGTCAGCCCTGATAAGCCCCAATTCCGGCTCGAATTTGGTGATAAGTTCCACATCCGCGCCAATCAGCCGCTCCAGTAGCCGCACCAGATTACTCACCAAATCGTTAAGCTGAATCTGCTTGGGCTGCAAAATAGTCTTGCGACTGAACGCCAGCAACTGGGCGGTCAATTTCGCCGCCCGATCCGCCGCCTTGATAACCTCGCCAATATCCCGCGCCGTGCGCTCATCGGCGGTGGTGCGCATCTGGATTAGCCGACTATAGCCAGTAATCGCCGTCAGCAAATTGTTAAAGTCATGGGCAATCCCGCCCGCCAGCCGCCCCACTGCCTCCATCTTCTGGGACTGGCGCAACTGCTCCTCGGCCAGCTTTAATTGGGCCTGGGCATTTTTAGTCTCGGTGATATTCAGACTAATCGCCACCGTCGCCAGTTGCCCCTGATACTCAAGTACGCTGACACTGGTATAAACCCAGGCTTCGCGCCCGTCCTTGTTCAGCATGCGGTGTTCATAACGCGAAGGCACATCCTCACCCCTTAGCCTGGCAAGGGCCCGTTCTACAAAGATTTCCCGCTCGGCTGGCACCACCATTAAGGCTGGGCTCATCGTGGTTAATTCTTCCACCGAAAAGCCCGTCAATTCAGCGGCGGCCTGGTTCACATACAAGAACCGCTCCGGGATACCGATTAACAAAGCGGCGGGCATCGTGTCGGCGATAATCCGGAACTTGGCCTCGCTATCGAGCAGGGCTTTGGTTGCCAGCTTCAGGTCGGTCAGGTCACGGGTAATAGCCAACAAGCTTTCTACCTGACCATCCCGCCCAAACTCTGGTACCACTTGCGATTGGAAAAATTTCTTGCCGGAGGAGCTTCTGTAACTAAAATTTAAGAGAACGGGCTCGCCAGTTGCAAATATTTGCCCGGCGATCTTTTCCCATTCGCTTAACCCTGGTTCAGGCCAGCCGATATCCCGCATTGTACGCCCCAGAAAATATTCGGGGGGTTGCCCCATTATTTGCCACACCGCCGGGTTGACATAGATGTGGCGCAACTGGTGGTCATAACGATGAATAATATCAGGCGAGTTCTCCACCAGCGTCTTGAACTCCTGCTCCCGTTGGCGCAGGGCTTCTTCGACTTTTTTCTGCCTGGTTATATCCTGATGGATTGTCACAAAGCAGGTCTGCCCGTCCATTTCAAAAGTTTCGCCGGAAGAAAGGCCAACTATTATCGCACCGTCAGGCAGTAAGGTTTGTGTTTCCAGATTATGCACCGAGCCGTTTTCCTGAATTAGCCTCAGAAAACGTTCGTGTTGCTCCTGCTTTGACCAACCCATCTCCACAGTGGTTTTCCCGACAATTTCCTCCAGCGTAACGCCCCGTTCGCGCAACATGGTTTGATTGGCGGTAATAAAACGGCCTTCTTTCAAGTCCCGGATAAACATTTCCAGGGGCGAAGCGTTGAAAATTTTGGCAAAGCGGTCATCACTCAGGCGGCGGGCTTCCTCGACCTGTTTGAGCTCGGTCAGGTCGGTGAAGGCGGTCACTACCCGCTCCCGTCCATCCAGCTCAATTACCTCAGCCGAAACCAGGCCAATCATGTCTCCACCATCTTTGAAATTTCGCAGCCGTAGTTCCAGATTCTTGAAGCTACCCTCCTGCCGCAGCAACCCAAGCATTTGCCGCAATTCTTCCTCGCTACTCCAGCCTAGCTCTACGGCGGTTTTCCCGACTACTTCTGCGGGCTTTAACCCCAGATTCGTTATAACGGCATCATTAATTTCAATAATCATGCCCGTTTCCAGATCGTTAACCGAAATTGTAATTGGGGCGAGATTAAACATCTTGTAGAA
This sequence comes from Chloroflexia bacterium, assembly GCA_038207495.1. Classification (GTDB taxonomy): domain Bacteria; phylum Chloroflexota; class Chloroflexia; order Chloroheliales; family Chloroheliaceae; genus Chlorohelix. Next base: position 36,260 of record JBBQZS010000009.1, read on the forward strand.
GCGTTCCTGGTCATTGCGCAGGGTGACTTCGGTCAGTTTGCGTTCGGTTACATCCAGCAAGGCCAATCCCACCCCTATAATTTGCCCGTCGCCCTGGCGTACCGGGTAATAGTTGAGCAGGTAGTGGTTAGGCAACCCCCAAATCTCGCCGTTTACCTCTATATTTTGCACAGGCTGCCCACTTTCCAGAACATGCCGCAACATTGTTTCGCTGAAGGCGGCGGTCTGGGGGATCAGGTTAAGGATGGATTTGCCGTTAAAATCTTCCACTTTCCCCGCCATCTGCTTGACCATTGTCTGGTTGATATGCTCACATTCCAGCCTGATATTGGCAAAGGCCAGCCCAATGGGTACCGATTCCATCAGGCTGTTTAGTTTGCTGAAGGCTTCCTCTTTTTGATGGGCGGCGAGCTGGGCCTCCTGATAAAGTCGGGAGTTGTCGAGAGCCTGGGCAATCCGCTGGGCAAACTCTTGGGCTAATTGGCGGATGGTGGGGGTAAATTCACGCCCTGAGCGATTAGTATTGACCAGCCTCAAAGCTCCCAGCACCTTGCCCCGCACTATCAGGGGTATTAACAGGGAGGTTTTTATATCCTGAGACAGCAATAAATCCAGGGTTTCTTTGTCCTGGGCCATAAAGTGGTATTGGTTTAAGTCGAATACCGGGTCGTAGGTTGCTTGCCCGGATTGAATGGTTTTTATCAGGGGCGAATCAGGACTCAAACTTACAGGCATTCGGCGGTCAATTTCTTTCAGGATTTCTTCAAGATCGGGATAATAATGGACGCGAGTTACCCGATTAATGCTACTATCCTTGTTCAGATAGTAAACAGTTACAGAATCGGCCAGCTCAGGGATAGCCAGATTGGTCAGGTTTTCCAGAATGGTATCATAATCCAGGCTGCTGGCTAAAAGGTTGCTGGCTTTGCTCAGAAAACTTAGCTCGGCGTTGCTAGAGCTCAGGTCTTTGTTTATTCGCTGATTGTTCTGCCAGACTTTAATTAAAACCAGGAATAAGCCAAAAATCAGGGTCAGCGAACCTAGCCAGAGCATTCGGTCCTCGGTATAGCTAAGGGTTCTGCCAGGATTGAGGGCGGTCAGAACGGCGTGGGCTGTTACTAGTATAACGCTGGTTACGGCCCAGCCAAAACCGCCCACTAGAGCCGCACAAACTACCCCGGTAACATATAAAGCCCCGGCACTTTCAAATCGCCCAAAAAAATAGGCAATTACTTCTAGCAAGAATAAAATTAGCGGGGTTACCAGCAACCCGCCAACCTTTACCCAGCCCCCTTGAATATCTTTAAATTTGAACATAACGAACTGATTCCCCGGCTATTAATGCCTAGTGTAGCAAATTTGCCTGGGTTGCCAGGTTTTGCAAACTTTTGCAAGTGTTCACGACGATTGTCATTCTGAAATTGCGAAGGGTCTTGTTTAAAACATTGAGATGCTTTACGGAGACCGGGTGTCAAAGTGATAGGTTTTAGGGACGGTTGCAAACCTTTTCTTGTGAAAATTTAATAAATAACAACGTATTAGACAGTCCCCAATTAGGCGTTTATGAGGCTTATTTTAGCTTGTTTTGCCCTATTTTCATAGTGCAGAAATATTAAGATCTTGTTTCAAAAACTGGTTTCACGGCATCCTCGGCGTGGCCTGTGTCTGAGTTGACCTGGCCCCCTTCTCTGAGGACAACCACAAGGGTTGTCCCTACGAAGATTCCCAATTTTGGATTGGTTTTTAAGAAGCGACTAATCTCACTACTACAATTCTTTCCCCCGACCCCTATCCCCCAACATAAGTTCCATTTGAGTTCCATGCGAATTACAAAAGTGCTGGTAGGCAGCTCTGGTCTGAGTAATAATTAGCTTCAGAGGGCTTTGGGGTCTTAAAAAGCTACCATTGCCAACCTGCGTTCCACTCTAAAATCAAGCCTGGGAAATATCTGGAGACTCCCTGGAGACTACAATGAAGCTCAAACCTTTTTATCTCGGATTGGTTATTATAATTTTACTTGGACTTACCGCCTCCTCAGCCTTTGGGGTGGGAAACGCGGGCACGGTGACGGGCGGCACTTTCGCGGCCTGCCTTGACCCCGCCACCAACAGCAATACTAGCGTGAAAATTGGTGGGAAAGTGGTAGCACCGGGTGGGTTGGTGCGCGTCCCCACTGGTACGACTTGCCTTGCCGCCGAGACGACTCTGAACCTGAACAGCTATGTAAAAACGATCCTGGTCAGCCCCGGCCTGAATAATATAATCAGTGGTACCAATTTACAGAACGCCATGACCGCCGCCACTTCTGGCACGCTAATCAAAGTCGAGCCCGGCACCTACGACCTCGGCACGACCACCCTGAAGATGAAAACCGGGGTGGATTTGGAAGGTTCGGGCGAAGGTCTCACCACCATCACCTCTCAGGTAGGAGGCAGTAGCTACCCACTCATCTCCGGCACGGTGGTAATTACCAGCAGTAGCGAAATTCGCTTCCTGACCATCGCCAACACCGGGACTTCTACCTATAATGCGGGGGTTTATGGCAACGGGGTCAATAACACCAGCAAACTGACCAATGTTACGGCTAAAATTAGTGGCAGTGGCAGTGTCAACCTGGCTATATTCATTACCAATTCTGCCAGCCCCATCATTCAGAATTCCACTATCTCCTCCACTGGCGGTTCTAGTAGCAACTCTGGCATCTACAACAGTAATGCCTCCTCCCCCACCATCCAGAATTCGACTATCTCAGCTAGTGGGGGTACCAATACCTCTGGCATCTTCATCGATTCCAGCTCGCCCACTATCCAGAATTCGACTATCTCTGCTAGTGGGGGTACCAATAACCTTGGCATCCAGAGCCAAACTAGCTCCACCATCACTATCCAGAATTCCACCGTCAATGTCACTCCGAGTGCTTTTTATTACAGCATCCGAAATTTGGGCGGAAGTACCGCCAGGGTGGGGGCTAGTCAGTTGGGGACAGGGGTTTTCGGGGTAGGCTTTACCTGTGTGGGGGTTTATAGTTCCAGTTTTGTGGCTCTTAATTCGAGCTGTGGGTAGGGGGTCAGGTTTGGTATGCCCAATCGGTAATCAAGATATAAAAAAGCCCCCTCAATTCGAGGGAGCTTTGAATAGGTTTTAACAATCGTTAGCTAGTAACTAATCGTCTTTTCCTTCAATGTCCAGTACCCAGATGCCCCGCCCGTGTGTAGCGGCGTAGAGCAAATGTCCGGTTGGGGACATAGTAATGCCATAGATAGTGGCGGGCGGCAGGTTAGCGGAAACCGAACCCCAGGTATTGCTGCCCTTCGCCAGTTTAGCCATACCGAAGTCGGTAGAGATATAGAGGCTGCCAGTGCTATCATCTAAAGCCAGACCTGTAACCGGCAAGTCACCCAGATTGTTGGAGAGATTAGTCCAGGTGGTGGTTCCGGTAGTCGGGTTGTAACGCACCTCGAAAACATGTCCGGTAGCGGTGCCCGCCGCAATAGCGTAGGCATCATAACCGGAGTAGCTTACGAAAACGTGGTTAGCATCTTTAGCGTCAACCGCAATCCCACTGATGAAGCGGGTCGGCTGACTGGCCCCATCAACGCGAGTGAAAGTTACGGTAGTGTTATTGGCAGCATCGGCGTTGTTAGAAATAAAGAGTCTACCGCGCCGCGTTCCAGCCCACAAAGTGTTTTTGTTGGAACTGGCCCGCGTGACAGCTACCACATAGCTACCACCTTTGGTTGTACCAAAGGCACTGCCGACCAACGAACTGCCACCAAGCGGAACCCAGTCACCGCAAGGAGCCGGGCGATTACCATAATCACCAGTAAGCTCGTTGCAATACTGCTCCAGGAAAGCCTGGTCGCCACCGTTGTCCTGGGTACGCCATACTCGGCCCTGGCCTACAAACATGGTACCGCCTACCACCGGGTCGGTGATAATCGGGACATAGAAGGAGCCAGCTTCGGAGCCGAGTACATCAGAAATCCAGTTCCAGCCCATTGGGTCGTCGCCCCGGAAGTTGATGTCATGTTGGGCACCGTAATAGGAATGAAACCGGATGTTTGAGTTTGCCACGTTGAAGCCGGACTGACCGCCGTCACCACCGACGGTTTCAAACCATTTGCCAGTGGCCGGGTTGTAAGCCCAGGTGCCGTTATCCTGGGTTCCGCCCATAATCTGGCGCGGGTTCTTGGCGTCTACCGAAACACTCTGGAATTGCAGAATAGCCAGCCCATCGTTCAGGCTGAATATTTTGGTAGGAATCGCTTTCAGCCACATCTTGCAGTTAGTCAGATTCTTGGTGTCCACGTCGTCGGTCAGACCGCGAGTGTCGCAACTTGCCGAGTCGTCCACAAATTGCCCACTGGTACGAACCAGACCGCCGTCCGAACCCAGGAAGGCGATGTCAGGATTTTTGGGATTGAAGACAATCGCGTGCTGGTCGGGGTGCATACCCAGAGGAGCGGGTTTCTGATTGTCGTTGGTCATATCGGTGAAACCTACCCCGGCATTGGTGGAGCGTTGTACAGCCCGACCATTCGAGGGAGGAGTAGCAGTAAAGATTTCGTCATACTGCATCTGCCCGCCAATCCAGACCGAATCGGGCCGACCCGGAGGCGACGCAACTGGCATATCGTAGGAGCATTGCCCACCACAATAGTTGTAGGAGGAGAAGCCGGGAGTGCCTTCGGTTGAATTGGACAACTTGAGCCAACCCGGATTGGCGGTGCCGTCGGTTAGAGCGGCGGCGGATACGTTGGCATCATCTACCCGGTAGAAATCGGCTGGATTGCCATCGGTATCGCCGAGGTAAATCCGCAATTTATTACCCATCGGGGCCAGCGAAAACTCGGTGCGCGACCCGGCACTGGTGCCGATGCTACCACCGCCCGCCGAAGCAAAGACCTGTTCAAAGGTTCCACCCTGGGTTTTGCGGAACAAGCCATAGCCAAACATTGAGAAATAGACCCGTGAGGCCTGGTTGTTGCTCAAGCCGGTGCGGTCAATTTCAACCTTGCTCACGCCGCCCCGGAAAAAGTCATTACCGTTGGCGGAGCCCGGATCTACCACATCGGAAGCCTTGCTGAAAACCAGATTGAAGGTGCTGCCGCCATTGGTGGACTCGTAAAGACCCACTACAGGCGCACCGGGAGGGGTAAAGCGTCCACCGTTTACCGAGGATGAGCCGTGACGGGCTACCGCAGTACCGATGAAAATATGATTGGCATTCTGCGGGTCAACCGCTACTCCGGCAATCGCGCGGTCTTTGGCTACCGCCACGCTGCCCGGCACAATCTGCCAGTTACTGCCGCGATTGGTGGATTTGTAGAGGCCTACGCCCGCTTCGGAGTCGCTGGAGCCGTTGGGTTCGCCAGTGCCGACATACACGGTTTTGCCGCTCTTGTCGGTGGGGTCAATCAGGATCGAGCCGATAGCGTTGACCGCCATCCCTTTGGAAAGGGGCTTCCATTCGGGCTTGGTCTCAAGGGCGTTTTCAGTTACCCAAACGCCACCACCTGCCGCGCCCACATACAGGCGGCAATCTTCATCGCCACATTTGGGGTCAACCGCCAGGCTGGTAATACGCCCGGAGGTTTTGGTCGCTCTGCCGGTATAGGTGGCAACCGCCGCCACATTCGGGGTTATGGGGCCAACTTCTTCCCAGTTTCGGGATTTGGCTTTGGGCAGATTGAGGTAAGAAGCCTGGGCGATGGCTATCTGGGCCGAGTCAATGTAGTCGTTAGGATAGGCCCGGTTATCATATTGTTCCACCGAGGGGTTTAGCGCGCCTTCCCCCAGGCCCTCTCCCACTCTGAAGGCAATGGACTCGCTTCGGGCGTTATAATTTGCTGAGGCAAACTCGCCGTAAGGATAGGTGTTGTCGGCAGCGGCAACCAGGGTCAGGCTGCTGAAAACCATCATTACCGTTAACAGGCTGATACTGGTCAGCTTCTTCTTTTTATTCCCGATGCCTGTGTGGGGCAGGGACGAACTTGAGCTATTATTAGCCAGTACCTTCGCTCTGGCGGCAAGCGGCCTGAGCTTAATACCTTTAAAGTAACCCATGAATTAGACCTCCTGATGTTGTTCTCTCGTTTTTGTTGTACGTTCAGTAGTTGGCTGTAAAGTCGTGACCGGGAAAAAAGGCATACCAAACCGAAGATAGGTTGCCCTAATCTTTGGTCAAAAATAGTTAGTTGGGCCTGAAGGCCACTAACTACCCGGCATTCCGGGGATTATTTCCCTTTGCATTTAGTAAAATGAAGCTGAGACGAGTCAGGGAGTAGTGTTAATTTTAATCCGGTGAAACTTACAGCAAGCTAACTTTCCAAACTGGTTGTGAGTAATAGGGGAAAATAATACAGCAATTAGGGGCAAAGGTGCTACATTGCGCCGTTATATGCTTTTTCCTCTTTTGATGTGCTGTTCTAAAGTATTAAAGAATGATTAAATTCTACCAGTTATTTGTAATTTGTCAATTACAATCAGTAGTAACAAACCGCCGAGTTAAGCCTGACCTAGCCGTTTTTCCGGTATAGAGGCTAACCATATAGCCGATGTTGTAAACTCGCCGACAAGTTATTATTCCCTCAGAAGTTTCGACTTCCTCATCCTTCCAGGGAAAGGGTCGGGGTGAGGTTCGGTAAGCTGACCCCCTTTCCTCAAATCCAGAGAGAAAGTACAATAGAATTCAGGAGAATAAAATAATTATGACGCAATCAAATGAAACGGTGAATTTGCTTAAAGCTTTGTCCAGCCAGATGGGCGACGCCGTAGAAAAAGTTTCCAGCGCAATCGTCCAGGTTAACGGGCGACAACGCCAATCCGCCACCGGGATTGTTTTTGGCCCTAATTTAATTCTGACGGCTGACCATGTTCTGGAACGCGAAGAAGATTTGACTATCCAGACCGCCGATAAACGCACTCTGCCCGCTACTTTTGCCGGACGCGATGTTTCCACCGACCTGGCAGTTTTGCGGGTGGAAGGTCTGGGCATCGAACCCGCCACCACCGCCAGCGGCCTGGGTCGGGTGGGTGAATATGTACTGGCAGTAGGCCGACCCTCAGGGGATGTGATGGCGAGTGCCGGAATTATCAGCGCGGTAGGTGGCCCGCTCAAAATCGGGCAAAATGTTAGCCTTGAAAAATATATTCAAACCGATGCAACTCCCTATCCCGGCTTTTCGGGTGGCCCGTTAATTGATGGCGAGGGCGCGGTTATCGGCATTATTACCACCGGGTTGGCGCGGGGTGTTACGCTGGTAGTGCCTGCCGAAACTGCCTGGAATATTGCTAACTCGCTGGGTACGCATGGTAGCATCAAGCGCGGTTTCCTGGGTATCGGTAGTCAGGTAGTAGATATTCCGCCCGCCCAACGCGCCGGACGCGACCAGGAGCAGGGCTTGTTATTGGTGCGGGTCGAAACCGATAGCCCGGCAGCTACGGGCGGCCTGATGCTTGGCGATATTTTACTCTCGCTGGATGGAAACAAGGTCGTCAACCCCGAGGAACTGCAAGCCTTGCTGCGCGGTGACCGGGTAGGCAAGGCCGTACCAGTCGAAGTCATTCGGGGTGGCGCGTTAGCTACCGTTCAGGTTACAATCGGACAGAAGAATTAGTCGGAGATAGATTATGACACTTGACACATTAATTTCCCCGACCCAGAACGGGTTCGGGCGGGCCTTCTCGGAGGCGATGATTGAAGTGGTGGAGCGGGTCAAACCCAGCGTGGTGCAGGTTCGCAGCAAAGGCCGAGGCGGTGGTGCGGGGGTAATCTGGCGCACCGACGGAGCCATAGTTACTAACCATCATGTGGTCGGTAACAACCGCTCCGGGCTGGAAGTATTACTACCGGACGGGCGCACCTTTGAGGCCGAAGTGACTCAGAGCAACGCCACTTTAGACCTGGCTTTGTTGAAAATCAAGGCTGACGACCTGCCAGCCGCCCCCGTTGCCGATTCGACCCACTTGCGGGTGGGCGAGATGGTTTTTGCGGTGGGGCATCCCTGGGGTCTGCGGGGGGTGGTCACGGCTGGCATCGTGAGCGCGTTGGGCAATGTGACTATTCCCGGCTCTAACGGGCGCGAGGCGCAGTATATCCGCTCGGATGTGGTATTAGCTCCCGGCAATTCGGGCGGGCCAATGCTGAATGCGGCGGGCGAAGTGGTCGGGATTAACGCCATGATATTTGGCGGTGATTTAGCGGTTGCTATTCCCAGCCACGTTACTACCACCTTTGTGGCGGGCGTACCCAGTCGCCGGGCCTATCTGGGGGTCTCGATTCAGTCGGTGGAACTGCCCGTCAATTTCCGCAAGGAAGGGCGTAACACCGGGTTACTGGTGGTCGCTACCGACCGCAACGGCCCTGCCGAGAAAAGCGGCCTGATGGTCGGCGACATTCTGCTGGATGTAGCCCAGAAGCCTTTGTCTAACCCCGACTCTTTGCTGGACGCGCTGGCGGTTTCTAATGAGGCCAATTCTATCCAGTTGGGGGTTTTGCGGGGCGGTAATCTGGTAGGGGTGCAGGTTCAGGTTGGCGCGGCGGAGCAATCTGCATGACGCGAGCCTTTATTCTGGCTCCAACTCCGATGCTGCGGGCCGGGTTACGGGCGATGCTCTCCACCGATGATGATATAATGGTGGTGGGTGAGGCTGTAACCCTGGACGCAGATTTTCGGGTGGGCGGGGTGGATGTGCTGGTGGTGGACGGACGATTGTTAGAGGAGGCCGCCAGCCAGATTCCCGCCTATGACTCTCTTTCGCTGGTGGTGCTGACCGATAACGAGCGCACCGCCGGTTTGTTGCGGGCTTTAGCTCCACGCGGTTGGGCGATAGTGTTGCCGGATGCTCCGGCGGCGGAGTTTCGGGCGGCGGTAATGGCTGCCGAGCAAGGTCTGGTGGTTTTGCCCCAGATTCTAGCCGAACGCCTGCTAATTCAGCCGCAAATGGTTCAAACCGCCGCTAATGCTCCCCTCGAAGAACCCCTGACCGCCCGTGAGCGGGAGGTTTTGGAGCTTCTGAGCGAGGGTCTGTCCAATAAGTTAATCGCCCGTAAGCTGCAAATCAGCGAACACACCGTCAAGTTTCATATTTCATCGGTCTATGCCAAACTGGGGGCATCAAGTCGCACCGAAGCGGTTCGGCGAGGGTCCCATCTCGGCTTGATTGCGATTTAAAAGTTGTCCCTACGGACTGGCTTCTGTCCCGGATTAGTTCATTTGTTTATTCCAACCTTCAATTATAGGACTTTCGCTTGAGGCTAATTATTAAGTTTCAATTGGAGCTATTTTTTCCAACTGGCGAATTCCAAAGCGAAAGTCGTAAATTATTTAGAATAAAGACTAGAAAGAAAAAATGGCGAAAGTGATTGCGGTGGCGAAAAGTGCCGAGTCGGGATTGCCCAAATATACTATAGACGAAATAAATATTATCGAGAATTGGGGGGTAGAAGGCGATTATCACGCCGGAACCACTGTGCGCCACCGCTATCTGGCCCGCAAAGACCCCACCCGTCCCAACAAACGTCAGGTCAACCTATTACATTCTGAGCTTTTCCCCTTTCTAGCGAACGAGTTAGGGGTGGAAGTTCAACCGGGGCAGATGGGCGAGAATATCACTACCGAGGGGCTGGATTTAATGACTCTGCCGCTTGGCACTCGCCTGAAAGTTGGCGAAAGTGTGATAGTCGAGCTAAAAGAGGCCCGCGTCCCCTGCCACAGTCTGGATTATCTGGATAAAAAGGTACTGCCCACCCTCGCCAAAAAGCAGGGCGAAAAACGTCCCAACGCCGGATTCCTCGGTATCGTAATAAGTGGCGGCACCGTCCGACCCGGTGACGAGATTGAGGTTATCAAGTAATTTACCTGATGCCTAACCCCTATTTCGAGGGTCTGGTTACTTGCTTGTAAATGGTAAAGCCGCGCTTCTGGTAATTGGGTAGGGCGTAGGGGCCATCCAGGGTACAGGTATCCAGCCAGACCCGTTCGGGCTTTTCGTCCCAGGCCCGTTGCACCCCAAAACTCAGAAGATGTTTACCTAACCCCCGCCCGTGAAAAGCGGGTATCAAACCAAAACAACTTACCTGAATCCCCGGTTCGGGAGCCTTTCGTAATAATTCGATAAACCCCGCCGGAGTTCCCCGATAATAAGCCACCCACAAACTCAAAGCTGGTGAGGCCAAATAGTCGTATAACTGCTGGTCTGTCCAGGTCAGCCGCTCATTCCAGACGTAATCCCGCCCAACCGCACTATACAAAAAGCGGTAAAAATCGGGTAGAGAGAATTTGGCTTCCATCACTATTATATCGGGGTCAGCCAGATAAGCGGGCCGAAACTGGTTATATTCGGTCATTTCAACATACGTAATAATTACAGGCGGCATTTTCTCTAAAATACTCCTTCCAGCCTATACAAATTTGGGACGATTTTCCGTTATTATCCTCGAAACATTTAACTTTACCCGAAGGTTATACTTATGAGGGGAATTTGAAATCCAGGAAAGGGTGAAAAAATTTGTTAGGTAGCAAAAAAAGCTTATTCCTTACCCTGTTAACTTTGGTAGCATTTTTATTGAGCGGTTGCGGGGAAGATAGCACCCCCACAACAATTCCTGCTGCAACTATACCGTCAACTACTCAATCCAGCCCAGCCAATCTCGACCTGAATTATCCCGGCGGGTTAAAGCTGACCGAGAAAGATATATGGCCCACAGGTCGTCCCGATTATTTTCAAAATAATGTTATAAGCGGTTTTATCAGCAAAGATAGCTGGCAACAAGTATTCGATTTTTACGCAAAAAAGTTATTTCCGCTCGGTTATAAGGTTGAACCTAGCTATACCTGCCTTGAGCCAGGGGTATGCCGGGAAGTATACACTTTTGACGCTACTTTATATAATTGCCAAAAAAATGCCAAAGGTAATAGCTATTGTAGCTCTATTTACCAGATTGATTTCCTGGTAGCCAATTCTAAAGCCTCCGTTGAGGAACGTCAAAAAATGAATCTGCCAGACCAATGGTTTGAGTTGATAAAACCAGGTCAAACCTTAATCCTGTTTAATGCTCGTGCCGAAAAACCTCAACCCCAGTTAGAATTAGAAAATACTACTACTGCCGCCGTCGCTCCTACCTATACCCCCCAACCTAAACCTACACCTTGAAAATTTGTTAGGTTTGCCGCCCCTAAGAAATGCACAATAGCGGACAACCAGAGCGAAGCCTCCCCTGTGAGGACAAGGGTTGTCCCTACGAATCCCCCGACCCCCATCCCCTGATTTCTTCCCCCCGCCCCCCAAAAGGTACTAGCTGAAAATGTCAAAGGTGTAATGCCAGGTTACAATCGCGTCACCTTCTTATTAATCCGTTCGCCTAGAATTAAAATAACCTGTTATATCTGGAACAGATATTAGAAACGTAGTTTTATATATATTATCGAGGTAAAAATGCGCAACAAAAATCGAATTTTGTTGATTTTCCACGCCAACGTCCAAAAACGCCGTCAACAAATTGCCCAACAACCCGGCAGCGTGCCGATGGCTGACTATCTGGCCCTGATTGACGCGTTGGAGGCCGATTATATTGACCAGACCACCGTTGACGCCAAACTCTGGTCGCGCTGGCTTAAAAAACTGGTGGGTTACGAAGTAGTGCTGGCCTTGCTGGCCTATTTCCGGCGCAACCGCTATGACCTGTTTTATGGCGACAGCGAAGCGATTGGTATGCCCCTGGCCTTTCTGTTTAAATATACCCGGCAGCGGCGGCGGTTAATGTTTATCGCCCACCGCCTGACCCGCTTCAGCCGCACTATCTTTCTGGACTATTTCCGAATACAACACCACGTTGATACCGTTTTTGTGCATACTCTGGCCCAGGAAACGGTGGCGTTGGCCCGGTGTGGTTTTACCGCCCAACAGGTGGAACTTATTCCCTATCAGGTTGACCCCGCTTTCTGGAATATGGAAGCCTACATTGAGCAATTGGCCCGCGAGAAACGTAATCGCCCCATCCACGACCAGCCCTATATTTGCAGTGCTGGAATGGAATGCCGCGATTATGCCACATTGTTAAAAGCGATTGAAGGGCTGGATATTGAATTGCGCCTGGCGGTGGGTAGTCATTATTCGCAATCGAAGGAAACGGGTTTGAGCGAGGAACTGCCGCCTAACGTCAAGGTGAAATTCTATAACTACACCGAGCTGCGGGAGTTATATGCTAACAGTGCCTTCGTGGTAATGCCCACCTACGATGTTGACCATTCCGCCGGAGTGACCAGCATTATGGAGGCGATGGGTCTGGGCAAAGCGGTGATTGCGACCCGCAGCGTGGGGCAATCGGATGTAGTGAATGACCGCCGCACTACCACCCGCAGTAACTTTAACCGGATGGCGAACGCAACTTTTTCCAAGATTTACGCCCCGAATCATCTGAGTAATCTGCAAACCGGCATGTATGTTAACCCCGGTCAGGCCGATGAAATGCGTCAGGCGATTGAGCATCTTCTCGCCAACCCCGCCAAAGCCGCCGAAATTGGGGAGAACGCCCGCCGCCTGATTGAGGCCAGCCTGACTCTCAACCACTTCTGCGAACGCATCAAGGACGAGATGGTTGACCACCTATCGCTACCCCTGAAGGGTGTCCCCGTACCCGGCTAGGATCGGTTGTTGGTTTTAGATTTGGTAGGGGTAGACCTCCGTGTCTACCCTGTTTTAATTAAATTGAATTCAGTAGGGGCAGGGTTGCCCCGCCCGGTATTGGGAATAAAAAGTACCGGATTAGTTCAATTATTGATGCCCCGGCTACAACTAATCAGGGATGCTTTGCAAGGAGTTCACGTAAATCTTTCAAAGTTAGACCCAGCAACTCCGCCGCCCTTTCTTCATCATCCTCACTCTGGCGCAAGGCTTCCAGCAACATTAAACGTTGAAAATTGGAGGTAGCCTGGTCTAGCGAGGTACGGTCTCTCACCAATTTGTCAATGTTGAGGATATTGTAGTGTAAGTTTACCCGCCCTTCTTTTCCCAGGGTCAAATTTTGCCCGGTGATAGTCTTCCCCCGCGCGTCCACTACCGCTCGCTGAATGATATTCTCTAACTCGCGTACATTCCCCGGAAAATCATACTCCATCAACATTTGAATAGCATCGATACTGATGCGGGTTGGCGGTGTGCCGGGATTGTAGCGATGTTTGTTCAGAAAGAAATCCACCAGCATTGGAATATCTTCTTTCCGCTCACGCAAGGGGGGCATATGGATTGGAACCACATTAAGGCGGAAAAACAGGTCGGGGCGAAAACTTCCCGTTTCAATCTCTTCTTCCAGACTCCGATTGGTAGCCGAAATAACCCGCACATCAATCTTAACTGGCAAAGTCCCACCCAGACGGTCAACTACCCGCTCTTGCAACACCCGCAACAGTTTGCGCTGGGTACTCATGGTCATCTCGCCCACTTCGTCCAGAAAAATAGTGCCTTTATCGGCCATCTCAAAGCGGCCTTTGCGTAATTTGGTGGCCCCGGTGAAAGCCCCTGACTCATAACCAAATAGCTCACTTTCGAGCAAGGTTTCGGGCAAAGCTCCACAGTTTACCGCCACAAACGGCCCCCGATTGTAACGTGAGGTGGAATGGATAACATTGGCGGCCAATTCCTTGCCCGTGCCAGTCTCGCCGGTAATCAGCACCGTCGCATCGCTATTGGCGACCTTGCCAATGCTTTTGTAAATCTCCAGCATGGCCGGACTGTTACCAATGATTTTCTCGCCCTGGTTAATCTTGGTTTTAAGCTCACTAACCTCACTCGCCAGCGAATGATAATCAATCAAACGCTGGATTTTGTGCAAAACCGCCTCGATATCGTCAAAGGGTTTGGTAATATAATCAAAGGCACCGTTTTGCATGGCCTGAATCGCCACACTGCCACTGCCGTGGGCGGTCATGATGATAATCGGAATGTCGTTGGAACTGGTTTGAAGTTGTTTTAAGACGGCAAGGCCATCGGTGTCGGGCATCCGAATATCCATCAAAACGGCATCAAGGCCATTTTTGTGTTTCTGAATCTGGGCCAATACTTCGTTGCCATTCACCGCCCGGCTTACCTGATAACCAGCTTCAACAAAAAGCTCATCAAGTAAATTAAGTATATCAGCTTCATCATCAGCAATAAGAATATGTTTTTTTACTTCACTCACTTGACAGATATCCTTCCATTTAGCTAAATTTCTTTTCAACCATTTTAGCATATCTTGAAAGATTTGGGCGGTTTGGGAGAATTAGGCAGCAGGGATTATGGGTTTAGTTCAGGGTATTTAACAGGCAGGGCGGGGCAAGCAGCACCCCTACAGAAATTCAGGCTCATTGTAGGGGCGGTGCTTGCCCCGCCCTTTTTCAAACGCATTTTACAATACCTACAAATTATTAAATTTTGTCAAAACCAATAACATTTTGTATCTGTAACTGTTGATAAATAACGACTTTCGAGTTAAAATAAGACCGTTATTATGTATAATTTCGGGGTGGTAGCAGGGAAAGTGTAAGCGTTCAACACGATTGTCACCCTGAGCTTGCGAAGGGTCTTGATTAAAACATTGAGATTCTTCGCTTACGCTCAGAATGACAGGTTACGTGAACGGTTACGGGAAAGTGAATGACCGTCTTTAGACCTGTCACTTTAGCAATTTACTGGTAAAATTGGGGTGCGGTTTGAAAACAGGTTTGCCAAAAGGGAACTCGGAATGTTGATTGACCATCGCAAGCGCATAGAACATCTCAGGTCGCGAATCGAAGAAGCCTACGATTTGCTGGCTAACGATGAAAAAAATATCCTCTATCTTACCAGCAAAGAAGAAGTCGAGCGGTTAGAAGTTCGGATAAACTCAGCTAAAAAGCGAATTAAAGAATGGACGGCTGAACTTGGCGAACTGGCAAAAAGCCAGGAAATCGGAGCCAGGCTAAATACCGCCCAGATTCAAACGATGCCGCTATCAATCGAGCGCGTCCCCCGCAATTTGCAGACTGACCAACTGCCACCCCTGGAAAGTGTTCACCGCGAACAAATCGAATATGATTCCCCGATTGAGGTTGTAACCGGGGAAGTAATTCTGGTTGAGCCACCCGCCAAAGAACTTGTGGTTGAATTCGAGCCCGCTCTAATGCCCTCTCCCCTCGCAGAAATGGGAACAGACCAATTATTGGCTACCCCGCCGCCGCGCGAAAACCGAATTAAGGAATTAGAGGCTTCGGAACCCCCTGACCATGGGATTGACCCGCCCCTTCAAACCGAGGGCTACCAGGAACAGGCGGTTGAAACCGAGCGCAGTATTCAGTTGCTTACCAAAAAGATTGAAAAATCGGCGAGTCGGGCTCTGGCGGTAGATACTGGCAGGAATGATAAAGTAATAGCTCTTTTAGACCGCGCCCAAATGTATCTCAGGTTGCAGGATTTCGTCAGTGCCCTGGAAGACTTCAACAAAGTTATCGAACTTGAGCCACGCTCCGGGCGAAGCTTTCTGGAACGGGGTAAATTTTATTTCCAGACTAAAGATTACCGCCGCGCCCTCGATGATTTGAATAAGGCCATTGACTTTGATAATAGTGTAGCCGAGGCTTACTATAAGCGGGGTCGTTGTTATTTTATCGCCAAGGATTATCAAAGTGCCCTTGTGGATTATAGCCGGGCGATTGAGTTAAACCCCGCCGATGTTTATGCTTATAACAACCGCTCCAAAGCCTTCCTTTATTTGAATAACGATACTCAGGCGATTGCCGACGCCAGTAAAGCGATTGAGCTTAACCCCAATGACCCCTACAGCTATAACAATCGGGGCAAAGCCTACTTCTATAAGGAAGATTACCGTAACGCAATGGCGGATATGTCCAGAGCTATCGAGTTAGAACCTAACGACCCCTACAGTTATAACAATCGGGGCAAAGCTTATTTCTATCTTAATGATTATCCAAATGCCATCAAAGACCTGACCAAAGCGATAGAATTAACCCCTGACGATGGGGATGCCTACTCAAACCGGGCTATGTCCCACCTTAACCTGAGCGAATTCCAGCAGGCGATTACCGATTTTAGCAAAGCCCTCGAAATAAAGCCTAACAATGTCTATGCTTATTTCAATCGGGCGCGGGCTTATACCGAGGCTGGACATTATCTCAAGGCTATTACCGACCTGAACCGGGTGATTGAATCCGACCAGAATAATGTAGCGGCTTATTTCAATCGGGCGCAGGCTTACCTTAAACGCAAAGATTACCAGAAATGCGTAGCCGATTTAACCTACGTAATTGAACACACCTCACCCGAATCCAGTTCTCTTCCCGATAATTTGCTGGTTAGGGCCACCGCCTACTACAGTCTGGGTGATTTTGAAAAAGCAATTGGCGACTTTAGCCAGGTGATTCAACTTAACCCGATTGACTCGGACGCTTATTATCGCCGAGGCCGGATTTATCTGCACCTGAAGGAATATGAAAAGGCCATTGCGGATTTCAATAAAGCCATTTTGCTCAACCCGAACGATGTTTATTGTTATAACAGTCGGGCGCGGGCTCATTTTATGGCGGGGGATTATATCTCGGCGATTGGTGACGCCACCATGGCTCTGGATTTAAGGCCCGGTGACTCTTATAGTTACAATAACCGGGGCCGTATGTATATGCAGACCCATGATATTCCAGCGGCAATCGCGGACTTTGAGAATGCGATTGAACTTAATCCCAATGACGCGGAGGGTTATGCTAACCGGGCCAAGGCCCATGTGGTAATGAACAATATATTACTGGCTCTGGAGGATTTGAACACCGCCCTCGAATTTAATCCAAATAGTGCCGAACTTTTGGAGGGTCGCGCCAAAATTTTCATTGCCCAACAACAGCCTAACAAAGCTCTGGCTGACCTTGATACCGCGATTAAGGCTAACCCAAACGAGGCCAGTTTGTATGTTTTGCGTGGCACAATTTATGACCGCTTTCGCGAAGCTCCCCGCTCTCCCGACCCGCGTACCCCCACCCGCACCGATTATTTGCAACGGGCTCTGGCTAATTTCAATAAGGCCGTAGAGTTGCGCCCCAATGATGCTGAAATAATCGCCAATCGGGGCTTGATGCAATTAATATCGGGCGAATATCAGGATGCGATTAAGGATTTTAACCGTTCCCTCACCCTGAAACCTAATAATCCGGCGGCTCATTGCAACCGGGGGCGGGCTTATCTGAAACTGCAAAATTACAAATCAGCTCTGGGCGACCTGACCAAAGCGATTGAGCTTAACCCTAATGACCCCGATATTTATGCTGATAGAGGCCAGACCTACCTGGCTCTTAATGATTATCCCTCGGCTGAGGCTGATTTTGACCGGGCAATTCGCCTCAAGCCGGAAGTGATAGCTAATTATTTAAGCCGGGGGAAGGCTCGCAATTCCTTGCGCGATTATCAAAACGCCCTGGCTGATTTCTCCAAAGCCCTTGAGCTTGAGCCGAATAATGCTTTCGCCATCCTTGAAAAGGCTAAGACCACCTTTAACCTGGGCTGGTATAGCGAGGCTATTCAGGTTTATACCAAAGCGATTGAGTTTGATGACAAGAATCCTGAGTTTTACGAGGGGCGCGGCCTTTGCTACGATAAGTTGCACGACAAGAAATCTTCGCAGCGTGATATTGGTATCGCCAAGAAATTACGAAAATCCGGCAGCAAACCCGGCAGCAAGTAAATAGCGGAGAAAACATGTTTATCAGCCAGAGTTCGCTACTCACTAACAATTTGCCCCAATTAAGCTATGGGGTAGCGGTGGTGGACGTTGACCAGGACGGGGCTTTTGAACTTTTTGTGGCGGGTTATAGCTTCCCCAATAAAGTGCTGAAATGGGATGGCAAGGTTTTTGTTAACATTGCCGATAAAACCCTGGCAGATAACGGGCGACAGGCGATTGGGGTGGCGGCCTGTGACTTCGATGGTGATGGGCGCGAAGAAATTTATGTCCTGAATACCGATACTTTTGCCGGGCGGAAACAATTTGGTGACCGCCTTTTTTCTTTTTTTGATGGCGAGTGGTACGACCTTTTTTCTTTGCCCCGCAATCTGGAGGCGGTAAACCAAACCGCCGGGCGTTCGGTAGCCTGTATAGACCGCCTGGGACGCGGGCGTTATGGCTTTTTTGTGGCGAACTATGGCGGGCCGATGCGCCTCTACGAGTTAAACCCCGATGGTTTTCTGGTGGATGTCGCCGAAGAAGCGGGGGTTTCTCTGGTAACAGGGGGGCGTAGCCTTTTGTGTGGGCCGCTGGTTTCGGAACGAATGGATATTTTTGCCGCTAATGAGAATGGCGCAAATTTTATGTTCCGCAATCAGGGCGATGGCACTTTTGCGGAGGTTGCTTCCGAGTTGGGTTTGGACGACCCCTACGAACATGCCAGAGGGGTCGCCGCCCTGGATACCGGCTCGGAAAACGGTTTTAGCCTTGTTTATGGTAATTGGGAAGGGCCGCACCGCCTGCTTCGCCAGGACAAAAACGGTCATTTTGCGGATTTCGCCCCGCCCGCTCTCAGTAAACCTTCTACTATTCGCACCGTTATTGTGGCTGATTTTGATAATGATGGCTTTGAGGAAATCTTTTTTAATAATATCGGTCAACCCAATCGGTTGTTTGGCTGGCGCAACGAGGGCTGGCAGGCAATCCCGCTTGGCGATGCGGTTGAGCCATACGGGATGGGGACGGGTGGCGCAATTGGCGATTTTGACGGGGACGGGCGGCTGGAATTATTGTTGTCACACGGCGAGCAATATCAGCAACCTTTGAGCCTTTATGGTACAGTAAATAATGGGAATAACTGGCTGCGGATTTTACCCCGCACCAGGGCAGGCGCACCCGCTCGTGGGGCTTTGGTGACACTGGCGGCGGGCGGGCGCATTCAACGCCGGATTATAGATGGTGGGAGTGGCTATCTCTGTCAGATGGAGCCTGTAGCCCATTTTGGACTTGGCACGACCTCCGAGGTGGATTGGGTTGAGATTCGCTGGCCCGATGGCGCGATTGCGACGATTGACCGCCCTGCCGCCCGTCAGCTTTTGACCGTCAGCCCGCCGCTTCGGTAGTCGGTTAAGGGTCACAAATCTAACCCCCTGGCCCCTTCCCTGCCAGGGAAGGGGGAACACCATTCTGTGAAGTTATACTGCTCGGCGATAAATCACCGAGCTACTTTAACGAAGCCAGCTAAAGCTGGCTGGAAATCGACTAATTACCCTTAAAATAGGCTCTCTTAGCCCCTTTTAAGGGGCTTGGTTGAATTAGCACGGTGGCTTTAGCCCCGTGCGACCTAACCGGGCTATATTTTTTAGACTTAAGCCACTTTTGGCATAAAAATTAACTTTACATACTGGTGTCACCCATTGAACTCTGCCGGGGAAGGGGGAACAAAACTTTTGAGTTTACTTTTTTGCTACCTGAACCTTAATACAACTCTCCACCCTTAAACAGGAAGGCAAACAAGTTTTTTACAGGCAAACAATTTATTTTCTATTTTTGATAAGACTTTCGACTTTAGACCATTTACTGACCACCGACAACCATATTCTGGGACTTTATGCACTTATTCCATTCAAAACTGACATCCTGGCGATATACAACTTTAGCGGCTTTGCTTATTGGGCTAGGGCTTTTATTAATCCTGACTCCCCACTCCGTGTTTGCCCACGCTCAATTTGTACGCAGCGACCCCGCCCCTAATTCGCATATTTCGGCTGGTAAATCCCCTACTCAGGTTCAAATCTGGTTTTCCGAGCAAGTCGAGCCAAAATTTAGCGGAATTCAGGTTTTGGACAGTAGTGGCGCACGGGTAGACCGGGCCGATAGTAGAGTGGCGGCGGACGACCCGCAATCCCTGATTGTTAGCCTCCAGCCGAATTTGCCGGACGGGACTTATTCGGTTATTTATCGCAACGTCTCGCGGGAGGATGGGCATGCGGTAAAAAGCAGCTACGGTTTTGGGGTTGGGTCGGCTCCGGTGCTGAATAACCCGGCCAGTATTTTGGGTGAGGTGAAAACCGCCGACGAAACAAATTTTAACTTCTGGAGTGTAGGCATTCGTTGGCTGAATTACCTGGGCATGATTGGGTTGGCTGGTAGCCTGATGTTTCGGTTGTTTGTTTGGGCTCCGTCCCTGAAACATATCGCCGCCAAACTTGGGCCGGAATCGGCGGAGGCTGACCAGGCCTTGCAAAAACGGCTGAACGGGTTATTGCTGGCTAGTTTGGCTTTGTTGCTTTTGGGTTGGGTGAGCTTTTTGCTTTATCAGGCCAGCCTCGTTGCCAGCCGTTACCCCTGGGAGATATTTAGTGGCGATACCTTGCCAAATCTTTTGTTTAACAGCCGCTTCGGGATAATCTGGCTGGTGCGGTTAGGGCTTATTGGGCTGGTTGGGCTGGTTTTTGTCTATCGAAATAACCTGGGCAGTTTCCGCCTCCCCCGCACCGTTACGCCCCACCTGATGCCGGATACCGAGCCACCCTCGGTTGGCGCACAGGCTCGCCCCACAAACCCCCCGCCTATTACAACTATCCCGATTTTTTCAGGCGTAATATTGTTGGGGTTGGGTGTGGGGATTATGCTGACCAACTCGCTAAATTCGCATGCCGCCGCCAGCACCGCCAGTCTGATTCTTATCCCCGCCGACCTGTTGCATATGCTGAGTACCGGGGTTTGGGTGGGCGGCTTGATCTGTTTTATGCTGGCTGTACCCATCGCCCTGAAGCAACTCCGACCCGGCAGCGGTGACCGTACCCGCTTATTAGCGACCCTGATTCCTAACTTTAGCGATTTGGCGATTCTGGCGGTTTTGTGGCTGTTTACTACCGGGATATTACAGGCGATAGTTCAAATCGGCAGCCTGGACGCACTATTCAACACCAATTATGGCAAGGCTTTGTGCCTCAAACTTATAATTATTGTGCCGCTACTTGGTTTGGGCGGTTATCATAACTTTATAACTAGCCGCAAACTTCGGAAATTTGTTAGTGGGAAAGATGCTGGTTCGATAGCGGCGGGCTCAGTCCAACGTTGGTTTCGCCGGACTATTATTATAGAAGTAGGGCTGGCTCTGGCTTTATTAGTGGTTGTAGGAATTTTGACCAGTCTCGGCCCATCGCGGGAAGCAGCGATTGCCGCCCCCAAAGGCCCGTTTATCCTGCGCGGTCAGCTTGCCGACCTTCGTTATACCATTGGGGTTAGTCCGGGGCAGGTGGGCGAAAATATTCTTGAGATGGAATTGCTGGACTCTAGTGGCAAGCCCATCACCCAGGCTCAGGCTGTGCTGGCCCGTGTCAGTATGGAAGGGATGGGCGATCCGCAAGAGCTTCAACTCCAACCTCTGGAAAACAAGCCCGGCATATATCGGACAATTGCCACCGTGTTCACTATGGCGGGCAATTGGTCTACTACTATTACCATCCGGCGCGACGGGTTGGATGATGTGGTGGTGCCGCTATTGGTGCCAATCGGGTTTTGACCTAACCCCCCGCCCCCTATAGAAGCGGGGGTATTTTATTTCGTTACTTTTAACTCGTTACTCGTTACTTTGAGTTGGGTTAGCCAGGAACGGGCGGTGTTGGTATAGGTTGGGTAGTTTGGCCCGGCTAATTCCAGAGACTGATTAAACCGGTTAGCTGCCTCGTTTCCGTCTCCGATTAACATCGAATGTCGCCCCAGCCATAAAGTTGCCTGTATCCAGGGGTCACGCAAATTTTTACTTTTGGCAAGCTGATAAGCTTCGTAAAGATGCCCAGAAGCCGCCTGAAAGTCTCCCCTGGCTAATTCCAACGCCCCCAGCCCAATATGAGCCTGCGCCAAACCAAAAACATACTCGATAGTTTTTGCTAATTCATAGGCTCGCTCGAAAGCCCCGCCATCATTGCCTTCTCGCTCGAAATCCAGCCAGCCTAATAGCAAGTAACAATCAACCTGTCCGGTTTGATGCCCGATTTTGTCCCGCAATTCCTGGCTTTGCTGCACCAGCATCGCGGCTTCTTCGTAATGCCCCTGTGAATGGGCCAATTTCGCCAGACTAAAATAACAGTGAGCCAGACTACGTTCGTCACCAAGCGGAAGTGCCAATTCCAGGCTCTGCCGTAGATAAGCTGCCGCTCCGGCGTAATCGCCCCCATCAGTATAGATTTTCCCCAGGGTATTAGCACAAACCGACAGGCCAAACTGTCCACCGATTTGTTGATAAGCTGCTTGCGCGATTTTTAGATTGGCTTCGGCTTTTTCCAGCTCCCCTTTGTACCAATATAGCACCCCATGGTTGACATAATTATAAGTATTACGCTGACGGTCTCCCACTTTTCCAAAAAGGTCTCTGGCCTTGCCAAGATATTTTTCGGCCTGCTCAATCTCGCCCCATTCGCGACAAATCAAGCCCAGGGTATCGTAACAAGAAGCCTGTCCGCTCCAATCGCTCAGTTGCTCATAGACTGTTAAACTGTTCTGACAATAAGCGGCGGCCTCTTTCAAGTTACCCTGTGCCCAGGCTACCAACCCTAAACATTTGTAACAACTAGCTATAGCATTTAGTTCCCGATTGCTGGCATCGGTGGTGCCAATTTGCAAACCGGATAAGGCCTCTTGTAAAACGATAATGGCTTCATCGTAGCGACTTTTGCGGAACAATAAACTACCTAGCTGGGCTTTCAGCAAGGCTACCCCAATAGGATTATCCCCATCCAACAGCTCCATACCTGCCAGGCACTCCTGTATACCCTGATCATATTGTCCTTGCCGTTCTTTTACCTCTGCTCTTAATAATTGGCATCTTAACCATTGGGGTTGGGTTGGACTCACGAGCGGTTGGGCAGTTTGGAGTTTCGCCCAGGCCTCGTCATAGGCACCCTGCAAAAACAATAGCTGGGCGAGGCTAATGAGAAATTTAGCGTAAAATTCCGGTGCCGCCTTTGGGTCTGTTCCGGCGATAGCTTTTATATAATAATTTGCCGCTTCGCTCAGGGCAAAGGCGGCTCTGGCTTCCTCTGCCGCCAGTCCATAGTAAGGGGCGGCGCGTTCCAGCAACCCGGCTTGCTCGAACTGTTCAGCCAGTAAAGCTACACTAAGTTCGCGGCGACTGGCATTTTCAGGCCGATGATAGTTTTCTTCCAGCCACTCCGCCAGGGCAAGATGTAATACTACCCTCTGGCGTTTAGGCAGGTTGACATAAATAACCTCACGCAGTAGCGAATGCTTAAAGGAAAATACGGGTTCGTTGCCGGTATAGGGCCGTTGGTAGATTAATTCGCGCTGTTGTAGCCGGGTTAAATTTTCCTCAAGATTAGTGCTGACTTCGCTTTCTCCGGTAGCCTTTAATAAGGAAGCGACCAGACCAGGGGCGAAATTTCGACCTACAATCGCGGCCCGTTCCAGGATGGCCCGTTCGGTAGGTGGCAGGCGGTCAAGGCGGGATTGGATTAACCCCTCAACAGTCGGTGGAGTAGGTAGCCTTTCGGGCAAGGGACGGGCCAATCGCCAGTTATTATTTTCGTTTTCGCTGACAATATACCCATCTTCCAGCAGAATTTTGGTTATTTCTTCCACATAAAAAGGGTTGCCTTCCGCCGCTAATACTAGCTGTTCGGTTAATTGTTCGGGGATTTCGCCCATATTCCGCAAAAGGTGTTGAATAAGTTCGCGGGCGCGGGCGGGGGTTAAGGGTTTTAAGTCCAGCCGGATGTGATAATCCAGACCCACGCCCCATTCCGGCTTTCGCTCGTAGAGTTCCGGGCGAGCCAGCCCGATTAACAACACCGCCGAGTTTTCGAGCGAGCCGCCTAAAAAGTTCCATAAGGCCAGAGTCGCTTCCTCGGCCCATTGCAAATCTTCCAACACAAATACTACCGGCTTGGTTTTAGCAAAAGCGGCGCACAGGGCTGAGAAGGCCTTGAAGGTATAAAGTTGGGCCTGGGTAGGGTGATTTTCTAGTGTGGCTAACACCGGGCTATTTTCCCAGCTCATTTCCAGTAATACCGCTAAAAGTTGGGCGATTTCCTCCGCCCGACTTAGCCCGGTAAGTTCCCCCGCCCCGCTAAAAAGCTGCTCGCATAGTTGTAGAAGCTTCTCCCGTTTTTCAACTACGGTATCATTTTTATCAAAGTCGGCTAATTTAGCTAGAATGCGCCCAAAAGGTTGATAGGGTTGGCGGTCGGGTTGGTAGTTATGCCCCCGCCAGTAGAAAGCCGGGCGGCTATCCAGCTCAACATATTGCCGAAACTCATATTCCAGGCGACTTTTGCCAATTCCGGCCTGACCGATGATTGTTAGTTGACGACTGGTATTTTGGTCGCTACATTCGCTAAAAATGCGGGTGAGCAAGCTCCATTCGGGGTTGCGCCCCACCATTTTGGTTTCAACCCCCTGCACCCCCCGCGCCTGACTTGTTTCGCTCTGAATTCGCGCCCCTAAAACCCGATAAGCCGCCACAGGTTTTTCGGTAATATCTTCCGGCAGGATTAAATTCTGCCCGGTTTGTATCTCAAATAGACCGCGCACCAGCTTATAAGTGGACTGGTTTAACAAAATCTGACCGATAGGCGCACGCTCGACCATCGCATTTGCCAGTTCCAGGCACGCCCCCGTAATGTTGTATTGGCCTGTTACGGGCGAATCAACAAAAACCCGCCCGCTAGTCAAGGCTGCTCGTAATGTCGGCCATTCCCCGACTGGCTGCCCGTTCCAGGCTGTCCGCGCTTCGTTCAGGGCCAGCCGCAAGGCCAGGGCGCAATCCACCGCTCGTACTGAATCATCCTCCTGGCTAGTGGGAGCCCCAAACAATACCCACACCCCCCGCTCTAACCGATGTGAAACATAACCGCCATGGGCTTGAACCACCTGGTTTATTGTTTCCATTAAGTAGGTGAGTAAGTTATGGGCTTCTTCGGGGTCAAGGTCGGCACTGGTTTTGTTAAAACCGGCTAATCTGGCCTGTAAAACTGTCACCATTCTGAATCCGGCACTATAGGCGGGTTGGGATGATTGGGGGGCGGCGGGAGGAACTGAAATTGCCGGGATGTTTTCGGTAGGAAATTCCGGGGGCGGGTTATCCTCCAACAGTTTTTCTTCGGCCTCAAGCCAAATCTGGCACAGGTCGGTAATAGTTTTTTCCCGAATACGATACAACTGGCTACGCGAAATAAACAGACGGGCAGCGACGGTGGTGGCACTGCGGCCCTGGACGACGGTTTGATTAAATATTTCATAGGGGTAACGGCTGCTATGGGAAGAAGGTAGGCTCGAATCTTTGGGCTCAAGCGAGCTAATTAGCTGTTTTAGCTCGGCGGCTAAAGCGGCTCCCCGCAGGTTGGTCGGGACGTTCTTTTCATTTGCTAACTGGGCCTCACGCTGGCTAACGGTTGCCAGAAAGGCTAACGGTTGATTACTGAGGGCTAGTTGGCTATGGTAATTGCGGAAAGCTTCATTCAAGTTGGTAGGGTTAATTAGCTCCCGGAAATTTTCAGCTGGCTTTGCTCTTAACATCGGCTGATTTCTTTCTCTTTCGCTATCCTGGCTCGTCTTTTACTACTGTTGTTATCTTAGCAACTCCAGGCCATATTATACAGGCCAAAAGTTGTCCATTTTATGCTTACTTTAATTATACGTTTGAAAACCTATTTTGGGGCAATTTATGACTCTTTTGTAAGAAAAGACACTTGTGGTTTTTCCTTGCACTTTAGGCTTGTGCGCGTTGCAGTACAGACACAATTCTTTTTGACGAATACACTGGTTGTATAACTACTGAACCAGCCAGGTAATTACCTCAGTAGTTGCCAAATTGAAAGAGGCAAACAAGCTATGAGTAACGAGAGTAAAATTAGTGCGCTTATCCTGGTAGTAGAGACCCTGGAGGAAACCCGTGATGGCATCGAAATGTTATTACATACGGATGGTTACCGGGTTCAATCGGGTCGTTCGGTGGAAGACTCAATTCTAGTAGCCCGTCGCGAACCGCCGAACTTAATCCTGATAAGCCTGGATGGTACTACGGTTGAACTTATTGCCGCCGCCGCCAAACTACGGCGGGAGGCCGGATTGCTTCAAGAGGAAGTGCCTGTCGTTATTTTTTGCGTGGATGAGGTTCCTTCAGGCGAAGAAGTTGGCGTGGGTGAAAATATTTATATTACTCAATTGGATAATTTCAATCAGTTAAGAGCTTTTATGCACCAACTATTAACTCAACAAGGGGAGAGACCACTTACAGTATAATTAATGGACCCTGACAATTAAATACCCTGAACTAAATGCATAATCCCTGCTTAAAAGGGGCTAAAATTGAATAAAACGAGTAAGCGTTCACGAAACCTGTCATTCTGAGCGTAAGCGAAGAATCTCAATGTTTTAAACAAGACCCTTCGCAAGCTCAGGGTGACAATCGTGGTGAACGCTTACTAAAACGAGGCTTTTCAGCCAGCTTGAGCTGGCTTCGTTAAAGTAGCTCGGTGATTTATCGCCGAGCGATCCCCATATTTTGCAGAACTTAACTATTTTGTTGGAACAGATGACCGAGATGTTTGCCAGGAAATATATTACCGAGCTAAGAGAGGATATTAAAAATGGAAGTGCTTAACTGAATCCTAATAAACGGTCATACTCGGTTTTAACCACTTGATAACATTCACAAGCAGCGGCTTCCAGCCCGGCTCGGTCTAAAATCATAATATTTCCCCGATTATAAGAGATTAAACCTGCATCTTGCAGGCGTCCTGCCGCCACTGTTACACTTTCCCGCCGCCCACCTAACAATGAAGCGATTAGTTCCTGGCTCATCTCCAGTTTGTTTGACTTAATCTGGTCATGGCTTAACAAGAGCCAGCGGCAAAAGCGTTGTTCAACCGGATGTAGCCGATTGCAGATAGCGGTCTGGGAAATCTGGGTAATAAGAGCCTGAGTGTAACGCAGTAGGAGATGTTGGAATTCTCCCCCGCGGTTAAATTCTGCTTGAATTAAATTAGCTCTGAGTCGGATGGCCTTGCCTTTGACTTGCACTATGGCCTGATTGGGCGTAGTTTCACCGCCCAAAAACAAAGCAATACCTACTACCCCTTCATTACCAGCCAGACCGACTTCGGCAGTCATGCCATCTTCCAGAGTTTGGAGTAAGGCAACCATTGAGGTGGTAGGGAAATAAAGGTATTCTAATTGTCCCCCCGACTCGTAAAGGACTCTGCCTAATTCTAATGTCACCACTTCAATATGGGGCAATAGCCTTTCATACTCTTTGTCGGGGAGAGCCGCCAGCAGACGATTTCCAACAGATTCTTTAGTTTTGGATATTTTAGTCATATTCAATAATTACTTAAGGATTTAGACATGCGTAACAATAGTTAAAATTAAAAGATGGTCGTACGCCGCTTGTCAGCCGCAATTTTATTAGCCGCTTGCAAGTTATGTGCGTTACCGTACAGACGCTAATATTTTGTATGCTTAACATGTGGGTATAGTATATTATATTACAAGCACTTAGAGCAATAATCAACAGACTTTGTAAGCAAGAAGATAGGGAACCCTTAAACAATTTGGCCTTAGTAGATACATTTGATAAAGCAATTAGCGTGCCATGAATGCTATATTTAGGTCGAATTTAAGAAGCATATGCTAAATTTCTGTAGCCGTTCACCACGATAGTCACCCTGAGCTTGCGAAGGGTCTCGCTTAGAACATAGAGATTCATCGCTTACCGTCACGTCCCTCGGGGGTGTGACAGGCTTCGTGAACGCTTACCAATTTTTATAATACTCTGGCTAGAAAGTTAAGTATGAACAAACTAATTCTGGCTATAGATAATAATCAAGATATCTTAGACCTTCTCGAAGTTGTTCTAGTGGATGAGGGTTATGAGGTTGTTACTCATTTTCATGAGCTGGATATCGAGCTGGAACTTATAAAAAGGTTAATGCCTGACTTAATTATTCTGGACTTAATGTGGGGCAGGCAAGACTTGGGCTGGAAGCTTATTCAGGAAATAAAAACAGAACACATTACTACTAACATACCGATAATTTTATTAACAACTGAGTCTGGACGAGTGCGTGAATTAGAAAAGGTCTTACTAGAAAAAGCTATAACAGTGCTGCTTAAGCCTTTTGATATTTACGAACTTTTAGCGGTAGTTAAGTCCACTCACGAGGGTTTTGGACTAAGTGAACCAATAGATATCCAGGCACTCTCATATCAGAGAAAACGGGCCTAGTTTGGCAAAGAAATAAGCTCTACATGATATGCCCTTGAATACTTATTTTTGAAAAGGTAGCAATACTGAAAAAGGCTATTTTAGTAATCGAAGATGACCCGACCATTCAAAAGCTAATGGGTCGGATTCTATCCCTCAAGCACTTCGAGATTGTTACAGCCAGCACGGCGGAAGAAGCTCTAACTATTCTTGAAACAAGAAACTTCGACCTTATAACTTTAGACCTTCATTTACCTGGAATGCATGGCAATCAATTCTTATTAAAGTTATCCGATTGCCAGCCAAATATCCCAGTGCTGGTCATTTCCTCGGCTTTGGGGGAGTTAATTACTCATTCTCAAGTGAAATCGGTCTTGCGAAAACCTTTCCATCTACAACAACTGTTGAGTGTCGTGGCAACTTTATTGTGATATGATAGGGCTTCAATTTCTTAGATAACCAACCCTTTAACCATTAGGAAGTGTCACTTTTGATGAAGATCGAAGCCCCTATACGTAATGCTGACTATAAAAACACAAAACAGCTCACCCCGGATTCCTGGCGTGCGGCGGTAGCACCCTACCAAAAACCTAGTTTGTGGCGTAGTTGTTGGCAGCTTGCTAATACCTTTATTCCTTTTCTAGGTGTTTTATATTTGATGTATTTTACTTTGAACATCAACTTTTGGTTAACGGTAGCCCTGGCACCGTTAGCCGCCGGCTTGCAATTGCGCACGTTTATCATTTTCCATGATTGTGGTCATGGTTCTTTTTTCAAATCCCGCCAATTGAATTCGTTGGTTGGCATCATTACCGGGATAATTTGTTTTACCCCCTATCAGGATTGGTGGCATTTGCACGCAATGCACCATGCTACCTCCGGCAATTTAGATCGTCGCTCCGCCAACCAATCTTATCCAGCCGAAGTCATGAAGAACATTGAAGACGGTTATGGCCTTCTTCTGTTTACGATTCAGGAGTATCAACAACTAAATCGCTGGCAAAAGCTTGGCTATCAGCTATATCGTCATCCCCTGTTTTTGTTTGGGCTGATTCCGGCAATCCAGTTTTTGATAATCCAACGTTTCACAGTCGCCCGCCAGGGTAAGCGCGAACGAAAGAGCGTCCATGTTACCAATCTGGCTTTGCTGGCGATAAGTGTGCTGATGATTTTTTTGGTTGGGTTCGGGCCTTTCCTGATAGTAACCTTATTAGTTACTATTCCATCCTCGATAACCGGGGTCTGGCTATTTTATATCCAACATCAGTTTGAAAGGGTTTATTGGAAGCCCCAAGCCGAGTGGAATTATACCGAAGCGGCCCTGGCAGGCAGCTCGTTTTACAAGTTGCCAGGGGTGTTGCAATGGTTTACCGGCAGCATCGGTTTTCATCATATTCACCATCTAAGCCCCCGGATTCCAAATTACTACTTAGCCAAATGTCACGCCGAAAGTAATTTGGACCTTCAACAGGTGAGTGTTATTACCCTCCGCACTGGCTTAAAAAGCCTTACTTTAAGTTTATGGGATATTGAGCAACAAAAAATGGTCGGATTTAAGCAGCTTAAAAACCTGTAATTTGCCATTTTAAACCCGCTAAGTAACGCTACTCAGAACTGACACTAATTCAGTTTTAATCGAGTAGCGTTATTTTTTCCCCCTCAGCTATTGCTTCCTCTTAATTGCCTCTCTGAGTTCAAATTGCCGCATCTATTTTTACTGGTACAAATCTTGCTTTTGTGATATCGCCCCTTAAAAAACATTAATAGCATCATAACTGAGGTTTCCCTGGGTAATGGCACATTGCTATTAAATATATTTTTGAGCGTTCCGTCCTGGTATTGGTTCAGGTTAGTAAGATTATAGTTTACTACTGTAGTCTGCCAACCGGGCGAAACCTGTACCAATCTATTAGCTTGTTTCAAGCTGGGCTGGTACTAAACAGAAGATTTTCTTTAGCAAACTACTGTTAGGAAGCAAGTTAAAGGTTATATCTTTTGGCAGTTAGGGCAGTAAATCTACTGGTTTCCTAACACAAAATGAACCTTTATCCCACGCTCTCTAAAATTAATAGGTGTAAGAGAAATTCCTTGAAAACAATCCTGGGACAATTTAAGACACTCTGAAACAGATGTTAGATTATGCTGTTTTCAAGGTCGAGGAGATTTCTGCTCGATTATTGGAAATTAAATTCGCAAGAGAAAGGACACAACAAATGACCAAGCGACCTTTAGCCTGGTTTGCTTTTGTAGGAGTTCTGGTAATGGTTGGGGCTTTGGCCTTACCCATGTTCATGAACAGCACCGCTAAAGTAGAGGCTTCCAGCCACCGGGAAGCTCCCCTAATCAGCCAGGACCCTTCGGCTGATGCAACCGACCTGTATGCTTTCGTTAGCCCAGACAAGGCCGACACCGTAACTTTCGTTACCAACTGGATACCTTACGCCAGCCCAAATGGTGGGCCAAACTGGTATCGGTTCGGTGATGATGTGCTTTATGAATTGCACGTTGACAACGTTGGAGATGCTCAGGATCACATTTCATTCCAATACCGCTTTAAAACCGTTATTGTAAATCCCAACACCTTCCTGTACAACACTGGCCCTGTGGGCAAGCCGGATGATGGACAGCTCAATGTTCGGCAGTATATGACCGTAACCCGGTTAGATGCTCCCGCCGATGGTAGCTGCAAAAACACCCCATTGTCTAACTGTGGGAGTGCTATCCGCACCGAACTAGGTCGCGATATTCAGGTTGCTCCCGCTAATGTTGGCCCAGCCTCGACTCCGATTTACGGCTTGACCTCGTTAGCGACTGTTTCCGACCTGAACAATGGCGGTAAAGTATTTGCCGGCCCCCGCGCCGACCCATTCTTCGCTGACATCGGTTCGTTGTTCGACCTGTTGACTATCCGCAAGCTGCCCGGTAACGCTGGCGGTGGGGTTAACAACTTCGCTGGCTACAATGTTTACACTATTTCAATGCAGGTTCCGATTAGCCAACTGACCAAAGATAAAACTCAGCCTACCGACCCCAAGAGCGGTTCGGCGGTTATCGGCACCTGGGTTACCAGCAGCCGCCAGAGCACCAAAGTTTACAGCGATGGCGCAACTGCTACTAGCGGTAGCTGGGTGCAGATTGAGCGTCTGGGTATGCCCCTGGTCAACGAAATTGTTGTACCTTTGGCCCTCAAGGATGCTTTTAACAGCCTGAAGCCCTGGCAGGATGCGACTATCCCGGCAGTGGTAAATGTTGTGACTGACCCTGAGCCGGCTCGTTTGTTGAAGGCTCTTTATGGTATCAATGTCCCGCCTACCCCTCGTAATGATATTGTGAAGGTCTTCCTGACGGGTATTGAAGGGTTGAACCAACCGGCTGGTATTGTTCCGTCCGAGCAATTGCGCTTGAACGTGGCTATTCCGCCGAGTGCTAACCCGAACAGCTTAGGGGTAATCGGTGGCGATGTCGCTGGTTTCCCCAATGGTCGCCGCCTGGGTGATGACGTAATAGACGTGGAACTACGGGTAGTGGCTGGTATCCTGGTGGATGGCTACAACACCGCTCCTGGCAATGTGCTGGGTGATGGGGTTGATGCTCCCGCCCCGATGTTTATGCAGGCTTTCCCGTATCAGGGTACACCTTACTCTTCATTCTACTACTATCCTGGCAACGCTTTGAAACCATAAGCAGTTTTGGTTATTGGTTGGGCAGACCTCTGTGTCTGCCTGACTTATGCAAGGCAACAGTGTTATGTGGTTTGGAAAGGGAATCGGGGGTTGAAGTTCTGACCCCTGAACCCTGACCTAATAGGAGATAGAAATAATGCGAGTGTTTGGGCGATATAAACGAGAGTTAGCAATTGGGGCGGCGGTAGTTATTACGGTTATAGGGCTAGGAATTTTTTTACTGCCCCAGGCTAAAAACAGTGGCCCCAAAGCCAGCCTGAGCGACCTATTTGGGGGAAATAATCGCACCAGTCTGGGTAGTGCCGGAGCGGATGTTACCGATAGTCAGATTGCGGCCTATCAGGATAAGTTGAAAAAAGCGGCTGACCCCGAAAATTATGCCAAACTGGGTCTGGCCTATTTACAAAAGGCTCGTGAGGTGGGCGACCCGACCTACTATACCAAAGCTGAGGGGGTTTTCAAGAAGTCGTTGGAACTCAGCCCGGAAAATGTTGAGGCTTTGGGTGGTTTGGGTTCGTTATCGTTGTCTCGTCACCAGTTTGCCGAGGGGTTAACGTGGGGTCAGAAGGCCCAAAAGTTGCGCCCGGCGACCTCCTACAACTATGGGGTTATGGCGGACGCGCTGGTAGAGCTTGGTCGCTATGACGAGGCGGCGCAGGTGGTGCAGCAGATGGTGGATTTGCGCCCCGATTTGAGTTCTTATTCCAGAATTTCTTACCTGCGGGAGTTGCGCGGGCAGTATGACGGCGCGGTTCAGGCTATGAAGCAAGCGTCTATGGCAGGTGGCCCCACCAGCGAGAATCGGGCTTATATAATCTATCAACTTGGCAATCTTTATTTTAATCACAATGATTTGACTCAAGCTGCCGCCAGTTATCAGGAAGCCATATCTATTTTCCCTGGCTATGTCTACGCTCAGGCGGGAATGGCTCGGATTAAGGCTGCCAATAACGATTTCGATGGCGCGATTAACCTCTATACTCAGGTTACGCAACGGATGCCTCTGCCCGAATTTATTATCGAGCTTGGCGACCTTTATACCGCCACAAACCGGGCCGACGATGCCAAAAAACAGTATGACCTGGTGCGCGGAATTCAGCAGATTTACCGCGAGAATGGCGTAGATACCGACCTGGAAATGGCTCTCTTCGATGCTGACCACAATTTTAACTTGCCCGATGCGCTGGCCCACGCCAAACAGGTCTATGCCGTGCGCCCCAGCATCAAAGCCGCCGATGTACTGGCCTGGACGCACTATAAGTCGGGGGATTACGCTTCCGCCGCCGAATATTCGCAACAAGCCCTGCGCCTGGGTACACAGGATAGCCTGATGCTGTTTCACGCCGGGATGATTAAAGCCAAACAGGGCAATAATAGCGAAGCCCGCGCCTTCCTGGAAAAAGCCCTGAACCTGAACCCGAATTTCTCGCTCTTATACGCCAACGAAGCCCGTAAAACTCTGGCAGGGCTTTAGGTAAGGATGCGGGATGAGTGTAGGAATAGTCCAAGGTCGAATAGCTTTTGAATTTTAACGAACAACGAACAACTGACAGAGGTGGTAGTGAATGAATCTGGTAAGCCGAAAAAAATATAAATCCGGGATACTCGTAGCCCTGTTGTTGACCCTGGCGGTGGGTTGGTTATCGAATGTTAGTCCGGCGGCGGCTCACCCGCTTGGTAATTTCACCGTGAACCGCTACAGTCGCGTTGAAATTGGGGCTGCCGGAGTCAATATTCATTACGTGCTGGATATGGCGGAAATCCCCACCTTCCAGGAAAAAGATTTGGTGGATACCAACCACGATGGTCAGATTAGCGACCCTGAGCGGCTGGCCTATCTTGACCGCAAGGCCAACGAAATCCAGACCGGACTAAAATTAAGCCTTAATAATACGCCAGTTACTACCAAAATTAGTGATAAAACCCTGACTTTTCTACCAGGACAGGGCGGGTTACAGACCATGCGCCTGACCGCCCTTTTCCAGAGTGAGGCTCTTTCCAGCGATGCTTCCAGGCTCAGTTATCAGGATACTAATTTCAGTGAGCGGCTGGGCTGGAAAGAAATTGTGGTGCGGAATGCGACGGGAGTGGCTCTTAGTCAATCCAGCGCACCCTATTCCGACCAGAGTAACGAACTCCGCACCTACCCGGTAGATTTGCTGGCAAGCCCACTTAATGTAAATTCCGCTCAGGTTTCGTTCAAGTTGGACTCAAGTGTGGTGGTAAATAACCAATCTACTACTAATACCGCCCAAATTACCGCTAAGACCGATGACCCCTTTGCCTCCTTGCTGGATACCAAAGATATAACTTTGCCGATATTCCTGGGTTTATTGGCGGCGGCCTTTGGCATAGGGGCGGTGCATGCTCTTTCGCCGGGGCATGGCAAAACGGTGGTGGCGGCCTATCTGGTCGGCACTCGTGGGACTCTCCGCCACGCTATTTTTCTGGGCGCAACCGTAACAATTACCCATACGCTGGGGGTTTTTACCCTGGGCTTGATTACCCTGTTCGCTTCCCAATTTATCCTGCCGGAAAAACTTTATCCCTGGATTGGGTTTGCGTCGGGGGTGATTGTGGTGTTGATGGGTCTGGCTCTGTTCCGCACTCGCTTGCGCTATGCCCTGGTAGGCCGAACCGCTCCTGCCCTGGAACATCCTCACCACGACCATTCGCACGAGCCTCACGAGCAGGCCCATACTGAGCATAATCATGATGACCATGCTCATGACCACGAGGATAATCACGCGCATCCTCATGACGACCATGAACATGTTCACGGTGACCACGACCA
The DNA here is from genome assembly GCA_038207495.1 of Chloroflexia bacterium. Lineage (GTDB taxonomy): Bacteria > Chloroflexota > Chloroflexia > Chloroheliales > Chloroheliaceae > Chlorohelix. Next base: position 70,933 of record JBBQZS010000009.1, read on the forward strand.
ACATGACCATGCTCATGATGACCATGAGCATGCACATAATCATGACGACCACGTTCATTCGCACGGTGGAATGGCCCACTCGCACCTGCCGCCCGGTACAGATGGCACGGCTGTGACCTGGAAGCGGCTACTGATGTTCGGGATTTCGGCGGGGTTGCTGCCCTGTCCCTCCGCTCTGGTGGTGATGCTGAGTTCGATTGCGCTCGGTCAGACCGCTCTGGGGCTGCTGTTAATAGTGTTGTTCAGCCTCGGCCTCGCTACCACCCTGACCATGATGGGAATCGCCTTTATCTACGCCCGCAAGCTGATGTCCAGATTAAACCTCAGTTCGGGCAGCCGGATAGTGCGGATTTTACCCGTCGCCAGCGCGTTGGTTATCACAATCGTGGGGGCGGCTCTGGTAATCGAGGGTTTGAATCAGGCCGGGGTCTTGAATCGGTAGGCCAAACCTAACCCCAAGGGTAGACACAGAGGTCTACCCCTACAAAGAAGGGGGAATTCGTAGGGGCGTGGTTTCCGCGCCCGTATGTTCAACCCCGACATATCCTCTATTTTAACTCTGATTTGGGTGTATTTGAAATTAGGCCTTAATGATGCTCAAGCCGAGTTGTCTATACGGCAATAAAATTTCCTCTGAAACCGCTTGCTCCACAATCATTCCACTAATATCGTTCAGCGAGGTTACGACGTAGGGCGAGGCTGCTCCCAGTTTTTCGTGGGAGGCTAATACTATGGTCTCGGCGGCCTGTCGGGAAAGGGCCAGTTTAATATAGGCTTCTTCCAAATCACCCGTACTCAGTCCGGCAACCGGGTGAATTCCCGTAACGCCCATAAAATAAATATCAGCCCGAATGTGGCTGATAGCCTCGATAGCCGCCGCACCCACTGATACAATCGAATGCTTGAATAAACGACCCCCAATTAAAACAATCTCAATATCGGGGTAATTTACCAGTTCAAGGGCAGTCCTGGCACTGTGGGTAACAATCGTTGCCTGTAGGTTTCGGTCTAAATGGCGGGCAACCTGAATGGCAGTAGTGCCACCGTCGAGAATGACAACCTGACCGTTTTTGATAAGGCGGGCGGCAGCTTTGCCAATCGCCACTTTTTCCTCTTGCAAAATATCTTCCCGCACAGCAAAGGTTGCGATGGCGGGCGATACTGGCAAAGCCCCACCGTGTACCCGTTGCAACAGACCCTCCTGGGCAAGCTCGCGTAAATCCCGACGAATGGTATCTTCGGATAAGCCGAGTTCCTGGCTGACGGTCTTGGCAATCACCTGACCATCACGCTTTAGAATTTCGAGAATATATTGTTTGCGTTGGCTGGTTAACATTTGTGTCCTTTTTACAAGTATTTGCACGAAACATCTTGATTTTGCACGTTAATTCTGGTATATTACACCAGAACAGTAAATTCGTGCAACATCGTGAAAATTGGTTTAATTTACCTATTATACACAGAAACGAGGACACAAACTAATGACTTCAACATCTAACCGCTTGCTGATTTTAATTGCAGGGCCCTACCGTAGCGGCACAGGCGACGACCCGCAAAAAATGGCCGCTAATCTAAAACACTTGGAGGAAGCTTCCTGGCCTATTTTCAAAGCCGGACATATCCCGATGATTGGCGAGTGGGTCGCATTACCAATCTGGCAAGTGGCGGGGGGTCAGACCGTTGGCGACGAACTCTATGATGAGATTTTGCACCCCACCGCCGGACGACTGATTGAACGTTGCGATGCGGTGCTGCGGCTATCGGGAGACTCGAAAGGGGCTGATAATGATGTACGTCTGGCTAAAGAACGGGGCATTCCGGTTTATTTTCAGGTGGATGAAATACCCGTTTATCAAAAGTAAATGAAACCCAGGCCTAATTGAGAGATTCAAGAGTTTTAAATGTAGGGGTGACCTCCGTGTTTACCCAAATTAATAAGGGCAGACCCAGAGGTCATCTGCTCCAATAAATACAGATGTTCGGGGCGAATTTCAGGTTCGCCCTGGGCTTAAGCCGCAGGGCTATTTCAACGAAGCCCCTTAAAAAGGGCTAAAAGAGCCTGATTTAAGGATAATTTGAAGCATTTAGCCAGCTTGAGCTGGCTTCGTTGAAGTAGCTCGGTGATTTATCGCCGAGCGAACCTCATATTTTGGAGAACTTTACCTATTTGTTGGAGTCGATGACATACGAGGTTCGCCCCTACGAAGTAGCTTTCTTTGTGTTTTGTTCCCCCTTCATTGCTAGGGAAGGGGGTTAGGGGGTTAGGTTAATTAACGGGCGAAGGTTCCGCCTGTTTGTCAGACTCCTCTGGAACCAGCTCTTCCGGCTCGCTTTCGAGGGTGATGTGGGGTAGCCAATTCAGGAATTTGGGCAGCCACCAGTTCCAATCACCCAACAATTTCATGGATGCCGGGAGCAGGATACTACGGATAATAGTGGCATCCACAAACACCGCCACCGCCAGCCCCAACCCCAACTGGCGAATGATAATCAGTTGTAGAGTCACGAATACCGAGAAAACCACCACCATAATCGCCGCCGCGCTGGTAATTGTACCCGAAGTGATACTGATACCCTTCGCCACCGCCTCATCCGAAGTCGCGCCGCGATCTTTGGCCTCCTTGATACGGGTCAGAATGAAAATGTGATAATCCATACTCAACCCGAACAAAATGGTGAAGATAAAGACCGGCACAAAAGCCTCGATAATCCCGCTGGCCTTAATTCCCAACTGTTCGCCAAACCAACCATCCTGGAAAACCAGCACCAGCACCCCATAGGACGCGCCCGTCGAAAGCAGGTTCAGAAGGATAGCCTTAATCGGAATGACCAGCGAGTGAAAGACCACCAGCAACAGCAGGAAGCTAAAACCCAGCACGAAGGCAAAGACTAAAGGCATTGCGTCGGTGTAAAGCTTCACCGCATCCAGCACATAGGCCGCATCCCCCGATACATAGGCCTGGACTCCCTTCACGTTGGTCAGATAGTTGGGTACGACCTCAGTACGAAGTTTTGTAACAGCGTCCTGATTTATCTGGTCGTTTTCTGAGCCGCCCTGAGTAAAGTTAAGTTGCCCGACCTTGCCATTTGAAGCCACATAGTAGTTCACAGGCTCGCTTAAACCCTTGACCTTGAGGGCTTCGACCCGGAACTTCTCAATCGCCGCTTTGGTTTCGGGTTGGTCAGCCTCGGTAATTACTACCGTCAGCTTGAGGGTAGTACCAGTCGGCCACTTTTCGTTCAGCACTTTGACCGCTTGCACCCCTTCCAGCTTTTCAGGGAAGGCCGAAAGGTCATTCTCGCCCAACTTGAAGTGCAGCACCGGATAGGCCGCCACTAATAAGATAGCCGTAACGATAATGGCGAAGATCGCGGGACGACTCATTACCCCCTTGACTACCACGCTCCAGAAACCGCCCCCTTCGTCCCTTTCCCGCCCAAAGTAAGGAACCCGCCCCCAGTTTATCCCGTTGCCGAAGATTGCCAGGATTGCGGGCAGGAAGGTCAGGCTACCGATAACCGAAATCAGCACCACCGCGATAGTCCCCACCGCCATCGAGCGAAAAATCGGGTCGTCAATGATAAACAAACCAGCCAGTGAGATTGCCACCATCAAACCACTGAAAAACACAGCACGTCCGGCGGTGCTGCTGGCTACCTCAATCGAGTTCATTTTACTGCGCCCGTTGCGGCGTTCGGTACGGAAACGGGTTATCAAGAACAGCGAATAGTCCACCGCTACCGCCAGCCCGATAAGCACCACTAGCTGTCCGGCGTAAGCACTAACCTCGCTGATGGTCTGACTGTAGATGCCCAATAGTCCAAAGGCCGCTACCAGGGCGGTTGCTGCCAGAATTAGCGGCACCACCGAAGCGGCAACCGCCCCAAAAGCGATGAGCAGAATTATAAAAGTCAAGGGAATAGTAATTTTTAGCGAGCCGTCCAGGTCAGTATTAACAATCTCGCTGATTTCATCGTTCAGGATGGTGTTATTCAGCACCAGAATTTGATAGCCCTTATTTTGGGCTTTAAGGTCGTTGGTGACAGGCTTAATCGCCGCCAGAGCTTTTTCGCGCTGAATCAGCACACCCTGAATAGTGGCGATAATTCTTACACTGCCCCTATCAGGAGAAATCAGGCCAGAGTTTGGGGGGGCGGTAACAGGATTCACTACCCGCACAAAAGCAGGTTTGGTTTCGTTTCCGTCTTTGTAAGTGATAGCCTGTAGAGCCTCACTCATTTTTGTTACCGCCGCTTTATATTCCGGGTCAGAAGTTTTCAGGGTCGCGCTGGTAATAATCAGGTAGAAATCCTGGGTAGGGATGGTGTTAACAGTGCTAATATTAGCCGCCCCATAAACCTGATTAGCTTTGCGGGAGTCGGTTTTGGAAATACCGGAATTGCTACTCACACTGCTGGTTTTAGTGCCGCCCATCGCCAGGCTCAACCCAAAAATGCCGATAGTAAAAACGAACCAGAGGCCAAATACCAGCCAGCGATGATTGGCACTCCACATTGCTACTTTAACAGTAGCCGGTTGTTTAGCTGAATAAGCGCGCATTTTAAAAATTTCTCCATCTTTCAGGCAGTCGCCCCTATTAAGGAATAGCGGGGGTAAGGCTGCTACTAATCTATTTTTGATTGCTTTTTAGTTATACAGGCTAAAGTTACCGATGCCTCAAGTTAACTTACAGGTTATGACCCAACTTTTGGGAGTTTGTTTCATCATTTTGAATGAGCTACTAATATAACAACTTTTAGCCCGGAATACATATGCCAAAGGTCGGATATTTGGCCTATTTTTAGGCTATTAGGCCATTAGGGACTCTAAAAACCGCTAATCTGAACATTACGACTAACTTCTTCGTAATGTCTAATGAAAAAACCCCCAATATCAGTCAATTTGGTTAGTGACAAATGGTGAAATGTCGCATATAATTTAGCTATGACTAGAGAGGTAAAAGGCTCGGCGGAAAACCGGGCAAACCCGCCGACTCTACAGGTTTCGCTGCCTTTGCCACCCAGCATAAATTCACAATATGCGACGGTTGAAGGTAGGCGCGTGTTATCCGAAACCGCCCGTAAATGGAAACGCCAGGTTGAACAACGCCTAGAGTTGCTGGAAGAAAAAGAAATTCTAACTGACCAGCTTCGCCGCGCCTTAGCCCGATCCTATCTTTCGGTTTTTATTGAATTCTATTTTGTTTCTCCACATCGGCGCGACCTGGATGGCGGTCTGAAGATAACACTGGATGCAGTCTGCGAAGGTCTCGGCGTAAATGATAACCGGGTAGTTGAGATTCATCTGGTAAAGAAGATTGACCCGTTGCACCCTCACGTTAATGTCACAATCGAGGGGCTTGCCAACTGGGAATTCGACGAACAGTATGTTCTGCTGGATGATGCAGAATAAAACGGACAACCTGAAGGAGATAGCGCGTTAATGCCCGGCCACTCGCCACTAAACCAAACTCATCACGCTCCGGCGGATGAGTCCATCGTTATATTTGATTTTGGCTCCCAGTTCACCCGCCTGATTGCCCGCCGGGTACGCGAAGCCCAGGTTTACTGTGAAATCCTGCCGCCCGACGCCCCCTGGGAACAGGTTGCCGCACTTAACCCGCGCGGTATTATTCTTAGCGGTGGCCCTGCCAGCGTCTACGAACCAGGTTCACCCCAACTTGCTGACTATGTATTAACCTGTGGTTTGCCTATCCTGGGGATTTGTTACGGTATGGGACTGCTGGCCCGCGATTTGGGTGGGGATGTACAGTCTGCCGAAAAACGGGAATATGGACAGGCCGATGTGCAGACTGATATCGCCAGTCCTATTTTCAAGGGCTTGCCTAATCCCCTGAGTGTCTGGATGAGTCATGGCGACCACATAGCCGCCCCACCTCCCGGTTTTGAGGTTATTGCCCGTACCCCCAACACCCCGATTGCGGCGATGCAAGGGGTTTCGCCTAAAACTGGCGCGAAAATTGTCGGTTTGCAGTTTCACCCCGAAGTTAATCATACAGAGCATGGGGCGGAAATCGTTCAGCACTTCCTGACCGAGGTTTGCAACTGTAAGGGGAACTGGACATCCGGCTCGTTTATCCAGACCACCCTTGAGCAAATCCGCGATACTATCGGGCCAACCGGCAAGGCAATTTGCGCCCTGAGTGGCGGAGTAGACTCGGCGGTGGCGGCAACTCTGGTGGCACAAGCTATCGGGGAGCGGCTGACCTGCGTTTTTGTCAATAACGGGCTTTTGCGCAAGGATGAGGCCGAAAGTGTAATCGAAACTTTCCAGAACAAGTTGGGGCTGAAACTGGTCTATGTGGATGCTACTAACCGCTTTTTATCCCAGCTGGCAAATGTGATTGACCCCGAAGAAAAACGCAAAATAATCGGGCGGGAGTTTATCCGGGTCTTTGAGGAACAGGCCAGCAACCTGGCGGGGGCGGATTGGTTGGTGCAAGGTACGCTCTACCCCGACGTTATTGAGAGCGCTACGCCCGAATCTAAAAACGCCAGCCGAATAAAAACCCATCATAATGTGGGTGGCTTGCCCCCGAATATGGAATTCAAGTTAATCGAGCCTCTGCGTTATCTTTTCAAAGATGAAGTGCGACAGGTGGGGCTGGAATTGGGTCTATCGCCGGAAATTGTCTGGCGGCAACCTTTCCCTGGCCCTGGTCTGGCGGTGCGGGTAATTGGGGCAGTGGACGAAAGTCGCCTGTTGGTCTTGCGGGAGGCGGATGCGATTGTAAGAGAAGAAATAGGCCGGGCTAATCTGGACGGAGATAGCGCGGTCTGGCAATATTTCGCGGTTCTCACCCCCTTGCAAAGCGTTGGGGTTATGGGTGATTATCGGACATATAGCAACGTGGTGGCGGTGCGCGCCGTTAGCAGTCGGGACGGCATGACTGCGGATTGGGCGCGGCTACCCCATGATTTATTAGCGCGGATTAGTAGCCGCATTGTTAACGAAGTAATGGGCGTAAACCGGGTAGTCTATGATATTACCAGCAAACCGCCCGCAACGATAGAGTGGGAATAAACAGGGAGGGTTAACCCCGAAATGAACAGTCCAACTATTCTTGTGGTAGACGATGACCCAAATATTCTTAAATTGGTACGGAGTGCTTTAGAAGCCGAGGATTATGAGGTCAGCACGGCGGTAACGGGTCAACAGGCTCTCAACAAACTGGCGAAAGAACTGCCAGCGTTGGCGATTGTTGACTTGAACTTGCCCGATATTCACGGCTTTGAGGTTTGCCGCCGTCTGCAACAATATGCCATTATTCCAGTTATTATGCTTACCGGGGTAGATTCCGAAGATACCAAAGTTGAGGGTATTGACCGTTACGCCGAAGATTATATTACCAAGCCCTTTAACCCCCGCGAGTTAGCCGCCAGGGTGCGCCGAGTTTTGCGACGCTTTGGGGATGTGCAGACTACTAACTCGTCCGCCGAAGTGGTGATTGATGCCGGGTTGAAAATCAACTTTGGGCAACACTGGGCCGAAGTACGCGGCAACCGCCAGGAATTAACCCCCACTGAATCCAAACTGCTGCATATGCTTATCCGGCATGGCGGTCAGGTATTAACTACCGACTCATTACTGGCGCGGGTCTGGAGTCCTGATGAAGAAGTTTATGTGGAAGGTCTACGGGTCCATATCCGCCGTCTGCGTGAGAAAATCGAGCCAGACCCAGGCAAGCCTACCTATATTTTAACCGAACGGGGAGTGGGTTATCGCTTCAAAAGTTTTAGTACCGGGCAGGAACTAAAAGCAGAAGAAACGCCTGAGATTAAAAAGAGTAAAACCGCTCAAGCTGATACCATTACTAAAAATGATGTAATTGCTGCTAATTAGTAAGCGCGGGACAGGACTCCTATAGCTTTATGTTAAAAAGTAGCCGAAAACCTGTTGAACTTAGCCCAGAGGCCGAACTAGCCCAGTTACGGGCGCGTCTGGAGGAGCTTGAGGCTGAAAATCAGTCGCTTTACCAGCAATTTTTTCAGGTGCGGGAACAACTGGCTTCGGTTAAAATTGATGAAAAAGAGCGGGCCGAGTTCCTCTCAAATGTGGCGCATGAACTGCGTAGCCCCTTGACCTCTATCAAAGGTTATATTGATTTGATGCTGGAAGGGGAGACGGGTCAACTCAGCGAGTTGCAATACGAGTTTTTGTGTGTGGTTGGGGCAAATTCTGACCGTTTGGCCCGGATTATCACCGATTTACTGGAGGTGTCCCGCCTGGAGGCAGGCCGTTATACCTTCAAACCTAGTCCCTCTGACCTCCGTGCTTTGCTACTTGAATCAGTTGACTCTATTCGCCCTCAACTCGAAGCCAAGAAATTAAATCTCCAACTAGAGCTACCTAACGCCGCCGCAACTTACGAGGTTAATAGCGATAAAGAACGTTTATCTCAGGCGATTCGGGTTTTGTTGAGCAATGCCGGGCGTTATACCAAAAGTGGCGGTACAATCCGGGTAGAATTAACCCCCAAAGGCGAACAAATTGCCCTTACGATTACCGATGAAGGGCCGTTTATTTCACCGGAAGAAATGCCCAGGGTTTTTACTAAATTCTGGAAACCCGAAGATGCGGCCTGGCGCGAAAATGGCAATCCCGGCCTGGGATTAGCGATTGTCAAGGCTCTGGTCGAGTTGCATGATGGTAAAGTGCAGGTAGTTTCAACCGCTAAGGTTGGGAATACTTTTACTATAAACCTACCGCTCCTTCGTAAATCGGCTTTCGATTTTGCCCCCCAGAATAATCAGCAAGCTGAAAAGTCGGTGCTGGTAATAACCCCCCACCTGGAGTTTGGGTTGGTGACTGAGAAATTGCTGCGTGAGGGTGGTTTTCAGGTAATAATAAGTGACAACCGGGACGGTTTAACCACCAGCACTCCGGCCTGGCAACCCGATTTAATCCTGGAAGAAACAGTTTCTAGTGACTTGCCCGAACCCGCCTGGGAAGTGACCAGAGGGGCGAATTTTCGTAAAGTGCCAATTCTTCAACTTAAACTTTCCGAGCTTGAGTGTCGGGCTTTGAAAGCTGGCTCTCTGGCGGTGTTGCCCTGGTCGGTTACGGATGAGGAATTGCATGAATTGTTAACTCAGGCAATTGCCGCCGAGTTTACTTCATCTGCCCTGGAAAAACTTAAACAATCGGAAAACGTCCTGTTAATCAGTCAAATTAACCCGACCCTCCGTACCCTGGATAAGATTTTGCGAGAAGCGGGCTACACTCATGTTTACCGAGCTACCCGCGAATATGATGCCCTGACTCTGGCGCGTCGCCATCGCCCAACAATGTTGCTGGTTGATTTGATGGGCGAAAATGGCCTGAACCCAGACTTACTGGAAGGATTGCGGGAAGACCCGCTTCTGGCAAAAACTGCGACCTTTGCCCTGGTTCCACCTGAGCATATTTTAGCCACCACCGGGCCGGATTATAACGGGAAATCCGCAGGTGGTTTTGTCCAGACATTACAGGATGGGGCGTTGTATACTAATTATGTACCAAAACCATTTTTGCGACGTAGATTTCTTAATCTGGCACGTCGCCTGACAACTGATAACCTGGGGAGCTTACCTTATGAAAGTTTTAGTAGCTGACGACGAGAAAGACATCCGTCGGCTAATAACCTTTACCCTTGAACGGGCTGGTTTTGAAATCGTCGAAGCCTCTGATGGCAAACAGGCTTTTGATATGGCCCTTCAACACAATCCAGATATTATTCTACTGGATGTGATGATGCCTCAAATGGATGGCTACGAGGTTTGCCGTCGCTTGCGGGCCGAGCCGGAAATGACCAATACTCCGGTGTTATTCCTTTCGGCAAAGGGGCAGAATCACGAAATTGGCGAGGGTCTTAGCGCGGGCGCAACCGATTATATTGTTAAACCCTTCACTCCCCGCGAGTTGGCGGCCAAAGTCAAAGAAATTCTAGGGCTTGGGTAGTTTCATCAATACGCCTTCGTCACATTCAAATAAGCGGTTTATCTTTCTGTTTTTAGACGGGTTAGGGTTGGGCGAAGCGGTTGAATCCAATCCTCTGTCCCAATCCGGCGCAACCCCTTTCCTGGCTGAATTTTTGAACGGGCCTTTACTCTTCGGCCTAACCCAAAATACCCCCCAACTTTTGTTCAAAGCGATAGATGCCCAATTAGGGGTACCCGGTTTGCCCCAGAGTGCCACCGGGCAGACCAGCCTTTACACCGGGCGAAATGCTCCGGCCTTTTTGGGTCGCCACCTGACGGGTTTCGCCAACGGTTCTTTGCGGGTGTTGATTGAGGAAAGCGGCATTTTCCGGCAGGTTCTGGAAAAGGGCGGGTTGCCAACTCATGCTAATCTATATTCCCCGGCCTATTTTGAGGCTATCGAGCAACGGCGGATTCGCTATTCGGTGGGAACGCTAATAGGTCTGACGGCGGAGGTTCCCTTTCGTATGCCGGAGGCTTACTTGCGGGGCGAGGCAATCTCCTGGGATATTACGGGCTTCCGTCTTAGCCATCGAGGGGTGGATGCCCCGGTTATTACCCCCCAGGAGGCCGGAGAGCGGTTGGCTAACCTGGGCGGGCAGCATCATCTAACTCTTTTTGAATGTTACCTGCCGGATTTCGCCGGACACACTCAGGATATGACTCAGGCTCTTGAGGTTTTGGCCTTGGTTGATGCTTTTTTAGCCAGTGTAATTACTAACCTTCCGCCGGATGTTACCCTTATTATAAGTAGCGACCATGGCAATATCGAGGATTTGTCCAGCAAAAGCCATAATCTAAACCCCGTGCCGCTGTTGGTGGTTGGGCCACAAGCCGTCGCTTTTCAGGATGTGGTTGATATAACAGGTATCACCCCCCAAATTATTCAAGCCCTATAAGCCCGCTTCGGTTATCTCCTATTTAATTGATTATGTAGGGTCGGGTTTCAAACCCGACCGGGGAATTACGGGTGGGTTATAAACCCACCCCTACAATTAAATACTCAATATGACTTTGTAAAATCCCCGATTACTAACAAATTTTAATAGTATAAATCAGGTTGCTCTGCTATAATAATCATGATATGTCAAGTTGATTTAGGAGTTGTTAGTTGCTGGTTACTCAACTTTTGTGCTAACGACTGACAACCGACAACCGTTCGACTCGTTACTTTTTTACAGGAGAGGTGGTTTTGACCAGACGACTTACTCTAACCAGACGTTTCAGTGTAATAGCAGTTTTTTGGTTATTATTTGTTCTTATCGCTTATAGCTTATTCCCCGATTTGCCCAAGCCGCCCTTTATTCCAACGGTTAAAGCCAGCCCTAATCCAGCCCTGGCGGCAAGCGGCCCACCCCCGGAACTATTCGGGATTGTGGGTCACGACCCCTGGTATCAATGGAACACCAACCCGGCCCGTCCTAACGCCATGAATTACGAGTTTATGGATAATATGGCTCGTCAGATGGCTTTGATGGGCGCACGCTGGATACGGATTGAGTTTCATGCGGATACGGCGGTTGGGGCGCGGGGCGGCATTTTACATTACGAAAAGTATGATGACTTTATTTTCAAGATTGCGCCGCGCTATAACCTGAAAGTTCTGGCTTTGCTTGGGGCGGACGCTATCACCAGCAAGAACGCTAACGACCCCGACCTCTACTACACCCGCCTCAACGACTCCGCCGACAAACCCGATCGTACCAACAACTACATCCGGGTTTTCGGGCAACGGGCCAAAGAGATTGCCGACCATTATGGCGATGCGATTCAGGCTTACGAGGTTCTTAACGAGCCGAATATCTGGTATGGTACTAGCGCGAAGCCCGAAAGTCTGGGGGCGTTGCTCAGTTACATTTACCGCACTATCAAGCCCGCTCACCCCAACTCTAAATTTATAATGGGTGGCATTATTGCGCCTGGTGCGCCGGGGAGTGACCCGCTCGGCTACCTGACCGCGATTTATCGTTCGCCCGCCGTACAGGATTACAACAAGGCCGGGAATTATATTAGCGGCAACCCTTTTCCCTTCGATGGAGTGGGCTGGCATCCCTATTATTATGAAAATGTTGACCTCTCGATTGCCAGTACCCGTTATGCGGCTGAACGAATGCGCGAGGCGGGCGATATTAATAATAAGCTCTGGATTACCGAGGTTGGTCGCCCTGCTCAATATAATAAAAGCGGCTGTGGCGCGTCCAGCGAAGAAGCGGGTCAGAATGAGTTCCTGACCCGTTATTACAACGCTATTATTGCCGAGGATTTAAACAAGGTTGCGACGGTTTTCTGGTTCAAATATGAAGATTTTTACGAAGGGGACACTACCCACGCCTGGGGTTTGGTCAAGCTGGCTACCGATAATCGCAACAATTACACCGTTACCGGGCAGGCAGTCTACCTTAAGACGGCTTATTATGCCTATCAAGCCGTCGCTAACCCTGACCCCGGCAGTCTGGGTTTGCCAATAGACCGGGTTGCGCCGCCCGACAACCAATATTCACCCAGCAATCCCAATGGGCCGTTTTATTTCCCGCAAACCGGCCATACTCTGTCCGGCCCTTTCCTGAAATACTGGATTAAAAATGGTGGCCTGGAGCAGTTTGGCTTCCCCCTTACCGAGCCGTATGAGGAGGAGAGTCGGGCTGACGGTAAAAAGTATCAGGTGCAATATTTCGAGCGGGAGCGTTTTGAGTATCACCCTGAGAATGTCGGCACACCCTACGAGGTTTTATTGGGGTTGTTGGGTAACGATATTCTGGCATCAGCCTGTCGGACTTTCCCCCGCGCCACTCCGCCCGCCGACTCTCTTTCTCCTGACCGCATCTATTTCCCGCAAACCGGGCATTATCTGAGTTTTGGCTTCAAAGCCTACTGGCAAAATAATGGCGGGCTGTTTATTTACGGCTACCCGGTCAGCGAGGCGATTACGGAGGTTGGGGGCGATGGAAAAACCTATGTGGTGCAATATTTTGAACGCGCTCGCTTTGAGTATCATCCCGAACTTACCGGGACAAAGTACGAGGTTCAGTTAGGATTGCTGGGTAGCCAGCTTCTCCGGTTGCGGGGCTGGGTCAGGTAAATAAAAAAAACCAGAGTGCTGAGGTAGCGTACCCTGGCTGTGGGATTTGTAGAAATTTTTGAAGATAGAAAAGAGGTATTTTGAGGTAATTGTTGCCGATTGATTAACCATTTAATCTCGGCTCCTGCATCAGTACCTTAGTCGGTTTGGCAAAGCTAAACCTGAAAAATTTACTGAGCCGGAACTTTTTAGTTTCGAGACCTAATTCCTTCAATCGAGCGTCCCGTTCCGCTTCCGCCCGAAACCGGGCCTGACGTTCCTGGACTAAAAATAGAGAAGCTAAACCATACATATTGTCCTGCATTGCTTTCATCCTCTCTGGATAATTCCAAATTAAAAATTAAAAAATAATTTACGGTTGGGCGGCAGCCCCTAAGCCTCTTGCGGCTGCCGTTGCTGGGCTAAACGATTACCCAGGCTGATTAGTACCTCACCAAATTGCTGCTGAAACGATTTACTCTCGCTATTTTCTAAAGCTTCTTTCAAGAGAGAATATTGTTGGGCTTCGGCTAAAAACAGTTCCTGTTTGAACTGTGTCTGCTTAATTATCGCGTAATCACGCATTACCTTGTCTCCTTTTTTATCTAAAATCTGTCACTAATAACCAACTAGGCTTCCTGGGGTTGTTGGGCTAGTCGTTCGCCCATCGCCACCAATTTTTGGGCTACCATTTGCCGCAAAGAGCGACTGTTGGATTTCTGTTTGGCTTCCTGCACCATAGACTCACGTTCAGCTTCGTTTAAATACTGTTGCTGTTTCAAACGCGCTTGATCAAGAACCTGTACGTAATGCAATGCTTTGTCTCCTGTTCACTATTTTTGCCTGGATAGTATTAATCTTAAAATTTCTTAGTATGTGCCATTGCAACAAAAAACGCGACTGAACTTTTAGCTCTTGTCGCATCTTCTTCGAGGCTTTTCAGGTTTTACCAGATAAGTCCGAACCTATTCAACTGTTTTTACTGCCCGGTCAATTTGCTGGGTTAGTTGGTATACCTCCCCTTGACCTGTCCGGTTTGTACGGTGCAGCTATTTTCAGTTTTAGGTTCAAATTTCTCCCTGGTAATAGCCTTAAAGCTATCAGAGAAGCGCGTTTTCGGATACCCGGTGTACCCACAGGCGAAGTGAAGGCCGGGCATAGTTACCCCAGCGTTGCCGCCAGCGAGACGCATATCAATTTCGGGTTTGCCAGTAATATTGATAATTTGCATTGCCTTCACTCCTTTCCTTCAAAAATCCTTTAGGGGTTTCCCCGGTTTTTATTTTGTTCGGTAGCGATTTAGCTTACCTGTTTGTATTATACGGGGCTTTTGAAAATTGTCAAGGGGGTCAGGCAGGATTTAATGCCTAGAATTAGCTAGGTCTTTCGGCCTATTTCTGGACAGTTTGCTAACCTGAAGGCCCGACAGGTTGCACTTTGGAAGAATCATACATGAGGATTGACAGCAGCGACTCAGCGTGCTACCATCCTAAAGTATTCATTATTATTAACTTTTTTAAATTAAATAGTTGGGAAAGTTATAAGCGGGGGGAATCACTTATGTCTTCCGAAGAAAATGTTCTGTCAAACCTCCCCTTTTTTGCACATCTGCAAGTAGAAGAGTTGCGCGAGCTTGCGACCAGGGTTAAACGTCGCTCCTATCGTCATGGCGAAACGATTTACCATAAAGACGACGCTGGCTCAACAATGTACATTCTGGTGGATGGTACGGTCAAGGTTAGTGTGCCGAGCGAGGTTGGCACCGAGATGATTCTTTCCATCCTGTGCAAAGGGGACTTTTTTGGGGAGCTTTCGTTATTCGATGGTAAGCCGCGCTCGGCGACGGTTAGTTGTGTGGGCTCTGCCGAAGTGCTGATAATTTATCGCGACGACTTTCTGGATTTTATCAACAAACATCCCAAAATTGCGGTACATATTATCAGTATTCTAAGTGACCGAATTCGCCGCACCGATAATCTGGTGGAGGATGTGGTTTTTCTGGATATTCCGGCCCGCCTTGCCAAAAAGCTGCTGGAATTGTCCGAAAACTATGGTAAAAAGCTGCCGAATGGCTCGGTTGAGATTGATTTGCGCCTGACCCAACAGGATATTGCCAACATGCTCGGCACTACCCGCGAGAGTGTGAACCGTCAGTTGGTAGCCTTCCAGGAACGTCAGTTTATCACGATTGACCGCCAAAGGATTACCCTGCTCAAGCCCGCCGAGCTTGAAAAACGTATCTATTAGTAGGGGCAGACCTCTGTGTCTGCCCGCGTATTGAGAGGAGTTGTTGGAGAGATGCCGGAACGGGTGGATGTAAATTGTATATTCTGCAAAATTATCGCGGGGGATATTCCCTCGGCTAAAGTTTATGAGGATGAAACCGTTCTGGCGTTTATGAACCTCCAGCAGAAAAACCCCGGTCACACTCTGATTATCCCCAAAGAGCATTACACCAATATTTACGAAACTCCCGATGAGTTAGTGGGTTACGTGGCTCAGATAGCCGCCCGTATCGCTCGTGTGGTTAAAACCCAGTTTGGGGCGGTTGGGATTAACATTTTGCAAAATAACGAACCCGCCGCTATGCAGAGTGTCTTTCACTATCACAAACACGTAATTCCTCGTTACGCCGGGGACGACCTCATGGCTATCTGGCGGGCTGCCCCTTCCACCCCCGAAGAACTGGCTACCAACGCCGAAAAAATAAAATCGGGTTTGTAAAAAGTTGCTGGTTATTGGTTGTCAGTTGTCGGTATATTTCATGGTGTAGCTTTTAGTATCTTGCTACAATCTGGATTAGCGTAAAAGCCAATAGCTATGCAATAATAATTAAAATCCTTAAAACCTTCCCAGGGCCTGATATCATATTTTGCTCCGACGAAGTAATTGTTTACACCTTCTATATCAGGCGTGATAACTCCAAACCCTTCTAGCATCGTTGCGGTATCTAGGGTAGGTAATGTTCCATCAATCGGATTTCTCAGGGCAAATCCATCTTTCAACCAAAACAACAAAAGGGAATGTCCCACAATAGCTCCGTAATTTACCGCCTTAGCAACAATATGAGTTGGCTCACCATAAACCGAAATAATATCTCCTAACTTGTATCTAAAAGTGCGGAAGGGAATTATATAGGAAATAACCCTGGTTGGTTGGTTTGCATTGATATAGGCAATTCCTTGTACATTATTATGTATCCAGTTGAAGTTGATACCATAATAATCTATGGTGTATGAAGAAACAAAAGGAAGCTTTTTAATTATTTCTATAGCCTCATCCAACGTAGTTTTTCCCGGAGTTATGCCTTCCCAGCAGGGCGCATTACAGGGAATACCCCGAAGCCAATTATACTTCCAATTTTGCGGTACTACAGTTGGAGTTGGATTAAGGGTAGAGGTGGCAGTCAGGATAGGTGTTACGGTTGGGGTGGGTAGAGCAGGGGTAGGTGTGGCGGCTGGATCTGAGCCACAGGCAGTAAGCAAAGTTAATGTTAAAATTAAAAATATCAGCAAACCGGGCAACTTTGCAGACATAATCAAAACTCCTGGTATATAAAAAATTCCGGCGGTAGTAGCGAGTTCTACTACTTTAACGCCGGAAGATTACGAAAAATTACATCACGGGGCTGTCATTCTAGTAGTGGTGCAACAAATGTTGGCAATTAACTCAGGACTAATACCCCGAGGGGGTACAGGCTCCCGGCGATTCATTACCGGGTAAACTTACTGAATCCAGCCGCGTGCCTTGAGGACTTGCAAGCCGAGCAACCCGGCCTGAATCTCGAAGGGTGTGCCTTTGGCTTCGGGGTGATATTCCAGGCGACCACGCTCGAAATATTGCATGGTGTAGGTCTTGCCGTCTATGGGGTTGACCTCCTGGAATTCCTCGCTGATGGGGAAGCCGAACTGAGCCAGCCCACCATACTTCTCCCAATAGGTTTTGAAGCCCGTAGAGAGGCTATGCCCGGTCTCTTTGAAGTAAATCCTATCGGCGGTAGTCTGGAAAGCCGGGATAGGTTTGAAAGGCGTTTCGGTGGCGGAGCGTCCGGCAGTCACCAACCGACCCAATAGGCCAAGCTGAACCTCGGCACTGGTGCCACTATATTCGGGGTGGAATTCCAGCCGCGCCCGCTCGAAATATTGTACCGACAACCCGCCCTCCTGGAACTCCTCACTGATGGGCAGACCCAACAA
This sequence comes from Chloroflexia bacterium, assembly GCA_038207495.1. GTDB lineage: Bacteria > Chloroflexota > Chloroflexia > Chloroheliales > Chloroheliaceae > Chlorohelix. The sequence continues at coordinate 88,168 of JBBQZS010000009.1, forward strand.
CAGTTGCCCGTTGCGCTGCTGCCAGAAGTTGCGGAAGGCGTTGGACAGGTTATGCCCCGTCTCTTTGAAATAGATGGTGTTAGGGCCACCCAGCGGTTGGGCTTTGGCGAAAGTAACGGGCGGCACTGGCAAGTTAATTGTATAAACCGTGCCGGGACTGGCGTTAAAGGAAATTTGCCCGGTCTGGAGACGGTCAACCGCCGGGGTTTGTCCGTCCTCAACCTGAATTACGGGTGCTTGTTTGGCGTTCCAGTTGGGGAAAACGCTGCGCAGGTCAATCGTAATACGGGCGGCTGAACCTGACGCCACCTGAACCTGTCCAAGACCGTTGCTAGGCCACCAGACCGCCCAGGGCAAGCTATCTTTCTGCTCAATTTTCACCCGGCTATTGCTGAAATTGGCCGAATTGCCAAAGAAACCGTTGCCAGAAGTCCAGAAATAATTAACGTTGCCATCCTTGCCCGTGTTTTCCAGTGAACTAAAATCACCACTGGGGGCGCGGTTGGCGTTTGCCATGCGCAAGACGGTACGGGCAGCATAGAACGCCGATTTGGGTTGGTTGCTGTCGTCAAACAGCCCGAAGTTGTTCTCGTAAATATTCGCCCCAATTGAGAAGTTTTTCAGCATCCACTTGTAGCCCCCGGCATAACCCCGCCCATAGAGATAAAGCCAGATAGCGGCCTCGTGGCTGGCGGTAATGTTGGGGCTTATGGCTTTGCCGGTTGCGTCAGCGTTGCTATAGCCAAATTCCTCAAGGCACACTGGTCGTCCGGGCAGAGCCTTTTTCAGACTTTCCAGTATCGAAAAAGTAGCCTTCAAACCGTCCGCGCCTACCGGGGCATAGCGGTGGAACGAAATAAAACTCATACTGCTATTAGAGGGTAGTCGGACGAAGAAGCCGTTGTTAAAGCCGGTAGTTATGGGCTTAACCTTATCAAACTGACGGATAGGGCCTTGCAAAACGTCATACCACGATTGCAGGGTACCACTGGCCGCGTCCAGAAATACTTTCCACTTGCCCTGGGCTTCGGGCGTACCCATATAGTCCAGGCTGGTCGCGCCGTTCTTGACCGCCCAGGTGGTGGCATCGTTCAAATAATCTTCATACAGATAATAAGCATTTGCCACATAATATGCCGTTCGACCATCCAGGTTGCCTCCAATTACCCGCGACCCCTCACTGGTGCGGCGGAAAGAGTCGGCGGCACTCTGACTGATGCGTTCGCCATAGGCTTTAATCAGCACATCGGTCTGGAAGGGCGGAATTACGCTCTCAGGATAGCTGGCCCCCGCAATATGCAAAAAGCCGGGCTCATTTTTAAGGTCATAGCCCAGCATGTAGGGATTATTGGCGTAATGCTCACCCACCAGGGCGTTAACTTTAGCCAGTTTCCGCAAATCCTGCTCGTCATAGTCCGCCATCGTCAGCAGGATAAAGACGTTATTGATGCGGCCTATGTCTACCAGTTTGTCCAGCTTGAAAAAATCACCCGCGAGAATATCGTCGCGCAACTGCGTCTGGACGAAAACCCGCACGGTGTTGTAACCACCCGCCGAGGCCGAGGCAAAGTTTTGTTGAATCAGAGCCGGGTCGAAGCGGTCATTATTCCACATTACCCAGGCGCGGTCAGTATGGCCTTCGTAGTTTATCCCAGCCAGGAAGAACCGCGCCCCGATTCCGTCCACCAACTGCCCGTTTTTAACCGTAACCGGGCCAACTGGCTGGTTATAGGCTGGCTTCTCAAACAAAATCGGGTATTCTTTAGTATCGTCAGCCTGACTTCCCACCCCAACCGTCGCAATCGGGTTTATCGGCACTCCGGGCAACAGGTTCGGGGGAGCGGCATAGGTAGGCACAGCTGGCAGGGGCTGGCTGGCAATAGTGGTGGTGGGTCTTTCGATGGGTATCGCCGAGGGATTTGCCGGAGGGCGTACGGATTTAGGGGGCTGGGGAGTACTGGGCGCAAGGTCATAACGTACCTGACCACCCGCCGGAGTATCTGCCAGATAGGCCGACTCTACCGAGTAGGGACGCAAAATCGGCGCGCTGGATAGATTCCACAGCACCAGGCTTCCCACCAAAACGCCCAATACCAGGCCTGTTAGTAAGGGTTTTCTGGTTGAACCTTTTTTTGGTGGCTTTTTGTAATATCCCTGGCCCCGGTGTTGCGAGTAGTAACTGGACTTCATCCCGGCGCGTCCTTGTAACCTGAGCGTCAGTAAACTGAAATAATAATTCGACTCAACATAATAATGTGCGTTTTCAGTTTAACATAAAACTTGGGGGTAGGCAATAGTTAAGAAGTACCGTTAAATCTCTAATAATATAGGAAACTTTTTAGTAACTTCGCGGGTCTAAATGTCGTATATACTTATAGGGCAATCTTATTGGTCCATAGTATGGAACTTTTCAGGAGAAATTAACAATGCTTTCTAAAACTTATTCAAAACTGGGGCTTTTGCTGGTAGCCCTGTTAAGTTTGAGCCTGGTGGTGGCGGCTTGTGGTGATAATACTACCACTTCGCAAAAATTGGGCTCTAACCTAAAGTTAGGATATACCAGCACTCTAGCCGCGAATTATCCGGCTTCCACCGCACTATATCTGAGCCTGAATACTGACCAGAACAGCGACCAGCTTAAGGGCTGGCAGAATATTACCAAATACCTTTCCAATATCCCGGAATTGGCGCAGTTGACCAAGAACGCCAAAATACCTAATCTCGACAGTCTGAATATGTCGGTTGATTTTGATAAAGATGTCAAGCCCTGGCTCGGCAAAGAGCTGGCGATTGGCCTGACCGACCTGGAGGCTCTGGCTAAACTGGCGGGTAGTGCCACAGGTGGCAGCAACGCTAACCCCCTGGCCTTGATGGAAATCCCGGCTTTAATATCTTTTGATGTGAAGGATAAAACTACAGCCGAAGCTTTTATCAAGAAGCTGTTGGAACAGCCAAATTTGCCAATTAAACCGACTACCGAGACTTATAAGGATTTTACGATTTACAACCTGAACGTGATAGTTTTACAGCTATCGGCGGCGGTAAGTGCCAATCGCATGTATATCGCAGCCGGGCCGAAACTGGTGAAAGCAGCCATTGACCAGGACGTTGCAACCAGTCTGAGCGGAAAAGCTGACTACAAGGCTGTATCAGGGAATTTGCCAGCCAGCAACCTGGGCTTTGTTTATGCCGATACGGCGGCGGCGGGTAAGGCGATTGCCGCTATTCCAGCTCCCAAAGACAGCCAGCAACCTACCATGAAATTAACTGTGCCGGAATATATGGGCAGTTTGGGTATGAGCTTTGCCACTACCGACGACGGGATGCGGGTGGACTCTTACCAGAGTTATAACGAAAGCAAGCTGACGGCTGACCAGAAACAAATTTTTGGCAAGGCTGCTACCGCCAGCAAAATCCTGAGCGTGTTGCCCGACAAAACATTTTTCTTTAGCAACGGGCAAGATGGCAAGAGTGCCTATACCCAGGCTATCAAGTCGCTTGAGCAACTTCCGGCTGACCAGGCCAAAAAGCTCAAGGAGCAAATTAGTCAGTTTGAGCAAAATAGCGGCCTGAGTCTGGAAAATGATATTGCCAGTCTGTTTGCCGGAGAGTTTGCCCTGTTCGCCACTCCCGAAGCCAGTCAGGATATGCCCCTTGCTATTGGGCTAGTCACGGCGGTGAGCGATAAAGCGGCGGCTCAAACTTCCCTGGACAAAATTGCGGCGGGGATTGAAAAATCCAACGGGGCAAAGTTCCAGGTTCAAACCTTCAAGGGTGTAACCTATAAGTCGGCAACCATTCAGGACAAGGCCAAAAGTTTTGTGGTTAACCTGGGGATAGCGGGCAATTACGCCTTTGTCAGCAGTTCACAGGCTCAAACCGAGGCTTTGATTACCGCGATTACGGGTGGGGCAAACTTTAGCAGCAGCCCGACTTACACCGACTTTAACAAGTTGAAGGGCAATCTGCCGACTGATAATCAGGGTTATTTCTATCTGGATATTCAGCAAGCCTTCGGGGTTGCCAGGAATGTCAAGAGTGATGATAAGTCCAAAACGGATGCAACTGCCGCTCTGGATAAAATTACTCAGTTGAAGAGTGTGGCTTCCGCCAGCAAAACTTCGACCAAAGAGGCCACCTCGACGGTCTATATCAACTTCCCGGTAACGAAATAGTTGTTGGTTATTGGTTGACCTAACCCCCTGACCCCCTTCCCTGCATCAGGGAAGGGGGAACAAAATCTTTTACTCGTTACTCATTACTCGCTACTTTTGACCGACGACTGACAACCGACAACCTTTAATAGTCGCTTTTTCCTTCGCCTTCGGTATGGGCGGTGCTGCTGTTGGTTTCCAAAAGGTCTTGCATAATCTTGACGCTGTTGCTGGTACCCAGGCGGTTGGCTCCGGCTGCAACCATTTTCAGGGCGTCTTCCAGGTTGCGGATACCGCCCGCCGCTTTTACCCCGATTTTTGGCCCAACCTCGCGCCGCATCATGCGTACATCTTTGGTGGTCGCGCCGCCACCTTGCACAAACCCGGTGCTGGTTTTAACAAAATCGGCTCCGGCTTCTTTGGCTAACTGGCAGGCCTTTATTATTTCGTCGTCTTCCAGCAAAGCCGCTTCCAGGATAACTTTCAGGATAGCCCGCCCGGTGTGGCAATGATGGGCAATTTGGGAGATTTCGCGTTTGACTAAATCAAACTCCCCGGCCTTGAGCAACCCGATATTAATTACCATATCCACTTCTTTGGCCCCGTGATTAATCGCGGTTTGAGCCTCGGAAATCTTGATGGCCTCAACGTTTGCCCCTAACGGGAATCCGGCAACGGTGCAAACTTTGGTGCTGGTTCCAGCCAGTTCGCGCACACATAACTTTACATAATATGGATTAATACATACTGCCCCGAAACTGTAAAAACGGGCTTCTTCACACAGTCGTTTAATGTCGGCCTCGGTAGCCTGGGGTTTTAGATTGGTGTGGTCAATCATCGCTGCTAACTTGGCAGGTTCAATGGCAGCAAATTGGGACTCTTCGGGGGTAGCAACTGTTTCGACAATATTTTCGCTCATTGTTCGTTCCTCCTGTGATGCCGGGATGACGGATATTTTAATTAGCTTTTTTCAATATTATAGCATAGGCTAGGGTCGGTAAAAATGGCTAAAGTAGGAAAATATCATATTTTCCTCATACTCGCTTAAAAATTTCGTAACAAAATATTGCTATGATTTGGAGGTAGAGAAGTTGTTATAAGGTCCTGGCAAAAAACACTCGAAATACTAATGTACTTATTTCTCTACAACTTGTAATTATTCAGACAGATACCCAACTACGTTTCTAAAGGGCTGCGGCGGAATAGCGCACAGCCCCTTTTTTTGCCCGGAAATCTAATTTGCCCTCTGACCCCCTCTTTGTTAAGATTTCAGAGTTGTTGAAAGAAAGTAACGAGTAGCGAGTTGAAAGTACCGAGTGAAAAACTAGAACCACTAGCCAACAACTAATAACCCACAACCAATATTTTATTTGCAAAGGAGCAAGGGCGATGGTAAATCGCGATATGATAGGCAAGCCCCTCAGTACCTTTACTTTTGAAGTAGACCGTAGCAAAATTCGGGAATTGGCTCAGGCGGTGGGCGATTCTAACCCGATTTACCAGGATGTAGCGGCAGCTCAGGCGGCGGGTTATCCTGATTTGCCCGCCCCACCCACTTTTGGCACGGTGTTAAGTTTCTGGGGAAATCGTCGGGGCTTTATTACTTTTCGGGAGTTGAATATTACCCAGCCAAATCTGGTGCTACATGGTGAGGAGGAATATACCTACCTCGCGCCGATTTACGCTGGCGACGTTATCACCGGGACGCTGACTATGACCGGGGTGGACGAAAAACTGGGACGCACCGGGTCAATGGAGTTTATTACTTTTGAGTTTGATTATACCAACCAGAACGGAGCGGCTGTGCTGAAAACCCGCCAAACCGCCGTAATTCGACAGGAGGTAGCAAAGTGACCGAAACCCAAACCAAACTTCATTTTGAGGATGTCCAGGTTGGCGATATCCTGCCAACTCTGACCAAGCCCCCCGTTTCCCACAATTTATTTGTGCGTTATTCCGGCGCGTCCGGCGATTTCAATCCGCTCCATACCGACCCGGCGGTAGGTCTGGCTGGCGGTACGGGCGGGGTTATCGCGCATGGTATGTTGATTATGGGCTTTTTGGGTCATTTCGTCAGTGATTATTTAGGTGGGCCCTTGCCCCTTTCGCGCTTTGGGGTGCGCTTTCAGAGTATGACCCGCATCGGCGATGTTATTACCTGTAGCGGCACGGTCACAAAGAAATATGAGGCTGATGAGGCGGGTTTTGGGCTGATCGAGGTAGCGATTGCCGCCACCGATGCGACGGGTGACAAAAAAGCTTCGGGGAGCTTCGTTGCTAAATTGCCTAAACGGGCGGACTTAACCTAACCCCCTAACCCCCTTCCCTAGCAAGGAAGGGGGAACAATTCTTCGGAGACCTCTAAAATATTGACGGGACTTGGTTATTCGTCCGAAAAGATTGCCGAACTGAAAAATTCGGGCGCGATTTAATAGAGAAAAAAATGAATATTCTGTTAAATTTTTATTCTGATGTTAGTTGGGATGGAGTAGAAAGAGGAAAAAACTTAGCAAATCTACTTCTCTCACAGGATACCTTCCTGTTGCCCCAAAAATTTAATCAAGGCTTACCTTGTCGTTTTGAGTTCAATCCCGATAATCTTGAAAAATTTTATGAACTTTGGTCTTCAAGGGTTATTGTATTTGGTAGAAAATCCCCCTATCCGATAGAAATTTATATTGATGGAAGGTACAAATTAATAGACCTTTTTAATCGATTTGATTTATTTTTGGATCAACGATTTCTTCAAAAAGATGTAAATTTAGATGTCTTATTACAATTTGCCAAACAGATTTATCGGTGGGGAGATATTAGTTATGGCTATATCTGTCACTTCAATGAATGGTTAGGAAAAAGGGAAAGTTACGATTTACGATATTCTTTGCCTGGGGTATTTTGGGCTAATTTCTTTGGCCCAGCTTATGTTAATCTAATAGGGAAGGAAAAGTTCTTAACAGCACCAGTTTATTTTAAGGAGGAACTTGAGAACGGCGGGTTTTTATTGCTTACAACCCCTAGTCCTTTCGATTATTCTCTACCAGAAACGAGCATAATTGCTCATAACCTTATAAAGCATTTAGGCCAAGACTCCTTTTTTGACAAAACCCAACCAAATAAAATTTATTATGTTCCAGATTTCAACCTTGAACAACCTTTACCTTCTGTGACGAATACAAATTATAATCCTATTTCCGCGGCAACCCCTAATTCCGACCTTTCAGCGGCTATACCTGATCCACAACAATTTATCACAGATGTAAATAAATTAGCTGAGGCGTTAATAGGACGGTTTGAAGGAGAGCTAGATTATTCTTATAAGAGTTTAAATGAGCTTGATAAGTTCATTATGAGGAAGTCCTACAAAAACCCTGAACCCTGGAAAACAAAAGCAGGTCAAAAATTATTCCAAGAAATTGTAGCCTACTATGGAGAGGTAGTAAGACGAGAAAAAAAGGGTTATTGGGGACTGATTGATGCAGAATCGCGAAGACAAATAGATATTAAAACAACGGAATTGATAGAAACAAATCCGAAGACATTTGAGCCAGTTATACTAGAAAATAATGAAAAACAGAGTATTTACCATTACCCCTTTATTAGTGTTTTGCGGTATTGGATTGAAAGAGAACCTAGCACCAAATTAGGAGACCGCAGTTAATAAATTAATAATTTCCACGTCAAATTTAGCCTAGCAAATTTGGCTGGGTAATGAGTAGTTGCTAAACAATTTCAGGTTTAAATTACCCTGAGTTCAGGAGAAAATAATGTTACCGATAGAGACCATGCTTGGGAAGTTGGGGAGCCGTTTCACGATTCACTTTCCCCGCACCAGCGACAAATGTATCTATCTAAGCCCGCTTGGTAAATATTATGATCGCAAGTGGGACTTGCGATTGGGCTTGCAAGCCACCAAGCTCAATCAGGATGGTACGCCCTCAGATGAGATAATTACCCGAATGTTACCCTACACCGCCACCGGGCCGTATTTCCCGGAAGTGGAGCAAGAATTTACAATGACCTCAGTGAAGTGGCGAGCGCGAGACCGGGCGTTGGGCTTTCGCGCCGAATTTACTATTACCGCGCCGTTTTACCCCAGAGATATAAAACTTTCTACCGCGCCGTTTTTCTATATTGAGGCTGAAATTTTCGCTCCTGGCAATTACTCGATTGAATTAATTGTGGGGCTATCCGACCCAACCCAGGAAACCAGTGTGGGTTTTAGTGAGTCTTGGCCTGATTTGGGCTGGTGGTACTCGGCGGATTATAAGATGGTGGCAGGGCATTGGGGGCCGCGCAACCCTACCGATAGTCTGAGCAATAGCAGAGTTTTCCGCAATACCGTTTCGCTGACCTATCTCAGCCCTACCGAACCGCTTTCCGAACTCAACGCCATTGACGAGAGTGGCCCGGAAGCCGATTTAAGAATTCAGGGGTCGCGCCATGTTTCGGCAAAGTTTGTGCTGGCAACCTACCTGCCCGATGCCGTTCTGGAAGTGCAAAACCAACCTTATCAGTTCAAGTATCTGGACTATTTCAAGAGCCTGGATAGCGTGTTGCAATACGCCCGTGATAGCGAGGAGGAAATTCGGCGCAAATCGGCCCTGTTTGATAGCCTGTTTAGCCAGAGTTCGCTGGATTATGCCACTCGCAACCTGATTGCCTTCAGCTTCCAGAGCTATATCCCCAACAGTTGGTGGTGTAGCCCGGTGGGCGGCGGTAAGGATTGGTATAGCGTGTGGGAGGGGAATTGCGCTTTCCATTCGACGGTGGATGTAGAATATAATCTGGCCTGGTTTTATCTGCTGTTGTGGCCCGAACTGCTGGAAATGACCCTGAGCGAGTGGCGCAATTACCTCAAACCCGCCGAGGACGGAGCGGCCTGGATGAGCCACGACATTGGAGGTTTGCTCGGAGCTAACGAGCAAGCCTATCCCCACGAGATGGAGGTGGAGGAGAGTGCGAACTTTATTCTGCTGGCCTATGCTTTGTGGCGATATACCGCCCGCCCCCAAATTGTCAGCGATAACGCCGAAACGATTATCAAGCTGGGTCGCTATATTCTGGCGAGTGCCACCACCGAGAGCGGCTTCCCAACTATCGGCACGGCAAATACGGTGGATGATGCCTCGCCCGCCGTCCAGTTTGGGCGGGAGCAAATCTATCTGGCAGTGAAAGCGTTGTCGGCTTTGCATGCGGCGGTTCATTTGCTGATATTGACGGATGCCCCCGCCGCTCTCATTCAGGAATTTGAGGCGAGGGTGAACCAGATTTGTCAGGCGTTGGACGAAAAAGCCTGGTTGGGCGACCATTACGCCGTGTGTCTTGACCAGACCACCGACGGCTTGATTAACCCCTGGTCGGGGGAGCCCCTGCCACCCGGTGAGCTGGAAGGCTGGAACGCTTATACTTTGTACACCTCCAACGGGCTCTTGTATCTGTTAGCCACGCTTGCCCCTTTACCCCCGCTAAAAATAGAGCGATTTGAGCAGGATATAATAGAGTCTCGCAAGGCCAGCCTGATAGAATACGGCTGCACCCATAGTAGTGCCGACCATTCCCACATTTGGGTCAGCCAGAATTTGCACCGCGACCTGATTGGCGGCTTTCTGGGGGTTGACCCGGCGGACTTGCCCGGACGTTACTGGGCTTTTGAGCAATATGAGAATAGCGTCGGGCGGGGCGGCTGTTTTGTGGATACCTATGGGCCAAATCACTTGCGCTATTATCCGCGCGGTATTACTTCGCTGGGCTTATTGGCGGGGCTGCCGGGGGCGCGGTTTGACCGGGTAGCCGGGCGATTGGAACTTTCCCCAACCCGTTTACCCTTACGTGTGCCTTTGTTGGCTCTGGCTGATTGGGCTAATGAGCGTGTTCCCTGGGTGGAGTTCAGCCTTGAGCAGGGGCAACCTACCCGAAAATTCAGTGAGGCGGAGTTGGTTGAACCTTTTTTGAAAGATTAGTGAAAATAAGAATTGAACCGCCAAGTACGCCAAGAAATACAAAATTTCTGGTATCCTGGTGGTTCAATTTAACTGAACTGATGACAACTTGGGCAAAAAGGGCTAAGATTAAGCCACAAATCCAAAATAAATTTTTTATGCTAAAAGGGAGAAATAGATGTCGGTTTATTTTATTGTTGATGTTGATGTTACTGACCCGGCGGGTTATGAGGAATATCGAAAACAGGTTGCGCCGACGATTGAGCAATATGGTGGCAAGTTTGTGGTGCGGGGCGGCAATCCGGTAAATGTCGAAGGAGATTGGCAACCAACCCGTATTGTAATAATAGAATTTGCTGATGCGGAATCTTTTCAACACTGGTATGATTCAGAGGAATATACTCCATTGAAACAAATACGTTTCCAGGCTTCTACGGCTAGGGCAGTGCTGGTTCAGGGGGCTTGAGCGGTTGTCAGTTGTCGGTAAAAGGGTTTAATCCATATAAGTGGGGGAGGGTAAAAGTATGGCGGAAATAAGCGAACAAGTTGCTGGATTATCCAATTTTCCCACTCAGCCCACTCCTACAATTGCGCGAAAAAAGATGACCTATGAGGAATTCCTGGAATGGGCTGATGAGGATACTCTGGCTGAGTGGGAAAGCGGAGAGGTTATTATGACGAGTCCCGCAAGTTACAGGCATCAGAATATAAATGATTTCCTGACCAGTGCTATGCGCCTCTATGTAGAGTTCAATCAAATAGGTCTGGTTTTATCTGCTCCTTTTCAGATGAAGTTAGCCACCTCTGGGCGTGAACCAGATTTGATTTTCCTGGCTAAAGAGAATTTGGGGCGGCTGAAAGATACTTTTCTGGATGGGCCAGCCGATTTAGCCATAGAAATTCTTTCGCCCGAAAGTCGGGAGCGTGACCGGGGCAAAAAGTTCTACGAATATGCCGAGGCGGGTGTTCCAGAATATTGGCTGATTGACCCGATGCAGGAACAGGCCGAGTTTTATCAGATTGATGAGCGTGGCAGGTATCAAGCGGTGCAGCCGGACGCTTCGGGGAAATATTATTCGAGTTCGGTGCAAGGGTTTTGGTTGGATGTGGCCTGGTTGTGGCAAAAACCGTTGCCCCAGGTAGAAAAAGTTTTAATAAAAATAGGTGGCTCAAGCTATGCCAGCTATTTAAAAAATCAATTGGACGAAGAAGGTTTATTGTAATTTATTGGCGGGGGAGAATAAAACTATGTTGGAAGTAGAAAATCGGGGGGCAACGATGCCGGAGTTTGTGACCGAATCTTTTATTGATTACACCAAGCCAGAGAACGTGGCGGCGATGCGGGAGGCTCTGGCGACAGTTGGCGGGCAACTTGGACAGATTTATCCGCTAATTATTGGCGGGGAGAAGCTTTATACCGAAAAACAGGGCAAGAGCCTAAACCCGGCTAACCCGTCTCAGGTGGTGGGTTATTTTGCTCAGGCCGACAAAGAAATGGCTAACCGAGCCATTGAGGTGGCCTATCAGACATTCCAGAGCTGGCAATACACCACCGCGCAGGAACGGGCGGGTTATTTGTTCAAAGCGGCGGAATTGTTGCGCCAGCGTCGCCATATTTTCAACGCCTGGATGGTTTACGAAAGTGGTAAGAACTGGCCCGAAGCCGATGTAGAATTTGCCGAAGCGATAGATTTCATGGAGTTTTATGGGCGCGAGGCTCTGCGTTTAGGGGCGGAGCACCCGTTGGTGAAAATCCCGACTGAACGCAATCATTTACGTTATATCCCGTTGGGCGTAGGGATTGCCATTCCGCCCTGGAACTTCCCCTTCGCTATTATGGTTGGCCTGACTACCTCGGCTCTGGTGGCGGGTAATACGGTAGTGCTGAAGCCTGCCAGCGTCACCCCCGTGATTGCCGCCAAGTTTGTGGAAGTGTTGGAAGAAGTCGGATTGCCCGCCGGAGTAGTGAACTTCCTGCCCGGCCCCGGCGGTGAGGTAGGCGACACGCTGGTGCAACACCCCAAGACCCGCTTTATCAGCTTTACTGGCTCGAAAGAGGTCGGGTTGCGGATTAATCGGCTGGCGGCGGAGCAAGCCCCCGGTCAAATCTGGATTAAACGGGCGGTGCTGGAAATGGGCGGTAAAGACTGTATCGTGGTGGACGAAACCGCCGACCTGGACAAAGCCGCCGCCGCGATTGTTTTCTCGGCCTTTGGTTTCCAGGGGCAGAAATGTTCGGCGGGTAGTCGGGCGATTGTGGTGGAGTCGGTTTATCAGACCGTTTTGGACAAAGTGGTGGCTCTGACCAAACAATGGAAAGTGGGCAATACTGCCGAGGAAAATTATAATATGGGGCCGGTGATTGATGCCAGTGCCTTCGCCAAAATCAGCGAGTATATCGAAATTGGCAAGACCGAGGGTAAACTCGAACTAGGTGGTGGTCCGGCAGAAGCGGCGGCGAATGGCGGCTATTTCCTGCAACCGACCATTTTCAGTGGGGTTTCGGAAAATGCCCGGATTGCTCAAGAGGAGATTTTTGGCCCGGTGCTAACCTATATTCCCGCCCGTGACTTTGACCACGCCCTGGCAATCGCTAACGGTACCGAATATGGCCTCACAGGTTCGTTGTTCAGCACTGACCGTGCCCGGATCGAACGTGCCACCCGTGAGTTTCATGTCGGCAATCTTTATTTCAACCGCAAATGTACCGGAGCGTTGGTGGGGGTGCATCCCTTCGGCGGCTTTAACATGAGCGGCACCGATAGCAAGGCCGGCGGCACCGATTATCTGTTGCTGTTCACCCAGGCCAAATCTGTGTCGGAACTCGTATAGGACTGACCTAACCCCCTATCCCCCTTCCCTGATTCAGTGAAGGGGGCACAAATTATTTGACCTTTAGCTGAAAACTAATTACTGAGAACTTAAAGCTATGAATTACGAACTTTTGAAAGAAGCGATGCAGGGGCAAGGGGATTTTATTTGCGAAGTTATCGCCGGGTTGGACGCTAGCCAGTGGTACGCTCCTTCGCGGTTAGAGGGCTGGGATATTCTAACTCTGGTGGCTCATACTATGCGCGCGCCCCTCCTGTTGCCTCTATATTCCGCCAAACCCTTGAATGTACCGCCGGAGACTGACCATATCAATTACTATAACTTTGATGGTAAGAGTATTGCGCAAGGTGTATCGGAACGGGCTCTGGATAGTGCCGCTAAAACCTCCCCGACAGCAATTGTTAAGGAATTTCCACAAGCGATAGAAGCAGCAATAGAAGTTCTGGAAAAACTTCCTCCTGACACGGTATTTACCACCGCATCCAGGCCAATCCGCCTGGACGAATATACTGTAACCAGAGTAGTTGAGCTAGGAGTGCATGGACTGGATTTATTGGCCTCGCTTAATCAACCCCTGACGCTGCATCCGGCGGCTAAGAAAGTTATCGTGGATTTATTGACCGAACTCCTCACCATTCAACGCCCGGTCGCTTTGTCGGATGATATAGCTTTTATCGAAGCGGCTACCGGGCGAGTGCGGCATCCCGATTTGATAATTCCGGCCTTCAATTAACAATCCAATTAAAAGTTCTACAATAGCTTGACAATGGGTAGTAGCTTGGTATAATTTATGTTAAGAGACATAGATTCACTATACCCACCCAAGTTTGAGAAAGAACTAAGCATATGGTTGATACTGCTCTTGATTTCCCCATTTACAGCATAAAGGCAGTAGCCCACATGGCTGGTATCACCGAACCAACCCTTCGGGCCTGGGAAAAACGCTATAATATTTTAACCCCACAACGCACCGAAAGTGGACACCGCCGCTATACCAAGCGCGATATTTACCGGGTAATCTGGTTAAAAAATCGGCTGGAAGAAGGCATGTCCATCAGTCAGGCCAGCACCCTTTTGCAAACCCAGCCTGAAGAGAATCTTGACGAGGTTCTCCAAGCGGAGGTCAAGCAGGGTTGGTCAACTCCCACTACTAAACGTAATGGTCAAGGTTCGAATGGGCGATATTCACAGACCACCGAAATTCGCTCTTTAAAAGCCCTCACAGGCGAGTTGCTCAACGCTTTTTTGGATTATAACGAGCAAAGGGCGGACAATCTGTTATCAGAAGCGGTGGGTTTGTATTCGCCGGAAGAAGTTTGCGTTGAAATTATGCAGCCAGTACTGCGGGAAATCGGCGAACGCTGGATGCGCAATGAAGTAACCGTAGCAACCGAACATTTTGCCAGCAACATGTGCCGCACCCGCGTAAACGCTATGATTGACTCCCTTCCGGTTGTGGAAACTGGCCCTTTAATCCTGACCGCCTGTGGCCCCCATGAATTTCATGAGCTTGGCGTAATTGTAACAACTTTCTTCTTACGGCGGCATGGTTGGCGCGTAATTTACCTGGGGCAAAATGTCCCGGCCCTGGATTTGGAAAAGGATTTACGGCGGTTGCGCCCCGCATTGGTGGTTTTTTCGGCAGGGCGCACCGAGACAGCTCTTAGCCTCGCTCAGGAAATTACTCCCGTAATTAATCGGGTGCGGGATAATTGGTTATCAAATATGATATTTGCCTATGCCGGAGGAGCCTTTAATAGAGACCCAGGCTTGCACGATTTGTTCAAAGGTAACCTTTATTTTGGTGATGATGCCCGCCAGAGTATCGCCCTGGTTGAACGTATCCTGGGCAAAAATTAACCCCGTTTACTACCTCGAACTCCATGTAGCCTCTACTACGGGCAGACAATCAGTTGTGTGCTAACATAATTTTAGTGTTAGCACCGATAAAAAAGATGTTTTCCAACTTCTTTTTTGCTTCGTCTATAGCCTTGCAAGGCTCTAAAAAGGCTCACTTCCATGAATTCCAAACGCCCGCATCCCTACCTTTCTTTAGTTCGTGACGAACAACCCTCCGAACCGCCGATAGACTACGAAGTTACACAGGATAACCGGGTCAAGGTGGTCGTTCGGGCACCCCAAACCGAGTCAGAAAAAAATAACCCGCCCCCGGCCAGGTTGAAAATTTATCTTAGCATAATGAAGCCAATTACCTGGGTTCCAGTTGTCTGGTCATTCTGGTGTGGGGCAATCGGTTCAGGTGGCCTGAAATGGACAGTGGATGATATGGGCAAACTCTGGCTGGGTTTGTTGTTATCGGGGCCGTTACTTTGCGGAATGTCCCAGGCTGTCAATGATTATTTTGACCGGGAAGTGGATGCAGTAAATGAACCGGGCAGGAGTATTCCCAGCCAGCGCATCACCCTCTACGAAACTGTGCGGGTGATTGCCTGTCTGGGTTGTTTTGGTCTGGCTGCCGCTTATTTTCTAGGGCAAACGGTTTTATTTCTGTCAATATTGGGGATTATTCTGGGGCATCTTTACAGTGCGCCACCCGTCCGTCTTAAAGCTCACACCTGGCTTGGCCCCCTGACCAGTGCCACCGCTTATATTCTGTTGCCCTGGTTAGCGGCAACCTGTGTATTTGGCTCTATCGGCTGGCGTACTCTGATAATAGCTTCAATTTATACAGTTGGGGCGATGGGCATTATGATTTCCAACGATTTCAAAAGTATTTTCGGGGATTTTACCCTGAAATTGCCGAGTGTCCCGGTGGTATATGGTACACGCACCGCTGCCAAATTAGCCTGCTATTTTATGGATGGTGCTCAAATAGCCGTAATAATTTTCCTGTTTTTAGAGGGACATTGGTTGGCCTCGGGCATAATTGTCGCCTTACTAGCACCTCAAATTTATCTCCAGCGTTTCTTCATTGCGCAACCCCTGGCGCGGGCCGTCTGGTATAACGCTCGTGGTCAAAATTTCTTTGTGCTTGGAATGCTAATCGCCGCCTGGCTGGTTATCTAAATTAAATAATCCTCCAATTTACCCTTCTAAATGTAACTTGACACTTACGTAAGTCTATGCTATCATTAAGTTATGTTACAAACTATTTTAGAGGCCCTGGTAGAAACTCGTCGCCGTGAAATCCTAGGGTTGGTAAAATATAGGGAGCTTTCCGCCGGAGAAATTTTTGACTATTTTGCTCCTTATAATGTAACCCGTCCCGCTATCTCCCAACATATTCAGGTGCTGGAAAAAGCAGGGCTGGTTAGCATGCGCCGAGAAGGAACGCGTCGGTTATATCAAGCCCGCCCAGAGGGTTTGAGCGAGTTAAAAACCTTTTTGGAAGAGTATTGGGACGAAGGTTTAGAGTTACTAAAAAATTTGGCTGAAACTGAAGAACGAAGGATGGTTAGTGATGACCTTGCAGAAAGATAACGAATTGGTGCGCGAAATCCGAATTGCAGCAAGGCCCGAAACTATCTTCGCTTTTCTAGTTGACCCCGAAAAGATGCAACGCTGGAAAGGCATCAAAGTAAACCTTGACCCCCAACCGGGCGGGATTTACAAGGCTAACCTTAACGGACAGGATGTGATGCGGGGCGAATACCTCGAAATTGTACCCTACAGCCGAGTGTTATTCAGTTTCGGTTGGGAAGGCGACAATAGCCCGCTTCCACCCGGCTCTTCAAAAGTTGAGATTTCTTTAATTCCCGAAGGTAGTGTAACCTTACTTCGTCTTCGCCATTTTGATCTTCCAGCTCAACTTCGTGCTTCACAAGGGCTTGGCTGGGATCACTATCTGGAAAGATTAGTTACTGTTGCCGAAGGCCATGACCCTGGCCCTGACCCCTGGGCCAAAAGTGGGACTATGGCTGCCAAGGCCGAGAGTTCGGCTTCAGAATAGTTTTCAACAAACCCGATACCTTATTTCAGCTAGATTGACTTTATTACTGCCTGAAACCTTTTTTCAGGTAGCTATATTAACCTGCGCTTCAAAACCTACACAATGAAGCGCAACTCAATTAAAGGAGGTTTCTCGATGTCAGCAGAAGCTAATAAAGCCCTGATTTCACGTTATCAGGAAATTTATAACAGTGATAAGTTGGACGAATTGAGCGACATTATATCGCCAAACCTTAATAGTCATACCATGCTTCCCGGTTTACCGGGCGGGGTTGAGGGGGCTAAAATGTCCCACAACTTTGTTAAGGGGGCTTTTCCCGATAACCATATCACCACCGACGATTTGGTGGCTGACGACGATAAAGTTGTCCAACGCTTTACGGCACGGGGTACACACCTGGGTGATTTTATTGGAATCCCGGCGACTGGCAAAAAGTTCGAGATTACTGGTATTAGTATTTTCCGAATTGCTGACGGTAAAATAGTCGAGCACTGGGCCAATATGGACAGTATGGGCCTGATGCAACAGCTTGGGGTAATGCCAACCCCTGGCCAATAATCCTAGTTTTATCAGTACAATTAAATAATCGGTAAAAAAGGAGATGGGCGATTTATCCCATCTCTTTTTGATGCTTCTGGAAGCAATATTACAGTTTGGTTACAATGTCCCTTTTCAGTGGCACTAATTATGCCTTAATTAGAACATTTATTTTAAATACCCCTTGACAAGCGAACACATGTTCATTATAATACTAATTAGTCCAGATTATTTGTTCTGAACTAGCGTTCGGATTTCTGCTTGTCACCCGCTTCTGCTCACAACCTCAAGCTGGCGACTGTTTCAAATACATTAGATAGCTCAACATCAGAAGGAGTAGCATATGTCGAATGCAGCTCGAAACTTTCGTCCATATTCGGACTTTGATGACGACGATGACGATTTAATGCCGCGTCGGCCTAATGTTCCTGGTGACCCACGCCCAAGTATGCCCACCTATCGTACTGCTACTCCTCGCTTGCTTGGCGACGTTGAGGCCCAGGGCCGCCCGGTAAACATCCCCCGCCCATTGCAAGGGGCGAATGTACGGGTAACAGGTAATATGCCGATTGCCACCACCCGTCAAAATGTCCCAATGCCCACCCGCGCTCCCAACTTTGACCCCCGCCGTGCCAGTAAAAATCGGCCTGGTTTCATTAACGGCCTTGACCTTTCACGAGTTAATGCGGCGAAACTTGGGGTAATAATTGTTGGAGCAATCGTGGGGATGGCTTTGGTCACGCTGGTTGTTACCAATGTTGTTTCGTGGTGGAATACCTGGCAGGACGATATGACCTATGGGCGACCACGCACTATGCAAACCAGTGGTTGGGTAGGACATAACGAACAAACTGGCTTTGCCACAAATTTTATCGCCCAAAATATCAATGGTGAAGTAAATATTATTGAAATCCCCGGCGGCGATTCCGCTAAGACAGTGGTTATCAAGGGCCCGCGCCTTTTTGCCAAAAACGCCGAACTAATCCCGGTCAAAATCCGTCTGGAAGATGTTAATGCTGATGGACATGTAGATTTGATTGTTACGGCTGATGGTGCTCAATCGGCTTACTTGAATGACAATGGTAGATTCCGACCTGCTACCGACTCTGAACTGGCTAAATTCAAGCTTAGAGGAGGTAACTAGGTGGGAGGTGCAGCAACTGCGAGGGCTTATGATTATTGGGATGATGAGGAGGAAGATTACGAGGAAGAAATTCCCGCCCCCCGTCCCAATAATCGCCAAAGAACGAAGGAGGTGCCGAATCAAGAATTTGCTCGGCACTACTCTTTTTTAAGGGAACAAAATTCAGACTTGTTTGAAAGAGGAAACTATCAACAAGGGCGACAGTGGCAACATTTCACCGCCAATGGTCAATTTTCCCAGCCTAAAGAAGCCGAAATATCCTATCAATTCGCCGTTCCAGCTCGACCTCTCCCAACGTTTAAAATGCCACCTTTGTTGGACTATGCTGTTGAATATTGGCCTAAAGTAGCCAACCCTAAATTACTTCTTATCTTGCTTGGTCTGGCAGTTGCCTGGTTTGTAATTACGGCGGGCTTACCAGCCCTCAGCAAAGGGGCAACCCAATCAAGCCGCTATATGTCGGTAGCCATGAATCAGGGCGGGAATGCCCCAGTAATTGGCGGTGCCACTGGGTCTACTAAAGTAGTAGGTCAACCCACGATTAGCCCTAACAAAATTGATGCGGTTTTGAAGAGCTACAATTCGCCCGCAGTTGGGGTTGGTCAGGCCATGTATGATAAAGGTCTGCAATATGGGATTGACCCGGCCTATGCCCTGGCGTTCTTTATCCACGAAAGTACCGCCGGAACTCGTGGGATTGCGACTGTTACCAAATCTATCGGTAACATTCGCTACACGGCTGGTTATGAAAATTATCAGGGGTTTCGGAAATATCCTACCTGGGATGCCGGGGTTGAGGATTGGTACAAATTGATTAAAGAACTCTATGTCAACGGCTGGAAATTATCTACAGTTGAGGCGATTGTGCCAGTTTATGCCCCTGCTGCAGACCGGAATAATCCAGCCGCTTATATCAAACACGTTAATGAACTGGTAGCAAGTTGGCGAGCCGCCAGTTAATAGATTAGTTTAAGCATATGCTGCTATTTACAAAACCACAATTGAAAAAGCCCCAAAACCTGGAGTATCTCCGTTCCTATCCCGTGCTAAATGGTGCCGGGGAGGAACGCTTTGGGGCTGTTGAGCTTTCCCCAGCCTGTACCGACTTTATCATGTTTGAACAAAAAGGGCGGAAGAAATATTCGGCTAAAACTACGGTTTTGACTGGTGGGTTGCGGCTGTTTGGCCCAAAGTTAAACCTGTGGTTGGCGGAGGAGCAAACCGAGCAGGATTTCTGGCATGCCCTTACCGAAGCCCTGCCGGGGGATTGTGCCGCTCAATTTATCCTGCAAAAACGCCCCAGCAATTTACAGAAACATTATGAAGCCTTGCAAGAGGCGATTACTCAGCGCATTAGCGACCCCGAAACGGCTTATTTATTCCTGCAAGATTACCTCGAAAACCTGATTTATCCGGTGGAAGATGCCGGTTTAGCCGAGCAGCAGGCTCTTTTATTAATTAGTGCTACTTCTGAGGAAGATTTGGGCGAACGGCTTGCGACTTTGTTTGCCACTTTGCCCTGCGAAAGTGCGCCGCTTACCGCCCGGCAGCTTCAGGAATTAGTCAACGAATATGGATTGCCGAACGAGCCGATTTATTATGACAGCCACCTTGAGGCTAACGACCAGCGTACTTACTGGACGGTGATTGCGCCACCGCCCCAGGCCGAAGGGGGTTGGACGCGCCGCCTTTTGGAGAGCGAAGATTTAGTCAGCAGCAAGTTTGATATTGTGGCGCACCTGACCCCTGGTAAGCCCGATAATACCATGCGGTATGTGCTGCAACGGCGGCAAGCGGCTCTGGAGGAAATGCTCGAAAGTGCCGAAGTTGCCGGGGTTACTCAAACCACCTTCGAATTGGAGGAGCAACTCACCGAAATCGAGCGGCGGTTAGCTACCCTTGATGACCAGGGACAGCCTTTTTACGAGGTCAGTGTGGCGGTGGCGTTGCGCTGCTCGTCCGAAGAGCTTGAGGAAGAGGCTGACGATTTTGAGCTGGCTTTACTGGCGGCTAAACTTTCGCCCCGGCGGGTTGTGGGCTTATCTGGTCTGGAATTGGCCTGGAAGGATTGCGCTCCCCTGAACTTGCCGCAACTGGCCCGTTTGTTCGTGGTAGGGGAACAGCCTCCGGCGGGCGTTGGTCGGGCGGGGATACACTCGGCGGGGCGGCTCGTGCAACTGGCAACGGCGGGGAGTTTTGAGATTACGAACCCGGTTGCCCCAGTGGTTGGTTATAGTCGGGCGGGTGAAGCCTTTCAACTGGAAACCGGGCCGGGTACTAGCCTCTTTTTGACCGGGGATAATTCCTTGCGTTCTACCGAAGTTGCCCATAACCTGGTGAAATATATCACGGCGATGCGCTATCTAACCGGGGGCAAGTTCTGTATTTTCGACCCTAAAGGTAACTGGCAGGAGGTCGCCCGGCAGGTGGGGATTAGTTCTTCACAGCTTATTCGCCCTTACCACCTGTTAAATCTATTAGAGGCTGACCCGGCAAAGCTCCAAATGATTGACCAGATTGAAGCCTGGATTAACAATACCTCTGCTTTCCTGAGTGCTTTGCTAACCCTGAATAATAACGATGGGCTTGAGGCTTTGTTATTGGGGGCTGTGGTCGTTCTCCAAACCGAGGGTACGCCCATCTCTAACGAGTCGCTCTGGCTACGGGCTACCAACGATGGCAACGAGGAATTAGCCAACCAACTCTCCCGGCTGGTTCTGGATGGTGATTTGGCCTGGCTCTTTAACCGCCCCGAAGATTTCGCTTTTGCCCCACAGGATATGTTGTTGCTGGGCTTTGACGCTGAGGAGATTGCGGCTATCCCGGAGAAAGCTCGTCAGATTATTTTGACCCGCTTATTTTCGCGTTTAGCCCCGCTTCTGTCTGACCATACTCTGGTGGTGGATGAGGTATCACAATTTCTGAACGACCCCGCCTCCGCTCAGGTGCTTAACTGGCTAAACCAGCAGGGTCGCAACCTCTGGGCTATTACTGGCACTTGCGAAGAATTGTTGACCAACGAAAGTGGGCGGCGACTTTTCGAGAATGCCACTACCCACCTTTTCTTCCGCCAATCCGGCCCTGGTCTGGGCAGTGTAGCAAAACGGCTGGACATATCGAGTCGGGCGGTGAAGGCTATTCGTGAACTGGCGGCTGGCGCAGCGGTGGTGCGCCGTTGCGAAAGTGGGCAGGTTCTGTTGAGTGCCTTTGAGCCCCTTCCCGGTGGCTATACCAACCGTCTGGCAACCAAACGCCCCTTTGCCCTTCCCGCCCTCAAAGCCGCCCCTGATACCGCCTCTCCGCTTGCAGTTCCCCAAAATGCGTCAGTTAGAATCGGGGCGTAGCCAAAGCCAGAAGAAAGCCCAAACCTAACCTCCTTCCACTTTATGGATGGGGGAATTAATCCCTCTCCCTTTCAAAGGGGTAGGGTAAGGGTTATGCCTCTCAGTTGAAACCACTCCCCATTTTTGAGCGTCTCTACACTTGTGATATACTTTGCACTGTTTGAGGGTAGACACTAATACTAAGTACGGCTGATTACAATGCGATAAATATATGTAGGGGTGGGTCTGTGACCCATCCGGGCGGGTTACAAACCCGCCCCTACATTTAAATACTACTTATCAGGACTTAGTATAAGGTCTATCATTTAAGGGTAAACACAAGATTTACCCCTACAAATTTACTGACAACCCATAGGCGACGACTGACAACCGATGAAGGATTTAGATTACGAACGGGCTCATTTAACGCCTGACCGCACCCGGCTGATTATTCCGCGCCCGACTTTGATTGTGCTGTGTGGCATCAGTGGCAGTGGCAAGAGCAGTTTTGCCACTGAACATTTCCCGCCCACCTGGGTGGTTTCTTCGGATGTCTTGCGGGGGGTGATTACGGACGACCAACGCAATCAGGAGAGTAGCAAAGATGCTTTCGAGCTAATGTACACTATTATTGAGCGACGAATGAAATTCGGGCGCACCACCGTTGCCGATAGCACCGCCCTGAATGATTACGTCCGCAAGAATTTACTGGAGATAGCCCAGAAGCACGATTTCCAGACCTTGCTACTGATTTTTGATACGCCCCGCAAGCTTTGTATCGAGCACGATGCCGCCCGCAAAGAGCCGCGACCCGTTGGCCCGGCAGTTATCGGCATGCAGTACGAAAAATATGTAGAAACACTACAAGCTGCCCCCCATGAAGGCTTTGACCAGATTATTACCCTGCGTCATACTGATTTACCCAGGCTGAAGGTTGAGGTTACACCCCTTTCGCTGGAAAGACCCGCTGAACATGGCCCGTTCGACCTGATTGGCGATATTCACGGCTGTTCCAGCGAGCTGCGGGAGTTATTGGGCAAGTTGGGCTATCGGGAGACAGCGGGGGTGTTTCGGCATTCGGCGGGGCGGCGGGTGGTTTTCCTGGGGGATTTGTTCAATCGCGGGCCGGACAGTCCAGGGGTGGTGCGGCTGGTGGATAGGATGGTACAGGCCGGGACAGCCCTGTATGTGCGCGGCAACCACTGTCACTATATCCTCGGTTATATGCGGAACTTGAATGGAAAGAAGTACCAACGCCCCCGTAAGTGGCTGCAAGAGCTAAACCCGGCCTATGATGCCGAGTTTCGAGAGACGGTTTTACGACTGGTGGGGAATTCACCTGCCTATCTTGTTCTGGACGAGGGCAGGTTGATTGCCGTTCACGCCGGACTTGAAAAAGATATGATTGGGCGGCTCTCGAAACGCATCTTTGAGTTTTGCCTCTACGGGGAAGAAACCGGGGAGCTGAACGAAAGGGGCTACCCCAAACGGCGGGATTGGGCCGCGACCTATCGGGGCAAGCCTTTTATCGCTTATGGTCACACTCCGACTTCTAACCCTGACCCCGAAGTCCGCAATAATACGGTGAATCTTGACCAGGGCTGCGTCTATGGTGGGCGGCTCTCGGCGATGCGCTACCCCGAAATGGAGTTTGTGCAGGTGCAGCCCGCCAGGGTTTATTTCAGCAAAGAATAGACCGAAAATATGAGGGAATCTGAGAGAATTATCGCAAATACAGTTTCTATTCTCAGGGAAGGTTTAGCTGGTTGTCAGGTAAACGGGCCAGAGGTGAAGATTTTCGTCAAGGAAAGAGGCTTTTATACTGATGCCGATGCCAGTGTGCAATGTGCCGCTCCCGAATTTGCCCCTGACGACTCCTCAGCCATAACTAATCCCTTTTTGGTGGTGCTGGTCATTGCCACGCCGATTGACAGACTGGAAGTGAGTTCCATTTATGCGTTATATGAGAGCCTGGAAAGTCTGCAACATTACATCGTGATTGATGAGGCGCGGATTTACGTGGAGCATCACCCGCGACTGACGGATAATAAATGGGGTTATCAGGCTTATTATGGTCTTGAGGAAATAATTAAAATCCCCTCACTTTCTCTTGAACTACCCGTTGCCAGTCTATATGGGAAGGCTTAAGCGGATTCCGTCCTAATCATCTATTTCCGGCACACCTTTTATCTGCTGAATGGCTTTAGCGGCGGCCTCGTCTTTGATTTCGTTCAGTTTCTTTAAGGCTGCTTGTAAGATTTGGATTTGAGTTGAGTTGGACATTTTATTGCCGTTAGGAGGGTAGACACGGAGGTCTGCCCCTACATAGTTATACCTATTTTCGGATGAGCTTGAAGGCGTGTTGCCAGTTCTGGGTCTTGAAATAATATTTTACCCAGGCCATCCCGATTGGCTCAATTAACCGCGACTCCTCAATAGTGCCCAGGTCTATCACGGGCCAACCCAGAGTAGCAAGCAACTCGGTTACTTCCTGCTTTGCCCCTTCATCGTTGCCACAGATAAACATGTCAGGAGTTTCGCCCAACAATGTAGGGTTAACCATCAAAGGGGCAGTTACAATATTGAAAGCTTTGACCACTTTTGCCTGGGGCAACCAGTTTTGAACATGCTCCCCGGCAGACTCACTAAAACCGATAGCCAGTTCCGGCCCTTTTTCGCCAAACTTCAGGGGGTTAGTGGCATCAATGACAACCTTGCCCGCTAAATTATCTGGCCCTGCTAGTTCTAAAGCTTGTTCAGTGCCGTCCCAGAGGGTAGCAATAATTGCTATATCCCCAAAGGTGGCAGCTTCGGCGAAAGTCCCGGTGGAAGCCCTGTCGCCAGTTGTGGTCTTCCACTCTTGTAATTTTTCGCTGTTCGGTTCGCGGGAGCCGATTTTAACCTCGTGGCCTAATACCGCTAAACCTGTACCGAGTGTTTGCCCCACCACGCCGCTACCAATAATTCCAATTTTCAAAATAATCTCCTGTTCAAAATTAACAAGTAACAAGTAACGAGTTTTAACCTAACCTCCTAACCCGTGATTCAGGGAAGGGGAAACAATTCCTCTTAATTTAGGGTAGACATGTTGGTCTACCCTTACAAGATTCTTTATTCTTACTCCTTCTACTCCTAGCCCCCGTAGACTCGTTCCAAAACCTCGTCCTTGATGGTGAAACTGTGTTCGGCGGCGGGGAACTGGCCCTCGATGACCTCGTTTTTGTAGTGCAAAAGGGCTTCCTCAATGATGTCGTAGACGTTGGCGTATTTTTTGACGAAACGGGGGGTGAAGCGGTCGAATAGCCCAATCAGGTCGTGCATCACCAAAACTTGCCCGTCACAGCCTGCGCCCGCGCCGATGCCAATAGTCGGAATATGCACAGCCTGGGTTATCAGGGTCGCCAGACGGTCAGGGATAGCCTCTACCACGATGGCGAAACAGCCCGCTTCTTCCAACGCTCGCGCATCTTCCAGCAATTGACGCGCCCCTTCTTCGTTGCGCCCTTGCACCTTGAAGCCACCTGTCGCCGAGACCAATTGGGGCAACAGCCCAATATGGCCCACCACCGGGATACCCGCCCGTACCAACGCCCGCGCTGTTTCGGCCTGATTTACCCCACCTTCCAGCTTAACGGCATCCATCCCGGCCTCTTTCAGGAAGCGAACGGCGTTACGAACCGCTTCTTCGGGGCTGGCGTTAAACGAGCCAAAAGGCATGTCACCCACCAGTACCGCGTTTTTCGCCCCGCGCCGGACGGCTTTACAGTGGTGTAACATCTCCTCCATCGTTACCGAAACGGTGCTGTCGTAACCGAGAACCACCATTCCCAGTGAGTCACCCACCAGAATCATATCCATCCCGGCCCGGTCAGCCAGCAAGGCGGTAGGATAGTCATAGGCCGTGACCATCGTGATGCGGGGTGCGTTGGCGGCTGCCTTTCGCCCCCTCAGTTCCGGGATAGTGCGTTTGACTTCCCGCTCCAGTGTCATCTTTGACATTATATTTTCCTTTCAAAAGAATTGTGCCTGCCGCCCGTCAAGCGGTGCAGCGGCTTTTGTTAAACTCGATTGTGATTGCTGAACAGAATAACCTCCAGGTCGGCGTTATTCGTTAAAACCTCAAGCTGATATTGATTTTCGTGGCGCGTTACCCGCAAACTGAGGTGCTGATTGCCCACGTTTAAATCTTTCAGCTCGATATAAACAAGGTAGTCGGGAAAGTAGGGTCGCAAGGTGATGCGTTTCGCCCCGGCTTTAATTTCCAGCCCAAGCAGGGTCTGGATGAAAAGCAAGGCCGCCCCCGCCGTCCAGGCTTGCGGGCTACAGCTTACCGGATATTCCGCCGGACTGCTGTAGTAGCGGTTATCCTGCTGGAAACCGCAGAATAGTTCTGGTAAACGATAATACTTGAAACGCTGGGCCGCGCCAAATATTTGCGATATGAGATTGACCGAGGCTTCGCTATAATGCGACATCTTCATACCCTGCGCCACCAGCGAATTATCGTGCGGCCAGACGCTGCCGTTATGATAGCTCATTGGGTTAAAGCTGGGGGCGGCGGAGTTGAGGGTGCGCAAACCCCAACCGCTACACATATCCTCGGATAGTAACCGCCGAATAACAGGTTCTATTTTGTCATCGTCAATAATGCCGCACCACAGGCAGTGACCAGGGTTAGAGGTAATGCTAGGAACCTGACGTTTATCTTTATCCAACGCCTGGGCAAAGAATTGCACTTCCGGCATCCAGAACGCCTCGTTAAATTTGCGTTTAAGCTCGGCGGCTTCCCGTCGCAACTGAGCGGCCCACTCCTTTTCGCCCTGCCGCTCGGCGACCTCGGCTATGCCAACTTTGGCGGCGTAGACATAGCCCTGGGCTTCAATCAAGGCGACGGGCTGTTTTGGATAAGTACCATCGGGGAATTGGAGCGAAGTAGCACTGTCCTTCCAGCCATGATTCTTCACGCCGCGCTCGTTGTGGCAGGTAAATTCGATAAAGCTGTCGCCATCCACATCGCCGTATTTATCAATCCAGTCCAACGCGCCCTTTACCACTGGCAAAAGTTCTTTGTAGAGCTGGTCACTATCCAACCAGCGCATCGTTTCGGCGAAAAGCATCAGGAAAAGGGGGGTACTATCCACCGCCCCATAATAGGGGATGTGGGGCATCTCTTTCAGCACCGTCATTTCGCCCGCCCGGATTTCGTGCAGAATTTTCCCCGGCTCTTCCTCGTTCCAATGATTTACCTCTTTGCCGGGGTATTGGGCCAGGAAGCGCAAAGTACCAACCGCAATCTGGGGGTCGAAAATCAGGGTTTGCATAGCGGTAATAGCCGAGTCCCGCCCAAAGGGTACGGCAAACCAGGGTATGCCAGCTACCGGGAATAGCCCGGTGGGTAATTCTTCCATCAAAATCCGCAAGTCATAGATGCTACGTTGGATAAATGAGTTAAAAACCTCGTTATCGGTGGAAATGGAGGTAGATTCTTTGAACCAACTTTCGTAGGCCACTCGCATCCGCCGCGCCCCCATATCAAAAGTATCCGGCAAGGGGTTCTTGCCGTTGCCCAGCCCTTGTGGAATAACATGATAGGTTATAGCCAGCGGAGTAAAAGGCTGCAAGCGCACCACAAAGCGGGTTTCAGCAACGGCAGGATTTACGGTAGGGGCGGCAACGCTGGAGGTAGAGTCGGGCAAGCTGGCGCGTTGGGCCAAAACCTCGCGGGTGGAAGTATTGAGGCCAAAGATTGGAACTACTTCGTCCGGCACACAATCAAAATGAATGTCGGTAAATCGTTCCAGGCCGTCAAGTCCGGCGTAACGGAAACGTAGACGGTTGCCATCCCAATCGGGTGGCAAAACCTCGCCCCGTTTCTGGCGGTTATAGCCGCGCACATCAAACATATCACGGAAATCGCTCCCAAACTTAAGTTCAAGTTCCAGAGTGACGGGGAAGGAGTTGTAGTTATAAAATCCTACCCGTTCGTGCAGCCCGTCCTCAATAAAGCGGTTGCGGCGGATACTGATGCTGCGGGGTAGCAAGGTCACTTGGTCTTCTGGTTTCTCGCCCGGAATACGCATCAGGGGATTTGATGATTGGATATTCGCCATAAAGTTAAACTCACCCGAAGAAGTGAGCAAGGCGGGGGGTTGCCCGCTAACTTTCATTTCCAGGATGCTCAGGTAGCGCGTATCTTTATAATACATGCCAAGCCCTTCCTGGTCGGTTTGCCAGACATCTCCATCGCTGCGGGTTACCAGAAAGACCAGGTTTTCCTTTAGTACCAGTTTTTCACTCAAGAATCCCATCCCCCTTTCAAACAATGCCCAAAATACCCTCAATACTATAAGAATAATATATCATTTTCAGTTATAAGGGAAAGTAATATCGAATAAATAAAATACTGGCAAGAATCCCCTGGCACGAAAATTGCCTAATATCTTAAAGGGGTAATATCAACCTAAGTTAGAGCTGTGGTTCAGTAAGAGTAGTACCTTTATCTTATTGTTACCTAGTACCATCCTATAAGCTATATAGTACCTTTTCGTTGTTGTGTACTATCCAGCTAAAACTGTACAATAGAATTAATCGAAAGTGTAATAATCTCAGTGTAGATTATTAATCTGCCCAACCGTTTTTGCTAATATCACCCCCACGTCCTGACCTGAAACGGCTGAGTCTCTAACCCAGCGCACCTTATTGAAATAATTTAGAAAGCGCGGTTAGTACCAGGCTGCTGTTTTTTACTTTTGGCAGAGATTTAGTGCCAGTAAGGCAGGTGACAGCAAAGAGGCATAAGAACTAATATCCACCAATTCCCAACGGCACCCCTTAACAGGGGTTAAACCAGGGGCGGGCCTGCAACCCGTCCCTCTATCTTTTTATAGGGGTTGGGGGAGGGATGAAGGATGAAGGTTCAATTATTTATGTCTGTCCTTCAATCATTTATTCAGCCTAAAGGGGTTAAAACTCAGCCTCGGCACTTTTGCCCCTATCCCCTATCCCCCACCCGCTCGTCCAACAGGATATGCGCGCCCCGCTCCTCGAAGTGGAAATTCATCTTTTTCAGGCCGTGTGTTTGCATGGTTTTGACTACCGCCGCCTGATTTTCGGGCGGGCAACTAAGCAAAAGAAAGCCACCCCCACCGGCCCCTGTAATCTTGCCCCCATCGGCTCCAGCAGCCCTGGCGGCCTCGTAGACCTCGTTAATGGAGCTATTGGCAATATTAGGCGAAAGGCGTTTTTTACGCTGCCAGCCCTCGTCCAGCAACCGCCCAAACTCGGTTATATTATCTTCTTCCAGGTAACGTTTGGTTTCGAGGGCCAGTTCCTTCAGGAAATGGAGGTTTTCGACTACGGCCCGGTCATCCCGGTTGATTGAGGCTTTTTGTTCCTGTAAAATTGTGGTGGACTTGCGTGATACCCCGGTGAAAAAGAGCATCAGGCGACTATTCAAATCCTTTTTAGCCGCAGGACTAATGTTGATGGGGGTAGCTTTCACCCCTTCGCTGCTAAATTCCAGCAGATTCAAGCCGCCCAGGGCCGAGGCATATTGGTCTTGTTTGCCGATGGGCATTTTAAGCTTCTCGATTTCAATCTGGCAGGCCAACTCGCCAATCTGTAACTTTGACAACTCGATATTGCGTTGCCGCGCCAGGCCGGTAATTAGCCCTACGGCGGCGGCACTGCTGCTACCAAGCCCGGTACCGGGTGGCACTTCACACGAGATGAAAATATTCTCACCCTGGCGCGGCTTGAAGTGGGCCAAAACCGCTTTGGGTAAGGATAAATCGCCTTCCCAAACCAGGTCACTATTATGTTCTTCAGCCCCTACCGAGAAAATGGATTGGAAATCAGCCGAAATAATCTGGCTATCCCCAACTCCCAGGTCGTTAATTAGAATATAAAAATACTTGTCAATACTGGTACTGACGACCAGTCCGCCATACTGTTCGTAGTAGGAGGGCATATCGGTGCCACCCCCGGCAAAACTTACTCTAACTGGTGCTCTGGCGATTAACATTTCAGTTCCTCGACTCCCTCAAATAAAAGGCAATAAAAAAAGAATGAAGATATAAGAGTAAAGAAGTGCTGAGTGCTGAGTGTTGAGTTAAAAACGATTCAACTCAAAACTCATAACTCAAAATTCTTCTGCCATTATACTTCATTCTTCAGGCTTAACCCACTCGTTCGGCGACGGCGGCTTTGACTCCTGTCATTACATTCGTCTGTGGCCGCGACATGCGGTAGCCCACTCCGACGATTGTTTCGATGTATTTAGGCTGGGTAGGATTAATTTCCAGTTTTTTACGAAGGCGGCGAATGTACACATCCACCACATTGCTGGCACACTCGTAATCATAACCTAGCGCGGCCTCGGCGATGATGCTGCGTTTTAGCACTTTGCCAACGTTTGACATCAAACAACTGAGGATTTTCATCTCGGTGGGGGTGAGGTCAATCGTCTTACGTCCAGCGACTTTAATCTTTAGCTCGCTCATAAAGAGTTCAAGGTCGCCCACTCGAATCTGGTCTTGTACCAGGTGGGGCTGCATCCGACTGGTGCGGCGTAGCACCGCCTTTATTCGCTCGATTAGTTCGCTATGATCATAAGGTTTAATTATATAATCATCAGCCCCGAGTTTGAACCCGGCAATCTTATCTTCATGGCTGGAACGGGCGGTTAAAAGAATAATTGGAATGTTTGGCTCTTCTTCGGCAAGCTGGCGACAAAAACTGAAACCGTCACCATCAGGCAGCCCTACATCCAGTAAAATTAACCAGGGTACATCTTTATCAAGAGCAGCTCGGGCACTCTTGACACTATCCGTCAACGTAACCTCGAAGCCTTCCCCCTGCAAAAGGAAAGACAGCATCTTACGCGACATCAAGTCGTCTTCCACTATTAAAATGTTCATACCAACTCCCAGGGTTTCTAGAGAAAAGTTACAGTTAACTTTATCAAATTATCAAGTAAACCTAATTCTACCCAGCAGTAATGCGTTGAGTAAAAAGGTCACAATAAAAGCGGCAAAGAATCATCAGGGAGCGAAAGCAAATAAGCCTCAACCTCTGAATGAGCTACCGGGTCAAACAAATGTCGCCTGAGATGCCGCAAAAAGCCAATCCT